>QJOU01000044.1 GCA_003265685.1 Piscinibacter caeni | reverse complement strand
CGAATCCGTCTTCAACCAACCGCAGCACGGAGGCCGACGACGATGGCTCCTACTGACCCGCTCCACTGCAGGCCGCTGATACGGCCCGCGGCACTCGCTACGCTGTGCATTGCGCTGCTGTCGCCGTTGGCCTCGGCGGTGGCGGCCGGACCGACCGCCGACGAAGCCCGACTGCTCGGTGCACTGCGCAAGGCCCATCCCGGCACGCGTTTCACAGAGGTCGCTCGTTCACCCTTGCCCGGCGTCTACGAGGTCTGGATGAACGGCAACGTTGCCTTCGTCGCCGCCCGCGACCCGCGCTACTTCATCTTCGGTCGCCTCTTCGACACGCGCACGATGACCGACCTGACCGGGCCGCGCCTGCTAGCGGCCGCGCGCGCCGAGCCAGGGGCGACCGAGAACCCGTCGGCGGCAACCATCGCCTTCGGCTCGCTGCCCGTCGCGGATGCGATCACGACGGTGCGCGGTAATGGCCGCCGCCAGTTCGCGGTTTTCAGCGACCCCGGCTGCAGCTTCTGCCGCAGGCTCGAGCCCGAGCTCGATGGCCTCGACAACGTCACGATCCACACCTTCCTGCTGCCCTTCCAGGGCATGGCGCGACCCGTCGCGATCTGGTGCGCGCCCGACCGTGCACAGGCATGGCGACAGGCGATGCACGACGGCGTTGCGCCAGCTGCGGCATCAGCGTCCTCCTGCGAGCACCCGGTCGACCGCAACCTCGCACTCGCCCGCCAGTTGGGCGTCAACGGAACGCCGACCCTGTTCTGGGCAGACGGGACGCGCACCGAAGGCTTCGTCACCCGGCCGGTGATCGAGGACCGTCTGGCGCGCACCTCGCCGGAGGCCAGGCCATGAATGCCCACCACATGAGTCGCCTGGCGGCCCTGCTCGGCGGCGTGGCGTCGCTCTCGGGCTGCATGAGCCTGTCCGGCCTGAGCGGCAATTCCAGCTACGCCTGCAAGGCCCCGGACGGCGTGACCTGCCAGTCCGTGTCCGGCACCTATGCCAACGCGGTGGCGAACAACCTGCCGGCACAGCGTGCTCGCGCCACGCCTGCCGCTGCGCCCGACTTGACACCCCCTGCGTCGGCAGCAAGCACACCGACCGCGCGCAACGCACCGGCCGACGCCGCGCACGTGCTCCCGTTGCGCTCCGCACCGCGCATCCTGCGGCTGTGGTTCAAGCCCTGGGAGGACGCCGACCGCGATCTCTACGACCAGGGCTATGTGTACGTGCAAGTCGATGGCGGCCGTTGGCTCGTCGACCACGCCCAGCGCGCGATCCGCGAAGCCTACGCACCCGTGCGCGCACCCGCCGGACGCGCAGCCGCGGACCCCGCACCCCGAGCGCCCGCCACGGGTGTCCAGCGTCCGCCCGGTCTCGACCAGTTGATCCCTGGGCTGCGGCCCGCCGCGCCTGCCAGTGGCGACAACCCCGACTGAGGCCGCGATGAACGCCCGCCTCCCCCATGTCGAACGCGCCGGTCTCGCGGACTGGCTGCCGTTCGGCGCCGAAGCCGACTCGCCCGCCGAACAGTTCGCCGCCTGGCTGCCCTACTCTGCCTACCTGGCCGACGAGAAGCTGTTCGTCAACCGCGACGGCCTGGGCTTCCTGCTGGAGCTGATGCCACAGTCCGGTGCCGACGAACGCATGGCCGAGGTGCTGGTGTCGCTCTACGCGACCTGCCCGCCCGGCACCGGGGTTCAGTTCCACCTGTTCGCCTCGCCGCACATCCGCGAGCAACTGTGCCGCTACGCCAACCTGCGCGTCGAGGACAGCGACCAGGCCGAGAAGGCCAAACACTGGGGCCGGCCCGCACGCAACGACAACCTCTTCCACCGCCTGGCGCGCCAGCGCGTGGGCCATCTGCTCGGCGGCGCCCAGCGGTCGCTGACGTCGGGCTTCCACTACACCATCCGCGATTTCCGGCTGATGATGAGCGTGGCGCTGCCGGGCGACGCAGACCAGCTCAACCGCCGCGACGAACTGGTGGCGTTGCGCGAGTCGATGGCCTCGACGCTGCGCTCGGCCTCGCTGCCGAACCGCGTGTGCGACGCCGCCGACCTGATCAACTGGTGCGCGCTGTTCACGAACCCCGACCGCATCTCGTCGGACAACACATCCGGCGCCGCACCGAATCTGCATTACGACGACGGCCGCGAGATCCGCGACCAGATCGTCGACTTCGACACCATCCAGGACCCGCAGCCCGGCGGCCTGACCCTGTGGAAGGAAGGCAGCGAGCACCGGCTCGAAGCCCGCTTCTATTCGATCAAATCCTTCCCCGAGCGCTTTGCGTTGTGGCAGATGGGCTCGCTGATCGGCGATCTGATGCAGCCCGCGCTGCAGTACAGCGCGCCCTTCCTGCTGACGATGGGCGTGCACGTGCTCGACCCGAACGTCACCAAGTCGGTTGTCACGGCCAACCATGTGCGCGCGACGCAGAACGCACGCAGCAAGATGGCCGAGGTGATGCCCGACGTGGGCAAGAAGCTGCAGGACTGGACTGCCGCGGCCAACGCGATCGACGTCGGCAGCAACCTGGTGAGCCTGTACCACCAGCTCGCGATCTTCTCGCCACCGGGCAAGTCGGTCGCAGCACAGGAGACCGCGAACGCGATCTGGCGCGGCCGTGGGTTCCAGCTCAATGCCGATGTCTACATGCACCGGCAGGCGCTGCTGGCCAGCTTGCCGATGACGCTGTCCGAGCGTTTTCACCGCGACCTGGCCAAGATGCGCCGCGTCTCGCGCAAGACGATGGCCAATGCCATCCACCTGGCGCCGCTGATCGCCGAGTGGCGCGGCACGCGTACGCCGGCGCTGGTGTTTGGCGGCCGGCGCGGCCAGCTGATGACGCTGGACATCTTCGACAACGACCTCGGCAACTACAACTTCGCGATCATCGGCGCGCCTGGCTCCGGCAAGTCGGTGCTGATGAACGAGATGGCCTGGTCCTACCGTGCCATCGACGCCAAGGTATGGATGCTGGACCTGGGTCGTTCGTTCGAGAAGCTGTGCCGCAAGGCCAAGGGCACCTACATCGAGTTCAAACCCGACGTCGACATCTGCCTGAACCCCTTCTCCCACATCGTCGACATCAACGAAGACATCGACATGCTGGTGCCGGCCATCTCGAAGATGGCCTCGATGTCGCGGCCGCTCGACGAGGTCCAGTACAAGGCGATCTCGGCGATGGTGCTCAAGCTGTTCCGAGCGCATGGCAACGAGCTGACCGTCACCGCGCTGCGCGACGCCTTCAAGGCCGGCACGATCGAGGAGCTGGGCGTGCGCGAGGACCCACGCATCAAGGACCTGGCGATCATGCTGAACCCCTACGCGCGGGGCGGTCAGTACGAGCGCTTCTTCGAGGGCCGCAACAACATCGACTTCGACAACGACTTCGTCGTCATTGAGAACGAGGAACTCAAGCGCCGGCCCGACCTGCACGCGGTGGTCAACATCCTGCTGCTGCACCAGATCACCGGCGAGATGTACCTGACGCGCAACCGGCGCAAGGTGCTGTTCATCGACGAGCTGAAGCAGCAGCTGGGCGACATCGGCGCCGACGACCCGGTCAAGGCCGCGGTCGTCGAGGAGGCGGCCCGACGCGCCCGCAAGTACGGCGGCTCGCTGGGTACGGCGACTCAGAGCGCCGACGACTACTACGGCTCGGCGCAGATGGAGGCCGCCTTCAACTGCTCGGACTGGGTCTTCCTGCTGCGCCAGAAACCCGAGTCGATCGAGATGCTCGACCGCCAGGGACGGCTGACGATGGACGAGCCGAAGAAGCGGCTGCTGAACTCGCTGCGCACCGAGCCGGGTGTGTTCTCCGAGGTCTACATCTCCTCGCCCGTCGGTGAGGGCGTGGCGCGCAACATCCTCGATCCTGCGACCCACCTCCTGTTCTCCAACAAGCTCGAGGACAACGCGCCGATCGACGAACTGCGCGCTCAGGGCAAGTCGATCGACGAGGCCATCGCAGAGCTGCTGCGGCGCCGGGGGCATGTGTCATGAGCCCGGGCCTGAAGTCTGCGCTGCTGAACGCGGGCATGGCCTGCGCGATCGTGCTCGGCACGCTGACGGCCTACGACCGCGTCGTGGTGCGACCGGCGCAGCTGATCGGCGTGGTCGATGTCGCCGAGGTCTACCGCCAGAAGGAAGCCGAGTTCACGCTGATCCTCACGCGCGCCGTGAGCGACGGCGAACGCGAGCAGGCGATGCGCATGGCACGCAGCTTCGCGCAGCGCCTGCCGCTCGCGCTCGAGGAACTGCCGCGCGATTGCGGCTGCCTGGTGGTGCTAAAGACCGCCGTCGCCGCGCCTTCACCGCGGACCGTGGACTTGACGGCGCATCTGCGTCGAAAGGTGGAGGCCCCATGACCCGCCGCATCGACCGCCTCCGCGCTGGCACCCGCGACTTCGGCGTCCATCTTCGCCAGCGCTGGTACCTGTACCTGCCGGTCTTCGCGATCTGGGGCTTCGCCTACACGCGGCTGTTCATCGACCCCACGCCGCGTCTGCCGGTGCTCTTCAACTGGACGCCGAGCCTGCCCTGCCGGGTGGCGCTGCTGCAGTACGGCCCGAACGCGCTCAAGCGTGGTGACTACGTGGTGTTCGCCTTCGACGGTGAGGCCCAGGCGCGGTATCCGGGTCTGCGCGGCCAGCCCTTCTTCAAGATCGTGCGCGGCCTGCCCGGAGACCGGATCACGGTCGAAGGACGCACCGTCGCGATCAACGGCGAGATCGTCGGCCAGGCCAAGACCCACACCTACGACCGGCAAGCGCTTGAGCCGATCCTGGCCGCCGTGATTCCAGCCGGCCACTACTACGTGCAGGGCACCAGCGCCGACTCCTTCGACTCGCGCTATCGGGCCAGCGGCCTCGTGCGCGCGGACCAGGTGCTCGGCACCGTGATCCCGCTGTTCTGACGAGGCACGGCGATGCAACACGCCCGACACCTTGCCGCCACCCTGGTGGTCGTGTTCGCTCTCGCAGCGGCTGAGCCCGGCCCTGTACGCGCGCAGACCTCACCGGCGCAGCCGGGCACTCCCGGCACCGGCGAGATGCCGATCGAGGACTACCTGGCGCTGCTGGCGCGCATCGCACCGGCCGCGCACGACGGTGCCCGCGCCTACCGGCAGGCCTGGCTGCAGCGCTGCGGCCGACCGCTGACGGCTGCGGAACTGCGCGTGGCGATGGCGGTCGGCGACGGCAACCCGGTGCTGATGGGCATGATCCGGGCGAGCCACCTGCGCGACGCTGCGGCACTCGCCAGCCTCGCCTCCCAGATCGACTGCGCGCGGGGTGCCCGATGAGTCGGGCTGCCGTGCCCTTGCTGGTCGCAGCCTTGTTGAACTTCGGTGGCACGGCCGGCGCGGTCGACCTCGGCACGATCGGGCCCACTTACGAGATCGCCGAGCCACATCTGCTGGCCTTCATCGAGCAACGGCTGCGCGAGAAGGAACGCAGCGGCGAGTTGCAGCGGCTTGCCGAGGCGGCGCGGGCCCGCGGCATCGACACCGTGCGCCAGCCGCCACCGGTCGAAGGCCTGCGCACCACCGAGCGCCCGCGCACCTTCTACGTCGATCCGAGTTTCACGCTCGACCGCAACATCACCGACCCGCAGGGCCGCCTGCTGTTCGCCGCGGGCACGCGCAAGAACCCGCTCGAAGTGGTGTCGCTGTCGCGCCACCTTCTGTTCTTCGATGCCCGCGATCCGCGACAGGTGAAGCACGCCCGCGAGTTGAGCGGTCGCTACGCGGGCCGCATCAAGCCGATCCTGACGGGAGGCTCCTACCTCGACCTGATGAAGGCCTGGCGCGTGCCCGTGTACTACGACCAGGCCGGCACCCTCACGCGCCGCTTCGGCATCCGCCAGGTGCCGGCGCTGGTCTCGCAAGACGGACTGCGCCTGCGCATCGACGAACTGGGGTTGCCATGAACCTTGGCCGATACCTGCGCGCCTGGATCGGGATGCTGGTCGCCGCGCTTGCGGCCGGCGCCGCTCTAGCCGGCGACAGCCTGACCTGCACCGGTCGGTTCCCGAACCCCATCACCGACATCTGCTGGAGCTGCATCCTGCCGATCACTCTGGGCGGCACCACGCTGGCCAACCTCGACGGGCAGGAAGACATCCCCAATCCGTCGAGCCCCGTCTGCAGTTGCGGCGTGAACCCGACCGTCGGCCTGTCGATCGGCTTCTGGGAGCCGGCACGCCATGTCGAGGCGGTGCGCAAGCCCTTCTGTCTGGCGTCGCTCGGCGGCGTCGACCTGGACCCCGGCATTGATGCGCCGACCGCCGCGCGCTTCACGCGGCCGGAGGGCGACGGGGACGGCGGCAGCTTCTACCAGGCGCATTTCTACATGAACCCGGTGCTGTACTGGCTGGAGGTGGTGACCGATTTTCCGTGCCTGGAACGCGGCTCGTTCGACCTTGCCTATCTCACCGAAGTCGACCCGCTGTGGAACGACGACGAGCTGACGCTCATCCTCAACCCCGAGGCGGTGCTGTTTGCCAATCCTGTGGCCGTGGCGGCATGTGCTGCCGACTGCGTCGCGGCGACCGCGGGCTTTGGCATGCCCGAACTCTTCTGGTGTGCGGGCTGCCAGGGTGGCCTCTACCCGCTCGACGGCCACGTGCCCTACCACCTCGGCGGCGTGCGGACGTCGGTGCTGATCGCCCAGCGCCTGACCGCCAAGATGCACCGCGAACTGCTGGCCTGGGGCTGGCATGGCAGGGCCGGGCTCTGCGGCCCCTACTTCCTGCCGGCGATGGACAAGACCGCCTACAAAACCCAGCTGACCTACCCGGTGGCAAACACGGCCAAGGACGGCGGGCGCTGCTGCCAGCCCTTCGGCCGCAGCACCATCGTCTGGGGCGCCGGCAAGGAGTACCCGGTGCGCGGCGAGGACTTCGCCTTCATGTTGTTCCGCAAGAGGAACTGCTGTGTGGGCTACTGACCCCCGTCGCCTCGCTGGACTCGCCGCGGCCGGACTCTTGGTCGCCGTCGCGGCGGTACGCGCGCAAGCCCCCGTCGGCCAGCCTCCCGCCAAAGTGATGCCACGGGTCGATGCCCTGCCCATACCGGCCACGCAGACGCCGGTGGACCTGGAGGCGCTCACCCGGGGATTCGCTGGTGCGACCGGGTCACCCGCGTTACCTGGCGCCGACGAGCCACGCCTGATCGTCTTCATCAGCCTGGCGATGCCCGAAGCCGCGCTTGCGCGGCTGGTGGACCAGGCCGCTCGTGCACGCGCCCAATTGCTGCTGCGCGGACTGTCCGAAGGGTCGCTGCCACGCACAGCAATGCGCATCCAGCAGTTGATCGGTACGCGGCCGGTGGCCGTGCAGATCGACCCGCGCGCCTTCGACCGGTACGCGATTCAGCGCGTGCCGTCGTTCGTGCTCGCCCGGGCCGGCGGACCGGACACCACCTGCAGCGGCGAGCAGTGTGCGAGGTCCGACGACCACGTCATGGCGGCCGGCGATGTCAGCCTCGACTACGCGCTGGCGCACTTCCAGCGCTCGGCGCCGGCCTTCGCGAAGGACGCCGGCCGGTTCCTCGCCCGACTCGGCCGCCGGGAGTGACGCCATGCGCAAGCTGATCGCCTGCTTCACCGCGTTCTGCGTGGCCGTGACTCCGATCACGGCGCCCGCCGGCCCACACGAGGAAGGTGTCGCAGCCGGTCAGGCCGCGAACCCGGCCGCCCGCGCCACCGTCAATGCGCCCAGCGCTACCAGCGTCGTGCCGGGCTACACCGCAGCACCGCCCGAGTCCGCTTACTACCGGCGGCCCAACCTGTCGTCGCAGGGCAGCGCGCGGCTGTCGCTGTGCGCCACGTTGCCGAACGATCCGGTGTGCCAGGCGCAGCGTGGCGCGATGAATTCGGCGAACCTGCCCCGGCCGGCCATCGGTCCCGGCGATCCCTCGGTGTCCGCGGCACATGGCATCGCCCGCGCGCCGTCCAGCGTGCTCGAAAACCTGGCGTCGTACTACAGCGGCTGCACGACCACGACGACGGCCGTCCCCGCCAGCACGCAGACCCGCAGTTGCCTGCGCTACGAAGGCGTAGGCAACTACCGGTGCACACGCAGCCTCACGGTCGACATCGAGCGCAGCACCAACTGCACCCCCGGAGACTGGTTCGCCCGCGCCAGCGCGGGCCGCACCGGCCTGGACGCGCAATGCCTGCCCGACCGCCCGGAGACGGCGCAGCACTTCCGCGTCACGCAGGACGCATCGCCGCTGGCCTTCTTCGACGTCGACATGACGACACCGGTGGTGTTCCCGCAGATGGTCGCGGTGCTGAGCACGAGCTACTCCTGGAGCACCGGCACGGAGATCCGCAACGGCGTCTGGGTCGCCGACAAGGCCTGCACCGGCGACACCTGCGCACTGACGGCCATGATCGCCGCCGAGCGGGCGGAGATCTGCACCGGCGGCGGCGACTCCGGCTATACCTGCACCAGCGTCGAGCCCTTCCTGAGGCGCTATGCGGCCTGCCCGGTCGGCACGCAAAGCGGCGACATGATCCAGGACACCGTCTGCCAGGGCGACAGCGGCTGCACGACGACGGCGCTCGATGGCGCACGCTGCTATGCGCCGGCTGGCGGCGCCACGGCGCTGGACGGCTACGACATGACGGGCAGCCTGCCAGGCTACTACTGGAACCTCGACGGCGAGCGCAGCGTCGTCGGCTGGGATCCGAACCCGGCCTACGGTCCGATCCCGACGATGCGGCTGTCGTACACCCGCCCCCGCACCACCATCACCGAAACCGACCGCTGGGACGACCAGTGCCCCGCCGTCGCCGACGGCAGCCGCTGTACCGTTCAGACCACCGCCGTATGCACCGATGGCCCGGCGACGAAGGTGATCGACGGCGCGTCGGTGGCCCGCGACTGCTGGCAGTACGAGAGCACGATGAACTGCAGCGGCACCGCGCCGGGCAGCCAGTGCGGGCCGCTGGTCGCCGCCGGCTGCACGCCCTCGGGCTCTTTGTGCCGGCGCAGCAACCCCGTCACCGGCGCCTGCGAGGTGCACGAGGACAGCTACAGCTGCCCGGTGCCGCCGCAGACGGTGACCAGCGCCAGCAACTGTCCGTCGAACGTCTTCTGCCTTCAAGGCAACTGCTTCGACATCGGCCACGCGAACGATGCCGACTTCGCGCGCAGCATGTCGATGCTCGAGGCGGCGCGCGAGGCTGGTGTCTACCTCGACACCGACCGCATGCAGGTCTTCAAGGGCGAGGACAACCGCTGCCGCGACCGGCTCTTGGCGAACTGCTGCCGCGCCGACAGCGCGGGCAGAGGCATGACAAACAACAGCCTGTTCGGCATCGGTTCGCGTCTCGTCTACGACATCTTGATGAACTCGGCGAACCGCGAGTTTGTCTCGCAAGGCTTTCAGGCGCTGCTGTTGGGCGGTGGATTCAGTGGCAGCTTCACGACGTTCGGCGTGACGGTGGCCGTCAACGGCACTGCGTTGCCCGCGGGGTCGGCCGTTCTCTATGCCGGTGACAGCGTGGTCGTGGCGTTCGATCCGTGGAGCCTCGCCATCGCGGTTGTCGTCTACATCGTGATGTCGATGATGTCCTGCAACGAAAACGAGGGGAAGCTGGCCATGAAGGAAGGCGCCGGGCTGTGCCACAGCGTAGGAACCTGGTGCTCGTCCTGCATCCGCATCCTCGGCTCGTGCGTCTCGTGCCTCGAGCACACGACGTCGAAGTGCTGCTTCAACAGCATGCTCGCCCGCATCGTGAACGAGCAAGGTCGATTGCAGGTAGGCAAGGGCTGGGGCGGCGCACAGGGCCCGGACTGCTCGGGCTTCACGGTCGCTCAGTTGCAGTCTCTGGACTTCGCGGCCATGGACCTGAGCGAGTTCTATGCCTCGCTGGTACCGACCATGCCCAACGTGGCCACGCTGCAAGGCCAGAGCAGCGGGCGCATCCCGGCCTGCTACTACGGCCAGGGGAGGTGCCAGTGAACCGCCGAGCCCGTTGGGCATTGCCGCTGGGCCTTGCGATGGCCTTCTTCTCGTCCGTGGCCACGGCCCAGGAGCGCCTCGCGGTGCCCGACGCGCGCCCCCTGCTCCTGGCGGCCATCGACGCGCCAGATGGGGGTGCACACGGCGTGCTGTCCGGCCCAATGGCCGACGCCATCACGGCCCGGTTCAAGGCCACCTCGCCGGTCTACATCGACGTGAGCACGGAGCGCCGCTATGCGCAGCCGGGATGCCGGCGCCTGAAGGTGACCTTCTGGCAGGACGGCGTTCAGCTTCCTGGAGAGCCCAGCGCTCGCCGACGGACCATCGACTTCGGCATCAACTACTGCCGCGACGGCCTGCCGCCGCGTTCGCTGTCCTGAGGTGCGCGATGCAAGGCACCCACCGCCTGATGTTGCTCGTGCTTGCCGGCGCATGTGCTTCATCGGCAGCAAGCGGGGCCGAGAACGATTCACCCCGCTTCTGGGGCGACACATGGCGCGGGTGGCACTTCTACGAAGACCCGGTGCCCGAAGGCGAGCCACCTCGACTCGTTCCGCCAAAGCCCGCGAGTCCACCTGTCACGGCGCGCGGTCCACGCCGAGACACCCGGCCGCCCGAACTTGTGGAACTCGAACGCCTGCGCCAGCGGATCGAGGATTTTCGCGGTATCGCGGTCATGCGGCCGACCGAAGCGAACGTCCGGCGCTACATGGAGCTGGAGGCCAAGGTCGTCGCCCAGGCTTCGACCTTCGCCGACGTGGCTCAGCGGGTCGCCTGGACCACGCCCGAGCTCGATCCGTCGCTGCAGGGACGCCCGGTCAACGCCAAGGCACTCGAAGTCTTCGAGGCCCGGCAAATGGGCGAACGCTCGCGCTCGATCGCTGAGCTGGGCCGTGACCACGTGCTGCTGTTCTTCTTCCGCGGCGACTGCCCCTACTGCCACGCCTTCGCGCCGACGCTCGAAGCGTTCCAACGTCGTCACGGTATCCGCGTCGAAGCCGTCAGCCTGGACGGCGGCACGCTGCCGGGCTTCGCGTCCGCGCGCCGCGACAACGGCGCGGCCACCGCGCTGCGCGTGGCCCAGGTGCCCGCCGTCTACCTGGCGCAGCCCTTCACCGGCCGCATCGTGCCCATCGGCTTCGGTGTGCTGTCCGAGTCGCAACTGCTCGAGCGCATCTCGGCCGCTGCGGCGCCCGCCTTCGAGGCCATGGTGCCCAGCGCCGTGCGGCAGCTCGGGATGCCCTGATCCCGTTCCCAGGAGGATCGTCATGCCCACCCGTCCGACCCAACGTGCCTGTGCTGCACTCGTCGCCATGGCTATCGCGTGGCACGCCAGCTCCGCACGAGCCGGCGACCTCAATGCCGAGGTGAACACGATGTTCAACAACCTCGGCACGATCGGGAACTACACCGCGCCGGGTGCGTTTCGCGGTCAGACCTTCAACACCTACACAGGGGGAAGCCTGTTCATGCGTTCGCCGAACAAGGTCTACCAGCTCGCCGCAATCCAGTTCCCCAGCGCCAAGGCCGGCTGCGGCGGCATCGACGTCTTCGGCGGCTCGTTCTCGCACATCTCCGCCGAGGAGTTCAAGAACATGCTTCGCAACATCACGGCCGCGCTGCCCGGCATCGCCTTCCAGCTCGCGCTGGAGTCCGTCTCGCCGCTGCTGGGCGGCCTGACCAAGTGGGCGAAGGGCCTGGAAACCTGGATCAACAACGCGCGCATCAACTCGTGCGAAACCGCCAAGGCCATCGTCAGCACGGCGGCCGAGGCCACCGGCTACAGCTCGCAGGAAGCCTGCGCCGACCTGGCCATCGAGATGGGCCTGGAAAGCGACCGCGACGCGGCCCGGCGCCGATGCGCCAGCGACCGGCCGAGCATCCTGGCCTCGGCGCGCAGCTCCGCAGATCCCAACGTCCGAAACAAGGCGCCTTTCGTCGGCAACCTCACCTGGAAGGCTCTGCAGCGCACCGGCACGGCGCTGGACGACGCCGAGCGCGAGCTGATCATGAGCATCGTCGGCACTGTCATCTTCCATCCGGAGAGCGCGAACCGCGACCCGGAGCCTGTGCCACCGACGATCACCTCGATCAGCCAGTTGCTCTACGGTCAGGCGGCCGCGACCGGCACGAACGTCACCCAGCACCTGCTGCGCTGCAACGACTACACGAACTGCGACGTCGTCACGCTGAACACGAGCTACACGCACACACCCTTCACGGCCCGCGTCGAGACCATGATGCGGTCGATCTCCGACAAGATCGCCACACGCACCGCGATCCCCAACAACTCGGCCGAGGTGGGGTTCGTCAATCAGACCACCGAGCCCGTCTACCGGATGTTGTCGATCGGCGCCACGATACCCGGCTCGGGGCTGGCCGACAGCCTGATCGGCCAGTACCGCGATGTGATCGCGGCCGACTATGCCTATGTCTTCCTCGAGCGGAACCTGCGGCTGGGCATGGCCGCGCTCGACAAGGATTACACCCTGCAGCAGAGCCAGCGTGAACTGGCCAACCAGGTGCGCCAGCGTGCCCAGGCCATGCTGCTGCAGCTGTCGCAGGAGAAGAACCTGCTGTACCAGAAGGTCGGCTCGTTCCGCGCCGTCTCCAGCCACCTGGAGCAACTCGAGCGTCAACTGCGCTCGAGCATGCCGCAGCACGTGATGGACATGCTTGGGCAGCGCGCGGCCTACGTGGCGCGGTAGCCGCTCCGATTCATCGAGGCGGCCATGTGGGAGATCTTCGCCTACCAGAACGCGGACAGCCTGTTCGGCATCTTCAACGCCGCGGCCGCCATCCATGCGTCGAGCGACTACGCGGCCGCCGTCGCGGCGGTGGCCTTCTGCGGTTTCATCGCCGCCCTGCTCGCTTACGCCTTTGCCCCCGACAAGCTCCAGGGCTGGAAGTGGCTGGCCACCGTGCTGCTTGTGTTCTCGGTGCTGATCGTGCCCCGGGTGACGGTGGGCATCGTGGACAAGACCGGCGGCTCGGCGGTCAAGGTCGTCGCCAACGTCCCGTTCGGCGTGGCCATGCTCGGCAGCATCACCAGCACCATCGGCCACACGCTGACGGGCCTTTTCGAAACCGCTTTCCAGGTCATCCCCGGCGCGGGCGCGATGCCCGCGGAGCTGAGCTACGAGCGCAACGGCCTGATGTTCGGCAACCGCCTGATCCGCGAGACCGGCAACGTGGTGTTCCAGGACCCCACCTTCCGCACCGACCTGATCAACTTCATCCACAACTGCACGATGTATGACCTGATCGACGGCACCGTCGATCCGGCTGCGTTCTCCACCTCCGACGACGTGTGGGCGCTGATGGCCACGCCGAACCCGGCGCGCTTCAGCACGGTGACCGGTGCCGGCGGGGCGGTCACCGTCGACACTTGCCCCAACGTCTACGGCAACCTGAATGGCCGCCTGCCGGCGCAGGTCACGCGCATTGAGGGCCGACTGGCCTTCCAGTTGAACCCCACGCTGCCGAGCGCGGCGGCGACCGCCGCGATCGCCGGCCAGATCCAGCAGGCCTACATCCGCAACAGCATCGCGAACGCGGCCGCGACGGCAACGGACCTGATCCGGCAGAACGCCGTGCTCAACGCCATCAGCGACACCAGCAACATCATTGGCCAGAAGGTGAACGATCCGGCGGCGATGGTGCTCGCGGTCGGCCGGGCGCAGGCGGTTGCACAGCAGAACGCGACCTGGATGAACTACGGCAAGGTCGCCGAGCAGTCGCTGCCGGTGTTCCGCAATGTCATCGAGGCCCTCACCTACGCCCTGTTCCCGCTCTTCGTGCTGCTGCTCCTGCTGACCAGCGGGCGCGAGTCGATGATCGCCTTCAAGGGATACGCGGCGATCCTGATCTGGATCCAGTTGTGGCCGCCGCTGTACGCGGTGCTCAACTACATGGCCTCGGTGTACGCCGCCTACGACCTGGCTGCCGCATCGGACCTGGGCACGGGCACCAAGGCCCTCGCGCTGCAGACCGCGTCGACGATCTACTCGCGGGCGATCTCCGGCGAGGCGGTGGTCGGCTACTTGGCCATCAGCATCCCCTTCATCGCCTGGGCCGCGCTCAAGCGCATGGAGAACTTCGGCACGGCGCTCGTCGGCGGCTTGTCGGGGCTGCAGGGCATGCTGGCCGGCAGCACGGCGGGAGCCGCCGTCGGCAACGTGTCGATGGGCAACGTCGCGATGGATCAGCAGCAACTGGCGCCGAACCGCACGTCGGGGTTCATGAGTTCCTGGCAGAGCGATCTCAGCGGCAACACCTTCACCTCGAGCGCGCTCACCGGTCGCACGGCCGCGAACCTGCTGCGCAACCAGGGCTTCGCTTCGCGCGTGGTGTCGGTGCGGGTCAGCGAACAGGACGTGACCGAGGCCAGCCGGCAGGCCGACGCAGCGCGGGGCGAGATGGTGGCCGCAAGCAACGAACGGTCTACCGTCCTGACCGAAGCCTTCACCAAGGGGCTGGCAAAGCTCAAGTCCTCGCGCAGTTCGTCGGGAACCTCGACGAGCAGTTTCGAGCAACTGGGCGAGACGCTGACGCGGCTGGACCAGATCACGAAAGGCATCGCCGACAGCACCGGGCTAACTCAGTCGCAGGTTGCCAGCATTGCCTTTGGTGCCTCGGCGCATGTTGGCCTGAGCACGCCTGTTGCGGGCGCCTCGGTGCAGGGCAACGCCGGCAAGACCTATCAGACAGGTCTGTCGGCAGACCAGCGCAAGGTGCTGGGAGCATTGAGCAACGAGCAGGTTGCTGAGTTCAAGCAGTTTGGTGACCGGGTTTCGAGAGACGCATCAACCGTTGCATTGATCGCGGCTGACTCGCGAGAGTCCCGCGAGCTTGCCTCGAGGCTTGCGAACACGTCCTCGAGAACAGAGCGTGCCGAGGCGTCCTATGGCGAGCGGAGCGCTCTCGCAGAACGTCTCTCATCCGCGCGCGAGCGTGGCGAAGTGTTGTCGATCGACATCGCGCAAGACCCATACAACCTCGAGATGTTCATGCGGTACGCCGAACGTTACGGTGGCAAGAGCGCAGCCGCGTTTTCGCTGATGGACTCCGAACTTGCGCGACAGGGGCTACCGCCGACCCGGGTCTTCTCGAATGGGGTCGCGGTGCCGGAATCGTTCACTCGCCTTCACCGCGAGTTTCAAGAGAACAGGGCGGCGACGAAGCTCAATCCCAAGCTCGATGCGGCCCCGCGAATTCCAGGGGTGCTTCCTCGAAGCGAACTTCCGTCGGGAAGCACAACGTCCGAGCAAACCGATCTCCGCGACCACGTCCGACGTAGTGGCGCTCAGTTGCGCGCTCGAGCAGACGAGGCACGCGCGGGCTTCGATGCAAAACACGGTACCTCTCGCGCCACTGACGGGACGCTTTCGACCGAGAAATCGCTCCTCCTACAGACGGGCCGGCAAGTCGCCGCAGATGCGAGTTCGTCCCTTGACGAAGCGCGTAAGGCCGCGGGCGACCTACTCAACAAGAAGCGCTAACTTAACTAGTCGACCCGCTCTGGATCAAACATATGCTGATCGGGCTCGGAGCGACTGGGGCGCATGAAGGGGGGGTGGCCCTCGTCGCGCCAGTAATTCAGGTCCCGAGCGTCTGGCCCGCTCCCCATGCCAAATGGGACTTCGGGCACCTTTTGCCGACGGACTCCCGCCCTCCGTGCGATTGCACCTCCGATGGCAGCGCCCGCGACGCATCCGATGCTGATCATCACCGCGCGAACGCTCCAGGCGTCGTGTGCGGCAACAAGCAGCCCCGCCAACCCGCCGATGGCGATACAGGCGAGGAAGACCAACTTGCGCATCACTCTATCCCCTGGGTTCAAGCGTAGCGACAGGCGCAGAAAAGGCAATCTGTCTGGAGTGGCGCTCGGTGTCGCGACGCAATCGCCACCGAAAGACGTCGGCAACCCCTACAACACTCGGTGAGTTCAGGTTGTCAAAGTTGACATACGAGACAAACGAGACTACTCTGCCGTATCTCATGCGTACGCAGAGTTCGTCATGCGCAAGGCCCAAGGTGCAGGGGTTATGAGCCACCTGCTCGTCACCCCGACGGAGGTTCACCGCTTCGACAAGGCGGTCACGGTTCGCGACCGTGGCGCATTCCTCTTCGAGCTTGACCGCCTTGTTCGAGAGAAGGTGGCGGCTGCCACGAACGTAGCCGCCGAGGCGACGCCCCTGACCGAAACGCTGGGCCGGAAGGGCGCGTCGCTGCGCGCGGCCACCTCCTGGGCGCCGACGGCTGCCGACGTCCAGCGAGGCCGCGCTGAACTGCTTCGCGAGTTCGAGCGACCGCACAACCTGCCGCTGACCGACTTCGTGCGCCTGGCCCACAAGTCCCGCCAGCAGATCTACAAGGACATCACCGCACGCAGGTTGCTTGCGCTGGACGTCGGCCGCCGAGGCCAGCGCATTCCCGACTGGCAGTTGGAGGCACCAGGCCTGCAGCTGACGCGCACCGTGCTCCAGGCCGCAGAAGATGTCGACGCCTGGACGGTGTACCGCGCCCTGGCGGAGCCCTGCGAAGCCCTTGGCGGCCAATCTCCGGCGGCGAGCGCGAATCGAGGCAACGTCGACGCTGTTGCGCGCATCGTGCTTGCTTCGCTCGGCGTGCAGCCGGCGGAGCACGGCCGTGCCGACGCCTGATGTTCCGTCCCGAATCATTCCTGCAGGAGAACTTCTCCAGCACGGTAGCCGGTCAGCGTATCGCGGCACGGCTCTTCACTTCGGCCGCTCGGGCGGCAATCGCTACGACGACTGGGCTCTCCGGTTTGGCACGCTCTATGTCGGCTTCGACCTGGCGACCGCGCTCATGGAGTCCGTCTTCCGCCAGCACCGTTGGAACCGCCGCGCCAAGCGCGCAATCACCCGAACCGAGGTGTACGCGCGCATGGTCAGGGCGATCGGCGTCCTCGAGCCTCTGTCGCTCGCCGACCTCACTGCGCCCGGCGTGATGGCATCGCAGTTCGGATTGAACCTGTCCCAGCTGGCCAGCCGTCGCTACGTTCACACGCAGCGCATCGCTGCGCTGGTACACGCGCTCGCCGAGCCGGATGGCACGCCTCGATTCGACGGCGTGCTCTACCCGTCGCGCAACAATCACCCGGCCGCGTGCGCCGCACTGTTCGACCGTGCAGCCGAGAAGCTCTCGCTTGTCGACGACATCGCGCTGCGCGACCACGTCGACTGGCCGTCGTTTCTCACCAGGTACCAAGTCTTTGTCTTGCCCGTTTGAGGTTCACTGGCCAATCCCGGCCCCTGCCTATGCGCATGGTCCATCGGAGCGGGGTGCGAGGCGCCTCGGTTGCCCGCTGGCCGCGATGAGACGGGACAGCCGAGAGAAATGGGGGCGCTCACGCGAGCGCAGTCGCTTGGCGTCGAATGGGAACTACGTTGCCGCCGTTCCGGATCCACTCATCAAGCATGTCGGCCCAGCTTTGCATCATCGTGCGTCGTTGCTCCGCGTACTCTGCCTTGTTGTAGACCGCACGCACACCCCGCTGCTCATGAGCAAGGCACTTCTCGATCCAGTCGCTGTTGAAGCCGGCCTCGTGCAACAAGGTACTGGCCGTCCGGCGCAGGTCATGCACCGTGAAGGGTTCGAAGTCTTCGCCCCAATCACGGATGAGTTCGACCGTCACGTCGATGACTCGATTCAACGTGGCCGCACTGATGGGCAGCGTGGTCTCGTAACGTCCGGGATGCAGATACGAGCTCGCGCCGAAGCAGGTCTTGAAGGCGACGAGGATGTCCAGGGCCTGTTGACTGAGATAGACGTTGTGATGCCGCCCGGCCTTCATGCGCTCCTTCGGAATCGTCCACGTCGCCGTATCGAAGTTGATCTCGCCCCAGGTCGCCTCGATGAACTCCGACTTGCGCACCAGCGTCAGCAGCATGAACTTGATGGCCAGGCGCAGCGTGGGCATGGTCGCCGTCTGCTCGAGTGCAGCGAAGAACACATGGATCTCGGACGGTGAAAGTGACCTGTCCCGCGCCTTGAACGTAGCGATCGCGCTGGGCCTGATCGCCTCCGCTGGGTTGTCGATCTTCAAGCCGCGCGCCTGGACGAACCGGAAGACCTGAAGAACGATCTCCCGGGTGTGAACGGCGGGAGCAGCTGCACCCCGTTCCTTGATCCTTTCGCACCTTGCCATCAGGCGCGTTGGAGTGATCTCCTCCAGCTTCAATCGGCCGAACTCTGCCGCCAGGTTCCGGTCGTAGATGGACTTGCGCATCGCCCGGGTGGACTCGGCCAGCTTGGTTTCGGCAAAGTACTTCTCCGCCCATCTGCCGAAAGTCAGTGCATCGGCGGCCTCGGCGCGCTTCTCTGTCTTGGCACGCGACGGACTCTCGCCCTGCTCCACTGAACGACGCGCTCGCGTCAACAACAGTCTCACCTCGGCCAGTGACAAGGACATCCCGTAGTCGAGTTCCTTGAGGTCCCGTGGCTTCCTCGCACCAAGGCTCGGGTCGTACTTGCCTAGCACCAGCGTCTCGCGGCGCCCATGGACTCGGTAGTCGAACCGAAAGCTCGCCACGCCAGTGCGCGTGACGGCGACGTACAGCCCTTGCTGATCCGCAACCTTGTAGACCCGGCCCGTAGGCTTCAGGGCCTTCATCTGCATGTCGGTGAGCATCGAGTCCCCCAAGCGATACCGTCAGGCGATACCGTCAGAGCATTCGACGGTATCGGCGGTGGTCGTTCAAGGGTCTGCTCTCGATGCCGTCAGCAATGCCGCCGATGTGGGCGGGATTTGCCGTGGCGGCTTGAAACGGCCTGGGACGGTAAGTGCCTGTCAGGGCTTGCGTTTCAAGGAAGAGTCGGACTGCATGGCACGACCTGACACGAGGTTAGATCATTCCCACTCGATCGTCGCCGGCGGCTTGCTCGAGACGTCGTAGGTCACGCGGTTGATGCCGCGCACCTCGTTGATGATGCGGCTGCTGACCTTCTTCAGCAGCGCATACGGCAGCTCGGCCCAGTCGGCGGTCATGAAGTCGCTGGTCTGCACGGCGCGCAGCGCCACCACGTGCTCGTAGGTGCGGCCGTCGCCCATCACGCCCACGCTGCGCACGGGCAGGAAGACGGCGAAGGCCTGGCTGGTCAGGTCGTACCAGTTCTTGCCCGTCGCCGGGTCCGTGAAGGCCCGCAGCTCGTCGATGAAGATCGCGTCGGCGCGGCGCAGCAGGTCGGCGTGCTCGCGGGTCACCTCGCCGAGGATGCGCACGCCCAGGCCCGGGCCGGGGAACGGGTGGCGGTAGACCATCTCCGGCGGCAGGCCGAGCGCGACACCGAGCTCGCGCACCTCGTCCTTGAACAGGTCGCGCAGCGGCTCGAGCAGCTTCAGGCCGAGCGTCTCGGGCAGGCCGCCGACGTTGTGGTGGCTCTTGATCGTCGTGGCCTTCTTGGTCTTGGCGCCGCCGGACTCGATCACGTCCGGGTAGATCGTGCCCTGCGCGAGCCACTTCGCGCCGGCGAGCTTCCTCGCCTCGGCCTGGAACACCTCGACGAACTCGCGCCCGATGATCTTGCGCTTCATCTCCGGGTCGCTCACGCCCTTGAGATGGCCGAGGAACTGCGGGCTCGCGTCGACATGCACCACCTTCGCATGCAGGCGGCCTTCGAACATCTCCATCACCGCCTTGCCTTCGTCCAGGCGCAGCAGGCCGTGGTCGACGAACACGCAGGTGAGCTGGTCGCCGATCGCGCGGTGGATCAGCGCCGCGGCCACGCTCGAATCGACGCCACCCGACAGGCCGAGGATCACCTCCTCGCGGCCGACCTGCTCGCGGATCTTCGCCACCGCCTCCTCGATGTGGTCGCGCATGATCCAGTCGGGCTTGGCCTTCGCGATCTGCAGCACGAAGCGCTCGAGCAGCGCGCGGCCCTGCACGGTGTGGGTCACCTCGGGGTGGAACTGCACGCCGTAGTAGCCGCGCGCCTCGTCGGCGATGCCGGCGATCGGGCAGCTCGGCGTGGAGGCCATCAGCCTGAAGCCCGGCGGCAGCGCGGTGACCTTGTCGCCGTGGCTCATCCACACCTTCAGCATGCCGTGGCCTTCGGGCGTGCGGAAGTCCTCGATGCCGTCGAGCAGCCGGGTGTGGCCGTGCGCGCGCACCTCGGCATAGCCGAATTCGCGGTGGCTGCTCGCCTCGACCTGGCCGCCCTGCTGCACCGTCATCGTGAACATGCCGTAGCAGATGCCCAGCACCGGCACGCCCAGCTCCCACACCGCCTGCGGCGCGCGCAGGCCCTGGTCCTCATAGGTGCTGGCATGGCTGCCCGACAGGATGATTCCCCGGGGCGCGAAGCTGCGGATGAAGTCGTCCGACACGTCGTTCGGGTGGATCTCGCAGTAGACATGCGCCTCGCGGATGCGTCGTGCGATCAGCTGCGTGACCTGGGAGCCGAAGTCGAGGATGAGGATCTTGTCGTGCATGGGTTCAGACGGCGGGCGCCGGATGCAGCGCACGCTGGCGGCGGAAGTGGGAGATCGCGATGCCGGCGCCGATGGCCTGCAACAGCGCGCAGCAGAAGAACGGCAGGCCGATCCAGACGTCGCCGCGCGGCAGGTGCGAGACGAGTCCCAGCAGCGGCGCCGCGACGGTGGGCGCGAGCACGGCCATCAGGCTGGTGAGCGAGGCCACCGAGCCGGCGGTCTGGCCTTGGTTGTTCGGGTCGGCCGCGTTGGACACCAGGCTCTGGATCGAGGCCTGCGCGCCGCCGCCGGCGATGGTGCCGACGACGATCACGGCGTACATCATCCACCCCTGCGTGGCCAGGCCGAAGCCGAGGTAGGTGAGCGCCGAGGCGATCAGCCCGATGCCGGCCAGGCGCTGCGGCGAGAAGCGCTTGAGCAGGTGGCGCAGCAGCACGCCCTGCACGAAGAAGGACACCAGGCCGACGACGAACAGCGACCAGCCGTTCTCCGCCGGGCCCCAGCCGAACTTGAAATGGTTGTGCAGCACCCAGCTCGAGTGCAGCGTGAACTGCGCCAGGTTGGCCAGCGCGATCACCACGATCAGCGGGCCGACGCCCTGCAGGCTGCCGAGCTGCTTCAAGGCAGACAACGGAATCGCCTTGCGTGCGTCGAAGGGCCGGCGCCGCTCGGCCGGCAACGACTCGGGCAGCACGAAGTAGCCGTACAGCCAGTTCGCGATCGCCAGCGCGCCGGCCACGAAGAACGGCAGGTGGATGTCGATCGCCCCCAGCACACCGCCCAGCGCCGGCCCGAGAATGAAGCCCAGGCCGAACATCGCGCCCAGCAGGCCGAAGCGGCGCGCCCGCTCGGCCGGCGGCGTGATGTCGGCCACGTAGGCGTTGGCCACCGCGGCGTTGGCCTGCATCGCGCCGCTGAACAGGCGCACCACGATCAGCATCCACAGCGCGGTGGCCAGGCCGGTGACGATGAAGCTCAATGCCAGGCCGGAGAAGCCCAGCAGCAGCACCGGGCGCCGCCCGTACCGGTCGGACAGCGCGCCGAGCACCGGCGCGGCAAAGAAGTTGGCGAGGCCGAACGAGAAGGTGATCACGCCGAACCAGAAGGTCTGCTCGGCCGGCGAGGCGGTGAAGCTCCCGACGATCAGCGGCAGCACCGGCACGATCAGGCCGATCGCGACCATGTCCAGCAGGACGGTCAGCAGGATGAAGGGCATGGACGCCTGGCGGCGCGCCGTGCCGGTCGCCTCGGCCACGTTCACTCCAGCCGGTAGTTCGGCGCTTCCTTGGTGATCTGCACGTCGTGCACGTGGCTCTCGCGGATGCCGGCCGACGTGATCTCGACGAACTCGGCCTTGCTGCGCATCTCCTCGATGGTCGAGCAGCCGCAGTAGCCCATCGACGCGCGGATGCCGCCGGCCATCTGGAACACGATCGAGACCATCGAGCCCTTGTACGGCACGCGGCCCTCGATGCCCTCGGGCACCAGCTTGTCGGCGTTCGGGTTGGCGGACTCGTCGTTCTCCTGGAAGTAGCGGTCCGCCGAGCCGGCCTTCATCGCGCCGATCGAGCCCATGCCGCGGTAGCTCTTGTAGCTGCGGCCCTGGTACAGCACGATCTCGCCGGGCGCCTCCTCGGTGCCGGCGAACATGCCGCCCATCATCACGGTGTGCGCTCCGGCGGCGATGGCCTTGGCGATGTCGCCCGAGTAGCGGATGCCGCCGTCGGCGATCAGCGGCACGTCGGAGCCGGCCAGCGCCTTCGCGACGTTGTCGATCGCGGTGATCTGCGGCACGCCGACGCCGGCGACGATGCGGGTGGTGCAGATCGAGCCCGGGCCGATGCCGACCTTGACGCCGTCCGCGCCGGCTTCCGCGAGCGCGAGCGCCGCGGCGCCGGTGGCGATGTTGCCGCCGATCACGTCGACCTGCGGAAAGTTCTTCTTCACCCAGCGCACGCGCTCGATCACGCCGTGGCTGTGGCCATGCGCGGTGTCGACCACCAGCACGTCGACGCCGGCCTTGGCGAGCAGCTCGACACGTTCCTCGGTGCCCTCGCCCACGCCGACGGCGGCACCGACGCGCAGCTTGCCGGAGTCGTCGCGCGCGGCGTTCGGGAAGCTGGTCTGCTTGGTGATGTCCTTCACCGTCATCAGGCCGCGCAGCTCGAAGGCGTCGTTGACGACCAGCACACGCTCGAGCTTGTGCTTGTGCATCAGCGCCTTGCCCTCGTCGAGCGAGACACCCTCGCGCACCGTGATCAGGCGTTCGCGCGGGGTCATGATCTCGCGCACCGGAGCGTCGAGTCGGGTCTCGAAGCGCAGGTCGCGGTTGGTGACGATGCCGACCACGCGGCCCTCGTCCACCACCGGGAAGCCGGAGATGCCGTGCTGCTTTGACAGCTCGATCACGTGGCGCACCGGCACGCCCGGCGAGATGGTGATCGGGTCCTTCAGCAGGCCGGACTCGTAGCGCTTGACCCGCGCCACCTCGGCCGCCTGCTGCTTCGGCGGCAGGTTCTTGTGCACGATGCCGATGCCGCCCTCCTGCGCGATCGCGATCGCCAGGCGCGCCTCGGTGACGGTGTCCATCGCCGCCGATACCAGCGGCAGGTTGAGCTTGATGCGGCGGGAAAGTCGGGTGGCGAGGCTGGTGTCGCGCGGCAACACCTGAGAGAAGGCGGGCACCAACAACACGTCGTCGAAGGTGAGCGCTTTGCCGAGAAGGCGCATGAGGCGGGCTCCAGACGCAAAAGCGGATTATAGGGAGCGTGCCGTGCTGCACGCTTTGGCACACCTGTGCGCGCCTGCACGCCGGGGCCGGCCGCTAAACTCGCGCGAGAGCTTCTCGCACTGTCCCCATGCGCCGCATTCCGCCCGTCCTCCTCGCCCTGCTGCTCGGCAGCCTGGTCGCCCTGCCGGCAACGGCGCAATGGAAGTGGCGCGACAACACCGGCCGCATCCAGTACAGCGATCTGCCTCCGCCCAACGGCGTGCCCGAGAAGGACATCCTGCAGCGCCCGGCCGCGGCGGTGTCGCGCCAGGCGCCGGCCTTCGTGGCGCCGGCGGCCTCGGCCGCCTCGGCGGTGCCGCCCGCACCGGCCGGCAAGGAGCCCGAACTCGAGGCCAAGCGCAAGGCGGCCGAGAAGGAACAGGCCGAGAAGGCCAAGGCCGAGGAGCAGAAGCTTGCCGCCGCCAAGGCCGACAACTGCCTGCGCGCCAAGGCGCATGTGCGCTCGCTCGAGAGCGGCCAGCGCATCGCCCGCATCAACGACAAGGGCGAGCGCGAGATCATCGACGACACGACCCGCGCCGCCGAGGTGAAGCGCGCGCAGGACGTGATCGCGTCCGACTGCAAGCCCTGAGCGTCACTCAGGGCGCCGGACGGCGGCGGTCCTTGCGGTAGCGCAGGCGCCGCGCCTCCTTCGGATCCACCGTCAGCGGCCGGTAGATCTCCACCCGGTCGCGCTCGCGCAGCGGCGTGTCGTGCGACTTCGCACGGCCCCAGATGCCGGTGCGCAGCACGCCCAGGTCGATCTCCGGGTGGCGCGCCAGCAGCCCGCTGGCGCGTATCGCGTCGATCAGCGTGGCCCCGTGCGGCAAGGTCAACGACACTTCGTCGACCTCGCCGGCGCGCGGGCTGTAGGCCACGCTGACGCCGACGGGCTCAGCGGGCGCCATGCACCTGCTCCGCACGCCGCACGAAGGAGTCGACGAAGGTGTTGGCGACGCGATCGAACACCGGGCTCACCACCGCCTCCAGCGCCTTGCTGCTGAAGGCGTAGCGCAGCTCGAACTCGATGCGGCAGGCCTGCGCGTCGGGGTCGCCCGGCACGGCCAGCGGCACGAAGCGCCAGTGGCCCTCGAGCAGCGAGAACGGGCCGTCGACCAGGTCGACCTCGACCAGCGCATCGGCCTCGTGCCGGTTGCGCGTGGTGAAGGCATGCCGCACGCCGGCGTAGTGCAGGTGCAGCCGCGCGGTCATGCCCTGCTCGGTGTGCTCGAGCACCTCGGCACGCTCGCACCAGGGCAGGAACTTGGGGTAGTCGTGCACGGCGGTCACCAGCGTGTACATCTCGCGTGGCGAGTACCACAGCAGGACGGACTTCTTCACGTGCTTCATACAATGAGGAAATTGTATGGGCGGCTTCCGGCCCCACCTGACCTCCATGTCGATCGCCGAAAACCGCCGCGCCTTCCACGACTACCACATCGAAGAACGTTTCGAGGCCGGCGTGGTGCTCGAGGGCTGGGAGATCAAGGCGATCCGCGCCGGCCAGGTTCAGCTGACCGACGGCTACGTGATGATCCGCGACGGCGAGCTCTACCTGATCGGCTGCCGCATCAATGCGCTGCGCAGCGCCTCGACGCACGTGCACCCCGAGGCCGACCGCACCAAGAAGCTGCTGATGCACAAGGACGAGATCCGGCGCCTGATCGGCAAGGTCGAGCAGAAGGGCTTCACGCTGGTGCCGCTGAACCTGCACTACAAGGGCGGGCGCGTGAAGGCCGAGATCGCGCTGGCCAAGGGCAAGGCGCAGCACGACAAGCGCGAGAGCGAGAAGAAGAAGGACTGGGAGCGGGAGAAGGGCCGCCTGATGCGGCACAAGGTCTCAAGCAAGGCCTGAATCGAGACCCGCGACGCGCAGCGCCTGGGCGCAGTCGGCGATCAGGTCGTCGACCGCCTCGAGGCCGATCGAGAAGCGCACCAGCAGGCCCTTCCAGGCCGGCCGGGGCCGCATCAGCGACAGGTCGTACGGCACGGCCAGGCTGACCGGACCGGCCCAGGAGTAGCCGAGCTTGAAGAGGCGCAGCGCGTCGACGAAGGCGATCGCCTGCGCGTGCGGCACGCGTTCGTCGAACACCACCGAGAACAGCCCGGCGGCGCGGGTACACAGCGCCTTCCAGTGCTCGTGCCCGGGCGAGCCCGGCAGCGCGGGGTGCAGCACCTGCGCGATGCAGGCTTGCGCCTGCCACCAGCGCGCCAGCGCGCGGCCCGCGTCGTCCTGCGCCGCGTAGCGCAGCGGCAGCGTGGCCAGCGAGCGCAGCACGGTCTCGACGTCGTTCGCGCCGACGCCCCAGCCCATGCGCATGTGGCCGCCCTTGAGGCGCAGGTGCAGTGCCTCGTCGCGCGTGGTCACCGCGCCCATCAGCACGTCGCCGCCGCCCGAGGGGTACTTGGTCAGCGCGTGCACGGCGATGTCGGCACCGGCCGCGAAGGCGTCGAAGGCGATGCCCGCGCCCCAGGTGTTGTCCAGCGCGACCAGCGCGCCGTGTGCACGCGCAAGGGCAGCGAGCGTGCGCAGGTCCGGGAATTCCATCGTCACCGAGCCGGGCGCCTCCAGCCAGACCAGCCGGGTGGCCGGGCCGAGCGCCGCCTCGAAGGAGGCGATGTCCATCGGGTCGTAGACGCGGTGCACGATGCCGAAACGCGCCAGCTCCTGGCGCGCCAGTTCGCGGTTCGGGCCGTAGGCGTTCTCGGGGATCAGCAGCTCGTCGCCGCTCTTCAGCAAGGCCAGGTCGACCAGCGCGATCGCCGCCAGCCCGCTGGGCACCAGCTGCGACTGCAGGCCGCCCTCGAGCGTGGCGATGCGCTCCTCGAGCACGTAGCTGGTCGGCGTGCCGTGCAGGCCGTAGGTGTAGCCGGCCTTGCTCTTCCAGTCGCGCGCGCGCAGCGCGGCGACGTTCGGAAAGATCACCGTCGAGGCCTTGTGCACCGGTACCTGCGGCGCGACGAAGCCGGCCGGCGGCTGGTACGGGTGGTGGATCAGGGCGGTGGCCGGATCGGGCTTGTTCTCGTCCATGGCGCGCGGCTCAGATCGGCTGGGCCACCAGGTCGTGGCCTTCGGCCGCCACCACCTGTGCACGCGTGAACTCGCCCACCTTCAGCGTCTTCGACGCCTTCTGCGGCGGCAGCAGGCGCACCCGGCCGTCGATCTCGGGCGCGTCGGCGTAGCTGCGCCCCACCCCGCCCTGGCGGCCGAGCGCGGGCGCCGAGTCGACCAGCACCTGCATCGTCGCGCCCACGCGCCGGCGCAGCTTGTCGGCCGACACCTGCTCGGCCACGGCCATGAAGCGCGCGCGGCGCTCCTCGCGCAGTTCGGCCGGCAGCATACCCGGCAGCTCGTTGGCCGCGGCGCCGGCCACCGGCGAATAGGCGAAGCAGCCGGCGCGGTCGATCTGCGCCTCGCGGATGAACTCGAGCAGGTGCTCGAACTCGGCCTCGGTCTCGCCCGGGAAGCCGGCGATGAAGGTACTGCGCACCACGAGCTCGGGGCAGGCCGCGCGCCAGCGCTGCAGGCGCTCGAGGTTCTTCTCGCCGCTGGCCGGGCGCTTCATGCGCTTGAGCACGTCGGGGTGCGAATGCTGGAACGGCACATCCAGGTAGGGCAGGATGCCGCCGCGTGCCATCAGCGGCAGGATCTCGTCCACATGCGGGTACGGGTACACGTAGTGCAGCCGCACCCAGGCGCCGTGCCGCTCGGCCAGCGCGGCGAGCTGCTCGCACAGCTCGGTCATGCGCGTCTTCACCGGCTTGCCGTCCCAGAAGCCGGTGCGGTACTTGACGTCCACGCCATACGCGCTGGTGTCCTGCGAGATGACCAACAGCTCCTTCACGCCCGATTCGAACAGCCGCTGCGCCTCGGCCAGCACCTCGCCGACCGGGCGCGAGACCAGGTCGCCGCGCATGCTGGGGATGATGCAGAAGGTGCAGCGGTGGTTGCAGCCCTCGCTGATCTTGAGATACGCGTAGTGTTTCGGCGTGAGCTTCACGCCCTGCGGCGGCACCAGGTCGACGAACGGGTCGTGCGGCTTGGGCACATGGGCGTGCACCGCGTCCATCACCTCCTGCGTGGCATGCGGGCCGGTGACGGCCAGCACGCTCGGGTGCATCTGCCGCACCAGGTTCGCCCCGCCCTCCCCGGCCTTGGCACCCAGGCAGCCGGTGACCACCACTTTGCCGTTCTCGGCCAGCGCCTCGCCGATGGTGTCCAGGCTTTCCTTGACCGCGTCGTCGATGAAGCCGCAGGTGTTGACGATCACCACGTCGGCCCCGGCGAAGGTCTTGGAAGTGTCGTAGCCCTCGGCGCGCAGTTGCGTGAGGATCAGCTCGGAATCGGTCAGCGCCTTGGGGCAGCCCAGCGAGACGAAGCCGATCTTCGGCGCGCCGCCGGTGGTGGGATTGCTCATCCGGCGATTTTCGCCGATGAGCGAAGCCCCCGGCTCGTCAGCGCTTGGTGCCCAGCGGCCCCATGCCCGGGAACAGCGTCTCGGCCTGCTTGGCCATCTGCTCCTGCATCTGCAGGAACATGTTCTTCGACTGTTCCAGGTAATTGCCCATCAGCCCCTGCACCACCGGCGCCTGGCCCTGCAGGAACTGCGTCCACATCTCGGGCGACATGGCCTTCGGGTCGTACAGCGTCTTGGACTGCTCGGCCAGGCGGTGCTGGATCTCGGTGAAGGTCTGCAGGTTCTTCTCGAGGTACGAGCCCATCATGCCCTGCATCGCGTGGCCGTAGAAGCGGATGATCTGCGAGAGCATCTGGGTCGAGAAGATCGGCACGCCGCCGGTCTCCTCCTCGAGGATGATCTGCAGCAGGATGCTGCGCGTCAGGTCCTCGCCCGACTTGGCGTCGCGCACCACGAAGCTCTGGCCGTCGAGCACCATCTGCTTGACATCGGCCAAGGTGATGTAGCTGCTGTTGCGCGTGTCGTAGAGGCGGCGGTTCGGGTACTTCTTCAGCACGCGGGTGTTCGCGTCGTCGGCCGCCGGCGCGGCGACAGCCGCGTCCGTGGGGACCTTGGCGGGACGACGGGAAGCAACCATTCAGAAGACTCCTTGCGGCCGGCATTCGGCCGGCCAGCGGGCATTCTAGTGAGCCCCGCCTGAGCACCCTGGCGGGGTTTCCCCCCGCCGCTCAGCGCACCACGAGGCGGGGTGCGTCGGCCGCTGCGACTTCGCCGATCACCGCGGCCTGCTCGAAGCCGTGGCGGCGGAAGATCGCGAGCACCGCATCGACCGCGTCGGGTGCGCAGGACACGAGCAGGCCGCCGCTGGTCTGCGGGTCGGTCAGCAGCGCCTTGTCCTCCGGCGCGAAGTCATCGGGCAGCCGGACCTCGTGGCCATAGCCGGCCCAGTTGCGCCCCGAGGCCCCGGTGACGAAGCCCTGCATCGCCAGGCTGTGCACGCCCGGCAGCTGCGGCACGGCGCGCCAGTCGATGCGCAGTTCGCAGCGCGCGCCGCGCGCCAGCTCGAGGCTGTGTCCGGCCAGGCCGAAGCCGGTGACGTCGGTCAGCGCGTGCACGCCCGGCAGCGCGGCCAGGTCCGGCCCCGGCGTGTTGAGCTGGGTGGTCGTGGCCAGCATCTGCGCGTAGCCGGCGGCGTCGAGCTTCTCCTTCTTCAGCGCGGCCGACATCACGCCCACGCCGAGCGGCTTGCCGAGCACGATCCGGTCGCCCGGGCGCGCGTCGGCATTGCGCTTGACGCGCTGCGGATGCACCAGCCCGAGCGCGACCAGGCCGTAGATCGCCTCGACGGAATCGATCGTGTGGCCGCCGGCGACGGGGATGCCCGCCGCGCGGCACACCGACGCGCCGCCTTCGAGGATGCGGCCGATGGTGCGCGTGGACAGCACGTTGATCGGCATGCCCACCAGCGCCAGCGCGAGGATCGGCCGGCCGCCCATCGCGTAGACGTCGCTGATCGCGTTGGTGGCGGCGATGCGGCCGAAGTTGAACGGGTCGTCGACGATGGGCATGAAGAAGTCGGTCGTCGCGACCAGCGCCTGCTCGTCGTTGAGCCGGTAGACGGCGGCGTCGTCCGAGGTCTCGATGCCCACCAGCAGTTCCTCGGGCACCGGCAGCGCGGCGCTGCCGCGCAGGATTTCCGACAGCACGCCCGGGGCGATCTTGCAGCCGCAGCCACCGCCGTGCGAGAGCGAGGTGAGGCGCGGTTCGGCGGGCTGGGCGGGGGTGTTCATCGCGACGGGCTCCGTGCACTTCGCAAAGCAAGAGGGCCCGGCATCGCTGCCGGGCCCTCTGCCAACATCTCGCAAAGACTCTGCGGGTCTCTCTACCGAATGTGGTAGGCGCGATTGGACTCGAACCAACGACCCCCACCATGTCAAGGTGGTGCTCTAACCAGCTGAGCTACGCGCCTGGAAGCCCGGCAGTATAGCAGCGATCCCGTGCCTCACTTGCGGCGTGCACCCCGCACCCCCGGGACCCGCGCCACCTGGCCCAGCACCTGCGCCAGGCGCGCCGCATTGCTGACCTCGACCGTGAAGGTCATCCACGCGGTGCCGCCGCGCGAATCCTTCAGCGTCTGCGTCTTCACGCCGATCACGTTCATCTTCTCCTTGGCGAACACCTCGGAGATGTCGCGCAGCAGGCCCTGGCGGTCAGCCGCCTCGACGGCCACGTCGATCGGGTACAGCGCCGTGCGCTCGCCGCGCGGCGTGCCCCATTCGACCGCGATCACGCGCTCGGCCGAACGCTGCGCCATCTGGCGGAAGTTGCTGCAGTCGGCGCGGTGGATCGCCACGCCCTTGCCACGGGTCACGTAGCCGGCGATCGGGTCCGGCGGCGCCGGGCGGCAGCAGCGCGCCAGGCTGGTCAGCAGCGACTCCACGCCCACCACCAGCACGCCGCCGCGCGTGCCGCCGCCTTCGCCGCGCGGCTTCTTCGCGACGAGTTCCTCGTCCGGCGGGCGCGGCGGCTCGGTCGGGCGCAGCAGGCTCTCGATGTTGCGCAGCGAGTACTCGTCCTTGCCCACCACCTCGAACAAGGCGTCGGCATGGCGGAAGCCGAGCTGGGCGGCGAGGTCGTCCAGCTTCATCGCCGTGCGGCCCTCGCGCTGCAGCAGCTTCTCGACCGCCTCGCGGCCGCGCGCGATGGTGTCGCGCTGCGCCAGCGCGTTGAACCAGGCCCGCACCTTGGCCTTGGCACGCGAGCTCTGCAGGTAGCCGAGTTCGCCGTTGAGCCAGTCGAGCGAGGGGCCGCCTTCCTTGATCGCGATGACCTCGACGGTCTGGCCGTTCAGCAGCCGGGTATTCAGCGGCACCATCGCGCCGTCGACCTTGGCGCCGCGGCAGCGGTGGCCGAGATCGGTGTGCAGCGCGTAGGCGAAGTCGATCGGCGTGGCGCCGGCGGGCAGCTCCACCACCGTGGCCTGCGGCGTGAAGACGTAGATGCGGTCGTCGAACACCCCCGGCTCGGCGCCGCGCTCGACGAAATCGCGCTCCCAGGCGAGCAGCTGGCGCAGCACCGCCTTGCGCGCCTCGGCCACCTGGGCATCGAAGTCGCTGCCGGCGCTGACGCCGGCGTAGCCCTTGGCGCCCGCCTCCTTGTAGGCCCAGTGCGCCGCGACGCCGTGCTCGGCATGTTCGTGCATCGCGCGCGTGCGGATCTGCACCTCGACCGCGCGTCCGTCGTCGTCCAGCACCACGGTGTGCAGCGACTGGTAGCCGTTCGGCTTGGGCCGCGCGATGTAGTCGTCGAACTCGCCCGGCACCACTTGGTACAGCTCGTGCACACGCGCCAGCACGGCGTAGCAGGCCGGCACGTCGGCGACGATCACGCGCATCGCGCGCACGTCGAACACCCGCGCGAAGTCCAGGCCCTTGCCGCGCATCTTCTTCCAGATGCTGTAGAGGTGCTTGGGCCGGCCCTGCACCTCGGCGCGCAGGCCATGGGCGGCCAGGTCGGCCTCGAGCTGGCGCCGGAAGGCCTCGACACGCTGCTCGCGCTCGACCCGCTTTTCGTCCAGCAGTCGGGCCACCTGGTGGTACTGCGCCGGCTCGAGGAAGCGGAACGCCAGGTCCTCGATCTCCCACTTGATCTGCCAGATGCCGAGCCGGTTGGCCAGCGGCGCGAACACCTGCATCGACTCGGCCGCCAGCGGCCCCGGGCAGGGCTGCTTGCTGGCCGCGAACCAGCGCAGCGTCTGCAGCCGCGAGGCCAGGCGCAGCAGCACCACGCGCAGGTCGCGCGAGAAGGCGAGCAGCATCTTGCGCACTCGCTCGGTCTGCTCGGCGCGCTGCGCCTGGCCGACCTGGGCCTCGCGCGCGGCGCGCTGGATCTGCACCAGGCGCCGGGTGTGCGTGACGAGGCTGGCGTAGGACGTGCCGAAGGCCTTCTCGACCACCTCCTCGGGCTTGGTGAGCCAGTCGCCGGCGTAGACGAGGTAGGCCGCCGCCTGCATCGCGGGCGAGGCGCCGATGGCCTGCAGGATCGCGGCCACGCCGTCGGCATGTTCGAGCGCGTCCTCGCCGGTGTCGAGCGCACGGCCGGCCAGCAGCGGCTCGGCGAAGGCACGCGCACGCGCGACCTGCGCGGCATCCGCCTCGCCCGGCTTGCGCTGCGCCGGCGCGTCGGCCAGCTGGACGATGGGCGCCGCGTCGACCGGGGCGTCCGCGAGCGCGGTCTTCATGGCCCGAGCAGGAACTCCCGCACCACCTCGACCTGATCGGGCTGCCGGAACATCGGCGCATGGCCGACACCCTCGAACTCGTGCAGCCGGGCGCGCGGCCCGCGCTGCGTCATCGCGATCGCCGTCTCTTGCGCCAGCAGGTCGCTCTGCGCGCCGCGCAGCAGCAGCGTCGGGCAGGCGATCGCGTCCCAGGACTGCCACAGGAGCGCTTCGCCGGCCGCCGCCATCTCGGGCGTGACGGCACGGAAGGGCAAGGCGATGGCCGGGTCGTAGTGCAGCCTGTAGCCGTCGCCGTCGGGGCGCAGCATGGGCCGCGACAGCGCCAGCCACTGCTCGCGGGTGTGCGGCCCGAACGGCGCGGAGATGCCGACCAGGTAGTCGGTCGCCTCGTCGACGCTGGCCCAGCGCAGCGGCTGGCCGAGGTAGCCGCCGATGCGCTGCAACGCCTCCGCGCGGATCGTCGGGCCGACGTCGTTGACCACGAGCCGGGTGACCGGCGAGCCCTTCAACGATGCCAGGCCGATGCCGATCAGCCCGCCCATCGAGGTGCCGACCCAGTGCAGCTCGGCCACGTCGAGCCGCGCGATCAGCGTCACCATGTCGGCCACGTAGGTCGGGATCACGTAGCCGGCCGGGTCGGCCAGCCAATCGGACCGGCCGCGCCCGACCACGTCCGGGCAGACCACGCGGTACTCGGCACTCAGGGCACGCGCCAGCACGTCGAAGTCGCGTCCCTGGCGCGCCAGGCCATGCACGCACAGCAGCACGCGCGGGTTGTCGCGCGCGCCCCATTCCCAGTAGGCCATGCGGTGCAGGCCGCGGGCGTCCAGGCACTGCACGTGGGCCAGGCGGGGTTCGGCGGCGGGGGCGGTCATGGCGCAGTCGGCTCCTCTTCGATAATCGACTGTAGCAACACCCATCGGAGAAGCTCATGCTCAAAGGAAAGACCGCCCTCGTCACCGGCTCGACCAGCGGCATCGGCCTCGGCGTCGCCGAGTGCCTGGCCGCGCAGGGCGCCAACGTCGTGCTCAACGGTTTCGGTGATGCCGAGGGCCCGAAGGCCCAGGTGGCCGCGGCCGGCAAGGCGCACGGCATCCGCGTCGGTTACCACGGCGCGGACATGAGCAAGCCCGCCGAGATCGAGGCCATGATGGCCTACGCGGCGAGCGAGTTCGGCGGCGTCGACATCCTGGTCAACAACGCCGGCATCCAGCACGTGGCCAACGTCGAGGACTTCCCGGTCGAGAAGTGGGACGCGATCATCGCGATCAACCTCAGCTCGGCCTTCCACACCATGCGCCTGGCGATTCCCACGATGCGGGCGAAGAACTGGGGCCGCGTGATCAACATCGCCTCGGCGCACGGACTGGTCGCCTCGGCGCAGAAGTCGGCCTACGTGGCGGCCAAGCACGGCATCGTGGGCCTGACCAAGGCCACCGCGCTGGAGACCGCGACCACCGGCGTCACGGTCAACGCGATCTGCCCCGGCTGGGTGCTGACGCCGCTGGTGCAGAAGCAGATCGACGCGCGCGCCGCCGCCGGCAAGCTGCCCGTCGAGGAAGCCAAGCGCCAGCTGCTGGGCGAGAAGCAGCCCTCGCTGCAGTTCACCACGCCGCAGCAGCTGGGCGAACTCGCCGTGTTCCTGTGCTCGGCTGCGGGCGACAACATCAAGGGCGTGGCCTGGGCCGTCGATGGGGGCTGGACGGCCCAGTGAGCCGGGCGGGCCGAGCGCCGGGCCGCTCCCAAGCCGGCCCGCGTCCACTCGGGGGACCGGCCGATGGTCACATCGGACGTGGGGCCGTCACTTCATCTGCACGGTGCCATTGACGTTCACGGTCACCGTGCCCTTGCCCGCTTCCACGGGCAAGGATTCGTCCGACGGCGCCGACATCGCCTTGGCGCGCAGCATCGGCGCCGCGGCCACCATCATCGGCGAATCGGCGTTCACGTTGACCTCGCGCACGGTGTAGCTGCCGTAGCCGAACTGCTTGGTGTAATCCGCCGCCTTGGCGCGGAAGCGCGCGATCGCCTGGGCGGCGACGTCGCCCTCGACCTTCTCGCGCAGTTCGCGCGACAGGCCGTAGCCGACCCGCGCGATCGTGAGCGTGGTGATCCGGCCGGTGAGCGCGCCGATGGCCGGCATGTCGCGCCCCTCGACGATCAGCTCGGCGTTGCCCTGCCAGCCGTTGATGCCTCCCTTGGGCGAGTAGCGCGGGTAAAGCGAGAAGTTGCCCGTCTGCACCTCGAGCTGGCCCGGCTTGGCGACCTTCTTCGCCTCGGCGAGTGCCGCGTCCAGCGCCTGCTTCAGCTGCGACTGCACGGTGGCCGCATCGGCCCCTTCCCGTGTCGTCGAGAACGTGACATTGAGCAAGTCCTTCGTCACCTCGACACTGGCGCTCGCGGACAGCGCCACCACGCCCTGCGGCGGCGGCGTGTCGGCCTGGGCAAAGGCCGGCCCGGCGACAGCCGCCAGCAGCAGCGATGAACGCAGCAGGGACTTCTTCATGGCTCGGTTTCTCCGATCTGACAATGCGATGCGGGCTTATACGTGACGCGCGCTTGACCGGGGTGAAACCGCCCGCGGCAGCCCCGGGGCAAAGTTTGTAACAGGTGGTCAGGCACCCCGGAATGCCCGGCAAACCTGCGCAGAATCCCCGTTGTTACAAGTTCGGAGGTCGCCATGGCAACCAATCCCAATCAGCGTCCCGACCGCATCGTGGTGGTCGACGACGACGCCCGCATCCGCGACCTGCTGCGCCGCTACCTCACGCAGGAAGGCTTCGAGGTCCTGCTCGCCGAGGACGCCAAGGCGCTGAACCGCGTGCTGACGCGCGAAACGGTCGACCTGATCGTGCTCGACCTGATGCTGCCCGGCGAGGACGGTTTGTCGATCTGCCGCCGCCTGCGCGCGGCCAACGACGTGACGCCGATCATCATGCTGACGGCCAAGGTCGAGGACGTCGACCGCATCGTCGGCCTCGAGGTCGGCGCGGACGACTACCTGCCCAAGCCGTTCAACCCGCGCGAGCTGTTGGCGCGTATCCACGCCGTGCTGCGCCGCCGGCCCACGCTGGAGGCCCCGGGCGCGCCGGCCAAGGAGGCGCAGACGGTCACCTTCGGGCCGTTCGAGTTCGACCTGGCGCTGCGCCGCCTCAGCAAGGACGGCGAGCAGATCGCGCTGACCACCGGCGAGTTCTCGATGCTCAAGGCGCTGGTGCGCCACCCGCGCCAGCCGCTCTCGCGCGACAAGCTGGCCCAGCTGGCGCGCGGGCGCGAATTCGAGCCCTTCGACCGCAGCCTGGACGTGCAGATCTCGCGCCTGCGCAAGATGATCGAACCCGATCCCGCCCAGCCGCGCTACATCCAGACCGTGTGGGGGGTAGGGTATGTGTTCGTGCCGGACGGCACGTCCTGAGGCAGCATCGACAGACCGACCGCGGCCCCGACCCCGGGGCCGTTTTTTCGTCTCCCCGGCCCTGCCCTGCTGAATGGCCCGCAACACCGTCGCCCTGAGCCTGTTCTGGCGCACCTTCTTCCTGCTGGCGCTGCTGCTGGCCGGCGGCGTGCTGGCGTGGACGCAGACCTTCCGCGCCCTCGAGTTCGAGCCGCGCGCGGTGCAGGCGGCGCAGCAGATCGCCGGCCTGGTGAACCTCGCGCGCACCGCGCTGAACGCGAGCGACACGATCAACCGGGTGGCGCTGATCAAGAGCATGTCCAAGCAGGAGTCGGTGCGCCTCGCGCCGCGCGAGCCGGGCGACCAGTGGGAGCCCTTCGAGGTGGACCGCTTCTCGCGCGCGATCGCCGCCGAGCTGCGCGCCCAGCTCGGCCCGGACACGCTGGTGGCCAGCTCGGTCAACAAGGCGCCGGGCCTGTGGGTCGGCTTCACGATCGACAAGGACCCGTACTGGCTGCAGGCCGACCCGACCCGCGTGGCCGCGATCTCCTGGAGCACGCTGCTGCTGTGGGGCGGCATCGCGCTGCTGGCCACGGTATTCGGCTCGGCGGCCATCGCGCGGGCCATCAACCGGCCGCTGCAGGAACTCTCGTTCGCCGCCAGCCGCATCCGCGAGGGCGAGTTCGATTCGCACCTCGACGAGACGACTCTGACCAGCGAGATCCGCCAGGTCAACATGGGCTTCAACCGCATGGCGCGCGAGCTCGCCAAGGTGGAGGAGGACCGTGCGGTGATGCTGGCCGGCATCAGCCACGACCTGCGCACGCCCTTGGCGCGCCTGCGCCTCGAGGCCGAGATGAGCGTGCAGGACGACGAGGCCAAGCGCAACATGGCGCAGGACATCGACCAGCTCGACGCCATCATCGACAAGTTCATGGACTACGCGCGGCCTGGCGAAGTCAAGCTCACGCCGGTGCACCTGTCGGGCCTGGTCGACCGCGAGATGGCGGCGTTCCGCGACACCAGCCAGATCCGAATCACCTCGCGTGTGGCGATCGACACCAAGGTGATGGCCGACGAGACCGAACTGGGCCGCGTGCTGCAGAACCTGTTCGAGAACGCCCGCCGCTACGGGCGCAGCACGAACAGCGGCATCGCCCACGTGGACGTGACCTACGCGCGCACCGGGCCGTGGGTGATCGTCAGCGTGCGCGACCACGGCCCCGGCGTGGACCCGAAGAAGCTCTCGCAGCTGACCACGCCGTTCTTCCGCGGCGACGCGGCGCGCACCGCGGCCACCGGCGCCGGGCTGGGCCTGGCGATCGTCGACAAGGCGGTGCAGCGCATGGGCGGTACCTTCGAGGTGGCCAACGCCCACGACGGCGGGCTGGTCTGCCACATCCGGCTGAAGAAGGCCCCCTGAGCGTCCGCACGCTCCGCTTGACCTTCGGCTTGTCCTTGAATATGATACTCGTCACATTCAATCGACACCATGGCCCGCACCCCCAACAGCCGCAAGGAAGAGACGCATGACCGCATCCTCGCGGTGGCGGCCCGCGCGTTGCGGCGCCAGGGTTATGCCGGCGTCGGCGTGGCCGATGTGATGCGCGAGGCCGGGCTGACCCACGGCGGCTTCTACGCCCATTTCGCCAACCGCGAGGCCTTGATCGTCGAGGCGCTCGAGCGCGCCGCGCGCGATAGCGGCGCGGTGGTCGCCGAGGCGGTGCGCGCCTGCAGCGCACATGGCCTGAGCAGCTTCCGCGCGCTGGTGGAGAGTTACCTGTCCGACCAGCACCTCGCCGCGCTGGACGCCGGCTGCCCGGTGGCGGCACTGGCCGCCGACATGCCGCGCCAGCCCGAGCCGGTGCGCGCCGCCTCGAGCGAGCGCGTGCGCCGCCTCGTCGACAGCGTGCGAGGCACCCTGCCGGCCGCGCTGCAGCCGCAGGCATTCGCCGTCGCGTCCACATTGGTGGGCGCGCTGCAGCTGGCGCGTGCGCTGGGCGACAACGCCGAAGGCCGCGCCGCGCTGGCCGCCGCCCGGCAGTCGCTGCTCGAGTCGTTCGACTCGGCCTCCCCTTCCCGCTGAGACCGGCGCGCTCCGCATCGGTCGTTTCCTTCGCCCCTTTATATGACGCCTGTCATACATTCCACTGGAGTTCCCCATGCAGATCCGTGATTCCGTCGCCCTCGTCACCGGTGCCAACCGCGGCATCGGCCGTGCCTTTGCCCAGGCCCTGCTGGAGCGTGGCGCGCGCAAGGTCTACGCCGCCGTGCGCGACCCGTCGCGCCTCGACCTCCCCGGCGTCGTGCCCCTCGCCCTGGACGTGACGCGCCCCGAGCAGGTGGCCGCCGCGGCCGCGCAGGCGCGCGACCTGACGCTGCTGGTCAACAACGCCGGCGTCGCCCGCCTGGGCAGTTTTCTCGCCGACGACGCGGAGGCGACCGCGCGCTGGCACCTCGAGACCAACCTGTTCGGCATGCTGCGCCTGAGCCGCGCCTTCGCGCCGGTGCTGGCCGACCAGGGCGGCGGCGCGCTGCTGAACGTGCTGTCGGTCGGGTCCTGGGTCAACGGCGGCGCGCTGGCGAGCTATGCGCTGAGCAAGGCGGCCGCCTGGTCGCTGACCAATGCGCTGCGCCATGAACTCGCGCCCCAGCGCACGCAGGTGACGGCGCTGCACATGGGCTTCGTCGACACCGATCTGACCGCCGGCCTCGAAGTGCCCAAGAGCACACCGGCGCAGGTCGTCGCGCGCGCGCTCGACGGACTCGAGGCCGGGCAGCCCGAGGTGCTGGCCGATGCGCTCACGCAGCAGGTCAAGCAGGCGCTCTCGGGCCCGCAGGGCACGGTGGCCTCGCTCGGGCGCTGAGCCCGGCGCGTCAGGCTGGCGGCCGACGCGAGAACAGCAGCGCCACCGCGCGCGCCTCGATCGCTTCGCCCTGGCCGACCGGCCCGAGCTTCTCGGCGGTCTTGGCCTTCACGTTGACCTGCTCGGCCTTGATGGCCAGCGCCGTGGAGATGCGCTGGCGCATCGCCAGCAGGTGCGGCGCCATCTTGGGCGCCTGCGCGACGATGGTGCTGTCGATGTTGAGCACCTGCCACCCGGCCTGCGCGATGCGCCGCCCCGCCTCGGCCAGCAGCGCGAGCGAATCGGCGCCGCGGAAGCGTTCGTCGGTGTCCGGGAAGTGGTGGCCGATGTCGCCCATCGCCGCGGCGCCGAACAGCGCGTCGGTGATGGCGTGGCACAGCGCGTCCGCATCGGAGTGGCCGAGCAGCCCGTGGCTGTGCGGGATGGTCACGCCGCCGAGCACCAGCGGGCGGTCGGGCACCAGCGCGTGCACGTCCCAGCCTTCGCCCACACGCAGGTTCGGCAGGTTCGGTGAAGTCATCGCGATCCTTTCAGGGCCTCGGCGAGACGGAAGTCCGAGGGCCAGGTGATCTTCAGGTTGGCGGCGTCGCCTTCGACGAGCCGGGGCCGCAGGCCGAGCGCCTCGACCGCGCTCGCCTCGTCGGTGACCGCCGCGCCAGCATGCGCCAGGGCGCGCCGCAGCAGCCCGAGGCGGAACATCTGCGGCGTCTGCGCGCCCCACTTGTGAGCGCGCGGCAAGGTAGCGGCGACACGGCCGCCCTCCTCCTGCTTGAGCGTGTCGGCCAGCGGCAGCGCGAGCAGGCCGCCGACCTCGTCGTCCAGGCAGGCATCGATCAGGCGGTCCACCCAGGCCGGCTCGATCAGGCAGCGAGCGGCGTCGTGCACCAGCACCCAGTCGTGCTCGCGCACACCGCGTTCGGCCAGCACCGCGAGGCCGTTGGCCACCGTCTCGGCGCGGGTGGCACCGCCGCAGCGCGCGACCCAGCCGCGCACGCCTTCGAAGCCGGGAGCGGCCGATTCGAAGCGTTCGTCGTCGGGCGACAGCACCACCAGCGTGGCGGCCAGGCGCGACACCGCGGCCAGCGCCGCGAGCGTGTGCGCGACCATCGGCCGGCCCGCGATGGCCACGTACTGCTTGGGCTGTGCCGCCCCGGAACGGCTGCCCACGCCGGCACAGGGCAGCAGCGCATAACAGCGGGGGGATTCGGCGTCGGTCATCGGGGCGAAAGAGGCATGAATTCTATAATTCGCCCCTCGCACCGCCCCGTGGGACCAGCCTCGCGGGGCGTTTTGCTTTGCCTGCTCTCGCCCCGATGCAACTCCCGGTCATCGCCGCCGGCAAGCGCCACAGCCTGCCCCGCCCGCTCGGTTCCGCCGATGCGCTGCTGCTCGCGCGCCTCGCGCAGGCGCAGGCGGCGCAGAAGAGGCGGCTGGCCATCGTCACCGCCGAGCCGGCGGACACCCAGCGGCTCGAGGGCGAACTCGCGTTCTTCGCGCCGGAACTGCGCGTGGCCGTCTTCCCCGACTGGGAGACCCTGCCCTACGACACCTTCTCGCCGCACCAGGACCTGATCTCGGAGCGCCTGGCCACGCTGTGGCGCATCCTGCAGAAGGACGTGGACGTGGTGCTGCTGCCGGCCGCCACGGCCCTCGTGCGCCTCGCTCCGCCGAGCTTCCTGGCCGGCACCACCTTCCACTTCAAGCAGAAGCAGCGGCTCGACGAGGCGGCGCTGAAGGCGCAGCTCACGCTGGCCGGCTACAGCCACGTCAGCCAGGTCGTCTCGCCGGGTGAGTACGCGGTACGCGGCGGGCTGATCGACCTGTTTCCGATGGGCTCGCCGGTGCCCTACCGCGTGGACCTGTTCGGCGACGAGGTCGACTCGATCCGCACCTTCGACCCCGATTCGCAGCGCAGCCTCTACCCCGTGCCCGAGGTGCGCCTGCTGCCCGGCCGCGAGTTCCCGATGGACGAGGCGGCGCGCACCTCCTTCCGCGCCCGCTGGCGCGAGAAGATGGAGGGCGACCCGACCAAGGTGCGCCTGTACAAGGACATCGGCACCGGCATTGCCACGGCCGGCATCGAGTACTACCTGCCGCTGTTCTTCGACCAGACCGCGACGATCTTCGAGTACCTCGGCGCCGACACGATGCTCGCGCTGCACGGCACGGTGGACGAGGCGCTGAACCGCTTCTGGACCGACACGCGCGAGCGGCACCGCTTCCTGCAGCACGACAAGGAGCGCCCGATCCTGCCGCCGGAAGAGCTGTTCCTGCGCCAGGACGACTTCTTCACGCTGGCCGGCGCGTTCGCGACGCTCGCCTTGCGCGGCAACGAGCCGGTGAAGGGCCACGAAGCGACTTCTGGCGAGGTCGCGTGGGCGCGACCGCTGCCCGACCTCAGCGCCGAGCGCGGCGCGCCCGAACCCCTGCAGCGCCTGCAGCGACACCTGGCCACCACGCCGCACCGCGTGCTGATCGTGGCCGAGAGCGAGGGCCGGCGCGAGAGCCTGCTCGAACTGCTGCGCGACAACAAGCTCGAGCCGCCGACCGTGGCGACGCTGGCCGAGTTCGAGGCCGGCGACGAACATTTCGCGATCACCGCCGCGCCGCTGTCCGAGGGCTTCTTCTGGCACGAGCCGGCCGAGGCCCGCGCGATCCAGTTCGTCACCGAGACCGAACTCTTCGCCAGCACGCCCACCGCGCGGCGGCGCCGCAAGCAGGAGCAGGTCAGCGACGTCAACGCGCTGATCAAGGATCTCTCCGAGCTCAAGCCGGGCGATCCGGTGGTGCATGTCAACCACGGCATCGGCCGCTACGTCGGCCTGATGACCATCGACCTGGGCGATGGTCCGAGCGAGTTCCTGCACCTCGAGTACGCCGACAAGGCCACGCTCTACGTGCCGGTCGCGCAACTGCACCTGATCGCGCGCTACACCGGCGTCAGCCCGGAGGAAGCGCCGCTGCACAGGCTCGGCTCGGGCCAGTGGGAGAAGGCGCGCCGCAAGGCCGCCGAGCAGGTGCGCGACACCGCGGCCGAGCTGCTCAACCTGTACGCCCGCCGCGCCGCGCGCGAAGGCCATGCGTTCCGCTTCACCCCGCACGACTACGAGGCCTTCGCCGCCAGCTTCGGCTTCGAGGAGACCCCCGACCAGCAGGCCGCGATCCATGCCGTGATCCAGGACCTGGTCAGCCCCAAGCCGATGGACCGGCTGGTCTGCGGCGACGTCGGCTTCGGCAAGACCGAGGTGGCGCTGCGCGCCGCCTTCGTCGCGGTGACGGGCGGCAGGCAGGTGGCCATCCTCGCGCCGACCACCCTGCTCGCGGAACAGCACTACCAGACCATCGCCGATCGTTTCGGCAAGTGGCCGGTCAAGGTGGCCGAGCTGTCGCGCTTCCGCTCCGCCAAGGAGGTGAAGCTCGCGCTCGAGGGCCTGGCGGACGGCACCATCGACATCGTGGTCGGCACGCACAAGCTGCTGTCGCCCGACGTGAAGTTCAAGCGCCTCGGCCTGCTGGTGATCGACGAGGAGCACCGCTTCGGCGTGCGCCACAAGGAGGCCATCAAGGCGATGCGCGCCGAGGTCGACGTGCTGACGCTGACCGCCACGCCGATCCCGCGCACGCTGGGCATGGCGCTCGAAGGCTTGCGGGATCTCAGCGTGATTGCCACCGCGCCGCAGCGGCGGCTGGCGATCAAGACCTTCGTGCGTAACGAGAGCGGCGGCACCATCCGCGAGGCGGTGCTGCGCGAGCTCAAGCGCGGCGGGCAGGTCTACTTCCTGCACAACGAGGTCGAGACGATCCAGCACCGGCGGGAGAAGCTGCAGGAGCTGCTGCCCGAGGCGCGCATTGCGGTCGCGCATGGCCAGATGCCCGAGCGCGAGCTCGAGCGCGTGATGCGCGACTTCGTCGCCCAGCGCTTCAACCTGCTGCTGTGCTCGACCATCATCGAGACCGGCATCGACGTGCCTAGCGCCAACACCATCGTGATCAGCCGGGCCGACAAGTTCGGCCTCGCCCAGCTGCACCAGCTGCGCGGGCGCGTCGGCCGCTCGCACCACCAGGCCTATGCCTACCTGCTGGTGCCGGATGTCGAGGGCCTCACCAAGCAGGCGGCGCAGCGGCTCGAGGCGATCCAGCAGATGGAGGAGCTGGGCTCGGGCTTCTACCTCGCAATGCACGACCTGGAGATCCGCGGCGCCGGCGAGGTGCTGGGCGAGAACCAGAGCGGCAACATGATGGAGGTCGGCTTCCAGCTCTACAACGACATGCTGGCCGAAGCCGTGCGCTCGCTGAAGGCGGGTCGCGAGCCCGACCTGCTCTCGCCGCTGAATGCCGCCACCGAGATCAACCTGCACGCCCCGGCGCTGCTGCCCGACGCCTACTGCGGCGACGTGCACACCCGGCTCTCGCTCTACAAGCGCCTGGCCACCGCCGAGAAGGCCGAGCAGATCGACACGCTGCTGGAGGAGATCACCGACCGCTTCGGCAAGCTGCCGCCGCAGGGCAAGACCTTGTTCGACGTGCACCGCCTGCGCGTGCTGGCGCGGCCCTACGGCGTCGTGAAGGTCGATGCCGCGCCGAAGCTGATGGTGATCGGCTTCCGCCCCAACCCGCCGGTGGACGCGCAGAAGATCATCGAGCTGGTGCAGAAGAACCGCCATATCAAGCTGGCCGGCAACGACAAGCTGCGCATCGAACGCGACACGCCCGACCCGCAGGCCCGCGCCCAGCTGGTGCGCGACGTGCTGCGCTCGCTGGGCACGCCGCGCACGGCCGACACCGCATGAACCTTGTCCGCTCCTTCGGGCTCGAGCTGCCCGCGCACAGGCGTGTGTTCGCCGGCTTCTTCCTCTACGCCTTCGGCTTCGGCGGCTTCTTCCCGCGCCTGGCCGAACTGCAGCGCACGATGGGCGTCAGCGAAGGCCAGCTCGGGCTCGGGCTGATCGGCGCGGCGGTCGGCACGCTGGTCTCGCTGAGCTTCGGCGGCCGGCTGATCGAGCGCATCGGGCACCGCCGCATGCTGCTGGTGGTGCCGCCGGCCATCCCGGTCTGGTATGCGATCGCGGCGCACGCGCAGGGGCCGCTGGCGCTGTTCCTGATCCTGCTGCCGGCCGGCCTGCTGATCGGCGCGATCGAAGTGGTGGTCAACCTCGAGGCCGACCGCGTCGAGCACCGCGAGGGCCGGCGCATCATGAACCGGGCCCATGCGTTCTGGAGCTTCGGCTTCTTCGGCGCCGGCGCGCTGGGCACGGTGTGCGCCCGGCTGGGCATGAGCCCGCAGTGGCAACTGGCGCTGATGGTGCCGCTGGCGCTCGTGATGACGGTGCTGCTGCTCGGCCGCTTCGAGGCCGCACCGGCGCGCAGCGACGACCACGGCGGCGAGACGCCCCATTTCGCCGCGCCGACGCTGGGCATCATGGCGCTGGTGGCCTTGTCGCTGTCGGGCCTGGTGCTCGAGGGCGCCGGCTTCGACTGGTCGGCCATCTACATGCGCGACGCCCAGGGTGCGCCGGCCTACCTCGGCGCGCTGGCCGTGGCCACCGGCGCCTTCGCGCAGGCGGTGACCCGCTACCTGGCCGACCGCCACGTCGAGCGCCACAGCCCGGCGGTGGTGGCGCGGGTGCTGCTGGGCGTGCTCGGGCTCGGCAACGTGCTGGTGTTCTTCGCACCGAACGCGCCGCTGGCATTGCTCGGCTTCGCGCTGATGGGCATGGGCACCAGCGTGCTGTTCCCGCTCGCGATGTCGGCCGCGGCGCAGCGGCGCGACCGGCCGGCGGCGGTGAACGTGGCCGCGCTGGCGCAGACCGCGTTCGTCTCGTTCATGCTCGCGCCGCCGCTGCTCGGGCTGGTGGCCGAGCACGCGGGCATCCGCTGGTCCTTCGGTGTCGGGCTGCCGCTGGTGCTGCTGAGCTTCGCGGTCTCGGGCGTGCTGCGCACCGGGTCGGCGCGTGCCGCGCCGGAAGCTTGATCCAGACCAAACGCGTTTACCGTCTCGCAACATCGCGCGCACAGGCGCGACAAGCCCGTGCGGCAGCATGGGGGCCATAGACAGAAGGAGGGTCCCATGAGACTGCAACGCGACTGGATCACGCCACTCACGATGGGGGCCTTCGGGCTGCTCGCGGCGACGGGCGTGCTGATGTTCTTCCACCTCGACAGCGGCCTGAACAAGACGGCGCACGAATGGCTCAGCTGGGTGCTGGTGGCCGGCGTGGCCGGGCATGCCGCGGTGAACTGGCCGGGCCTGAAGCGCCACCTGGCCGGCTGGCGCGGCCGCACGGCGCTGGGCGTTGCCGCGCTGCTGCTCGCGGCGAGCTTCGTGCCGCTGGGGGCCCAGGGCGACGGCCCGCCCTTCATGGGCGCGATGCGCGCGCTGGTGGATGCACCGGTGCCGGTGCTGGCCCAGGTGGCACGCACCACGCCCGAGGTGATGCGCCAGCGCCTCGCCGAGGCGGGCCACGCCCCGGCCAGTGACGCGGACACGGCGAAGACCCTGGCCGGCAGCGATTTCGGCGACCAGATGCGCCTGCTGAGCACGGTGCTGAAGCCCGCCGGCGGGTAACATCGCCGCCCCATGTCGAGCACTGAACACGCCCCCGGCCTCTTCGTTCGCGGCTTCGCCCCGCCGCTGCGGCTCGCGGACTTCCGGCTGATCGCCTTCGACATGGATTCCACGCTGATCAACATCGAATGCGTGGACGAGATCGCAGCCGAGGTCGGCCGCAAGGCCGAGGTGGCCGAGATCACCGAGGCCGCGATGCGCGGCGAGATCGCCGACTACAAGGAAAGCCTGCGCCGGCGCGTCGCACTGCTGGCCGGGGCGCCCGAGGCGGCGCTGCAGCGGGTCTACGAGAACCGCCTGCAGCTCAACCCGGGCGCCGAGGCGCTGGTGCGCGCCTGCCAGGCGGCGGGGCTGAAGACGCTGCTGGTCTCCGGCGGCTTCACCTTCTTCAGCGAGCGGGTGCGGCACCGTCTCGGGCTGGATTTCGCGCGTGCCAACACGCTCGGCATCGCCCATGGCCGGCTCACCGGCACGCTGCTCGAGCGGCCCTGGGGCGACATCTGCGACGGCGCCGAGAAGCGCCGCGTGGTGCTCGAGGTGTGCGAGCTGATGGGCATCGAGCCGGCCCAGGCGATCGCGGTCGGCGACGGCGCGAACGACCTGCCGATGATGGGCGTGGCCGGCCTCTCGATCGCCTACCACCCGAAGCCGGCGGTGGCCGAGAAGGCGATGATCGCGATCCAGTCCGGCGGGCTCGACCGCGCGCTGGAAGTGTTGCGCCCTCAGTCCTGACGCAGCACGATCTCGACCTCGTGGGCACGAGGCTCCGGGATCGCCTGGTAGCGCCACTGGCGCACTGCCTGCAGCACGGCCGAGGCCATCAGCGGGTGGCTGATGGACTGCACGCGCGGCTCGCGTACCGTGCCGTCGGGCGCGACCGTGAAGGCCACCAGCGCGCGCACCTCGCCGCGCAACTGGCCGAGCAGTGCCCGCGGCGTCACCGGCTCCACCAGCTCGAGCAGCTTCGGCGGCTCGCTCGGCGGCTCGGCGTTGGGCTCCGCGCTTGGCCCGGCTTCGGCAGGCATGGTCGGCAGCGCGACCGCGCCGGCCTCGACCGTCACCACGGTCGATTCCGGCTGCTCGCGTGCCGGCGCCTCGACGACCGTCAACGGCACCGCCGACGCCGCCTCGTCCGGCGCGGGCGGTGCGGCCTCTTCCCTCGGCAGCACGGGCCGGGCGACCACCGCCGGCGCCACCGGCGCGGCCGGGGCAGGACGCGCCACGGCCTTCTCGGGCTTCTCGGGCTTCTCGCCCTGCTTGCGCGGCTTGATCTTGGCCGCCTCGATGATCATGCGCAACGGGTTGTCGGCGGCGCGCTGGGCGCGCTCGCCGGGTTCCTGGGCATGCAGCGGCAGCACCGGCAAGGCCAGCGCGGCGGCGAGCAGCCAAAGGCGATTCATGGGAGACATTGTTCCAGCGCAAGCGTGCATCGTGCGGCGCCGCGGCGGGGGAAAACCTGAGGCCGTGACGCACGCCACAGTGCCTAGCATGGCCCATCAACCTGACGACGAGGAGTCCTGCGTGAGCACGCCCACCAAGTACCTGCTCGACGAGAGCCGCATGCCGACCCACTGGTACAACATCCAGGCCGACCTGCCCGTGCCTGCGCCGGCGGTGCTGCACCCGGGCACCCTGCAGCCGGTCGGCCCCGACGACCTGGCGCCGCTGTTCCCGATGGAACTGATCGCGCAGGAGGTCAGCACCGAGCGCGAGATCGAGATCCCCGAGCCGGTGCGCGAGGTGTTCCGGCTCTGGCGTCCGGCCCCGCTGGTGCGTGCGCACCGGCTCGAGAAGGCACTCGGCACGCCGGCCAGGATCTACTACAAGTACGAGGGCGTGTCGCCGGCCGGCTCGCACAAGCCGAACACGGCGGTGCCGCAGGCCTGGTACAACCAGCAAGCCGGCATCCGCAAGATCGCCACCGAGACCGGCGCCGGCCAGTGGGGCTCGTCGCTGGCCTTCGCCGGCGCGCTGTTCGGGCTTCAGGTCACCGTCTACCAGGTGCGCGTGTCGTACGACCAGAAGCCCTACCGCCGAGCGCTGATGGAGACCTACGGCGCGCGCTGCGTGGCCAGCCCGTCGAACGAGACGAACGCCGGCCGCGCCATCCTGGCCAAGAACCCGGAGCATCCGGGCTCGCTCGGCATCGCGATCTCCGAGGCGGTGGAGGTGGCGGCAACCCACGACGACACCAAGTACGCGCTCGGCTCGGTGCTGAACCACGTGCTGATGCACCAGACCATCATCGGCCAGGAGGCGATCGCGCAGCTCGAGATGGCCGGCGACGACCCGGACGTGGTGGTCGGCTGCACCGGCGGCGGCTCGAACTTCGCCGGCATCAGCTTCCCCTTCCTCGGCCTGCAGCTGCGCGGCGGCGGCAAGGCGAAGAAGCGCCGCATCGTCGCCGTGGAGCCGGCGGCCTGCCCGAGCCTGACGCGCGGCAAGTACGCCTACGACTTCGGCGACACCGCGCACCTCACGCCGCTGACCAAGATGCACACGCTGGGCAGCACCTTCACGCCGCCCGGTTTCCACGCCGGCGGGCTGCGCTACCACGGCATGGCGCCGCTGGTCTCGCACCTGAAGGAGCTCGGCCTGATCGAGGCCGTGGCCTACCACCAGAACGCCTGCTTCGAGGCCGGCGTGCTGTTCGCGCGCAGCGAGGGCATCGTGCCGGCGCCCGAGGCGAACCACGCGGTCAAGGGCGCGATCGAGGAGGCGCTGCGCTGCAAGCGCGAGGGCCGCGCGGAGGTGATCCTCTTCAACCTGTGCGGCCACGGCCACTTCGACATGTCGGCCTACAGCAACTACATGGCCGGCAAGCTGGTCGACCAGCCCTACGACGAGAAGGAACTGGCGATGGCGCTGGCGGGCCTGCCGTCGGTGCCGGCCTAGTTCCCGGACGACGGGCCGGCCCCGTAGCATGGCCCCACTGAAGCGCCCGCCGGCGGCGCGCGACGGAGGTTCTCGATGAGCATCGTGCAAGAGAAGGGCGAGCCGAACAACCTGGCCCTCTACGCGGAATTCATCGACCTGGGCCTGGCCAGCCCCGAACTGCACGAGAACGTGCCCAGCGCCACGCTGCCGAGCGTGATGCTGTACGGCTCGCTCTACCAGTCGAGCGACATCGACGTCTTCCGCATCGTGCTGCACGCCGGCGACATCGTGACCTTCGACGTCGACACCGCCGTCGCGAACACGGATCCGGTCGACACCGTCCTTCTGCTGCGCGACGCCGGCCTGGCCACGGTGGCGCAGCAGGACGACAGCCTGGCCGTCGACAACGGTTCGAGCGCGACCTACGACCCGTTCCTCACCTACCAGGCGCAGTCCTCGGGCGACTTCTACCTCTCGGTCTCGTCCCATGGGCAGGCGAGCTACGGCCGCTACCTGCTCAACTTCACCGTCCAGTCCGCGCCCGTCACGCTGACGGGCGGCGCCACCGGCGAGGCGCTGTCGGGCTGGTACGGCAACGACTCGATCGCCGGCGGCGGCGGCAACGACACGATCGACGGGCTGGCCGGCAACGACACGCTGCGCGGCGGCGACGGGGCCGACTCGCTGCGCGGCGGCAACGGGCAGAACATCCTGCTCGGAGAGGCCGGCAACGATTCGCTGGACGGCGGCATCGACAACGACCGCCTGACCGGCGGTGCCGGGAACGACTCGCTGTGGGGCTCCGACGGCGCCGACACGCTCTCGGGCGGTGCCGGCAACGACACGATCGAGTCCGGCCCGGGCCACGACTCGGTGCTCGGCGGCGACGGTGACGACGCGCTGGGGGCGCTCTCGGCGCTGTACTACGTCTACATGGAAGGCGACGAATCGAAGTACTTCAACGGCGGCGCCGGCAATGACCGCATCGACGCCGGGCTGCTGCGCCATGGCGCCTGCGTCGTCGTCGGCGGCAGCGGGAATGACAGCCTGCAAGGCCTGTCCGGCGACGAGTTCCACGGCGACGAGGGCAACGACGACATCCGCGTCGGACTGCAGTTGCTGGCGTCCAGCAACAGCGTCGACGGTGGCGATGGCAGCGATCGGATGACGATCGACGGGAACACCATTTCGACGGGCTCCCTGTCCCCCGGGACCATCACGTTGCGGACGCAGGCCGACGGCAGCGGCCGCTTCGTGCTGCCGAACGTGGCAGGGGGCAGCGTGACGATCGACTTCACCGGCATCGAAGCCATCAACTTCCAAGACCTCCCCCTGGATCCGCCCATCACCAATGCGGACCTCGCCGGCGGCACTGGCAACGATCGCTTCGACGTTGGCAAAGGCAACGACACGCTGGCCGGCGCCGGCGGCAACGACACGCTGCTCGGCGGGGCGGGCGACGACGTGCTGAACGGCGGCGCCGGCAACGACTCGCTCGCGGGCGGCGTTGGCAACGACCGCGTCTCCGGCGGCAGCGGCAACGACACGCTGACCGGCGGCAGCGACGCCGCGGACACGCTCGACGTGCTCGACGGCGGCACCGGCAACGACCTGCTGCAGGGCGCCGCGACCATCGCGCTGGGCGGCGACGGCGACGACGTCGTCGACCTGCGACCGACGACCGCGGTGGCCGACGGCGGCGCCGGCAACGACCTGGCGCGCATCGACCTCTCGGGCGCGGGCAACTCGGCCACCGTCGAGAACTTCGGCGACGGCTCGGGTTTCGCCTTGGCCGGCGGACGCTGGACCGACTTCGACGGCTTCGAGCGCGTGTCCATCGTCGGCACCGCGTTCAACGACCGCCTGCAGGGCGGCCCGGGCGCCGACACGCTCGTCGGCGGCGCCGGCAACGACATGCTCGATGGTGCCGGCGGCGCCGACACCGCCTCGTATGCCTCGGCTGGCGCCGCCGTCACGGTGAGCCTGGCGGTCACGGCGGCGCAGGCCACGGGCGGCGCCGGCAGCGACACGCTGCGCAACCTCGAGAGCCTGGTCGGCTCGCGGTTTGCCGACACGCTCACCGGCAGCTCCGGCAGCAACCTCCTCGACGGCGGCGACGGCAGCGACCGCCTCACCGGCGGCGCCGGTGCCGACACCTTCGTGCTGCGCAGCCTCGTCGGCAGCGACACGATCACCGACTTCACCAGCGGCAGCGACAAGCTGCGCATCAGCCAGAAGACGCTGCCCGTGGGCGACGGCGACACGGCGATCGAGGGCGCGGTCCGCGTCGCCGGGCCGGGCGGCTTCGCGCCGGGCGCCGAGCTGGTGATCGTCACCGGCAACATCGCCGGTTCGATCACCACCGCATCGGCGGCGGCGGAGATCGGCAGCGCCAGCGCCGCGTATGCCGCCGGGCAACACGCCCTCTTCATGGTCGACAACGGCAGCAGCTCGGCCCTGCTGATGTTCACGTCCGCCGGCGCCGACACACTGGTGAGTGCCTCGGAGCTCACGCTGCTGGCGACGCTCAGCGGCTGCCCCTCGACCGTCGCCTCCGACCTGCTCTTCGGCGCCTGACGGCGCCGGTGGACGTGGCCGAGATCCGGCGGCGTCTTCAGCCCGTCGCCGGCGACGACTACAACGGCCCGGCCGCCTCGGGCATCACCACGATGCCGTCCTCGTCCGCATAGAGCCAGTCGCCCGGGCGCACCCAGACGCCCTGCACCTGCACCGCGATGCCGGTCTGCCCCGGCGCCTTGCGCTCGGTGGGCAGCGGCACCAGGGCCAGCGCGCTCAGTCCGACATCGGCGGCGGCGAGCTCGGCCTTGTCGCGCACCGCGCCGTCGACCACCACGCCGGCCCAGCCGTTCTTCGCCGCCGACGCGGCGATGTTGCCGCCGACCAGCGCGCGGCGCAGCGAGCCGGCGCCGTCGACGACCAGCACCCGGCCGCCGCCGGGGGACTCGAGCGCCGCCTTCACCGGCGTGTTGTCCTCGAAGCACTTCACGGTGACGACCGGGCCGCAGAACCGGGCGCGCCCGCCATAGCGGTGGAACACGGGCGGCAGCACGCGGAAGGCGCCGTCGGTGTCGCCCTTGTGCGCATCGCACAGGTCGCAGGTGGAGAAATCGGGGGTCGTGCTCATGCGTTGATCACCTTCCTGATCGGCGGGCGGACACTGTCGCGCTGCGGCGGCAGCATGGGCTGGTGCTCGCGCGCGGGGTTGAGGATGATGGACGTGGCGGTTTCGGTGAGGATGCAGAACTTGGTGACCACCGCGTCGAGGTGCGCCACGTCGATCACCGCGATCTCGAGGATCCAGCTGTCCTCGCCGGTCACGTTGTAGGCATTGACGCACTCGGGCGTCTGCTGGATCAGCTTGACCACGCGCGCGTACTCGGCCCGTCCGACGCGGATCAGCGCGCGGATGCCGTAGCCGAGCCTGCCCAGGTCGACCGTCGCGCGGTAGCCGGTGATCACGCCGGCCGCCTCGAGCTTGCGCACCCGCTCGGTGACGGCGGGCTGGCTCAGGTGCACGCGCCGGCCCAGTTCCGCCATCGTCAGGCGGGCGTCGGCCTGCAGCTCGGCGAGGATGCGGGTGTCGTGGGCGTCGAGTTCGATGTTCAAGGCCATGTCCGGGAATCTCCTTGAAATGCGTGGTCATTGTGCCCACAGGAACTGCACTTTCCCATGGATGGCCCCGCGCCGCCTTCATACGATCTCACCCCATGACGACCCATGCCCTGCCCGCCGCGCGCCCGGCCGCACCCGTCCTCACGCCCCTGCTGTGGCTTTGCCTGGCCGCGACCTGGGTCGTCTGGGGCTCGACCTACCTCGCGATCAAGTTCGCCCTGCTCAGCTTCCCGCCCTTCTTCCAGATGGGCACGCGCTTCCTCGCCGCCGGGGCGCTGCTGGCGGCCTGGATGCGCTGGCGCGGTGCGGCCTGGCCGAGCCGCCGCCAATGGGCCCACGCGCTGGTGGTCGGCACGCTGATGCTCGGTGGCGGCATGGGTGGCACGGCGATGGCCGAGCAGACCGTCGGCTCGGGCCTCGTGGTGGCCTTCATCGCCGTCGTGCCACTGATGATCGCGGCGCTGAACCGGCTCTGGGGCATCGTGCCCGGGCGGCTGGAGCTGGCCGGCATCGTGGTCGGCCTGGCCGGGGTGCTGATGCTCACGCAAGGCGCCGGCTTTCAGGCCTCGCCGGGCGGGCTGGCGGCGATCATGGTGGCCTGCGCCAGCTGGTCGCTCGGCAGCGTGCTGAGCCAGCGGCGCCTCCCGCTCGCCCCCGGCGCAATGGGTTTCGCCAGCGAGATGCTGTGCGGCGGCGTGGTGCTGATGGGGCTGGCGCTGGTCACCGGCGAGCGCCCGGCCTGGCCGCCGCAGCCGGAAGCCGCTGCGGCCTGGGGCTACCTCGTGGTGTTCGGCTCGCTGATCGCGTTCAACGCCTACATGCACCTGCTCGCGCACGCCAGCGCCGGGCTGGCCTCGAGCTACACCTTCGTCAACCCGGTGATCGCGATGCTGCTGGGCGTGGCGGTGCTCGGCGAGGTGGTGACGCGCTTCGAGTGGCTGGCCGCCGGCGTGGTGCTGGTCGGCGTGGTGCTGATGCTGCGCGGCACGGCGCTCAAGGCGCGGACCTGAGTGCGGCGGCGCGGATCGCCGAGAGCGTGGCGCGCGAGGTGCTGACCTCTGCGTCGAGCTTCAGGTGCAGCAGGCCCGGGCGCTCCTGCGCGAGTGCCTCGCGCAGCGCCGGCTCGAACTGCGCCGTGGTCTCGACGCGGGCCGCGTGCCAGCCGTAGGCGCGCGCCAGCATCGCAAAGTCCGGGTTGACCAGCGTGCTGCCGCTGACGCGGCCGGGGTACTCGCGCTCCTGGTGCATGCGGATCGTGCCGTAGCCGCCGTTGTCGACCACGATGCTGATCAGCCGCCCGGGGCCGCGGCCGGCGCCGTGGGCCGTGGCGGTGGCGAGTTCCTGGCCGGTCATCAGGAAATCGCCGTCGCCGGCGATGTTCACCACCGTGCGCTGCGGGTACAGCAGCGCCGCGGCGATGGCCGCCGGCACGCCGTAGCCCATCGCCCCGGCGGTGGGCGCGAGCTGGGTGCGGCCATGGTGCTGCAGGCCCGGGTAGCGCACGTAGCGGTGCAGCCAGCCGCTGTAGTTGCCGGCGCCATTGGTGTAGACGGTGTCCTCGGGCACCAGGCGCTGCAGCGTGAGCATCACCTGCGCCAGGTCCAGCGGCTCGACCGGGTTCGGCACGCGATTGGCGGCACAGTCGTCCGCCGCGGCGCGGGTCCAGCCCGTCCAGGGCAGCTGCGGCGGCGCGGTGAGCGACTCCAACGCCTTGGCCGCGTTGCCCACCGAGGCCTGCAGCAACAGGTCGGCCGCGTAGACCCGGCCCAGCTCCTCGGCACCGGCGTGCAGGTGCACGAGCTTCTGCGCCGGGCGCGGCGCCGCCAGCAGGGTGTAGCCGCCGGTCGTCATCTCGCCCAGGCGCACGCCCAGCGCGATCACCAGGTCGGCCGCGCGGATGCGCTGCGCGAGTGCCGGGTTGATGCCGATGCCCACGTCGCCGGCATACAGCGGGTGCCGGTTGTCGAAGCAATCCTGGAAGCGGAAGCCGCAGCCCACCGGCAGCTGCCAGTTCTCGGCAAAACGCTGCAGCGCACGTGCAGCCTCGGCGTCCCAGCCGCTGCCGCCGGCGATCACGAACGGACGCTGCGCCGCCACCAGCAGCGCACGCAGCTCGCGCAGCGGCCCGGGCGCCGGCCAGGCCTGGGCGGGCTCGACGCGCGGCAGCACCGGCGCGGTGGTGCGCGTGGTCAGCATGTCCTCCGGCAAGGCCAGCACCACCGGCCCGGGCCGGCCCTGCAGGGCGACGTGAAAGGCACGCGCCACGTACTCGGGCAGCCGATCGGCCTGGTCGACCTCGGCGACCCACTTCGCCATGCCCAGCGTGCCGGGGCCGAAGAACTGGCGGTAGTCGAGTTCCTGGAAGGCTTCGCGGTCGCGCTGGTCGGCAGCCACCTGGCCCACCAGCAGCAGCAGCGGCGTGCTGTCCTGGAAGGCGGTGTGCACGCCGATGCTGGCGTTGGTGGCCCCCGGGCCGCGCGTGACGATGCACACGCCCGGGCGGCCGCTCAGCTTGCCGGCCGCCTCGGCCATGAAGGTCGCCCCGCCCTCCTGGCGGCAGGCGATGAAGCGGATGCGGTCGCGGTGGGCGTGGAAGCCGTCGAGCACCGCGAGGAAGCTCTCACCCGGGACGCCGAACACGGTATCGACGCCCTGTGCGACGAGCGCCTCGACCAGCGCATGGCCGGCGAGGCGCTCAGGAAAGGATGGTGAAGTCGTCGCGGCGCCAGCGCTCATGCCGCCATTTTCGCCGTCGCCGGCGGCGGCGCCACGCGTGCGCCCACCAGCGCGGCCGAGGCCACACCCGCCAGCAGCGTCAACGCCGCGCCGACGAACACGCCCGAGGGCGAACCGTGGTCGAGCAGCGCGCCGAACACTGGCGCGGCCGTGGCGAAGCCCAGGTCCAGGCCCGAGTACACCGTGCCGTAGACGCGGCCGGTGGCCCCAGGGGGCGCGGCGCGCTTGATCAGCATGTCGCGCGAGGGCCCGGCCAGGCCGGTGCCGAAGCCGGCCAGCGCCGCGAGTACCGCGGCCAGCATGCCCGGCAGCGCCGACCAGCCGGCCAGCAGCAGCAGCACCGCGCCGCCGACCAGGCTCGCGCCGATCACCCGTTCGAGCCGCTCGCTGCGCGCGGCCAGGAAGCCGCCGGCAATCATGCCCGCCGCGCCGCACAGCATGTAGCCGGTGACGACGAAGGAGGTGATCGACAGCGGCAGGCCGTGCAGCGCCTGCAATGCCGGGCCGGCGAAACTCTGCACCGCCGATAGCGCACAGGTCGACCAGAAGAAGAACGAGAAGCACAGCCACACCGAGGGCAGGCGCAGGAAGGCGAGCGGGTGCTCCGCAACGCTTGCCGAGCCGGCCGCCGAACCGCGCAGCAAGGCCGCGCCGGCGCGGTCGTCCAGCGCTTGGCGCTGCAGCACCATCAGCGCCAGGACCAGCAGCGCCCACAGCGCGGCCCCGGCGGCCGCCCAGCGCCAGTTGCCGGTGGCGGCCGTCACCACCGTCATGAACACCGGCGCCGCCGCCCAGCCCAGGTTGCCGGAGATGCCGTGCACCGAGAACGCGTGGCCGAGCCGGGCCGTCGAGACGCGCTTGTTCAGGATCGTGAAGTCCACCGGGTGGAACGGCGAGTTGCCCAACCCCGCCAGCGCCGCCGCCAGCGCCAGGCCGACGTAGCCGTCCGCCAGCGCCGTGGCCAGCCCGGCGAGCACGAAACACGACAGCGCCGCGAACAGCACCGGCCGCGCACCGACACGATCGACCAGGAAGCCGGACAGCGCCTGCCCGATGCCCGAGATCACGAAGAACAGGCTGACCAGCAGGCCGAGTTCGGAATAGCTCAGGCCGAAGTCCCGGATGAACAGCGGGAACAGCGGCGGCAGCAGCATGTGGAAGAAGTGCGAGGTGCCGTGGGCGACGCCGACCAGGGTGATGGTGCGGGCGTCGTCGCGCAGCGGCGCCGGGGAAGCGGGAGACGATTGCATGACCGCACTGTAGGACGCCGGCCCGCGGCGCAGTTACGATAGCGGGCCAAGTTCTGTCGAGATCATGCCAAGCGCGACCCTGCTGCCACCGGCCGACCCGCAGGCCTATGCGCCCACGCCCGAGCGCCCGCTGCGCGCCAAGCTGCGCCGCATGAGCGCCTCGGCCCGCATCGTGCCGCACCACCACGACTGGGCCCAGGTCGCCTTCTCCAGCACCGGCGTGATCCGCATGAGCGCGGCGCACAGCACCTACCTCGTGCCGCCGACCCGGGCACTGTGGATCCCGCCTGGCGTCGAGCATGCCGTGGCGGCCGTGGAGGATGCCGAGATCCGCACGCTCTACGTGCACCGCTCGGCGCGTTTCCCGGACGCCGCTGACGCCGGCGCGACGCCGTTCGCGTTGTGGACGGACTGCCGCGTGCTGGAGGTGTCGCCGCTGCTGCGCGAGCTGGTGGTGCACCTGGACACCGCGCCCGGCCCGGGCGCCGCGAGCGAGCGCGAGCAATGCCTCGTCGCGCTGATCCTTGACGAACTGCGCCGCGCGGCGCCGGTGCGGCTGGGCGTCGACCTGCCGCGCGACAAGCGCCTGCGCCAACTCTGCGAGGCGGTGCTCGAGCAGCCGACCCGCTGGTCGACGCTGGAGCAGTGGGCCGCCCAGGCCGGCGCCAGTCCGCGCACCGTGGCGCGCCTGTTCCGCAGCGAACTCGGCACCACCTTCCAGCAGTGGCGCCAGCAGGTGCTGCTGGCCCATGCCCTCGGGCTCTCGGCTAGAAAGTTGCCGATGGCAAACATCGCGGCCGAACTCGGTTACGCCAGCGCGAGCGCCTTCTCGGCCATGGTGCGCCGCACGCTCGGGGCGCCGCCGTCGCACTTCTTCGCCTGACGATCCCTTCGCCTGACGAATAGCGTCCGCGCCCACCCGCGGATGCGGGGCCTGCTGACGTTTTGCGACAGGGCTTGCAACTGCCCCTGGCCGTGCCGGCGCACCCCGTAACAGAATGCAGGCTTCCACCCGGGCGATCCCGTAGGAGCCACGCATGTTGAAGTCCCTGTTCGGCGAACTCGGCCCGGCCGAAGACCCGCGGCGCAGGCAGGCGGCCGCCGAGGCCGACGGCGGTTTCGCCGCCACCGCCATCCTCGAGAGCGTGGCCACCGAGGTGAACGAACGCGGCCAGATGGTGGACCGCCACCTGAAGGACCTGGTCGTCAGCGGCTCGCCCGCCGCGGCGATCCGCGATCATTTCGCCACGACCCGGGCCGACCTGGGCACCGCGTCGCGCCAGATCACCCTGCTCGACCCGACCGGCGTGTGGGCCTCCTCGGTGATCAAGGCGCTGTCGGATGCCGGTGGCCAGCCGGTCGAGCGGCTGCACCTGCGCGAGCAGGGCACGCTGCGCACGCTGGCGATGATCGAGCGCACCAGCCTGATCCGCCGCCACGAGGACAAGCTCAACATCTACCACGCCGACGTGCGCGCGCCCGGCGCCGAGAACGCCGAGATCCCGGTGGCGCTGATGGAGCGCAGCCACATGACGACGGTGATCGTCGGCTCGATGCAGCCGCATGCCATCGACGCGCTGCTGCAGGCCCTGCGGCACGCGGTGGAACTGCCCAACTGGCGCTGCCCGAACCTGCTCTTCATGCTGCCGCCCAATGCGGTGTGGGTGGCCAACAAGATCAGCGCGGTGCAGTGGCCGGCGCGGCTGCACCTGCACGTGATCGACGAGCCGCTGATCAGCGCCTCGTCGGTGTGGAACGCGATGCTCGGGGTGTGGAACCTGGTCAAGCTGCAGCCCGACTGGGACCACGCGCCCAAGCCGGCCGCGCCGGAGTACCTGATCAAGGTGGCCGAGCTGTCCACCCCGCCGCAGGCGCGGCCGGCCCAGCCGACCGTGCCGCTGGCGCGCGCCGGCCGGGCCGTGCTCGACCCCGGTCGCGCCCGCCAGGCGCTGGCCGACATGCTGCCGCTCGAAGGCATGCTCGCCTGCGCCGCGGTCGACGCCACCACCGGCCTGGTGCTGGCGCGCGAACTGCGCGAGGACCATCCGGTCGACATGGACGTGGTCGGCGCCGCCTGCGCCCAGGTGCTGCGCGACCACCGGCATGCCGCTGCCGGCATGGGCCTGGGCGGGCCGGTCGAGGAGATCATGACCAGCACCGCGCAGCGCCAGCAGGTGATGCGCGTGCTGGCGCGCTATCCGGAGGTGTTCGTGGTCGTGCTGCTGGACCGCCAGCGCACCAACCTGCCGCTGGCGCGCTACAAGCTGATGGAACTCGACAAGGGCTTGCTGTAGCACGCCGGCCTTGCGGCGGCCGCAGGGCTAACATCGCTGTCCCGCGGGCCGAGGGGCCCGCCCGGAACGTGCGATGACCAGCCAGGTTCTCTTCGACTACACCCGCCAGGACAGCGCCGGCGCGAGCTGCACCGCGCAGGCCTGGGCCAAGGTGCCCGAGCCGCTCACGCCCACGCAGCGGCAGCAATGGAAGTCGCGCGCCGCCGAACTGCTGCAGCGCCACGGGGCGGTGCTGGTGGCCCACTACTACGTCGACGGCGACCTGCAGGACCTGGCGCTCGAGACCGGCGGCTGCGTGGCCGATTCGCTCGAGATGGCGCGCTTCGGCCGCGACCATGCCGCGAAGACGCTGGTGGTCGCCGGCGTGCGCTTCATGGGCGAGACGGCCAAGATCCTGTCGCCCGACAAGCGCGTGCTGATGCCCGACCTCGAGGCGACCTGCTCGCTCGACCTGGGCTGCCCGCCCGACCAGTTCGCCGCCTTCTGCGATGCCCACCCGGACCGCCAGGTGGTCGTCTACGCCAACACCAGCGCGGCCGTGAAGGCGCGCGCCGACTGGATGGTGACCAGCTCCTGCGCATTGGCGATCGTCAAGCACCTGAAAGACCAGGGCCAGAAGGTGCTCTGGGCACCCGACCGCCACCTGGGCCGCTACATCCGCGAGCAGACCGGCGCCGACATGCTGCTGTGGAACGGCGAGTGCATCGTGCACGACGAGTTCAAGGGCCTGGAACTCGGCCTGCTGAAGCAGCAGCACCCGGGTGCGCTGGTGCTGGCGCACCCCGAGTCGCCCAAGAGCGTGGTCGACCAGGCCGACATGGTGGGCTCGACGACCCAGATCCTCAACGCCGTGCTGAAGCACGACGCGCCTGCCTACATCGTCGCCACCGACCGCGGCATCCTGCACCGCATGCGCCAGCTCGCGCCGGGCAAGCTGCTGCTGGAGGCGCCCACCGCCGGCGAGAGCGCCACCTGCAAGGCCTGCACGCACTGCCCGTGGATGGCGATGAACGCGCTGCAGGGCGTGGTGCACAGCCTGGAGACCGGCCAGGGCGAGATCGTGGTGCCCGAGCCGACACGCGCGCAGGCGCTCGGCTGCATCGAGCGCATGCTCGACTTCGTGGCGCAGCACCCGGCCAGCGTGCAGACGCCGGGCGTGGTGAAGAACATCGGGGCGGCCTGATGGTCGAGACGAACGAGACGCTCGAGCAGGCGCGCGAGCGCAACATCCGCGACGCCCTGGCCGAGGACATCGGCCGCGGCGACTGGACCGCCCAGCTCGTGCCGGCCGCGCAGCGCGTGCGCGCGCGCGTGGTCGTGCGCGAAGATGCGGTGCTGGCCGGGCGCGACTGGTTCGACGGCTGCCTGCACGCGCTCGACCCGGCGGCGCGCATCGACTGGCACGCCGCCGACGGCGAACGGGTCGCCGCTGGCGCCGCGCTGTGCGGCATCGAGGCGAATGCCCGCGCGCTGCTGTCGGCCGAGCGCCCGGCGCTGAACTTCCTGCAGCTGCTCTCGGGCACGGCCACCGTGACGCGGGCGCACGTGGACGCGATCGCCGGCGCCTCGCCGAATCCGCGCGGCTGCGCCATTCTCGACACCCGCAAGACGATTCCCGGACTCCGCCAGGCGCAGAAGTACGCGGTGCGCGTGGGCGGCGGGCGCAACCAGCGCCTGGCGCTGTGGCACGGCATCCTGATCAAGGAGAACCACATCGCCGCGGCCGGCGGCATCGCCGAGGTGCTGCGCCAGGCGCGGGCGCTGAACGCCGGCGTGGAGATCCAGATCGAGGTGGAGACGCTCGGGCAGCTCGCCGAGGCCCTGGTCGAGGGTGCCACGAGCGTGCTGCTGGACAACTTCGACCTGGCGCGCCTGCGCGAGGCGGTGGCGCTGAACGCCGGACGTGCGGAGCTGGAGGTCTCCGGCGGGGTGCAGCTCGAGCAGCTGCGCGCGATTGCCGCCACCGGCGTGGACCGCATCTCGATCGGCGCGCTGACCAAGCATGTGCGTGCGATCGATCTCTCGATGCGCGTGATCGAGCGCCTCTGAGCCTTCAGTTTTGCCGCCGGCGGCCGAAACCCCGCCGACGAACTGTCGGCTGGGGCCATCCATGAGCGGCGATTTCGATTCGATCTTCAACCACCACGAGCGGGCCGTGTTCGAGGCGGTGCGCGCCGCCGCGCCGCGCTTCGCGCACCTGGCCACGCCCGAGCTGCTGGCCGACATCGCCTGCGTGGCGCTGAACCGCCTGCCACCGCGCTACATCCGCCACGAGGTGGACTTCGCCTTCTACCTGACCGACAAGGAGCGGCGCGACAACGACCGCGCGATCGCCGAGGCGGTCAGCTTCGCGTTCGAGTTCGTGCAGGCCCGCAGGGCGATGCGCGCCCGCGTCTGATCAGTGCGCCGCTGAGGCCGGGACCGCCGGCTCGGCCGCCTCGGTGATCTCGCCCGGCACGCGGCGGCGCGCGAACAACGTGTAGACGGTCGGCACGACGAACACCGTCAGCAGCGTGCCCAGCGACATGCCGCCGACGATGACCCAGCCGATCTGGCGCCGGCTCTCGGCGCCGGCGCCGCTGGCCAGCGCCAGCGGCAGCGCCCCCAGCACCATCGCCGCGGTGGTCATCAGGATGGGCCGCAGGCGCAGCGCCGCGGCTTCCTGCGCCGCCTGCATCACGTCGCGGCCCTGCTGGCGCAGCTGGTTGCTGAACTCGACGATCAGGATGCCGTGCTTGGTGATCAGGCCGACCAGCGTGATCAGCCCGATCTGCGAGTACACGTTCAGCGTGCCGCCCGCCAGGCGCAGCGCCAGCAGCGCGCCGACCATCGACAGCGGCACCGACAGCAGGATCACGAACGGATCGACGAAGCTCTCGAACTGCGCCGAGAGCACCAGGAAGATGAACAGCAGCGCGAGCACGAACACCAGCCCGAGCGCCCCGCTGCTGGCGCGGAACTCGCGCGACACGCCGTTCAGCTCGAGGGCGTAACCCGGCTGCAGCAGCGTCGCCGCGGTGCCGTCCATGAACTGCAGCGCCTCGCCGAGCGAATAGCCGGGCGCGAGGTTGGCTGTCAGCGTCACCGAGCGGCGCTGGTTGAAGTGGTTCAGCTCGCGCGGGCTGACCGACTCGCGCACCGTCACCAGCGAGCTGAGCGGGATCATCGCGTCGTTGCGGCCGCGCACGAACAGCCGGTCGATGTCCTCCGGCGTGGTGCGGCCGCGGCCCTCGGTCTGCACGATCACGTCGTACTGTTCGGCGTCGCGCTTGTAGCGGGTCACGTTGCGCCCGCCCAGCATGGTCTCGACGGTGCGCGCCACCTGCTCGACGCTGACGCCGGCATCGGCCGCGCGGTCGCGGTCGACCTGCAGGAACAGCTCGGGCTTGTTCAGGCGCAGGTCGCTGTCGGGCTGCACGATGCCCGGGTTCTTCGCCATCTCGGCCAGAAAGGCCTGCGCCACGCCGGACATGCGCTCGTACGAATCGGAACTGACGATCACGACGTTGATCGAGCGCTCGCGGAAGCCCTGGCCGAGCGAGGGCGGCGTCACCGGGAAGGCCGACACGCCCGGCAGCGTCGCGAACCGGGGCAGCAGCTCGCGCGCCAGCACCAGGGTGCTGCGCTCGCGCTGCGACCAGTCGACCGTGCGCATGAACGAGACGCCCTGCGAGACCGTCGGGTTGCCGGTCACCACGAACACCCGGTCGAACTCCTCGTAGCCCATGCCGATGCGCTCGATCGCCTGCATGTAGCGCTGGGTGTACTCGAGCGTCGAGCCGTCCGGCGCGTTGACGGTGGCCAGGATCACGCCGCGGTCCTCCAGCGGCGCCAGCTCGCTCTTGGCCTGGCTGAACAGCCACCAGCTCGCGCCGGCACAGGCCGCCATCACCAGCCCGACGATCCAGCGCCGGCCCAGCAGGAAGCGCAGCGCGCCCTCGTAGGCGCGCCCGAGCCCGGCCAGCACGGCCTCCATGCCGCGATCGAAGCGGTTGGGCGCCGGCTCGTGGCGCAGCAACTTGCTGCACATCATCGGCGTCAGCGTCAGCGCGACGAAGCCCGAGACGATCACCGCGCCGGCCAGCGTCAGCGCGAACTCGACGAACAGCCGCCCGGTGCGCCCGGGCGTGAAGGCCAGCGGCGCGAATACCGCGGCCAGCGTGAGCGTCATCGCCACCACCGCGAAGCCGACTTCGCGCACGCCGCGCAGCGCGGCCTGGAACGGACTCAGCCCTTCCTCGATGTGGCGGAAGATGTTCTCCAGCACCACGATGGCATCGTCCACCACCAGGCCGATGGCCAGCACCAGCGCCAGCAGCGTGAGCGTGTTGATCGTGAAGCCGGACAGCGCCATCAGCGAGAACACGCCGATCAGGCTGACGGGAATCGTGACCAGCGGGATCACCGAGGCGCGCAGGTGGCGCAGGAACACGAACACCACCAGCGCCACCAGCACCACCGCCTCGGCGATGGTGCGGTAGACGGACTGGATCGAACGCTCGATGAACACCGAGTTGTCGTTCGCCTGGGCCACGCGCAGGCCGGGCGGCAGCTCCTGCTGGATCTGCGGCATCACCGCGCGCACCCCGGCCGACACCTCGAGCGGATTGGCGGTGGCCTGGCGGATCACGCCGGTGGAGACCGCCGGCACGCCGTTCAGCCGCACGCTGGTGCGCTCGCTGGCCGCGGCCTGCTCGATGCGCGCCACCTCGGCCAGGCGCACCGTGTAGCCGGCCGCGGTCTTGAGCGCGATCTGGCCGAACTGCGCCGGCGTGGCCAGGTCGGTCTGCGCGGTGACGCTGAACTCGCGCTGCCGGCTCTCGATGCGCCCGGCCGGCACCTCGAGGTTCTGGCGCCGCAGCGCGTCCTCGACGTCCTGCACCGTGAGGCGGTAGGCGGCCAGCTTGTCCGGGTCGAGCCAGATGCGCATCGAGAACTTGCGGTCGCCGTTGATCTGCACGTCGGCCACGCCGGGCACGGTCTGCAGGCGCGGCTTGACGATCCGGTTGATCACGTCGGTGATCTCCAGCGGCGACAGCGTGTCGCTCTGGAACGCGAGCCAGATGGTCGGCGTCGCGTCGGCCTCGACCTTGGCGATCACCGGCTCGTCGATCGCGTCGGGCAGCCGCGCACGCACGCGCGAGACGCGGTCGCGCACGTCGGCCGCCGCGTCCTCCGGGCTCTTGCTGAGCTTGAAGCGCACCGTGATCTGGCTCTGCTCCGCGCGCGACACCGAGGTGATGATGTCCACGCCCTCGATGCCGGCGATCGAGTCCTCCAGCGGCTTGGTGACCTGCGACTCGATCACCTCCGAGGAGGCGCCGGTCAGGCGCGTCGTCACGTTGACCACCGGCTCGTCGATGCGCGGGTACTCGCGCAACTGCAGCAGCTGGAAGGACACCGCGCCGACCAGGATCAGCATCAGCGACATCACGGTCGCAAAGACCGGGCGGCGGATCGAGATTTCGGACAGTTTCATGCCGCGCTGGAGGCGGCGCGTGCCGGACGCTTCGGTGCCACCGGGGCCTCGATGTCGACCGCGCGCAGCGGCAACGCGTCGCCGCGCAGCAGTCGGGCATGCCCGGCAGTGACGATCTGGTCGCCGCCGCTCAGGCCCTCGAGAATCTCCACCTTGCCCGGCAGGCGCGCGCCGATGCGCGCCTCCAGGCGCTGCGAGACCTTGCCGTTCGGCCCGTCCACCACCTTGATCAGGTACTGCTTGCCGCCTTGCGGCACCAGCGCCTCCTCCGGCACCAGCGTGGCCTGCTCGCGCACCGCGAACACGGTGCGCGCGCGCGCGAACATGCCCGAGCGCAGTTCGCCCTGCGGGTCGGTCAAGCGCGCGCGCACCAGCAGCGAGCGTCCGTTGGCATCGAGCAGGGCGTCCACCGCCTCCACCGTGCCCTTGAAGCCGCGGCCCGGCAGCGCGTCGATCTGCACCTCCACGCCCTGCCCCGGCTTGAGCCGCGCGAGGTAGCGCTCGGCGAGGCGGAAGTCGACCCACATCGCCGAGCGGTCCTCGACGCCGACCAGGTCGGTGCCGTCCTTCACGTAGTCGCCCAGGTCGACCGTGCGGATGCCGGCCACGCCGTCGAACGGCGCCTCGATGCGCATGCGCGCCAGCTGCGCCTGCGCGAGCGCGACCTGGGCCTGCGCGACCTCCAGCGCCGCGGCGCTCTGGTCGACCGCGCTCGCGCTGACGAAGTTCTGCGCCAGCAGCTCGCGGTTGCGCTCGAGCGTGGTGCGCGCGATCGAGGCCTGCGCCTGCGCCTGCTGCAACTGGGCGCGCTGCAGCGTGTCGTCGAGCTGCACCAGCAGCTGGCCGCGCCGCACGCGAGCGCCGTTGTCGAAGCCGAACTTCGCGATGCGGCCGCTGACCTCGGGCCGCAGCATCACGCTCTGGCGCGCACGCAGCGAGCCGACGGCCTGGGCGTCGTCCTCGATGCGCGCCAGCTCGACGCGGCCGATCTCCACCGGCGCGGCCGCGGCGGGCTGCGCCGCAGGCATGGCGGCGCTGGCCGCCAGCACAGGGGTGCCGCCGGCCGGCGCGCGTTGCTGCCACCACCAGGCGAGCGTGCCGGCCACGCCGATGCCGAGCACGGCCACGACGGTGTGCAGGGTCTTCAAGTCAGCTGTCCTTCGTGTCGCAGCGCAATGTAGCGTGCCGGCCCACCCGGCGCAGCGCGGGGTTTCGTCAGGCCGTCACCGACGCGGCGCCGCGGTTGGCCAGCGCGTCGGCCCGCTCGTTGCCGACGTCGCCCGCATGGCCCTTGACCCAGCGCCACTGCACGTGGTGCAGCTTGCGCAGCGCGTCCAGGCGCCGCCAGAGCTCGGCGTTCTTGACGGGCTTGCCGTCGGCCGTCTTCCAGCCGCGCCGTTCCCAGCCGTGGATCCATTCGGTGATGCCCTTGCGGACGTATTCGCTGTCGGTATGCACCGTGACCTCGCAGGTGCGCTTGAGCGAGGAAAGAGCCTCGATCACCGCGGTGAGTTCCATGCGGTTGTTGGTCGTCAGCTTCTCGCCGCCGAACAGTTCCTTCTCGTGTGTGCCGCTGCGCAGCCAGACACCCCAGCCGCCCGGCCCGGGGTTGCCCTTGCAGGCGCCGTCGGTCCAGATCTCGACCTGCGGGCGGGCGATCGTCGCACCGCTCATGCGCTTGCCCTCGTTCTCAAACGGGTTCCTCCTCGGTGCGTCGCTGCCTCTGCGTGGCGATCACGGCACCGGCCTTGACGCGCCGCGCCGGCTCGCGCGCCAGACCCACCAGCCGCATGCCGCGCACGCGCTTGACCGCGGTGACGAAATACGCCGCGCCGAACACCGGCCACCAGCGCTCGCCGGACTGATCCATCCACGCACTGCGCTGCAGCCAGCGCTCCGAGGCCACCGGCAGCCGGTAGCAGCCGAAGCGCCCCGCCTCGACCTCGAAGCTGAGCAGGCGCAGCCAGTCGCGCAGCCGCCGGTAGGCCAGGAACTCGCCCGCATCGGGCAGGAACAGGCCCTGGCGCCGCGCCAGCCCCAGGCCGCGCCGGATGCGCCCGATGCGCTGGCGCAGGCCCCACAGGCTGGCCGGGTTGAAGCCGACGACCACGACGCGGCCCTCTGGCACCAGCACCCGCTCGACCTCGCGCAGCGTCTGGTGCGGGTCGTGTGCCAGCTCCAGCGTGTGCGGCAGCACGACCAGGTCGAGGCTGGCGCTGTCGAATGGCAGCGCGTCGTAGTCGGCACGCAGCGCCAGCGCGGCGCGCGGCAGCGCCGCATCGACATCGGTGACGGCCGCGGGCGCGCCGGCCTGGTCGGCCACCCAGCGGTGCGGCATGCGGTTGGCGCGCAGCGCATCGAGCTCGGGCAGGCCGAGCTGCACGGCGTGGAAGCCGAACAGGTCGGCCACCGCGCTGTCCAGGTGCTGCTGTTCCCACTCGAGCAGGTAGCGCCCCGCCGGGCTCTGCAGCCAGCGGGTCAAACCTATAATCCGCGGGTTATCCGCCATGAACCTGATCGCCCTGCCTGCCTTCGCCGACAACTACATCTGGATGCTGCACGACGGTGACCGCGCCGTGGTCGTGGATCCAGGCGAAGCGGGGCCTGTCGAAGCCGCGCTGGATGCACACCGCCTGACTCTGGCGGGCATTCTAGTGACCCACCACCACGGCGATCATGTCGGCGGCGTCGATGCCCTGCGGCCGCGGCTGCGCGGCAAGGTGCACGGCCCGCGGCGCGAAGACATCCCGGCACCGTACGAGCCGCTCGACGACGGCGACGTGGTCGAGGTGCTCGGCCTGCGCTTCGAGGTGATCGAGGTGCCCGGCCACACCGCGGGCCACATCGCCTACTTCCACCAGGGCGGCGAGCCCGCGCCGCTGCTGTTCTGCGGCGACACGCTGTTCTCCGGCGGCTGCGGCCGCCTGTTCGAGGGCACGCCGCCGCAGATGCACGCGTCGCTCGCGCGCCTGGCCGCGCTCCCGGGCGACACGCGGGTCTGCTGCGCCCACGAGTACACCTTGTCCAACCTGCGCTTCGCGCATGCCGTGGAGCCCGGCAACGAGGCGCTGGCGCGCTACACCGCCTGGTGCGAGGCCGAGCGTGCCCAGCAGCGCCCCACGCTGCCCTCGACCATCGCACGCGAGCGTGCCGTCAACCCGTTCCTGCGCTGCGACGAGCCGGCCGTCGTGGCGGCCGCCCTCGCGCAGGGTGCGCCGAGCCGCGGCGGCAGCGACGTGTTCGCGGCGCTGCGCCAGTGGAAGAACGATTTCCGATGACCCGACCGACCGTCGTCCCTGCCCGGGCATGCCTGGCCGCGCTGGTGATGTTCCTGGCAGGCTGCGCGACGGCGCCGATGACGGGTCCCACGCCGGCCGAGCCCACCGTCCCCGAGGCAGCCCCCGCCCCGGGGCTCGACCTGCCCGCAACGCCGGCCCTGCCCGCCGAACCACCCGCCCCGGCCCCCGAGGCCGTCAAGGCCCCGGCGGCCGTCGACCCGCTGCGCCCGGAAGTGCCGCTCGACCTCGACGACCGCAGCGCCCGCATCGACCTGTGGGAGCGCGTGCGCGGCGGGCTGCGCATCCCGACGCTCGACAACGAGCTGGTGCGCCAGTGGGAGCGCTGGTACGCCGACCGACCCGACTACGTGCAGCGCATGACCGAGCGCGGCGGGCGCTACCTGTTCCACATCGTCGAGGAACTCGACAAGCGCGGCATGCCAGCCGACCTGGCGCTGCTGCCCTTCATCGAGAGCGCCTTCAACCCGCAGGCGATGTCCTCGGCGCGCGCCTCGGGCATGTGGCAGTTCATGCCCGGCACCGGGCGCAGCTTCGAGCTGCGCCAGAACATGTTCCGCGACGACCGGCGCGACGTGCTGGCCTCCACCCGCGCCGCGCTCGACTACCTGCAGAAGCTGCACGGCATGTTCGACGACTGGCAGCTCGCGCTGGCGGCCTATAACTGGGGCGAGGGCAACGTCGGCCGCGCCGTCGAGCGCAACCGCCGCGCCGGCCTGCCGACCGACTACGACAGCCTGCGCATGCCGGCCGAGACGCGCAACTACGTGCCCAAGCTGCAGGCCGTCAAGAACATCGTGCTCAGGCCGGGCGACTACGGCCTCGAGCTGCCGGCGCTGGCCAACCACCCCTACTTCCTGGCCGTGCCGATCGAGCGGGACATCGACGTCGCGCTGGCCGCTTCGCTGGCCGAGCTGCCGCTGGACGAGTTCAAGGCGCTGAACCCGCAGATGAACAAGCCGGTGATCCTGGCCGCCGGCACGCCGCAGGTGCTGCTGCCCTACGACAACGCCAACACCTTCGTGCGCCGCCTGCCGCAGCACCGCGGCCCGCTGGCGAGCTGGACGGCCTGGGTCGCGCCCAAGACGCTCAGCACCGCCGCGGCGGCCAAGCTGGTCGGCATGGACGAGGCGACGCTGCGCGAGGTCAACCGCATCCCGCCGCGCATGCTGGTGCGTGCCGGGTCGGCACTGCTGGTGCCGCGCTCCGAGCAGCGCCATGCCGACGTGCCCGAGCACCTGGCCGAGCACGCGCAGATCGCGCTCGCACCGGCCGAGCCGGCGAAGCGCCGGCTGGTGCTGAAGGCCGGCAAGCGCGACAGCGTCGCCAGCGTCGCGCGGCGCTACCGGGTCGCCCCGGCGCAGGTGGCGCAGTGGAACGACGTTTCCGTCGGCAGCCGGTTCCGGGCGGGGGAGACGGTGGTGGTCTGGGTCGCCGCGACGCCGGCCAAGAAGGTCGCCGCTGGCCGGCCGGCGGCGCGCAAGTCCGCGAGCGTCAAGCGCACGGCACGCGGCAGCAACACGCGGGTGGCCGCCTCGGCGCGCTGACCTCTGCGGTCGTTCAGTGCCGGTCCACCAGCGCGTGGGCGATGGTGCCGAGGTCGACGTACTCCAGCTCGCTGCCAATCGGCACGCCGCGCGCGATGCGCGTGACCTTCAGCCCGCGCGCCTTCAGCGCCTCGGCCAGCACATGGGCCGTGGCCTCGCCCTCGGCCGTGAAGCTGGTAGCGAGGATCACCTCCTCGGTCACGCCGTCGGCGGCGCGCTCCAGCAGTTCGGCCGCGCCGATCTCGCGCGCGCCCACACCGTCCAGCGGGCTGATGCGTCCGAGCAGCACGAAGTACAGCCCGCGGTAGCTGCCGGTGCGCTCGAGCGCGCCCTGGTCGGCCGGCGTCTCGACCACGCAGAGCAGGCGCGCGTCGCGCGTCGCGTCGCGGCAGATGTCGCACAGCGGCGCCTCGCTGAAGGTGTGGCAGCGCTCGCAATGGCGCACCTGCGTCGCGGCAGCCTCCAGCGCCCGCGCCAGCTGCTGCATGCCGGTGCGGTCGTGCTGCAGCAGGTGGTAGGCGATGCGCTGGGCCGACTTCTGGCCGATGCCCGGCTGGCGGCGCAGCGCCTCGATCAGCGCCGCAAGGGTCGGCTCGGTCACGCGGCGGGACTCAGAAGGGGAACTTCATCCCCGGCGGCATGGGCATCCCCGCCGTCAGCTTGCCCATCTTCTCCTGGCTGACCTGCTCGGCGCGGCGCACGCCGTCGTTGAAGGCGGCGGCCACCAGGTCCTCGAGCATGTCCTTGTCGTCGGCCAGCAGGCTGGGGTCGATCTGCACGCGCTTGACGTCGTGCTTGCAGGTCATCGTGACCTTCACCAGCCCGGCGCCGGACTGGCCCTCGACCTCGATCAGCGCGAGTTCCTCCTGCGCCTTCTTCAGGTTGTCCTGCATCGCCTGGGCCTGCTTCATCAGGCCGGCCAGTTGGTTCTTCATCATCGCGGGTGCTCCTGGGTCTTCAATGGGGCTTGACCGAGCCCGGCACGATGCGGGCGGTCTTGTACTGGGCGAGCAGCGCACGCACCAGCGGGTCGTCGTGGATGATCTGCTCGGCCTCGGCCTGGCGGCGCGCACGATCGGCGGCCTCGCGGCGCGCCGGCGAATCGTCCACCGCGCCGGCCTGCACCACCAGCCGAACCGGCGCGCCGAGCGCGGCACCGAGTGCCTCCTGCAGCTTGTCGACGTTGGCGGTGCTGCGCAGCGTCTCGCGCTCGACGCGCAGCGTCCACACCGACTGCTCGACGCCGACACACTGCGCCTGCAGCGCCAGCTCGCGCACCAGGGCGCCGATCGTGTTGGCCTCGACCATGCGGCGCACCAGCGCGTTCCAGCGGTCGCCCAGCGGCGTGGCGTTGAGCGTCGGCGGCGCGAGCGGTGTGGGCACGGCCAGCGGCGCGGCAACGGCGGGAGGCTCGTCGGCCGCGGCCAGCTCGTCCGGCGCGTCGACCCAGGGCGGCGGCTCGGGGGCCTCCACCCGCAGCGCGGCGGGGGCCGGTGCCGCGGC
>QJOU01000043.1 GCA_003265685.1 Piscinibacter caeni | reverse complement strand
GCGTGGCGACTCCGACGCCGCGCGCCGGCTGCTCGACGCGGCGATCGCCGCGGTCGACGGCGTGCACGCCACGCTGCCGGGCGACGAGTTCCGCCAGGCGCTGCGCGCCGAGCACCTGCGCCCGTGGGAGGACCGGCTGCGCCTGGCGCTCGCCGGCGAGCCGCCCGAGGCGGTGCTGCAGCACCTGGACCGCTGGCGCGCCCGCGCCCTCGACGAACGCCGTCGCGAGCCCGGCCTGGCGCCCGACGCCGAGGTGCTGCGCCTGCGCCAGCACCTGAACTGGCTGTACCGGCGCGCGCAGCGCCAGGGCGCCGGCGAGGGCGAGCCGACCGGCGAGATCCTGCGCGCCGAGGCCGAGCTCGGCGAGCGCCTGCGCCGCCAGCGCGTGCTGGCCGCAGCGGGGCCGGACGCCGCCGAGCGTCCGGCGGGGCTCGACACCGCCGCGTTGCCGCCGGGCGCGGCCATCGTCGCCTTCGGCGTGCTGGACGACGAGCTGTTCGCCTGCGTGCTGCGCGACGGCGTGGTCCGGCTGGTGCGTCGGCTCGCCGGCGCGGCCGCGGTGCAGGAGGCGGCCGAGGCGGCGCAGTTCCAGCTCGCCACGCTCGGCAGCGGGGCCGGCACGCTGCAGCGCCACCTGGACGCCCTGGTCGAACGCGCGCTGCGCCGGCTCGAGGCGCTGCACCGGCTGGTGTGGCAGCCGCTGCAGATGGCGCTGGCCGGCTGCGGCCGGGTCATCGTCGTGCCGCATGGCGCGCTCGCCGGCGTTCCCTTCGCCGCGCTCGGCCCGCGCGACGCGCCGCTCGGCGCGACGCTCGACCTCGCGCTCGCGCCCAGCGTGCAGGCAGCCCTGCAGGCGCTGCGCCAGCCGCTGCGGCCGATGCAGGCGGTGATCGCGCTGGGCGAGTCCACCCGCCTGCCGCATGCCGGCGCCGAGGCCGAGGCGGTGGCGCGGGTCCATGCGCAGGCGCGTGCCTGGAGCGGCGCCGAGGCCAGCCTGGCGCGCCTGCGCGACGAGGCGCCGGCGGCCGACCTGGTGCACCTCGCCTGCCACGCCCAGTACCGCGCCGACAACCCGCGCTTCGCCCGGCTCGACCTGGCCGATGCCTCGCTGACCGCCAACGAGGCCGAGGAACTGCCGCTGCGCCCGGGCGCGACCGTCGTGCTCAGCGCCTGCGACACCGGGCGGGTCGACGGGGCGCGCGGCGACGAGGTGGTCGGGCTGGTGCGCGCCTTCTTCGTGGCCGGCGCCGCGCGTGTGCTGGCCGCCGGCTGGCCGGTCGACGACGCCGTGACGCGCGGCTTCATGGCGGCCTTCCATGCCGCGCTGGCGAGCGGCGCGAGTGCCGCGGCGGCGCTGCGCACGGCCCAGGCGGCCACCCGCGCGGCTCATCCCCACCCGGCCCACTGGGCCGCGTTTTCGCTCTGGGGCGCCTGGTGAGGATCGACCGGCTACTCAATAAAATGTGCGTAAAGCACATTTGTACTAGAATGCCCCCATGTTCGAGGAGACCGGCATGAACCCGACACGCCTCCTGCGCCCGATCCACCGCCTGGTGGCGGCCCTGTTGGCGGTGGCCGCGGCCGCCGTGGCGGGGCCCGCCATGGCCGCGTCCGGCCCGGACCGGATCGACAGCGAACTGCTGGTCAAGCTGCGCCGCGGCATCGACCTGCAGCCGCTGCTGGCGAAGTACCCGCTGGCGCTGGCGAGCCGCTTCGGCGCGCGGCCGATCTTCCGGCTCACGGTGACCGGCAGTGCGCGGCCGCAGGACGTGCTGGCCGCGCTGCGGCTCGAGCCGTCGGTGATGCTGGCCGAGACCAACAGCCGGCAGGCCAGCCCCGAGGCCCGCAAGAACATGGCCTGGGCGATCGGCCAGCCCGACGCCTACGCGGCGCAATGGGCCCCGGCGGCGCTGCACCTGTCGGCCGCCCAGCGCCTGGCCACCGGCCGCGGGGTGCGCGTGGCGGTGCTCGACACCGGGGTCGACGGGCGCCACCCGGCGCTCACCGGCCGCATGCTGCCCGGGCGTGACTTCGTCGACGGCGACCGCAACGCGAGCGAGCCCGTGGTGCCCAACGGCGCGGCCTGGGGCCACGGCACGCACGTGGCGGGCCTGATCGCGCTGGTGGCGCCGAACGCCCGCATCATGCCGGCGCGTGTGCTCGACCCCGACGGCGTGGGCAACAGCTGGGTGCTGGCCGAGGCGCTGCTGTGGGCCGCCGACCCCGACGGCAACCCCGACACCGACGACGGTGCCGACGTCATCAACATGAGCCTGGGCACGCTCGCGCGCACCGACGTGCTGGACGCGATCGCCCGCATCGCCGCCTGCCAGCCGGCCGTGGCCGACGACCCGGTGGGCGACCGCAGCGACCCCGGCTATGCCGACGACGAGCGCCGCTGTGCCGCGCGCCGCGGCGCGGTGCTGGTGGCCGCGGCCGGCAACGACGCCAGCCGGGTGCGCCAGTACCCGGCCGCCGAGGGCGTGTACGGCCTGATCTCGGTGGGCGCCTCGCGCCCGAACGGCAGCATCGCCGCGTTCAGCAACTTCGGCTCCTGGGTGCGCCTGGCCGCACCGGGGCAGCGCATCACCAGCACGCTGCCGGGCGGGCTGTGGGGCACCTGGAGCGGCACCTCGATGGCCGCGCCGCTGGTGGCCGGCACCGCGGCGCTGGTGCGCGAACGTGCCCCGACCCTGCAGCCCAAGGAGGTGGTGCAGCGCATGCGCCGCGCCACCGCGGAATCCTGCGACGGCCTGCTGCCGCTGCTGGACGCGCGCGCCGCGGTGGCGGGCGTGCGCGCGCCGGACCGCGTCTGCCCCTGAGCCGCGGGCTCAGAACACCGCGTGCTCGCCGCGCTCGTCGACGGCCTCGCCGCGCAGCAGCGCGGCGTAGTGCGCGGCCAGCGTGCGGGTGCCGAAGGAGGGCGTCGCGTCCGCGTCGTAGCGGCCCGCGGCGGCGTCCCACACCAGCATCGACTCGGTGGCGTAGTAGCGGCCGATGCGCGCCAGCTCGGCCTTGGCCGCCAGCGCCGGGACGAGGCGTGAGGCCAGTCCGAGCCCGCCGGCGATCGCATCGAGCAGCCGCGGGCTGATCGAGCGGATGCGCGGTTCGCGGCCAAGCAGGCCGAACAGCAGTTCGGCCTGGCCACGCGGCGTGATCGCCGCGCCCGGCCCGCCGATCGGCAGGATGCGGCGCGAGCGCGCCGGGTCGTCCAGGCAGCCGGCCAGGTACTCGGCCAGGTCGGCATCGGCGATCGGCTTGCAGGCGGTCAGCGTGCCGTCGCCGAACACCAGGAAGGGCTTGCCCCGCTTCACGCGCTCGATCTGACCCGACAGCGACTTGAAGAACGCGGTCGGGCGCACGATCGAGTAGTCCAGCCCGGACTCGACCAGCACCTGCTCGAACGCCAGCTTGGCATGCTGGAAGGCGAGCCGCGGCTTCTGCACGCACAGCGCCGACAGCAGCACCACCTGAGCGACGCCGGCGCGGCGCGCCGCTTCCAGCGCGTGCACGTGGGCGCGGTGGTCGATGGCCCAGGCCTCGGCCGGCACGCCGGTGCGCGAGGCCAGGCAGGAGACGAGCACGTCGAAACGCTCGCCGGCGAGGCCGTCGCGTGCGATCGAGGCCGGATCCGTGACTTCCCCGGTGCGCAGCGTGGCGCCCGGCAGCAGCGCCGCGAGCCCGGCGCGCGCGCGCACCAGGCACACCACCTCGTGCCCGCGTGCGCGCAGCGCCTGCACGGTGGCGCGGCCGATCGTGCCGGTGGCGCCGAGCATGAAGACGCGGCGCGGGCGGGGCGACTGGGGGACGTTGGGATGCATGCGCGGGCGCAGCGATTCTCGCAGGGCGGCTCCGGTACGCTCGCAGACTCGGGGAGGATGAGCATGAGCCGATGGCGCGGCCGCGCGAGCGCGGCATACCGTTTCGAGCGCCAGGTGCGCGCCGACCTGCGCGATCGGCGCTGGCTGCTCTCGCGCCACGGGGCCGACGGGGGCGACCTCGGCAGCCTCGACGTACCCGGCGGGTCGGGCGGCAGCGCGCCCGACGCGCCAGGATTCGGCTCGGGCGGTGGCGGTGATTTCGGCGGCGGCGGCGCCGGCGGCAGCTTCGATGCCGGCGGCGACACCGGCTCGGCACTGGCCGAACTCGGCGGCCAGGGTGCCAGCAAGGTGCTCGGCGCGGCAGTCGAGGTGGGCGGCAGCGCCGACGAGGGCGCGATCGTGATGGTGCCGCTCGCGCTGCTGGTCGGCGTGGCCATGCTGATGGCGGCGGCCTTCGGCGTGGCGGTGTTCGGCCTGTTCGGCGTCGAGGTGCTGCTGGGCGTGGCGGTGGAGATCGCGATCGCTTCGGCCGGCGGCGCGCTGGCCTACAAGGCGCGACGCGAGGGCTGGCTCGGGCATGCGACGCGGCGCAGCATCGTGCCGCTGCTGATCGTGCTGGCCGCCACCGTGGGCACCGGGCTGCTGCTGGCGCACTGGCTGCCCGAGGCGGCCACCTTGCCGCAGGCGATCCGCCTGCTGCTGGGGTGAACAGCGCCCTATGCACGCCATGTCATAAGGGAACGTCGCCGCTTTGCAGCCGCGGAAGGCCTTCCAAGAATCGGCCACGACACCGCACCGTCGTTGCGGTGGACGACCAACCAGGAGACTTCCGTGAGCGTTTCCGTCTCGATGACGGTCAACGGGCAGGCCGTCGCGGCCTCCGTCGACCCGCGCATGCTGCTCGTGCAGTTCATCCGCGAGCAGCTGCGCCTGACCGGTACCCACCAGGGTTGCGACACCGCGCAGTGCGGCGCCTGCACCGTCCACCTCGACGGCCGCGCGGTCAAGGCCTGCTCGATGCTCGCGGTGCAGGCGCAGGGCGCCCGCATCACGACCATCGAGGGACTGAGCCAGGATGGAACACTCCATCCGATGCAGGCCGCCTTCCGCGAATGCCATGGCCTGCAGTGCGGCTTCTGCACCCCGGGCATGGTGATGGCCTCGGTGCAGATCCTGAAGGACAAGCCGCAGGCCAGCGAAGCCGAGATCCGGGAGGGGCTGGAAGGTAACCTCTGCCGCTGCACCGGCTACCACAACATCGTCCGCGCCGTGAAGCTCTGCCAGAGCGGCTCGGTCAAGGCCGCCGCCTGAGGAGGACACGATGACCGACATGTCCAACTCCCCGATCGGCAAGCCGCTGGTGCGCCGCGAGGACGAGCGTTTCCTCACCGGCGCCGGCCAGTACACCGACGACGTGGTGCTGCCGGGCCAGACCTACGGCGTCTTCCTGCGCTCGCCGCATGCGCACGCGCGCATCAAGTCGATCGACGTCACGGCCGCCAAGGCAGCGCCCGGCGTGCTGGCCGTCTTCACCGGCGAGGACATCGCCGCCAGCAAGATCGGCGGCCTGCCCTGCGGCTGGCTGATCCACAGCAAGGACGGTTCGCCGATGAAGGAGCCGCCGCACCCGGTGCTGGCGGTCGGCAAGGTGCGCCACGTCGGCGACCAGGTGGCGCTCGTCGTCGCCGAGACGCAGACGCAGGCCAAGGACGCGGCCGAGCTGATCGTGGTCGACTACGAGGAACTGCCCGCCGTCGTCGACATCACCAAGGCCGACGGTGCCGGCAGCGCGGTGCACGATGACGTGCCGAACAACGTCTGCTACGACTGGGGCCACGGCAACAAGGACGCGGTGGACGCCGCGTTCAAGCAGGCCGCGAAGGTGACGACGCTGGAGTTCGTCAACAACCGGCTGATTCCCAACGCGATGGAGCCGCGCGCCGCCAACGCGCAGTACACGCGCCACGACGACAGCTACACGCTCTATGTCGCGAACCAGAACCCGCACGTCGAGCGGCTGCTGATGGCGGCCTTCGTGCTGGGCATCCCCGAATCGCGCCTGCGCGTGATCGCGCCGGACGTCGGTGGCGGCTTCGGTTCGAAGATCTTCCTGTACGCGGAGGAGACGGCGCTGGTGTGGGCCAGCAAGCGCGTGGGACGTCCGATCAAGTGGACCGCCGAGCGCAGCGAATCCTTCCTGACCGATGCGCACGGCCGCGACCACCACACGAAGGCCGAACTGGCGATGGACGCGCAGGGCAACTTCCTCGCGCTGCGCGTCAAGACGATAGCCAACCTGGGGGCCTACCTGTCGACCTTTGCGTCGAGCGTGCCGACCATCCTGTACGCGACCCTGCTCGCCGGCCAGTACAGGACGCCGGCAATCTACGCCGAGGTGAAGGCGGTGTTCACCAACACCGCGCCGGTGGATGCCTACCGCGGCGCCGGCCGGCCCGAGGCCACCTACGTGGTCGAGCGCATCGTCGAGCAGGCCGCGCGTGACCTCGGCAAGGACCCGGCCGCGCTGCGCCGCCAGAACTTCATCACCGAGTTCCCGTACGCCACGCCGGTGGGCCTGACCTACGACATCGGCAACTACGCCGCGCACCTGGACAAGGCGATCAAGCTCGCCGACGTGGCCGGTTACCCGGCGCGCAAGGCGGCCTCGGCCGCCAAGGGCAAGCTGCGTGGCCTGGGCTACAGCTGCTACATCGAGGCCTGCGGCCTGGCGCCGTCGAACATCGCCGGGGCGCTCGGTGCGCGCGCCGGCCTGTTCGAGGCGGGCGAGGTGCGGGTGCACCCGACCGGCACGGTGACCGTCTTCACCGGCTCGCACAGCCACGGCCAGGGCCACGAGACCACCTTCGCGCAGGTGGTGGCGGGCAGGCTCGGCATCCCGGTCGAGAACGTCGAGATCGTGCACGGCGACACCGGCCGCGTGCCCTTCGGCATGGGCACCTACGGCAGCCGCTCGCTGAGCGTGGGCGGCACCGCGATCGTCAAGGCGGTCGACAAGATCATCGCCAAGGGCAAGAAGATCGCGGCGCACCTGCTGGAAGCGTCCGACACCGACATCGAGTTCGAGGGGGGCGAGTTCAAGGTCAAGGGCACGGACAAGAAAGTGCCGTTCGGCCAGATCGCGCTGACGGCCTACGTGCCGCACAACTACCCGCTCGACAAGCTCGAGCCCGGCCTGAACGAAAACGCGTTCTACGACCCGACCAACTTCACCTACCCCTCGGGCTCCTACGTCTGCGAGGTCGAGGTCGACCCCGAGACCGGCCGCACGACGGTGGAGAAGTTCACCGCGGTGGACGACTTCGGCAACCTCGTCAACCCGCTGATCGTCGAGGGCCAGGTGCACGGCGGGCTCGCCCAAGGCCTGGGCCAGGCGATGCTCGAAGGCTGTGTGTACGATCCGGAGTCCGGCCAGTTGCTGACCGGTTCGTACATGGACTACACGATGCCGCGCGCCGACGACCTGCCGAACTTCACGGTCGACCACACCGTGACGCCCTGCACCCACAATCCGCTGGGCGTGAAGGGCTGCGGCGAGGCCGGCGCGATCGGCTCGCCGGCCGCGTTCATCAATGCGCTGACCGATGCGCTGGGCGTCAAGGACATGGCCATGCCGGCCACGCCCGAGCGCGTCTGGCGTGCCGCGAACAAGATCTGAAGGAGACGAGACGATGTACACCTTCGACTACCAGCGTCCCGCCAGCACTGCCGCGGCGGCCGCGGCCTTCCAGGGCGAGACGCGTTATCTCGCCGGCGGCCAGAGCCTGGTGCAGGCGATGAAGCTGCGCCTGTCCTCCAGCGAGCGGCTCGTCGATCTCGGCGGCATCGCCGAGCTCAAGGGCATCACGGTCGAGCCCGGCAAGGTCACGATCGGCGCCATGACCACGCACGCCGCGGTCGCCAACTCGGCCGAGGTCCGCAAGGCGCTGCCCGCGCTGGCCGAACTCACCGGCGGCATCGGCGACCCGGCCGTGCGCAACATGGGCACCATCGGCGGCTCGATCGCCAACGCCGACCCGGCCGCGTGTTATCCGGCGGCCGTGCTCGGTCTGGGCGCCACCGTCATCACCAACCAGCGCCAGATCCCGGGCGACGGCTTCTTCACCGGCCTGTACGAGACGGCGCTCAAGCCGGGCGAGCTGATCACCGCGGTCAGCTTCCCGGTGCCGCAGCGCGCCGCCTACATCAAGTACAAGCAGCCGGCCTCGCGCTTTGCGCTGGTCGGCGTGTTCGTCGCGCAGACGGCGGGCGGCGTGCGCGTGGCGGTGACCGGCGCGGCCGGCAGCGTGTTCCGCTGTCAGCCGATCGAGGCGGCGCTCGCGAAGAGCTTCACGCCCGAGGCCGCCAAGGCGGTGAAGGTGAGCGCCGACGGCCTGAACGCCGACCTGCACGCCTCGGCCGCCTACCGCGCCGCGATGATCAGCGTGATGGCCTCGCGCGCGGTGGTCGCGGCGCTGGCGCGCTGACCGCCAGCCGGGATCGACGCGCGTGTGGCGGCGCCGGTCCTGGCTGTTCGCTGCCCTGGCCCTCGGGGCGAGCGCGGCGCTCGCGCAAGGTGGCGAGCCGACGCTGGCCGTCACGCTGGCCGACGGCCGCACACGCCACTTCACCCGCAGCGAACTCGAGAAGCTCCCGCGCGAGAGCGCCAGCGTGCGGCTGCGTGACGGGGCGCCGTTCACCATCGCGGGTGTCTCGGCCACCACGCTGCTGCGCGAGGCCGGGCTGGACCTGTCGGCCAACCTCGGCGGCGGGCAGGTCGTCGGCAACGCGCTGATCGCCCGCGCCGCGGACGGCTATCGTGCGGTGTTCGGCCTCGCCGAGGTCGACCCGCATTTCGGCCATCCGCCGCTGCTGGTGCTGTGGGCGAACGCCGACGGCTCGCCGCTGCCGGAGCGTGCCGGCCCGCTGCAACTGGTCTCCACCGGCGAGAGCCGGCCGGGGCGCTGGGTGCGTCAACTGCAAGCCCTGGAAGTGAAAGCCCTGCCATGACGGCCCCACCGCTCGTGCTGCCCGACTCGGTCGATGCGGTGATCGCGCTGCTCGCGCAGCACGACTACATCTGCGACCGCCGGCTCGCGACCGCCCTGTTCCTCAGCCTGAAGCTGCGCCGCCCGCTGTTCCTCGAAGGCGAGCCGGGCGTCGGCAAGACCGAACTCGCCAAGACCCTGGCCGAGGGCCTGGCCACGCGGCTGATCCGGCTGCAGTGCTACGAGGGCCTGGACGTGGCGCAGACCGCCTACGAGTGGAACGTGGCGCGCCAGATGGTCGAGATCCGCCTGGCCGAGGCGGCGCATGCGGTGAGCGATGCGGCCGGTCGCGAACGCCTGGCGCACGAGCTCTACTCGCGCTCGATGCTGATCGAGCGCCCGCTGCTGCAGGCGCTGACGCAGCCTCGATCGCCCGTGCTGCTGATCGACGAGCTCGACCGTGCCGACGAACCCTTCGACGCCTTCCTGCTCGAGGTGCTGGCGGAGAACCAGATCACCATTCCCGAGCTCGGCGTGGTGCGCGCCGAGGCGCCGCCGGTGACCATCATCACCAGCAACCGCACGCGCGAGATCCACGACGCATTGAAGCGGCGCTGCCTGTACCACTGGGTGGAGTTCCCGGACGTCGAGCGCGAGCTCGACATCGTGCGCCGCAAGGCGCCGGGTGCCTCCGAGCGGCTCTATCGCCAGGTGGTGGAGTTCGTGCAGCGCATGCGTTCGCTCGACCTGTTCAAGGCCCCGGGTGTGGCCGAGACGATCGACTGGGTCAACGCGCTCGTCGCGCTGAACACGATGCAGCTCGACCCGGCGACGGTGAGCCACACGCTGGGCGTGCTGCTGAAGTACCAGGACGACATCACGCGCGTGGGCGGCGGCGACACGGCCAAGATCCTCGACGAGCTGCGCGCCAAGGCGCTGCTGGGCTGAGCCGTGCTCGCGGACAACCTCGTGCACTTCTCGCGCATCCTGCGTGACGCGGGCTTGTCTGTGGGACCTGACCGCGTGCTGACGGCGATCGCCGCGGTGGAGGCCGTCGGCGTCGAGCGCAAGGCCGATGTGCACGCCGCGCTCTCGGCCGTGATGCTCGACCGCCACGAGCAGCAGGCGATCTTCGACGCCGCCTTCGAGGCCTTCTGGCGCGACCCGAAGCTGCTCGAGCAGATGATGTACTTGCTGCTGCCCAAGGTGCAGGGCCGGCGCGAGACGGTGCAGTCGCCGCGCCCGAACCGCCTGGCCGAGGCGCTGGCCGCGCCGCGTGCGCCCGCGCCGCCTCCGCCCGCCGATGCGGCACAGCAGGACGAGATCCGCTTCGAGACCGAGTTCAGTTTCTCCGAGCGCGAGCGGTTGCAGCAGGCCGATTTCGAGAGCATGAGCACGGCGGAGTACGAACTCGCCAAGCAGCTGGCCGAACGTGCGCCGCTGCCGGTGCTGCCGGTGCGCCGGCGCCGCCACGAGGGCAGTGCGCGCGGTGCGCCCGACCTGCGCCGCAGCCTCGCGCAGATGGTGCGCCAACCCGATGCGCCGGCACTCGCCTTCACGCGCCCGCGCCGCGAGCTGCCGCCGCTCGTGGTGCTGCTGGACATCTCCGGCTCGATGGACCGCTACTCGCGCCTCTTCCTGCACTACGTGCACGGGCTGACGCGCCGGCACTTGAAGGTGCACACCTTCACCTTCGGCACGCGGCTGACCAACATCACGCGCTGCCTGCGCGAGCGCGACCCCGACCAGGCCCTGAAGCTCGCCGACGCCCAGGTGCACGACTGGAAGGGCGGCACGCGCATCGCGGCCAGCCTGGACGAGTTCAACCGCCGCTGGGCGCGCCGCGTGCTCGGCGGCAACGCCGCGGTGCTGCTGGTCACCGATGGCCTCGAGCGCGACGAGGGCGGGGCGCTCGAACGCGCCGCCGCGCAGCTGCAGCGCAGCGCGCACCAGCTCGTCTGGCTCAACCCGCTGCTGCGCTTCGAGGGCTTCCAGCCGCGCGCCGCCGGCATCCGCGCGCTGCTCGCGCATGTCGACCGGTTCCTGCCGGTGCACAACCTGCGCAGCCTGGCCGACCTCGGCGCCGCGCTGCGCCGGCCCGCGGTGCCGCCGGCGACCCTGCTTCACTGACCCACCGACTCATGGAACTCAAAGGCGAACGACTCATTCCCGCCCCGGTCGAGAAGACCTGGGCCGCGCTGAACGACCCCGCGGTGCTGAAGGGCTGCATCGCCGGCTGCGAATCGCTCGAGCGCAGCGGCGACGATGCCTTCACCGCGCTGGTGGCCGTCAAGGTCGGCCCGGTGAGCGCGAAGTTCAAGGGCAACCTCAAGCTGCTCGACGTCAAGCCGCCGACGAGCTACACGATCCAGTTCGATGGCCAGGGCGGGGTGGCCGGCTTCGGCAAGGGCTCGGCCGACGTGGCGCTGGCCGCCGAAGGCAGCGGCACGAAGCTCAGCTATGTCGCCAAGGCGCAGGTGGGCGGCAAGATGGCGCAGGTCGGCTCGCGCCTGATCGACGCCGCCGCGGCCAAGATCGCCGAGGACTTCTTCACTGCCTTCGAGGCCGCGCTCAAGCCGGCCGAGGCGGAAGCCCCGACAGCAGCAGCGGCACCGGCCGCGGGCCAGAATTGGATCTGGTGGGCGGTCGGCGCGGCGATCGTGCTGGCGGCCCTCTGGTATCTCACGCGATAGGAGTCCGGCCATGGACAGTCTCGATCTCCAGGTGCTGCAGCAGGCGCGCGACTGGCGCGCCCAGGGCCACCCGGTGTGGCTGGTGACGGTGATCGAGACCTGGGGCTCGGCGCCGCGCCCGCCCGGCGCGCTGCTGGCGATGCGCGGTGACGGCCTGGTGGTGGGCTCGGTCTCCGGCGGCTGCGTGGAAGACGACCTGATCGACCGCGTGCGCCACGGCGAACGTGTCGGTCGGCCCTCGCTGATCACCTACGGCGTCACCAAGGAGGAGGCCGCGCGTTTCGGCCTGCCCTGCGGCGGCAACCTGCGCCTGGTGCAGGAGCCGCTCGAAGACACCGCCTGGGTCGACGAGATCCTGCAGCGCACCGCGCGCCACGAACTGGTGGCACGCCGGCTCGACCTCGACTCCGGTGCGGTGAGCGTCGAGCCGGCCGCGCGCGGCGAGGCCTTCGTCTTCGACGGCCGCACGCTGCGGGCGCTGTTCGGCCCGCGCTGGCGCCTCGTGATCATCGGTGCCGGGCAGCTCTCGCGCGCCGTCGCGCAGATGGCACTGATGCTCGACTTCGAGGTGATCTGCTGCGATCCGCGCGAGGAATACCACCTGACCTGGGACATCCCAAACACCACGTTCAGCAAGGCGATGCCCGACGACCTGGTGGTGGAGCTCCAGCTCGATCCGCACAGCGCGGTGATCGCGGTGACTCACGACCCCAAGCTGGACGACATGGCGCTGCTCGAGGCGCTCAAGTCCCCCGCCTTCTACGTCGGCGCGCTCGGCTCGCGCGGCAACACCGCCAAGCGCAAGGAGCGCCTGGCGCTGTTCGACCTCAGCCCGGCCGAGATCGGCCGCCTGCACGGCCCGGTGGGGCTGGACCTGGGCAGCCGCACGCCCGCCGAGATCGCCGTGTCCATCGTGGCGGAGATCGTGGCGGTGAAGAACGGCGTCGGCCTGCTGCAGAAGAAGGAAGGCTCGGCCGTCGCCGAGGGCTCGGGCGTGTGCGGCGTGCCCGCGCGCTGAGCCCACGCCGCTGATCCATCCTGGAGCAAGGCTGCGGGTTCTTCCCCGCTGGAGCGTTGCCGCGCCCGCCGGCAGCATGCGCCGCCATGATCGACCGTCGCCGCACCTTGCTGCTGCTCGCCGCCACGCCTGCGCTCGCCCGCGCGCAGGACAGCGGCGGTGACCCGTTCGGCTCGTTGCAATGGCCCGGCCTGCGGCGCGAGTTCTTCGGCGATGCGCCGGTCGTCTTCGATGAGCGCGTGCAGGTGCGCGGCCCCGGTTTCGCCGAGGACCCGATGAACGTGCCGATCGGCGTCTCGGCGGCCGGCCTGCCGGAGGTGCAGTCGCTCGTGGTGTTCGTCGACCGCAACCCGATCCGCAAGGTGCTCGAGCTCACGCCGCTGGCCGCGCTGCCGGCGATCAGCTTCCGCTTCAAGCTCGAGCAGGCCAGCCCGGTGCGCGCCGCAGCGCGCACGAAGGACGGCGTGTGGCATGTCGGCGGCACGCTGGTCGATTCCGCGGGCGGCGGCTGCACCGTCTCCGGCGCGAGCCGGCGCGACGGCAGCTGGGCGACGACGCTCGGCCAGGTCAGCGGCAAGGTGTTCGCCGCCAGCCCCGCGCCGGGCGTGGCCGGCGCGCGGCTGCGCCTGCGCGTGATGCACCCGATGGACACCGGGCTGGTCGGCGGCGTGCCGGCGTTCTACGTCCGGCAGCTGGCGCTGCGCGATGCGACGGGCACCGAGCTGCTGCGGCTGGCCACCTTCGAGCCGGTCAGCGAGAACCCGGTGTTCAGCTTCGACTTCCCCGGCCGCGTCGGGCCGCTGCAGCTGACCGGCAGCGACAACAACGGCAACCGCATCGACGCGCGCCTCGAATGAAGCGCCTGCTGCTGCTGCTCGCGCTGGCCTGGCGTGCTGCCGGCGCCGCGGACCCGGCGACGCTGGACTACCAGCTCGCTGCCCGCGCGCTCGCTCCCGGGGTCTGGGTGGTCGAGGGTGCCAACGCCGACTTCAGCCCGGCCAACGGCTGCAACATCATCAACACCGGCTTCATCGCCACCGGCGCGGGCGTGCTGGTGATCAACACCGGGCCGTCGAGGCGCTACGGCGAACAACTGCGTGCATTGATCGCGAAGACCACCCCCGAGCCGGTGACGCGGGTGCTGCACCTGAACCTGCACCCGGACTACTTCCTCGGCAACCAGGCCTTCGCCGACGTGCCGCGCCTGGCGACGGAGCTCACGCGCAGCGGCATGGCGCGCGAGGCGAAGGCCTACGAGGACAACCTCTACCGCCTGTGCGGCGACTGGATGAAGGGCACCGAGGCCTTGCTGCCCGACACGCCGGTCGGGCCCGGCACGCTGCGCCTGGGCACGCGCGAGTTCGAACTGCTCGAGTACCGCGGCCACACCGCGAGCGACCTGGTGCTGGTCGACAAAACGAGTGGCGTCGTGTTCGCCGGCGGGCTGGTGTTCGCGCAGCGCGTGCCGACCACCCCGCATGCGCAGCTCGACGCCTGGCTCGCCAGCCTGGCGGCCTTGTCGCTGCCGGCGCCGTTGCAGCTGGTGCCCAGCCATGGGCCGGTGCGCGCCGACACGAGCGCCGTGGAGCAGACGCAGCGCTACCTGCGCTGGCTCGACGCGCAGCTGCGGCGCAGCGCCGCGCAGGGCGAGGACCTGAACGAGGTGCTGCGTGCCGAGGTGCCGGCCGAGTTCCGCGCCTGGGCGGCCTTCGCCACCGAGTACACGCGCAACGTCGTGCACCTGTACCCGCGCTACGAGCAGGCGGTGCTGCGGCCGGGGCGCTGACGGGCGACCGCGCTCGTGCCGCGGGCTAGTCCCGCGGCAGCGGGAACCGGACCGTGGCCCTGAGGCCGCGCCCGCCCTCGCCGGCGGACAGGTCGACGTGCGCGTGGTGCCGGTCGGCGACTGCCTTGACGATCGCCAGCCCGAGGCCGCTGCCGGGCTGCGCCTGATCCGGCGCCCGGAAGAAGCGGTCGAAGACCCGTTCGCGCCAGACCTCGGGAATGCCGTCGCCGCTGTCTTCGACCACCAGCGAGGTGTGCGCGGCATCGTGTGCCACGCGAACCACGACGCGCGAGTCCGGCGGCGAGTACTTGATCGCGTTCTCGACCAGGTTGTCGATCAGCGACGTCAGACCCTCGCGCTCGCCCTGCACCAGGCAGCGGGTGTCGGCCTGAAGCTCGAGCTCGACACGGCGTGCGGCGGCCAGGGCCGCGAGGTCGGCGAGCCGGTCCTGGGCCAGCGCGCCGAGGTCGATGCGCTCCGTCGCGTGGCCCGGCCGATCGGCATCGCTGCGCATCAGGCCGAGCAACTGCACCACCAGGCGGCTCGCGCGCTCGCCGCTGCGCACCAGGCCGGCCAGCAGTTCCCGGTCGCGCGCATCGGCGCGGTGGCCCTGCAGCGCCTCGACGTTGACGCGCATCGCCGCCAGCGGCGTGCGCAGTTCGTGCGCGGCGTCGGCGATGAAGCTGCGCTCGCGCGCGAGGCTGTTGCGCATTCGCTCGAGCAACGCGTTCACCGCCTGCGACACCGGGCGCAGTTCGCGGTAGCTGGAGCCGAACTGCAGCGGCGTCAGGTCCGACGGACCGCGTGATTCGATCTCGGCCGAGAAGCGGCGCCAAGGCCGCAGTGCCACGCGCACCGACAGCCAGGCCGGGATGACCAGGAAGGGCAGGCTGATCAGCAGCGGCAGCACCAGGATGCCGCGCGATTCGAGCGCGAAGATGATCGACAGCGGATGGCCGGAGCGCATCAGCGTGACGCGTGCGTCCGAGTTCGCAGACTCCTGCGTGTAGGTGCGCCAGGTCTTGCCGGCGACCTCGATGCGCTCGAGCTGGCGCCGCAAGGCGGTGTGCACCACCCCGGGCTCGCCGGGCGTGGCCAGCAGCAGCCGGTCGCCCTGCCAGACATTCATCGCGATGCGCAGCGCCGGCGCATCCTCGGCCTGGTGCTCGTTGCGCTGCATCCGATCGATCTTGGCCAGCGCATCGGCCAGGCGCTCGGGCTGCGCCGCCAGCGAATCGACCACGGCGAGGATCATGTCGGCTCGCGGCGCGATCACGCGCTCCTCGAAGATCTCGTCGTAGCGCGCCGTGTCGTGCACCAGGTAGGCGACCGCGGCGAGCCACAGCAGCAGCGTCGTGATCACCTGCGCCAGCACGAGGCGCCTCACCAGCGAGCCGCCGACCAGGGCCTTGAGGCGGCGCCACGTGGTCACGGCGCGCCCTCGGCTACCACGCGGTCGACCACGAAGCCCACGCCGCGCACCGTGCGGATGAAACCGCTGCCGATCTTGCGGCGCAGGTTGGAGATGTGCACGTCCAGCACGTTGCTCTCGTTGCCCAGCCCGCCGGGCAGGACCTGTTCCTCGAGCATGCGCCGGGTGAGCACGCGGTCGGCGCGCTTGACCAGCAGGCGCAGCAGCTCGAACTCGCTCTTCGACAGCTCGACCGGCCTGGCATCCACCATGACCCGCATCGTCGCCTCGTGCAGCGTCAGGTTGCGGATCACCAGCGTTTCACCGATCAGGCCATAACTGCGCCGCGCCAGCGCCCGCACGCGCGACACCAACTCGGCCAGCGCGAAGGGCTTGACCATGTAGTCGTCGGCGCCACCGTCCAGGCCACCCAGGCGATCCTGCAAGGCGTCGCGCGCCGTGAGGATCAGCACCGGCATCGCGTCCTGGTTGCGGCGCAGTCGCGTCAGCAGGCCGATGCCGTCGCCGTCGGGCAGGCCGAGATCGAGCAGGACCAGATCGCAGGCGCTGGACTCGAGAACCTGGCTGGCCTCCTGGATGCGGCGCACCCAGGTCACGTGCATGCCCTGGTCTTCGAGCGCAATGCGCACGCCGTTGCCGAGTTCGAGGTCGTCTTCGACCAGCAGGATGTTCATGGCCGGGGATTGGATCGCCGTCGAATGAATGAATCGTTAATCGCCGGGCCGCGCGGGCCGTTCATCGAACCTTCACCAAGGCTTTGGCCGGTCTTCAGGGTCGACAACGACACTGCCCTGGCGCCGGAAATTCAACGAAGCAAGCGCCTCCGGCAGGCCACCAGAACTGCTTCATATCGACAGAAGGTATCCCGTGAACCGACTCCATCTCTCCCACGTGCTGCTGGGCATCGTGGCCCTTTGTTCGAACGCCGTCAACGCGGCCGAGGGCAGCCGCACGGAAGGCCCGTACCTGGGCGCCTCGCTCGGCCGCACCTCGTTCAGCGCCCGGACCCCGGGCGTCTCGACGGTCTCCAGCGACGAGGTCGCACTGGCCGGCAAGCTCTATGGCGGCTGGCGCCTCGGCGAGCACGTCGGCATCGAGGCTGGTTACGTGCGCTTCGGCTCGCTGGCCGAGTCCGTCGCCGTCGACGGCAGCACGGTCGAGCAGGGCGCCACGGGCAGGAGCCTGTATGCCGCGCTGACGGGCCGCATGCCGGTGACACAGGCCGTCGCCCTGACCGGCAAGGCCGGCATCTCGTTCGGCAAGGTCAGCGGCACCGACGTGCTGCCGGCCTCGGCGCAACTGGTCGGCTCGCGGCGCTCGTTCATGTATGGCGTCGGCGCCGAGTACCAGCTGTCGCCGCAGGTTGCGCTGACGGCCGACTTCGAGCACTTCGGCAAGCTCTCCGAGCGGGCGCGTGCCAACCTGCTGAGCGCCGGTGTGCGCTACAGCTTCTGATCACCGACACGGAGCCGTCGTGAACCTCTACTTCCGCCTGGTCTGGATCTGGCTGCTTGCGCGCTTCTTCAAGACGCGCATCGCGGTGGGCGATCCGATCGAACTGAGCCTGCGCGTGTGGCCGACCGACCTCGACGTCAACGGCCACATGAACAACGGCCGCTACATGACGATCACGGACCTGGCGTTCGTCGAGTACTTCACCCGCACCGGCCTGCTCGGGGCCGCGCTGCGCAGGGGCTGGCGGCCGATGCTCGGCGGCAGCCTGATCTCCTACCGGCGCGGCCTGAAGCCGTTCACGCGCTACACGCTGCGCTTCTCGATGGTCTGCTGGGACAGGCGCTGGAACTACCTGCAGTTCCGCTTCCTGCATGACGGAAAGACCATGGCGCTGGGCCACGCCAAGGGTGCGCTGGTCGGTCGGGCCGGTGTCGTGCCCATCGAACAGTCGCGCGCCGCACTGGGCCTGGCCGCGGCCTCGCCGGCATTCCCCCCGGCGGTCTCGGCCTGGATCCAGGCCGAGCGCCTGTTGCGGGCCTGAGATCGACCCGTCATGCCGGCCCGGCATGTCAGTTCCAACCACTGTCTCGCCCGGGCGCGGCGTGCTGTTCGAACCTGGAGCAGGCGCGCGGGAAAGCCCGTAGCGAAAGCACGGGAAAGCGTCCCGAAACCGAGGCCGGACCAGGCGAGCCGCCATGGCACAGGCTTTGCGCAAGAGCGGCCGGAAGCGCAGCGCGACGCTGCCCGCCCACCCACCCTCGAGGAGACTCCATGCAGATCAAGATGCTGACCGCCCTGGTCACGCTCGCCCTGGGCGCGCTGAACGCCCAGGCCGTGGTGACCGACAAGACGATCGAAGACGACGCGAAGACCCCGGGCGACATCGTCTCCTGGGGCCTCGGCACGCAGGGCCAGCGTCATTCGCCGCTCAAGCAGATCAACCCGGGCACCATCGGCAAGCTGGTGCCCGCCTGGTCGTTCTCGTTCGGCGGCGAGAAGCAGCGCGGCCAGGAATCGCAGCCGCTGATCCACGACGGCGTGATGTACGTGACGGCCTCGTACTCGCGCATCTACGCGCTCGACGCGAAGACCGGCGCCAAGCTCTGGAAGTACGACCACCGCCTGCCCGACGGCATCATGCCCTGCTGCGACGTGATCAACCGCGGCGCCGCGCTCTACGACAACCTGGTGATCTTCGCCACGCTCGATGCACAGCTCGTCGCGCTGAACGCGAAGACCGGCGAGGTCGAGTGGAAGGAGAAGATCGACGACTACGCGGCGGGCTACTCGGCCTCGGCCGCGCCGCTGATCGCCGGCGGGCTGCTGCTGACCGGCGTGTCCGGCGGCGAGTTCGGCGTGGTCGGCCGCGTCGAGGCGCGCGACCCGAAGACCGGCCGCATGGTCTGGACGCGCCCGGTGGTCGAGGGCCACATGGGCTACACCTTCGACAAGGACGGCAACAAGAAGGAGAACGGTATCTCCGGCACGGCCGGCAAGAGCTGGCCGGGCGACCTGTGGAAGACCGGCGGCGCGGCCACCTGGCTGGGCGGCACCTACGACGCGAAGACCGGCCTGGCCTACTTCGGCACCGGCAACCCGTCGCCCTGGAACAGCCACCTGCGCAAGGGCGACAACCTGTTCTCGTGCTCGACCGTCGCGATCGACGTCAAGACCGGCCAGATCAAGTGGCACTACCAGAACACGCCCAACGATGGCTGGGACTTCGACGGCGTCAACGAGTTCGTCACCTTCGACCTGGACGGCCGGCGCGTCGGCGGCAAGGCGGATCGCAACGGCTTCTTCTACGTCAACGACGCGGCCACCGGCGAGCTGCTCAACGCCTTCCCGTTCGTCAAGAAGGTGACCTGGGCGACCGGCATCGACCTGAAGACCGGCCGGCCGAACTACGTGCCCGAGAACCGCCCGGGCGACCCGACCGGCGGTGCCGACGGCAAGAAGGGCAACGTGGTGTTCTCCGCGCCGAGCTTCCTCGGCGGCAAGAACCAGATGCCGATGGCCTACTCGCCGGAAACCAGGCTGTTCTACGTGCCGGCCAACGAATGGGGCATGGAGATCTGGAACGAGCCGATCACCTACAAGAAGGGTGCGGCCTACCTCGGCGCCGGCTTCACGATCAAGACGCTGAACGAGGGCTCGATCGGCGCGCTGCGCGCGATCGACCCGAAGACCGGCAAGATCGTCTGGGAGGTGCCGAACAACGCGCCGCTGTGGGGCGGTGTGCTGACCACCGGCGGCAACCTGGTGTTCTGGGGCACGCCGGAAGGCTTCCTGCAGGCGGCCGACGCGAAGACCGGCAAGATCGTCTGGAAGTTCCAGACCGGCTCGGGCGTCGTCGCACCCCCGGTCACCTGGGAAGACCAGGGCGAGCAGTACGTCGCCGTCGTCTCGGGCTGGGGCGGCGCGGTGCCGCTGTGGGGCGGCGACGTGGCCAAGCGGGTCAACTACCTCGAGCAGGGCGGCTCGGTGTGGGTGTTCAAGCTGATGAAGTGAGGCCTGTGAGCGCATCGTGACGGAGGCCGCCCGCGGGCGGCCTTCGCGTTTCATGGCAGGATGCCTGCCGATGAAGCGACTGATCCTGTGCACAGCGCTGCTGGCCGGCCTCGCCGCCCCGGCGCACGCCGCCGACCGGCCCTACCTGATCACCAACAGCGCCGCCGCCGAGGAGGACGAGGAGCAGGTCTGGGCGGTCGAGAACTGGGTGCGCCACTCGCGGCGCGGCCAGCGCTCGCTGACCGTCGCCCCGGAGTACGCGTTCGACCCCGACACCTCGGTGCAGGTGGAGTTCCGCCGCGTGCTCGAGCGCGACGAGGCGAACGGCCACGAGATCGAGGTCGAGTTCAAGCGCCTGTTCACGCGCATCGCGCGCGACGGGATCGGTGTCGGCGCGGTGCTGACGCTGGACACCGAGCGGCAGGCTGGCCAGGGCCCGCTGCGGCGCAGTGCCACCTCGCTGTTCCTGCCGATCACCGTGCCGCTGGGCGAGGGCCTGGGCCAGCTGCACCTGAACCCCGCGCTCAGCTGGCCGCGCGGCGAATCGATGCGCACGATCGGCGCGATCGCCGCCGAGGCCGATGTGTGGCGCCGCACGCAATGGTTCGGCGAATGGGGCCGCGACGCCGAGCAGGGCCTGGTGCTGACCGGCCTGCGCTACTGGATCCGCCGCGAGCGCCTGGCGGTCGACGTGGCCTGGCAGCGCGAGCAGGCCGAGGGCCGCGTGACGCGCGGGGTCGTGTTCGGCATCGCCTGGTACGACCTCTGACGCGAGCTCGCGTTCAAGCGGCTGGGGCGTCCGAGAGCCCTTGACACACCGTCCCCGTTGCGGCCTGTGGCGCCCTCAGACCGCCAGGGTGCTGCCACCGCCCAAGGCTTCGCAGGCGCGGCGCAGGCGACTTTCCGCTTCGTTGGCGACCGTCTTCACGCCCGGCTTGCCGACAAGACCCACCATGGTCTGCGGATCCAGGAAGCCGACCACGACGCGGCCGGGTGCCTCCTCCCGGACGATCACGTTGCAGGGCAGCAGCAGACCGATGTCGGGTTCGGCCTGCAAGGCCTGGTGTGCCAGCGGCGGATTGCAGGCGCCCAGGATGCGGTAGGGCGGCATGTCGGCGCCGAGCTTCTCCTTCATTGCGCGCTGGACATCGATATCGCTCAGTACGCCGAATCCCTCGGCTTTCAGAGCCGCCGTGGTCTTGGCCAGGGCATCGTCGAACGACAGGCCAGTGAGCGTGGTGGTGAATCCATACATGTCAGACCTCCTGACGCGTTGTGGCCGAAATGGCCGGGAACAAGGCACTCCATGCTGCACCGAAGGCGGCGTGCCGACAATGTCGTGCAGCGGCAGGAGACATATGTTTCTATATACCGCATACGGTATGCTTGAGTCGGAGTATAGTGGTAAGTAGTTGATGACTTACCGAGTGGGGCGGTTCCCATGCAGATTCGCCTGTCCACCGAAGAACGCCAGGCCGAGATCGTGGCCACGGCCTTGCGTCTGGCGCGAGAGTCCAGCCCGTCGTTGATCACCACCGCTGACATCGCCGCGGCGATCGGCGTGACTCAGGGCGCCGTCTTCAAGCACTTTCCCACCAAGGACGCCATCTGGCTGGCTGCCATGCGCTGGGTTCGGGAGACCCTGCTCGAGACGCTGAAGGCCGCTGCGGATGAGGCCGCCACACCGCTGGACGCGCTGGCTGGGATGTTCCGGGCGCACGTCGAATTCGTCATCGCTCATCCGGGCGCACCGCGCTTCATCTTCCACGAGCTCCAGCAGCCTGCCGACTCGGCGGCCAAGCTCGAGGTGCGTGCGGTGCTCCAGGGCTACCGCAAGCTGCTGCTCGGCCGCCTGGCCGAGTCGATTCAACGGCAACTTGTCAGCCCGGATCTGGACCCGGAGGCGGCGGCCACCAGCTTCATCGGCCTGATCCAGGGGCTGGTCATGCAGTCGATGCTGACCGGGCGCACTGCGGCGATGCGCCAGCAGGCCGATGCCGTCTTCGATCTCTACCGGCGCGGCCTCGGGTGTGCACCATGAAAGTCTCTTCGATCGGATCCCGTCGGCTCGTGCTGGTCGTGCTCGGCGTCCTGCTGGTCACGGCCATGGCCTACGTGGTCATGCGGTCCGGCCCCTTGGCGCCGACGCGCGTGACGGTCGTGCCGGCGGCCGAAGGGCAGCTCACGCCCAAGCTGTTCGGAATCGGCACGGTCGAGGCCCGGCGCAGCTACCTGATCGGGCCGACTGCGGCCGGCCGGGTGCGCGCGGTGGTGGTCGATGTCGGCGACACCGTGAGAGCGGGCCAGCGGCTGGCCGAGATGGACCCCGTGGACCTGGATGAACGCACCGCCGCGCTCGACGCGTCGGTGGCCCGCGCCGGCAGTGCCATGACCGCCGCGGAGGCGCAGCGCCGTGATGCCCAGGCCCGCAGGGACCTGGCAGCCGTCAATGCCCAGCGCTACGTCGAACTGGGCCGGCAGAACTTCATCAGCACTGGCGCCGTCGAGGCCCGGCTGCAGGAGCAGGCGTCCGCCGACGCCCTCGTCACCGCGTCCGATGCCAACCTGGCCGCAGCCCGGCAGGACCACCAGCGCCTGGCGGCCGAACGTGCCGGCCTGCGCCAGCAGCGCGCCAACGTGCGCCTGCTGGCGCCGGCCGACGGTGTAGTCACCAGCCGCGATGCCGAGCCCGGTTCGACCGTCGTGGCCGGGCAGGCGGTGCTGCGCCTGATCGAGCCTTCGTCGCTCTGGGTCAAGGTGCGGCTGGACCAGGCGCGCTCGGCCGGATTGGCCGCGGGTCTGCCCGCCCAGGTCGTGCTGCGCTCGAACCCGGGCCGAGCTCTCCCGGGCAAGGTCGCCCGCGTCGAGGCCATCAGCGACAGCGTGACCGAAGAGCGCGTGGCGCAGGTCAGCTTCGACCAGGTGCCGGCCGGCCTGTCGGTGGGCGAACTGGCGGAGGTGACCTTGTCGCTGCCGGCGACCGCGAATGCGGTGTTGCTGCCCAACGCCGCCATCAAGCGCCGGCAGGCGCAGACCGGTGTCTGGGTGATCGAGGCGGGCGCACTGCGCTTCGCGCCGGTGCGCATCGGGCAGACGAGCCTGGACGGCCAGGTTCAGGTGCTCGACGGCGTCAAACCCGGCATGTCCGTCGTCGTGCACAGCGAAAGGGAGATCGGCGAGTACAGCCGCGTCACCGAGGTCGATACGCTCGTGGGACGCCAGCCGTGATCAGCCTGGCCGGCAGGGACATCCTGCACTCCTGGAGCAAGTTCGTGCTGACCGGCATCGGCCTGGGACTGCTGATCGGCGTGACCCTGACCATGGCGGGCGTGTACCGAGGCATGGTGGACGACGCACGGGCGCTGCTTGCCAACAGCGGCGCCGACCTGTGGGTGGTACAGCAGGACACGCAGGGTCCCTACGCAGAGTCGTCGAGCCTGCGCGACGACACGGTGCGCAGCGTGCTGGGGCTGCCCGGCGTGGCGCGTGCTGCCAGCGTGACCTACCTGACGATGCAGGTGCGGCGCACCTCGGGCAGCGAGGCAGCGCAGGCCGGAGGCGGCAGCGACGATGTGCGCGCGATGGTGGTCGGCTTCGAGCCCGGGCAGCCGGGCGAGCCAGGCTACCTGGTGGCCGGGCGGCACATCACGCGCAGCCACTACGAGGCGGTTGTCGACGTGCGCACCGGCTTCACGCTCGGCGAGCGCATTCGCATCCGCCGCCACGACTACACGGTGGTGGGGCTGACGCGACGCATGGTGTCGTCGGGTGGCGACCCGATGGTCTTCATCCCGCTGAAGGACGCGCAGGAAGCGCAGTTCCTGAAGGACAACGACGCCATCGTCAACGAGCGCGCCCGCACCGCGGCCAATCCGAGCCTGAACCGTCCGGGTGTGCCGGGGCTGCTGGAGGCGATTCAGGCCTCGCAGGCGAACAACCGCAATGTCAACGCGATCCTCGTGCAGGTGCAGCCCGGCACCGACGCCGAGACGGTGGCCGAACCGGTGCGTCGATGGAAGCACCTGGAGGCCTTCACGCGCGAACAGATGGAAGAGATCCTCGTGGCGAAGTTGATCGCCACGTCGGCCAAGCAGATCGGCATGTTCCTGGTGATCCTGGCCATCGTCAGCGCGGCCATCGTCGCGTTCATCATCTACACGATGACGCTGGGCAAGATCCGCGAGATCGCGGTGCTCAAGTTGATCGGCACGCGCAACCGCACCATTGCGGGAATGATCCTGCAGCAGGCGCTGGGCCTGGGTCTGATCGGCTTCATCGTCGGCAAGGTCGCCGCCACGTTCTGGGCGCCGGTGTTTCCGAAGTACGTGCTGCTGGAGCCGGGCGACGCCATCCGTGGCCTCATGGCCGTGATGGTGATCTGCGCACTGGCCAGCACCCTGGCCATCCGCGTGGCGCTGAAGGTCGATCCGGCCGCGGCCATCGGGGGCTGAGGTGGCTGAACTCGGCATCCGCATCGAAGGCCTGCGCAAGCGGTACGGCGAAGGCGACGCCGCGGTCGATGCGCTGAAGGACGTGAACATGACGGTCGCCCCCGGCGAGGTGATCGGACTGATCGGACCGTCGGGCTCGGGCAAGAGCACGCTGCTCAAGTGCCTGGGGGCTGTCATCGAGCCCAGCGGCGGCAAGATGGTCCTGGGCGGCGATGCCATCTACGACGAGGGCTGGAAGATCCCCGACCTGCGTGCCCTTCGGCGTGACCGCATCGGCTTCGTGTTCCAGGCCCCCTATCTCATTCCCTTCCTTGACGTCACCGACAACGTGGCCCTGATGCCGATGCTGGCGGGTCGGCCGAACGCCGAGGCCCGGTCACGCGCACGAGAACTGCTGAAGGCGCTCGACGTCGACCATCGCGCCGGCGCGCAGCCTTCGGAACTGTCCGGCGGCGAACAGCAACGGGTGTCGATCGCGCGCGCGCTCGCCAATCGGCCGCCGGTCATCCTCGCCGACGAGCCGACAGCGCCGCTGGACAGCGAACGCGCGCTGGCCGTGGTGCGCATCCTCAACCAGATGGCGGTGCAGTACCACACGGCAGTGATCGTCGTCACCCATGACGAGAAGATCATCCCGACCTTCAAGCGGCTCTATCACATCCGAGATGGACGCACGCACGAGGAGCCCGGCGAGGGTCTCACCCTGTAGCCGGGTTTGCTGCCCCGCAGCGATTGCGGCGAACCGTAGGCAGCCGGAGTACCGTACGCCAGGTTGCGGGAGCGCAATGGCGACTGATACCCAAGTAGGTATAAGAAGCCTCTGGTCTTGTGCATCAAGGAACGAAACATGAAGAGCCTTCGAATGATCGTGTTGGCAACAGCTCTCGGACTCTCGACGGGCGCTGCCATGGCGCAGCCAGGTGGTGGGAAGGGGCCGGGCGCAGGCCCTGGGCCGATGGGCGCGGGCCCGGCAGCCAGTGCAGCCGGGATGGGCATGGGTCCCGGGGGTGGTCGCGGCGCCGCGCGTTGGGGATCGGACTACACGCCGGGGTGGTCGCTCATGACGCAGCAGGAGCGCAACGAACACCGCGAACGCATGCGCTCGATGAAGAGCTACGAGGAGTGCAAGGCCTATCAGGAGCAGCACCACGAGCAGATGGCAGCACGCGCGAAGGAGCGTGGCGGCAAGGCGCTGGCGCAACCGCGGCGTGACGCGTGCGGTGGCCTGAAGAAGTAGACCTTCGGCGCGGCCGGCCTGGCCTACATGCGGGAGGAGGAGCAACTGGCACATGATGTGCATGCGGCTAGCGCCACGCTCTGGAGCCAGGCCGAGCCCGATGCCATCGTGAATTCACCCGACGAGACGGGGCCCTGAATCCCCCCAACTGCCACGAACCATGTCCGAACCGACCCACAAGTACCGCGACCTGACCCAGACCATTTCCGCTGGCTTGTCGACCCTGCGCGCAAGCACGCCCGAGGTGATGAAAAGCTTCAGCGACCTCGGGCGGGCGGCGACCGCCGACGGAGTCCTGGATGCGAAGACCAAGGAGCTCATCGCGTTGGCGCTGAGCGTTGCCGCCAGATGCGACCCCTGCATCGGCTTTCACGCCAAAGCCTTGGCGAGACTCGGCGCCACGCGTGGGGAGATCGACGAAACGCTCGGTGTCACCACGTACATGGGCGGCGGCCCGTCGCTGATGTATGCCGCAAACGCCGTCGCTGCCTTCGATGAGTTCTCGACGGCGACGACGACCAAGACGACCTAGCGCGGACAGGCGCGGCCCGCACCTTCGCCCTGATCGTCGGTCGCTTCGATGATGCTCGAGGCGGGTCCTGCGTCACGCCATCCTGCTCGAACGTGCATGACCGCTGCGTCCGGCTGCGAGTTGCTGCCGCCCTCAATGCCACTCGAGCAATTCCATCGTCAGCCGCCCCCCGGTGAGGAAGGCCGAGTTCGCCGGCTCCTCGCGCACCAGCTTCGCCAGGCCCACGCCCGGGCAGTACCACTCGGTGGTGATCAGCGGCAGGTCGCGCCAGCCGGCCACCGGGTCGGCGAACAGCCGCAGCGAGGCCTGGCCGCGCACGCGCACGCAGCCCTCGAAACGGCCGGTGCGAAGCTCCAGCGTCTCGCCGAGCGCCTCGATGACGTAGTTCATCGGCACCTCGGCGTGGCTGTAGCGCACTTCGCGCGGGAACGATTCGCGCCGCATCAGCAGGTAGGCGGTGGTGCCGGCGCGCCAGCTCGTGCCCGGGGCGATGGGCGCCTTGAGCACGTAGCGCGGCTCCCTGTCGCGTTGCGGCCCGGGGTCGACATCGCTCTTGCTCGCCACGCGGTAGATGCCGCTCGCATCGCTGCGCAGCCAGTAGTCGACGCCGCCGTCGCTGCGGCGCCGGAAGGCCGGCGCGCCGTCCAGCGGCTCGGCGGGCAAGGTCTCGAGCACACGCGTCTCGCGCTCCACGGGTTCGTTCTCGCGCTCGGTGCGCAGCTCGTAGGTCCACTGCCGCCCCGGCTCGAGCGGGAACAGCGCATCGCCGGGCGCCCGCGCGCCGCAGGCCGCCAACAGCGGCAGCAGGCCGAGCAGCGCGTATCTCATTTCTCGGGCAGCTGCGGCACCGGCAGGTCGCGGATCTTCACCACCTGCTCGTCGCTGCCCGGGCGCAGCCAGGCGAAGCCGCGCGGCCCCGGCCTGGGCTCGCTGGTGCCGAGCTGGCTGACGCCCTGGCGCACCTTCTTCATGCCTTCGTTGAGCAGCGCATGCAGGTCCTTGGAGTACGGCAGCCGGTAGGCGCGCGGGCGCGCCGCGGGCCGGCCGCCTTCCAGTGCGTTGACCCACACGTACAGCGCGCCGGGTGACTTCGCGTCCGGCTCCTCGATCACCGCGGCCAGCAGCACGAAGCGCGCCGGCAGCGCGTCGGGGCTCGGCCAGCCCCACTGGCCGTGCAGCACCTCATCGGCATGGAAGTAGAACGCGGTGACGGCCAGCACCAGCAGGCCCTTCAGCCAGGCGGGCCAGCGCGACCACAGCAGCGCCAGCAGCGTGAGCAGCAGCAGGGCCGCGAAGGCGACGACGATCGACGAGTTCACAGCCGTTGCACCAGGCTCTTGGCCAGCGTGTTGACGTTGCCGATGCTGCCGTCCGGGCCCATCGTGAAGCGCAGCGCGGTGGCCTCGTCGCCCTTGCGCGCCAGCGTGCTCTGGCCGTAGAAGACGACCTCGGCACGCGGGTTGACCTTGATGACCGAGACCGTCACCTCGACCGGCTGCCCGTTCTTCGATTCGTAGTAGTTCACGTTGACGGTGAACTCGCCCGGCTCGATGCCGCGGATCGTCACCACCTCCTGGTTCAGCGGGTTGGTCACCTGCCGGCCGTCGACCACGATCACGTCGTTGGTCAGGCCGCGGTCGTCGCGGTCCAGGTGCATCAGCCCGGCCTCGCGGCTGCGGAACCAGACCAGGTTGCCGGCCGGGTCCTGCACCCAGGTGTCGATGTCGTTCGGATTCATGTCCGGCCAGGACACGTTGATGATCACCTCGGCCTTGGACGGGATGTCGCCCGCCTTCAGCGCCTTCGGGTTCATCGCCAGCAGCGCGACGATGAAGCAGAACACGAAGGCGATCAGCATGTTGAACAGCATGTCGTAGAAGGGGTCGACCTCCGGTTCGCGGGCCAGACGTCGTCCGCGCATGGCTCAGTCGACCAGGGCCGCCCGCTGCGCATCGGCCACCAGCGCATCGGCGTAGCGGTCCAGCCGCGTCAGCTGCAGGCCGAGCAGGATGTTGCCGACCAGGCCCACCATCGTCGTCAGCAGCGCGACGCCCAGGCCGGCGGTCAGGCTCTTCAGCAGCTCCTGCGACTGCGCCGCGTCGAAGCTCTGGATCTGGCCGATCTGGATCGCCAGCATCGAGAAGCCGATCACCTTGCCGAGCAGCCCGAGCTTGAGCTGGATGCCGTTCACCCACCAGGCGGTCTGGTGCGGGCCGTGCGTCTGCTCGAGCAGGATGTCCAGCGGCGCGGCCGCGTCCTTCGGCGCGTGCCGCAGCGCGGCGCGGTAGTCGGCCGCCCAGCCGTCGCGCTGCGCCTCGAAGGCGCGGCGCTGGCGCTGCAGCGTGCGCGCGCGGGCGCCGCACCACAGCGTGGCGGCGACGAAGACCACGATGATCACGAGCGTGATGCCGGTCGGGTCCGAGCCGAGCAGCAGCGCCCATACGCCGCGTGCGCCGAGCAGCCAGGCGGCGAAGGCGAACAGGCCCAGCAGCGCGGCCCATTCGAGCCAGAGCGGCTCGGGTTGTGGTGCCCGCGCGGCGCTCGCGCGCGGCAGCACCGCGCTCACGTACCGTGCCCCCGCCGCGCGTGCCCGTCGTCCGTCCAGCAGGGCTCTTGCCCGCCGGCCCAGCTCAGGCACTGGCCGGTCAGGCGGTCGTCGACCTCGAGCACGATGCGTTCGCCGAAGCCGATCTGCTCGTCGGCCGCCAGCGCGCGGCAGCGCAGCGCTTCCAGGCCGGGCACCTGGAAGTCGGCGCTGCGCACGTCGCCGGCAATCGGCAGCAGGTGCCAACGCAGCGTGCAGTGCTCGTGCAGCAGGCCGAGCGTGGGTGCGGCCTCGGCCAGGCCCTCGAACACACCCGGCGTGGTGTAGACGTCCAGCGGCGCGCCGCCGCACAGCGCGGCCAGCCCGGCGGTGTGTTCGAAGCGGCCGTCCAGCAGCACGACCGCGGCGATCGCACCGCGCTCCTGCAGGCGCGCCTCGCGCACCAGCTCGGCCGAGGCATTCAGCAGCAGCCAGTGCCGATCGTCGGGGGAGATGGCGATCGCGTGCGGCCCCTCGTTGGCGCCGGTGCCGGGCATCAGGATGTTCATGTCGTCCGCTCAGGCTGCAAGACGCATGCCTCGCGCCACGGTGCACCGTGTGTGCCGGCGTGGAGCAACGCGCGCCGCGACCGCGGGTTGACCCTGCGCCAGCCGCGCGTCAGCGGCCCTGGTTCCAGCGCAGCTTGCGGTAGATGGTGTTGCGGCTGATGCCCAGGCGCTTGGAGGCCTCGGAGATGTTGCCGCCCGCGGCCTCGACGGCGCGCCGGATCATCGCGACCTCGGCTTCCTCGAGCGTCTGCGTGGGCGCGGCCGGTGCGGCCGGGGCCGCCAGTGCCTGCGCGTCGGCCGCGGAAGCCGGCGCGGGGCGATCGATCGCCGGCGCCGCCATCGCCGGCGTGGCCATCGCCGCCGCCATCACCCGCGGCATCGTCTGCGCGGCGGCGGCGACGCGCCGCACGTCCTCGAGGAAATCGTCCGACAGGTGGGCCTCGGTGATGCGCGCCTCGCCGGTGGCCATCACGGCGGCGGTGCGCAGCACGTTGGCGAGCTGGCGGATGTTGCCCGGCCAGGCATAGCGCTGGAACAGTTCCATCACCGAGGGCGCGATCTCGGGCGCGCCCTGCGGGCATTCGGACTGCAGGATGCGCCGCGCGACGATCTCGAGGTCGCTGCGCTCGCGCAGCGCGGGCAGGCGCACCACCAGGCCGTTGAGGCGGTAGTACAGGTCCTCGCGGAACTGCTGCCGCTCGATCATCTCGCGCAGGTTGCGGTGCGTCGCGCCGATCACCGCGATGTCCACCGCGATGCTCTTGTGGCTGCCCAGCGGGTTGACGCAGCGCTCCTGCAGCACGCGCAGCAGGCGCGCCTGCAGCGGCAGCGGCATGTCGCCGATCTCGTCGAGGAACAGGGTGCCGCCGTTGGCCTGCACGATGCGGCCCACCGCGCCCTTGCGCTTGGCGCCGGTGAAGGCGCCTTCCTCGTAGCCGAACAGCTCGGCCTCGATGAGCGACTCCGGGATCGAGGCGCAGTTCACCGCCACGAAGGGCTGCTTGGCGCGATTCGACTCCTGGTGCACGGCGCGCGCCAGCAGTTCCTTGCCGGTGCCCGTCTCGCCGAGCACGAGCAGCGGGATGTCGCGGTTGATCACGCGGCGCACCTTCTGCACCACCGCCTCGACCTGCGCATCGCCGGTCTGCAGGTACTGCAGGCCGGTGGGCGGCGGCTCGGCAGCGCCCTGGCCCGGGGCGCTCGGCCTCGCGGCGGCCGGCGCCGGGTTGCCGTCGAAGCCTTCGGGCAGCCCGCCGAAGATGCGCCGGCCGGGGCCGTCCATGCGCGCGGTGGCGTGGAAGCTCGCGCCGCTGGCCAGCGTCAGCCGCATCGGCACCGGCAGCGGCATGCGGAAATGGTCGTGCACCGCGGCGACGGTGGTGCCGAACAGCGTGGTCAGCGAGTGGTTGCGCAGCGCCACGCCGCTCATGCCGAGCTGGTCGAGCGCGCTGCGGTTGGCACCGACGATGCGGCCGTCCGGCCCGACCACGACGATGCCCTCGAGCAAGGTGCCGATGAACTCCGGCCGGGTGTGGAAATGCAGGCGCAGCCGGTCGCGGTGGTGGTCGGAGAGCCAGTGGTTCTCGATCATGCGCGCCGACATGCGCACCAGCCCCATCGTGTGCTGGTGGTAGCTGCGGTGGTCGCCCGAGACGTCGAGCACGCCCAGCATGTTTCCGCGCGGGTCGAAGATCGGCGCGGCCGAGCAGGTGAGGAAGTTGTTGGCGTGCATGAAATGCTCGTCCGCATGGACGAGCGTGGGCCGCTCCTCGAAGAGGGCGGTGCCGATCGCGTTGGTGCCCTTGCTCTGCTCGGCCCAGTTGACGCCCGGCGAGAGCGCCACCTTGTTGGCGCGGGCGAGGAAATCGCTGTCGCCGATCGAGTGCAGCACCGTGCCCTGCGCATCGGTCAGCACGATCATGCTCTCGGTGTCGACGATCTGCTCGTAGAGCATCTCCATCACCGGCGCGGCGTGCGTGAACAGGCGCTGGTTGCGCTCCTTGGACACGCTCAGGTCGGCGCGCAGCATCGGCTCGAAGTCGGGCCGCTCGATGCGGGTCAGGCCGAGCGCGGCGCAGCGTTCGTGCGACTGCTGGATCAGGTCGACGTGGACCGCCTGGCGCGAGCCGGGCAGGGTGGTGATGTCGGCGGCTCGGCCGGCAGGGGGGCGCATGCTGGGCATCGGTCGGCCTGCCGGAGGGCAGGGTGTCTCCTGTGGACGAATTGTTCGTCGCAGGGTAGGGCGCTGTCCATCGGGGCGGTTGCGGAGCATCAAGCGGCGGACTGCTCCGTAATGAAACAGTCGGCGGTGGCATGTCGATTGCAGAACGGCCCGGCAGTGTGAAACCAGACCGTCGGAGACATGACATGCTGACCTCTTCCCGCCCCTTGATCGCCGCTTTCCTCGCCGCCGCGCTGCAGGCCGGCGCCTTCGCCCACGGCGACGTGACGCCGCAGGCCGTCGACACCAGCAGCCTGCCCAAGCTGGGCGACGACTGGCGCGGCGAGAACCCGTTCCGCAAGCACGAGGGCGCGATCAAGGTCGGCACCTCGGCCTACAACCAGAACTGCGCGCGCTGCCACGGCCTGGAAGCGGTGTCCGGCGGCATTGCGCCAGACCTGCGCAAGCTCGACAACGAATGCGCCACGCTGAAGGACGCCAGGAAGCAGGCGATGTGCGTGAAGGAGATCGACGACTACTTCGCCACCACCGTGCGCAAGGGCCGCACGCGCAACGGCGCGGTCTACATGCCGCCCTTCGAGGGCATGCTGAACCAGGAGGCAGTCTGGTCGATCAAGGCCTACCTCGAAACCCGCCGCGAGAAGGCCTTCTGATGCAGCGCCGCGGCATCCTGCGCGCGCTGTCCGCCGCGCCCCTGGCCCTGACGCTGCCGGAACTGCAGGCCACGCCGCTGGCCAAGGTGAAGGCGCGCGGCAGCCTCGTCGTCGGCCTGTACAAGGACATGCCGCCGTTCCATGCCGACGGGCAGGGCATCGACGTCGAGTTCGGCCGCGCGCTGGCACAGGCGCTGGGCGTGCGGTTCTCGCCGCTGCCCTTCCCGGCCGACGAGGACATGAACGACGACCTGCGCAACATGGTCTGGAAGGGGCACTACCTCGGCTACGGGCCGGCCGACGTGCTGCTGCACGTGCCGGTGGACCGCCCGCTGATGGAGGCCAACCCGCAGGTCAGCGTGTTCGCGCCGTACTGGCGCGAGCGGGTCGCGATCGCGCGCTCGCTCGAGCAGCTGCCGGTCTTCGATTCGCTCGGGGCGCTGCGCGGCAAGCCGGTGGCGGTGCCGGGCCAGTCGCTCGCCGGCTGGCTGCTGATCGGGGCCGAGGGCGGGGCCTACCGGGAGCAGCTGCGCACCCAGTGGCGCGACGGCACCGAGGCCGCGCGCGCGCTGCAGCGCGGCGAGGTGCCGGCGGCGGCCGGTCTGCTGTCCGAGCTGCAGGCGGTGCTGCGCGGCGACGCGCGCTTCGCGATCGAGCCGTTGCCGGCGCCGCGTGCGCCGCGCGACGGCTGGGCCGTCGGGATGGCGGTCAAGCGCGATGCGGTGGAGCTGGCCCAGGCACTGCAGGGGGCCGTCAACGAGCTGGCCGCCAGCGGCCGGCTGGCCGAGATCTTCGGGCGGGGCAACCTGGCCTGGAAACCGGTGTAGGCAGGCCCACCCCCTGCGCGCTGCGCCTGGCCCACGGTCGCTGGAAGCGGCCGCGGGCCAGGCGTTTCTTGATCCGTGTCGCGCGCTGGCACAAATCCTAGGGTTTTTCCGCGGTGGTTGTTCGCTTGCGCCCTCGGCAAGCTATGAATGTCCGTGCATAGCGCCGGACGCCCAAAGGAAGAACCATGCAGAAGACGCTTCACATCAACCCGGACAAGTGCACGGGTTGCCTGCAGTGCGAGATGGCCTGCTCCTTCGAGAACTACGGCACCTACGCGACGGCGAGATCGCGCATCAAGGTGTTCGACTTCCACCACACGGGCCGCAAGGTCCCCTACACCTGCACGCAGTGCGACGAGGCCTGGTGCCTGCACGCCTGCCCGGTGGAGGCGATCACGGTCGACAAGGCGACCGGCGCGAAAGTGGTCAGCGAGAGCACCTGCGTGGGCTGCAAGGTCTGCACGATCAGCTGCCCGTTCGGCACGATCAACTACGTGCAGGAGACCGGCAAGGTGCAGAAGTGCGACCTGTGCGGCGGCGACCCGGCCTGCGCCACCGCCTGCCCGACCGGCGCCATCACCTACATCGACGCCAACTGGACCGGCCTGAACAAGATGCAGGCCTGGGCCGACAAGTTGGGCAATCAACCGGCCGCGGCCTGAGGAGAACAGCATGTCCTGGGCAGGAAAGATCCTCCGCGTCGACCTGACGGCCGGCACCGTCAAGTCCGAACCCCTCAACATGGACTGGGCGCGCGCCTACCTCGGCTCGCGCGGCCTGGCGAGCAAGTACCTGGTCGAGGAGATCGACCCGAAGGTCGATCCGCTCTCGCCGGCCAACAAGATCATCTGGGCCACCGGGCCGCTGACCGGCACGATGGCCTCCACCGGCGGGCGCTACACCGTCGTCACCAAGGGCCCGCTGACCGGCGCCATCGCCTGCTCCAACTCCGGCGGCTACTGGGGCGCCGAGCTGAAGATGGCCGGCTGGGACATGATCATCTTCGAGGGCAAGTCGGCCAAGCCGGTCTACCTGTACGTCGAGGACGATGTGGCCGAGCTGCGCGACGCCTCGCACCTGTGGGGCAAGAGCGTCTGGCAGACCGAGGAGACGCTGAAGAAGCAGCTGCAGCAGCCGCTCGCGCGCGTGTCGAGCATCGGCCTGGCGGGCGAGAACCAGGTGCTGTATGCCGCCGTCGTGAACGACCTGCACCGCGCCGCCGGGCGCTCCGGCGTGGGCGCGGTGATGGGCAGCAAGAACCTGAAGGCGGTGGTGGTGCGCGGCACCAAGGGCGTGGGCAACGTGGCCGACCCCAAGGAGTTCATGAAGGTCACCTTCGAGAAGAAGAAGATCCTGGCGGACAACGCGGTCACGGGCCAGGGCCTGCCGACCTACGGCACCCAGGTGCTGATGAACGTCATCAACGAGATCGGCGCGCTGCCGACGCGCAACCACAAGGACGTGCAGTTCGAGGGCGCCAAGGACATCTCCGCCGAGGCCATGGCCACGCCGCGCAAGACCGACGGCAAGAAGCACCTGGTGACCAACCAGGCCTGCTTCGGCTGCACCATCGCCTGCGGCCGCATCAGCAAGATGGACCAGGGCCACTTCACGGTCGAGAACAAGCCGCAGTACTGGGGCGCCTCCGGCGGCCTGGAGTACGAGGCCGCCTGGGCGCTGGGCGCCGCCAACGGCGTGAACGACCTGGAGGCGCTGCAGTACGCCAACCTGCTGTGCAACGAGCAGGGCTTCGACCCGATCTCCTTCGGCGCGACGGTCGGCGCGGTGATGGAGCTCTACGAGATGGGCGTGCTCACGAAGGAGCAACTCGGCATCGACGCGAGTTTCGGCAGCGCGCAGGCGCTGGCGCACTTCGCCGAGATCACCGCGAAGGGCGAAGGCTTCGGCAAGGAGATCGGCCTGGGCTCCAAGCGCCTGACCGCGAAGTACGGCCACCCCGAGCTGACGATGAGCGTGAAGGGCCAGGAGTTCCCGGCCTACGACTCGCGCGGCATCCAGGGCATGGGCCTGGCCTACGCGACGAGCAACCGCGGCGCCTGCCACCTGCGCGGCTACACCGTGGCCTCCGAGGTACTGGGCATCCCGGTCAAGACCGACCCGCTGACGGCCGAGGGCAAGCCCGAGCTGGTGATGGCCTTCCAGGACGCCACCGCCGCCTTCGACTCGGCGGGCATCTGCATCTTCACCAGCTTCGCCTGGGGCCTGGCCGACGTGGCGCCGCAGGTGGCCGCCGCCTGCGGCCCCGAGTTCACGCTCGAGAACATGGCCAAGATCGGCGAGCGCATCTGGAACATGGAGCGCGACTTCAACAACCGCGCCGGCTTCACCAGCAAGGACGACACGCTGCCGCCGCGCCTGCTCAACGAGCCGGCCAAGACCGGCCCCGCCAAGGGCCTGGTCAACAAGCTGCCCGAGATGCTGCCGAAGTACTACCAGGTGCGCGGCTGGGATGCGGACGGCCAGCTGAAGCCGGAGACGCGGGCCCGGCTCGGGTTGTGAGATGCAGCATGTGATCCTCGGCGCCGGCCCGGCCGGCGTCATCGCGGCGGAGACGATCCGCAAGCACGCCCCGAACGACCGCATCGTGGTCGTCGGGGACGAGCCCGAGCGGCCGTACTCGCGCATGGCGATCCCCTACCTGCTGATCGGCAACATCGGCGAGGAGGGCACGCACCTGCGCCATGCGCCGGACCATTTCGAGCGCCTGCGCATCGAGCTGAAGAGCGGCCGCGCCGCGCGCGTCGACACCGCCCGGCGCGAGGTGGTGCTGGAAGGCGGCGAGACGCTGGCGTTCGACCGCCTGCTGATCGCCACCGGCTCGCGCCCGGTGCGCCCGCCGATCCCCGGCATCGACACGGCCGGCGTGCACCCCTGCTGGACGCTGAAGGATGCGCGCGCCATCATGGACCTCGCCAAGCCCGGCGCGCGCGTGCTGCAGATGGGCGCCGGCTTCATCGGCTGCATCATCATGGAGGCGCTGGCGGCGCGCGGCGTGCAGCTGAGCGTCGTCGAGATGGGCGACCGCATGGTGCCGCGCATGATGGGCCCGACCGCCGGCGGCATGATCCGCGAGTGGTGCGAGGCCCAGGGCGTGCGCGTGTTCACCGGCACGCGGGTGGAGGCCATCGAGGCGCACGCGCCGCTCAAGGTTCGCCTGTCCAACGGGCAGTTCCTCGAGGTCGACCTCGTCATCAGCGCCACTGGCGTGAAGCCGGCGATCGGCTTCCTCGAGCACTCCGACATCCATTGCCTGCAGGGCGTGCTGACCGACGAGCACATGCAGACCTCGGTGAGCGGCATCTACGCCGCCGGCGACTGCGCCGAGGCCTTCGACATCGCGACGGGCAAGCCGGTGGTCAGCGCGATCCAGCCCAACGCCGCCGAGCAGGCGCGTGTGGCGGCGCTGAACATGGTCGGCAAGCCCACCGTGCTGAAGGGGGTCACGCAGATCAACGTGCTGGACACGCTGGGCCTGATCTCCACCAGCTTCGGCGCCTGGCAGGGCGTACCGGGCGGGCAGCAGGTCGAGCTGACCGACCGGGCCGCGGGCAGGCACCTGAGCCTGCAGTTCGGCGGCGACGTGATGGTCGGCTGCAACAGCATCGGCTGGACCGAGCATGTGGGCGTGATGCGCGGGCTGGTCGAGGGCCAGGTGAAGCTCGGCGAATGGAAGGACCGGCTGCTCGCGGACCCGACCCTGCTGATGGAGGCCTATCTCGCGAGCGCCCAGGCGCAGGCCGAGCGTGCGCTCGTGCCGGCTCGCGGATGAAGATCGTCTTCAAGCTCTACGCCAGCCTGACCCAGTATCTGCCGGCCGAATCGCGCTACGACAACCGACTGCCGATCGAGCTGCCCGAAGGCAGCTCGGTGGCCCAGGTCATCGAGCCCTTCGGCCTGCCGCAGAAGCTGGTGCACCTGGTGCTCGTCAATGGCGTCTACGTGCCGCCCGAGCAGCGCCTGTCGCACGTGCTGAAGGACGGCGACGTGCTGGCGATCTGGCCGCCCATCGCAGGAGGATAGTGGCGTGCAGTCCTGGTACCCCGAGCGCTTCGAGCGCGAGATGGGGTGCACGGAAGACGAGCTGCTGCGCTGGCTGCCCGGCGCGCTCGACGGCGCAGTGCTCAGCGTCGGGCCGGGCCAGGTGCAGGCCGGCTTCGATGCCGGCTCGGCCACGCTGAGCTGGCAATGCCTGCCGCCGCGCCGCATCGCGCTGCTGGCGATGCCGCGCCTGGCCGTCACCTTCGCCTTCGACGGATTCGACGACGCCACGCGCCAGCGCGTGATGCGCCGCTTCGACCTCTACACCCAGCGCGGCGGCGGCTGATCCGGGCTCGCGTTCCGTCGCGCGGTCAGGCCCTGGCCCGGTGCCCGTCCTTCAGGCGCTGCCGCAGGAACTGCCCGGCCACGAAGATGTCCTGCTCGACGGCGCGGCGCACGCCGGCACTGTCTCCGGCCTTCAAGGCCTTCATCAGTGCCTCGTGGGCGTCGTTGAGAACGCTCGCGGCGTCGGGGGAATCGAAGAGCTGGTTGCTGATGGGGCCGGCCTTGAGCCACAGGGTGTCGATCAGGGTGAACAGCAGCGGCGAGCCGGCGGCGCGGTAGAGGATGACGTGGAAGTCTTCGTTGGCGGCCAGGTAGTCGTCGGCATCGTGGCGGGCCAGGGCCTCGCCCATGCGCTTGCACAGGGCCTGCAGCGTGCGGCGCTGGGCAGCATCCAGGCGGGTCGTGCCGCGCTCGGCGGCCTCGCCTTCGAGCAGCATGCGCATCTGTAGCAGGTCGTCGAACTCCGGCACGCTGAGGCGCGGCACGGCCACGCCGGCGTTGGGCACGTTCACCAGCGCGCCCTCGGCGGCCAGGCGCTGCAGCGCGGCGCGCACCGGCATCTGGCCCACGCCCATGGCGGCGGCCACGGTGCGGATCTTCAGCCGTTCGCCGGGCAGGAAGCGGCCCACGGTGATCCACTGCCGCAGCGTGGCGTAGGTGCTGTCCTGCTGGGTGGGGCCGGGCTCGGGGGCGGTGCTCACGCCGTGCCCTCGGCGCACAAGGTGGCCAGCACCGCGTCGAACGTGTCCAGCAACTGCTGCACGTGCGCGGCCGTGGTGTCGGGGCAGACCAGCATCATGTTGTGGAAGGGCGTGATCAGCACGCCGCGGTTCAGCAGGGCCAGGTGCAGGGCATGCTCGAGTTCGGCGTCCATCGCGGCCTCGGCCTGGCTGCCGTTGCGAGGGGGTTGCGGGCAGAACTGGAACTCGACCCGCGCGCCCACCTGCGTAACGCACCAGGGCAGGCCGTGGCGGGCGATGACCGCGCGCAGCCCCGCGGCCAGGCGTTCGGCCAGTGCATGCATGGGGGCGAACACCTCGTGGGTCATCAGCTGCGTGAGCGTCGCGCGCATCGCGGCCATGGCCAGCAGATTGGCGGTGAGCGTGGTGCCGATGCCCGAGTGGCCGGGCGGCGCGGCGCGCTTGGCCGCCTCGGCGCGTGCGGCCAGCGCGGCGCTGAAGCCGTAGGCGGCGCAGGGCATGCCGCCGCCCAGGGCCTTGCCGACCACCACGGCGTCGGGCTGCAGGCCGTGGGCACGGGCATAACCGCCGGGGCCGCTGCTGAGGGTGTGGGTTTCGTCCAGCACCAGCAGGCTGCCGCGGCGCCGGATGATCCGTTGCGCCTCGTTCCAGTAGCCGGGCTCGGGCAGCACCATGCCGATGTTGGTCATCACCGGCTCGGCCAGCACGCAGGCCACGTCGCCCGGGGCCAGTGCGGCGTCGAGCGCAGCCAGGTCGTTGAACTCCACCACGCGCGTGGTGGCGGTGAGGTCGTGCACCTGGCCCAGCAGGCTGGCGCGCTGCACGGGCTGGCCGTCCAGCAGGTCGACGAACACGTCGTCCACGGTGCCGTGATAGCAGCCGTTGAACACCAGCAGCACGCGGCGGCCGGTGGCGGCGCGCAACCAGCGCAGCACGAAGCGGTTGGCGTCGGTGGCCGTCATCGCGAACTGCCATTTCGGCAGGCCGAAGTGCTGCGCCAGCAACTCGCCCACCACCGCCGCATCCTCGCTGGGCAGCATGGTGGTCAGGCCGCGCCGGGCCTGGTCCGCCAGGGCCCGGGCCACCGGGGCGGGTGAGTGGCCGAACATGGCGCCGGTGTCGCCCAGGCAGAAGTCGACCAGCGCATGGCCGTCCGCGTCGGTGAGCGTGGCGCCCTGGGCCTGGGCCACGTGCAGCGCGAACGGCGTGGACCAGTCGTTCATCCAGTGCAGCGGCACGCCGAACATGAGCTGCGGCGCGGCGCGGGTGGCCAGCCTTCGGGACTGCGGGTTGCGTTGTGCGTACTCGGCCGCTTCGCGGGCCAGCAGGGCCTCGACCCGTTCGCGCGCAATGCCGGAGTGTTGAAGGGGGCGGCTCATCGGCGGCTCCTCAGACCAGCAGCAGCAGGTGCTCTCGTTCCCACGAGCTGATCACCCGGTTGTAGGTGGCGAACTCCAGCTCCTTGACGGCGCAGAAGGCGTCGACGAAGGTCTCGCCCAGCACCTCCTTGATCGCGGTGCAGGCGCGCATGGCCTCGATGGCATCTTCCAGGTGGCGCGGCAGTTCGTGGGCCACGTTCCAGGCGCTGCCGTCGGTGGGCTCGCTGGGCAGCAGCCGGTCGCGCAGGCCGATGTAGCCGCAGGCCAGCGTGGCTGCCATGCCCAGGTAGGGGTTGGCGTCGACGCCGGGCACGCGGTTCTCCACCCGGCGGGCGCTGGGGCCCGACTTGGGAATGCGGATGCCGCAGGTGCGGTTGTCGTGCCCCCAGCGCACATTGATGGGCGCCGACATGTAGGGCGCCAGGCGCCGGTAGGAGTTGACGTAGGGCGCCAGCATGGGCATCACCTGCGGGACATAGGCCTGCAGCCCGCCGATGAAGTGGCGGAAGTGCTCGCTGGCCGTGCCGTCGGGGTTGCTGAAGATGTTGCGGCCTTCGGCGTCGTTGACGCTCTGATGGATGTGCATGGCGCTGCCGGGCTCGCCCTCCATGGGTTTGGCCATGAAGGTGGCAAACACGCCGTGGCGCAGGGCCGTCTCGCGCACCGTGCGCTTGAAGAGGAACACGCGGTCGGCCAGGTCGAGCGGTTCGCCGTGGCTGAAGTTGATCTCCATCTGCCCGGGGCCGGCTTCGTGGATGAGCGTTTCCACGCCCAGCTGGTGCTGGTCGCAGAAGGCGGACAGCTCCATGAAGAAGGGGTCGAAGTCGTTCACCGCGTCGATGGAGTAGCTCTGCCGTCCCACCTCGGGCTTGCCGGTGCGGCCCAGCGGCGGCTGCAGCGGCTCGTGCGGGTTCTGCTGGCGGGCCACCAGGTAGAACTCCATCTCGGGCGCCACGATGGGCTGCCAGCCGCGCGCCGCGTACAGCGCCAGCACGCGGCGCAGCACGGCGCGCGGCGAGAGCTGAACCGGCCGGCCGTCCCACTCCTCGCAGTCGTGGATGACCACGGCCACCGGCTCGGCCGCCCAGGGCACGATGCGCACCGTGGCCGCGTCGGGCTTGCAGACCATGTCGGGATCGGTGTCGCCCACGAAGGGACCGTTGTCGGGCTGCTGGCCGTTCACGGTGTTGAGCAGCACGCTCTTGGGAATGCGCATCTCGCCCGTGGCCATGAACAGATCGCGCGGCAGGATCTTGCCGCGTGCGATGCCCGTCATGTCGGGGATGACGCACTCGACCTCGTGGATGCGGTGGCGGGTCAGGAATTCATGCAGGGGGTCGGTCATGGCGATGCCGTGCGCTCTGTTTTGTGATCACAAATGTACACCAAGATCGCCATACAGCCAGAATGTGGCGATCTTGTGATCTAAAACATGGGCGCCAGCGCATGGCCAGACCAGACCTCGACCTGCCTGGACGATGTCGCCGCCGAGGACGATCCGGTCTCAGGCCTTCACTTCGACCACCTGCTCAAAGCTGCCGATGTTGGCCATGCCTGAACTCCGCTTGGGTTGACCGTTCGGCGCCCCGTACGAGGACGCGCCGGGCCGTCCCAAGTTTCCCTGACCCCCGCGGGGGGGAGGGCGGCCGGGCTGGCCCGGCCCTGGGGGCGCTCAGAACTCCGGCGCCATGCCGCCCGCCATGCCCGCCGCTGCCCCCGCCTTCGGCGTCGGCGCGTTGGCGATCAGGCAGTCGGTGGTCAGGATCAGCGCGGCGATCGAGGCGGCGTTCTGCAGCGCGAGGCGCGTGACCTTCACCGGGTCGATCACGCCCATCTGCAGCAGGTCGCCGTACTCGCCCGTCGCGGCGTTGTAGCCGTGCGCCGGCTCGCTGGCCCGGTCGACGCGGTCGAGCACCACCGAGGGTTCCTCGCCGGCGTTGACGACGATGCGGCGCAGCGGCGCCTCGAGCGCGCGCTCGACGATGCGCAGGCCCGACTCGTGGTCCAGCGTCTCGCCCTTCAGCCCGGCCAGCACGCGCCGCGCGCGCAGCAGCGCCACGCCGCCGCCGGGCACGATGCCTTCCTCGGCCGCCGCACGCGTGGCGTGCAGCGCGTCCTCGACGCGGATCTTGCGTTCCTTCAGCTCGGTCTCGGTGGCGGCGCCGACCTTGATCACCGCCACCCCGCCGGAGAGCTTGGCGATGCGCCCGTCGAGCTGCTCGCGCTCGTAGTCGCTGTCCGCCGTGGCACGCTCACGGCGCAGGTTCGCGATGCGCTCGTCGATCGCCGCCTGCGTGCCGGCGCCGCCGACCAGCGTGGTGTCGTCCTTGCCCACCTCGGCCCGCCGCACGCGGCCCAGGTCCTTCAGCGTGGCCTTGGCGAGCGTGAGGCCGAGTTCGTCGCTGATCACGCGGCCGCCGGTCAGCACGGCGATGTCCTGCAGCATCGCCTTGCGCCGGTCGCCGAAGCCGGGCGCCTTGACGGCGCAGGTCTTGAGCGTGCCGCGGATCGTGTTGACCACCAGCGTGGCCAGCGCCTCGCTCTCGATCTCCTCGGCGATCACGAGCAGCGGGCGGTCTGCCTTGACGACCTCCTCGAGCAAGGGCAGCAGCTCCTGCAGCGAGGCGAGCTTGCGGTCGACCAGCAGGATCGCCGCATCCTCGAGCACGGCGGACTGGCGCTCGGCGTTGTTGATGAAGTAGGGCGAGAGGAAGCCGCGGTCGAACTGCAGGCCCTCCACCACCTCCAGCTCGCTGGCCAGGCCCGAGCCGTCCTCGATCGTCACCGCGCCGTCGCGGCCGACCTGGTCGATGGCGCGCGCGAGCAGCTCGCCGATCGAGCGGTCGTTGTTCGCCGAGATCGCGGCGACGTGGGCCACCTCCTGCGTGCCGGCGCAGGGCCGCGCCAGGCGCCGCAGCTCCGCGACCACCGCCTCCACGCCCTGCTCGATGCCGCGCTTGAGGTCCATCGGGTTCATGCCGCCGGCCAGGTAACGCAGGCCTTCTTCCATCATCGCGTGGGCCAGCACCGTCGCGGTGGTCGTGCCGTCACCGGCCTTCTCGCTGGTGCGCGCAGCCACCTCGCGCAGCAGCTGCGCGCCCATGTTCTCGAAGCGGTCCTCGAGCTCGATCGCCTTGGCCACCAGCACGCCGGAGTTGACGACCTGCGGCGCGCCGTACTCGCGCTCGAGGATGACGGTGCGACCGCGCGGGCCGAGCGTCACCTTCACGGCTTCGGCAAGCCGGTCCGCGCCGCGCCGGATGCGCTCGCGCGCATCGTCCTGGAAGAGCAGTTGCTTGGCAGTCATGGTGGTCGCGGTCGGCCTGAACGGTTTCATCCTCCCGCGCCCCGGCCTTGCGCCGGTTGAGGGCGATCAATCCCCAACGGCTCGTGTCATGCGTGTGCAGTGCCGGTGATGCGCGGGGCCGCCGCCGCGCCGTCGCGCCGCACGCGGAACCACGCGGCATACAAGGCGGGCACGAACACCAGCGTGAGCGCCGTGGCCACCACCAGGCCGCCCATGATCGAGATCGCCATCGGCCCCCAGAACACGCTGCGCGTGAGCGGGATCATCGCCAGCACGGCCGCAGCGGCCGTCAGCACGACCGGGCGCGAGCGCCGGACCGTCGCATCGACGATGGCGGTCCACGGCGCCACGCCGCGCGCGATGTCCTGGTCGATCTGGTCGACCAGGATGATCGAGTTGCGCATGATCATCCCGCCGAGTGCGATCACGCCCAGCAGCGCGACGAAGCCGAACGGCGCCTGGAAGACCAGCAGCGCCGGCACGACGCCGATGATCGCCAGCGGTCCGGTCATGAACACCATGGCGAGGCGCGAGAAGCTCTGCAGCTGGATCATCAGCAGCGTCAGCGTGACCGCGAACATCGCCGGGAAGACCGCGAACAAGGCGACGTTGGCCTTGTCGCTCTCCTCGATCGCGCCGCCTTCCTCGATGCGGTAGCCGGCGGGCAGGCTGTCCACGATGGGCTGCAGCGACGGCCGGATCTGCGCCGTGGCATACGGGCCCTGAACGCCGTCCATCAGGTCGCTGCGCACGGTGAGCGCCATGTCGCGGTTGCGGCGCCACAGCACGGGCTCCTCGAAGCCCGGCTCGATGCGGGCGATCTGCGACAGCGGCACCGTCACGCCGCTGCGCGTGAAGACCTGCAGGTCGCCGATCTGGCCGATGCTCCTGCGCTCTTCCGGCGTGGCGCGCACGACGACATCGATCAGTTCCTCGCCGCGGCGGATCTGCGTGACCGGCGCGCCGTCCAGCGTGGTCTGCACCAGGCCCTGGATGTCCGCGCTGCTCAGGCCCAGCTGCCGGGCCTTGTCCTGGTCGAGCTGCACCTTGATCGAACGCACCTGTTCGTTCCAGTCCAGCTGCGTGTCGCGCACCAGCGGGCTCTGCCGCACCACGTCGCGCACGCGGTACGCGATGTCGCGCACCACGGCCTTGTCCGGCCCGATGACGCGGAACTGGACCGGGAAGCCCACGGGCGGCCCGAACTCCAGACGCGTGACCCGCGCCGTGACGTCGGGCAGCGCTTCGTCCTTGGCGAACAGCGCCATCAGCCGGGCACGCACGCGCTCGCGCTGCTCGATGCCGGCCGTCTTGACGACGACCTGGGCGAAGCCCGGGTTCGGCAGCTCGGGCTGGATCGACAGGTAGAAGCGCGGCGTGCCGCCACCGGTGTAGGCGGTGAAGAACTCGACGTCGGGGTCCTTCGCCAGATGGCTTTCCAGCAGTTGCACCTGGCGCTGCGTCGCCGCGAACGACGCGCCTTCGCGCAGCCGCAGGTCCACCAGCAACTCCGGCCGGGCGGCCGTCGGGAAGAACTGCTGCTGCACCTTCAGCATGCCCGCGCCGGCCGCGCCGAGCAGCAGCACCGTCAGCGCCAGCACGACGAAGCGGCGCTGCACGGCCCATTCGACGACCCGGCGCAAGCGGTGGTAGACCGGCCGGTCGTACACGTCGTGGTGTTTTCCGTGGCCCAGGTTCTTCGGCAACAACATCACGCCCAGGTACGGCGTGAAGACCACCGCCACCAGCCACGACAGGATCAGCGCGACGCCCACCACCCAGAAGATGCCACCGGCGTACTGGCCGGCGATGGACTTCGCGAAGCCGACCGGCATGAAGCCCGCGGCGGTGACCAGCGTGCCGGTCAGCATCGGGAACGCGGTCGACGAATACGCGTAGGTGGCGGCCTGCAGGCGGTCCCAGCCCTGTTCCAGCTTCACCACCATCATCTCGACCGCGATGATCGCGTCGTCGACCAGCAGGCCCAGCGCGATGATCAGCGCGCCGAGCGAGATGCGGTCGAGGTTCCAGCCGGCGGCGAGCATCACGGCCGCGACCAGGCCCAGCACCAGCGGCACCGAGGCCGCCACGACGATGCCGGTGCGCCAGCCCAGGAACAGGAACGAGACCGCCAGCACGATGGCCAGCGCCTCGAGGAAGGCGCGCTCGAACTCCCAGATCGACGCGGCCACCACGCGCGGCTGGTCGGCGTACTGCTGGATCTCCACGCCCGCCGGCAGCGCCTGGCGGATCTGCGCCAGGCGCTGCGCCATCGCCTTGCCGAAGTCCGTCACGTTGCCCTGGTGCTGCAGCGTCACGCCGATGGCCAGCACCGGCACGCCGTTGTGGCGGATGGTCAGGCTGGGCGGGTCTTCGTAGCCGCCGCGCACGGTGGCCACGTCGCCCAGGCGCAGCAGCTGGCCGCCGACCTCCAGGGTCACGTTCGAGACGTCCTGCACGCCGTCGAGGCGTCCATCCACGCGCACCTGCACGCGGTCGTGCGTCGTGTCGGCCGAGCCCGCCGGTGTCACCAGGTTCTGCCGCGCCAGCGCGTCGAAGATGGCCGACGGCGGGATGCCCAGGGCCGCCAATCGGCGCGTGGAGACCTCCACGTACACACGCTCGGCCTGCTGGCCCAGCACGTCGACCTTGCCGGCGCCGGGCACGCTCTCCAGGCGCCGCTTCACGCCCTCGGCCACGGTCAGCAGCTCGGCCATCGAGAGCTCGGGCGCGCTCAAGGCGTAGAGCACGCTGTAGCGGTCGCTGTACTCGTCGTTGAAGAACGGGCCGCGCACGCCCTCGGGGAACTCCTGGCGCACGTCGCCGATCTTCTTGCGCACCTGGTACCAGGCGTCGTCCAGCTCTTCCTTGCTGCTGCCGCCCTTCATCCACAGCGTGATGCCGCCGTAGCCCTGGCGCGCAAAGCTGCGCACGTAGTCGAAGTGGTCCAGCTCCTGCAGCTTGCGCTCGATGCGGTTGAGCACCTGGTCCTGCACGTCCTGCGCCGTGGCGCCGGGCCACACGACGATGGCCGTCATCTGCGGCACCTCGAAGGTCGGGTCTTCCAGGCGCCCCAGACGGCTGAACGAGAACACGCCGACGACGAGCGTAGCGATGATGAGGAACAGCACCATGGGCCGGTGCGTGACGGCCCATTCGGAGAGGTTGAAGCGTTTCATCGGCTGCTCTTCGCGATCGTGGTCGAGGCGAGCTCGGGGGCACGTTCGATGGCGCGCACGGTGGTGCCGGCATCGAGCTTCTGGGCGCCGACGCTCACGACACGGCTGCCGGTCGCGAGACCCGTGACCTGGACCGTGGCGTCGTCGTGCGAGACCACCTGGACCGGCGTGAACACCAGGCCGGAACCCTTGGCGTCCAGGGCCCAGACGCCCGCCGGCCCGCTGCCCTTGACCAGCGCACTGACGGGTAGCGAGACGGTTGCAGGCCCCGCCTGGGGCGCCGACAAGCTCAGCTGCATCGTGCTGCCCAGGGGCAGCGCGGAGAGGTGAGCGCGCGACTCGGCTGCGGCGGCATACCGTGCGCGATAGGTCCGGCCCTGTACGCTGGCCTGCGGCGCCAGCTCGCGCAGCATGAGGCGAACGGTCGCCTTCGGGTCGTGCCACGGCGCCGCGGTGGCGCTGAGGCCGCGCGCGCGGCCGACCCAGTCCTCCGGCAGGTCGACGACCACCTCGTTGTCGCCTTCACGTGCCAGCGAGACCACCGGCTGCCCCTCCGGCACCACCTGCCCGCGCTCGAAGCGCAGGGCCGTCACCACGCCGGCATAGGGCGCCACCAGCGCGGCATACGCCTCGCGGTTGCGCGCCAGCTCCAGCTGCCGCCGGGCCTGGTCCAGCCGGGCGGCCGCGGCGTCGGCGCGCGCCTTCTGGCGTTCGTGGTCGGCCGCACCGACCGAGCCGTCGGCCAGCAGGCGGCGCAAGCGCGCTTCGTCGGAAGCTGCCTGCTGCGCGTCGACGCCGGCGGCCTGCACCTGGTCGGCAGCGGCCTTCGCGGCGAGCTGGTAGTCGGCCGGGTCCAGGCGCGCCAGCACCTGGCCGGCCTTCACGCGGTCACCGACCTCCACGAGCCGTTCGACGACCTTGCCGCCGGTGCGGAAGGCGAGGTCGCTTTCGACGCGGGCGCGCACCACCGAGGTGAAGCTGCGGGTCTGCGTGGACGCGCCGGGCGCCACGGTCGTCACGAAGACCGGCTTCACGACCGCGGGGGGTGGCGGCGGTTCGCTGCAGCCGCTCGTCAACAGGCTCGCGGCGGCCAGGCCCGTGAGCGACAGGGTGGGGATGATCCGGTTCACTGGGGTGTCCTTGCGGCAAGAGAAGTCATGTCAGTGCTGGCTTGGACCTGTGGGAGGCCACCGCCGAGTGCCTTGTAGAGCTGCACGTCGGCCAGGGCCTGCTGGAGGCGGCTGTCCGACAGGGCCAGCTCGCTGGCGAGCACGGAGCGCTGCACGTCCAGCAGGACCAGCAGGTCGATCTGCCCCTCGCGCTGCAGCGACTCGGCGCGCTGCAGCGAGCGGCGACGGTTCTCGACGGTGAGTGCAAGCGCCGCGTGGCGCTCGGCCTCCTGCGAGCGCACGAGCAGGCTGTCCTCGACCTCCTGCACCGCCACCAGCACCGCCTTCTGCCAGGCCAGCAGGGCCTCGTCGGCGCGCGCGGACTGCACCCGGATCCCGGCATCGATGCGGCCGGCGTTGAAGATCGGCGCGGCAAACGCCAGTGCGACGTTGGAGAAGTGCACCGGCGCGAGGTCCAGCGCGTTCAAGCGCAAGTCCTGGCGACCCACCAGCGCGCTGAGAAAAACCTTGGGCCACCACTGCGCGCGGGCCTCTGCGCTGCGCAGCGCTTCGGCACCGACGCGTGCGTCCGCGGCCACGAGATCCGGACGGCGCCGCAGCAGTTCGCTGGGCTGGCCTGGCGCGATGGCCCGTGCCGCCGGCCAGGCGAAGGCGCTGTCCGCGTCGACGACGGGCACCGAGGGGTTGCGGCCGAGCAGGACGGCGAGCTTCGTCTGCGTGGTACCGACCAGCATCCGCAGCGCGGGCACCTGGGCATCGAGCGCATCGGCCTCGGCGCGCGCGCGGTCCAGGTCGAAGGCGCTGGCCTGGCCTTCGCGCAGGCGACTGCCCACGCGGACCGCGGTCTGACGCTGGGCGGCTGCCAGGGCCTGCACGATGCGCAGCCGTTCCTCGGCACTGCGCAGCACGAAGTACTGCCGCGCGACTTCGCTGGCCACGAGCAGGCGCGCCCCTTGCATGCCGGCGGCCGCGGCGGCGGCATCGGCCTGCGCCGCATCCCGCGCCGCGCGAACGCCGCCGGCCAGGTCGATCTCCCAGGCGACATCCACCCCGGCACGCAGCACGCGCGTGTCGGGCAGGCCTTGTTTGACCGGTTCGGGAACCCCGCTCTGGCTGTGCGACGCGGCAGCCTGCACGCCCACCGTGGGCCACAGACGGGAGGCCTGCGCGTCGGCTCCCGCGCGCGCCTGCCCGACACGCTGCAGCGCAATGGCCACCTCCTGGTTGGCGGACCAGGCCTCCTTGACGAGCCGCACCAGCGTGGCGTCACCGAAGCCCTCCCACCAGGCATCGTCGAGGGGCGCTGCCTCAGGGGCGGCCGGGTTGTCGTTCGAGAACGTGGCCGCCAGCGGCACCGGCGGGGCAGGGGCCCGGGGCGCCGTGGTCGAACAAGCGGATAGGATCAACACCGCCAGGACGGCTGCTGCCGGGCGGCTGGGCCCGATGCCGGCGTCGTGGTGGCGGCGCAGTGCAAGCGTCATGGAAGCGGCCTTCTTTAGTGGACTGTTTGGTCCAGTAAGTCTAGCGACATATAATGGACTGTCAAGTCCATAAACTTAACCGATGCCACAGAAAGACGACGATCTCGCGCCCGCGCCGCCGCCGGCACGTCGGGGCCGCCCGCGCGACCCCGAGCGCTTCCATCGCATCGTGGAAGCGGCGCGCAAGCACTTCTATGCACACGGCCTGGAGCGCGCCAGCGTGGACGCCATCGCGGCGGAAGCGGGCGTCTCGAAGATGACCATCTACAGCAACTTCGGTTCGAAGGACGGGCTGTTCGAGGCCGTGGTGCAGGACCGCACCGAGCGTGTGATGGGGGGCTCGGCCGGTGTCGAGGCCATGGATCCCATGCAGCCGCGCAAGGCGCTGCTGGCTGTCGGCGAGCAGTTCCTGGCGCTGACGCGCGAGGAGCACACGCTCGGCAAGTTCCGCTCGCTGTACGGCGCCGCCAGTGCGCAGCCCGAGGCCTGCCGGGCGTTCTACCGGCAAGGTGCCGACAAGCTCACCGGCGAACTGGCCGCCTACCTGCGGCGCGCGACCGACGCGGGGACGCTGAAGGTGAAGAACCCCCGGCTGGCGGCCGACCTGTTCCTGGCGATGTTCCTGGGCGACGGCCACATCCGCGGGCTGCTGATGCTGGAGATGCCCGACGCCCGCGAAGACAAGGCACTGCTTCGCGAGGCGGTGCGCGTGTTCATGGCGGGCTACGAGGTCGCGGGCTGATCAGCCCAGGCCGAAGGTCTTGCGCAGGCTCCCGTCGACGGGGCCGGCGGGCATGAAGCGGCGCAGCTTGCGCAGCAACGAGGCCTCGCCCTTGGGCGTCCGGCGCATCGCCCACCCGCCGAGGGCGGCGTCGACGATGGTTGCCGCGACGCTGTCGGGCGCCGGCGCCTTCTGGACGCTGCGCACGATGGCCTTGGCCACGAGGTCTCGATCGGCGTCGTAGGCGGCGATGGGATTCGCTGCCTGCGGTGCGTTGAGGTCCAGATTGGTCTTGGTGTAGGACGGCTCGACCAGCACCACGCGGACGCCGAAGTTGCGCACCTCGTGATCCAGCGTCTCCGACATTCCCTCGATGGCGTGCTTGGAGGCGGCGTACAGGCCCATGTACGGGGCCGGCAGGAAGCCGAGCACCGAACTCACGTTGATGATCCGCCCGGACCGCTGCTGCCGCATGTGCGGCAGCACGGCCTGCGTCGTGCGCAGGGTGCCGAACACATTCGTGTCGAACAGGGCCTGCGCCTCGGCGACCGAGGTTTCCTCGACTGCGCCGAGCAAGGTCCCGCCGGCGCTGTTGACCAGCACGTCGATGCGCCCGGTCTTCCTCACGATGGAATCGACGGCCTGCTTCACCGAGGCGGCATCGCGCACGTCCATCTCGACGAACTCGACACCGGGGAGGGCCTCCGCCTTCCTGACGTCGCGGACCGAGCCGAACACCTTGCAGCCGCGCCGAGCGAACTGGACGGCGCTGGCGCGCCCGATGCCCGAGGAGACGCCGGTGACGAACACGACCTTGGAACTTGACATGATGCCCCTTGCATTAGTATACGACGAAGTACAGTAAGTCTACCGCTAGTTACTGGACTGTCAAGTATCATAAGTCGGGCGGCCGCAGGGGTGCCGCTCTTGGGGGCGAGCCGCCGTCAGCCCGAGCGCAGGCGCCGCGCGAGCTCGTCGTCGCGCAGGCTGGTGTAGTCGGCGGCCTGCGTGCGCAGGATCGCCTTGCGTGCCTGTTCGCCGAGATGTGATTTCAGGTGCCCGAGGAAGGGGTTCGAGGCCACCAGCACCAGCCCGGCGCACTCGCCGCGCGCCACGCCCTGGTCGAGCAGGGCCGCGAGTTCGCGCGCGAAGCGCTCCTGCTCGCGTTCGTGCGCGTCGCTGCGCGGCGGGTAGGCGCTGCCGCTCGAGCCGGGGCCTTCGGCATGCACCTGGCCGGGCCGGTCGGCGTCGAGCTCGATGCCCTTCTGGCGGCTCTGCGGGTGCACCAGGTCGGCCCGGTGCGTGTAGACGCCGGGTGTCTCGGTCTCCTCGAGCACGCGTGCGCGTGCCGCGTTGGCCACCACCAGCCAGTTCTTCATGATGTCGATCCCTCGGGTCCGGCCTGGCCCGGCGCCAGGCGCCCGGCCAGGTACGCGACGATGGCGTCGAGCGTCGTCAGCCGCGCATAGTCGGCTTCGGGGATGTCGACCCCGAAGCGCTGGTGCAGTCCGACCAGCACGTTGAGCCAGTCCATCGAGTCGAGGTCGACCTGCTGGCGCAATGCGCGGTCGGGGGCGAGCGGTTCGCCGGCCAGCTCGGGGGCGATCGTCAGCAGCGTCGCCAGCACGCCGGCGCGGATCTCCTCGTGGGTCATGTCGGGGTCCTCACAGTTCCTGCGGCCGCTGCAGCTGGTCGCGCAGCCGCGCCAGGAACAGCGCACCGCGGTGGCCGTCGCTGACGCGGTGGTCGGCCGCGAGGCTGGCGGTCAGCACCGGCATCACGACGACCTGGCCGTCCTCGACCCAGGCGCGCTCGGCGATGCGCCCGAGGCCGACCAGCGCCACCTGCGGCGGGTAGATCACGCCGGCCACCGACTCGACACCCTGGTCGCCCAGGTTGGTGACCGTGACCGTCGGGTCCGCCAGCTCGGAGCTGCGCAGGCTGCCGGCGCGGGCGCGCTGCACCAGGTCGGCCAGCTCGGCCATCAGCTGCGCCAGCGGCTTGGTGTCGGCCGCGTGCAGCGCCGGCGCCACCAGCCCGCCGCGCCGCAGCGAGATCGCCACGCCCAGGTGCACCGCCTCCGACGGCCGGAACGCGCCGTCGACGAACACGCCGTTCAGCTCGGGCACGCTGCGCAGCGCGAGCGCCACCGCCTTGAGCAGCAGCACCGCCGGCAGCAGGCGCTGCGTGACCGGCAGCGGTTCGTTGTACGCGCGCAGCCAGTCGAGCGCCGCGCGCATCGGCACCGGCTCGGCCAGGTAGTAGTGCGGGATCTCGCGCTTGGAGCGCGCCATCGCCGCGGCGATCACCTTGCGCATCTCGGCGGCGCGGTCCGGCGCGGAGGCGGCGGCCGGCGCGGGTGCAGGCGCAGATGCAGGTGCAGGTGCAGATGCAGATGCAGGCGCAGACGCACGGGCGGCACGTTCGACGTCGGCCAGCGTCACGGCGCCGTCCGCGCCGCTGCCGGCCAGTCCCTCGAGCGCGACGCCGAGTTCGGCAGCGCGCCGTCGCGCCGCCGGCGAGACCGGGGCACGCATGGCTGCGCTGCGGGGCGGCGGCGCAACGAGCGCGGCGGCCGGGGCTGCCACGGCCGCGCCCTCCGCCTCGCCGGGCGCACGCAACAAGGCCATCACGGTGCCCACCGGCATCTTCTGCCCGACCTCGACCAGCAGCCGCTGCACCGTGCCCTCGACCCAGGTCTCGACGTCGATGGCCGCCTTGCTGGTGTCGACCACCGCCACCACCTCGCCCTTCTTCACCGCCTGGCCGGGGGCGACGCGCCACTCGAGCAGCGTGCCTTCGTCCATGTCGGCGCCGAGCGAGGGCAGCTTGAACTCGATCATGCGCGCCCGAGCAGCCGCTTCGCCGCGGCGACGATCTTGCCGGGCTGCGGCAGCGCGGCCTCCTCCAGGTGCTTGGCGTAGGGGATCGGCACCTCCTCGCTGCACACGCGGGCCGGCGGCGCGTCGAGCTCGTAGAACACCTGCTCGACGATGCGGGCCATCAGCTCGGCGGCCAGGCTGCCGCTGCGCCAGCCCTCGTCGACGATCAAGGCCCGGCGCGTCTTGCGCACCGAGGCGGCGATCGCCGCGTCGTCGAGCGGGCGCAGCACGCGCAGGTCCAGCACCTCGGCGCTGATGCCGTCGGCGGCCAGCGCCTGCGCCGCGTCGAGCGCCTTGCCCAGGCTGCCGCCGTAGGTGATCAGCGTCAGGTCGCTGCCGGCGCGGCGCACCGCGGCGTTGGCGATGTCGATGGTGCCGAGGGCCTCGGGCAGCTCGCCTTCGAGGTTGTAGAGCTGCGCGTGTTCGAAGATCAGCACCGGGTCCGGGTCCTGCAGCGCGGGCCAGAGCATTCCGCGTGCGTCTTCCAGCGTGGCCGGGGCGAGCACGCGCAGGCCGGGCACATGGGCATACCAGTTCTCCAGGCTGTGCGAATGCTGCGCGGCGAGCTGGCGCCCGGCGCCGGTGGCCATGCGGATCACCACCGGCACGCCGAACTGCCCGCCGGACATGTGGCGGTAGGTGGCCGCCGTGTTGACGATCGCGTCCAGCGCCAGCAGGCTGAAGTTGACCGTCATGATCTCGACGATCGGCCGCGCCCCGCCGAGCGCCGCGCCGATGCCGGCGCCGACGAAGCCGAGCTCGGCCAGCGGCGTGTCGCGGATGCGCTGCTCGCCGAACTCGGCCAGCAGGCCCTTGCTCACCGCGTAGCTGCCGCCGTAGCGGCCCACGTCCTCGCCCATCAGGAAGACACGCGGGTCGCGCTGCAAGGCCTCGCGGTGCGCCTCGCGCAGGGCTTCGCGGTAGGTGATGCGGGGCATCGCCGTCTCAACGCGTGCGGCCGCCGGGCAGGTGCGCCTCGGCGAGGAACTCGTCGACGAAGGCCTCGAGGTCGTCCCAGTCGGTGTACTCGTGGTCCTGCGAGGTGTCGGTGCTGCCGCCGCGCTGCTTGGCGATCAGGCGCATCACCAGGCGCTTGAAGTAGTCGTACTGCGTGTACTTCAGCGCACCGGCCACGTTGCGCACCACCCAGGGCCGCAACCCGGTCTCGACGACGAACTCGTCGAGCAGGCGGCGCGCCTCGATCCGGCTGTCCATGTCGTCCTGCGCCGCCGCCAGGCTGACCGAGAACACGGCCACCGGCATGGCCGCGAGCCAGGCCTGGTTGCTCTTGGCGAAGTGCAGCAGCGCGTCCTGGTGCTTGTGCTGGTGCACCGAGCCGCCGACGAACGCGGCCTGGTAAGTCCCGCTGGCGACCTGCGCGGCCGGCGTGGCCACGTCCACCAGCTCGGCGCGGTGGCCGCGGATGCGCAGCCGCTCGGCGATGAACTCGGCCACCTTGCGGGTGTGGCCCTCGGTGGTGGCGTAGGCGACGAGGATGGGTTGCATGGTGCGGCGTCCTTTCAGCGTGCGGCGACCACGTCTCGGGTCAGCTCGGCCACCGGCTCCCAGGTGCCCGCCTCGGCGAAGGCCACCGCGGCGTCCACCTCGGCCATCGCCTGCGCGTCGAGGCGCTCGAAGTCGGCTTCGTCCATCATTCCGGCGGCCTTCAGCCGGTCGGTGAAGGTGTGGATCGGCCCGTGGGTCTTCCAGCGCTCGACCTCGGCCTTGTCGCGGTACAGCTCGGCGTCGAACATCGAGTGCGCGCGGAAGCGGTAGGTGTGCAGCTCGAGGAAGAACGGCGTGCCCTGCGTGCGCACCTGCTCCACCGCCTGGCGCGCCGCCTCGTGCACCGCGAGCACGTTCATGCCGTTCACCTGCACGCCCGGCACGCCGCAGGCCGCGGCCTTGGCGACGAGGTCGATGCTCGCCTGCGCGCGCGACAAGGCGGTGCCCATCGCGTACAGGTTGTTCTCGCACACGAACAGCACCGGCACGCGCCACAGCGCGGCGAGGTTGAGCGACTCGTGGAACGCACCTTCGGCCACCGCGCCCTCGCCGAAGAAGCAGGCGCTGACGCAGCCCGCGCGATCGAGCTGCCGGTCCGCCAGCGCCAGCCCGGTGGCCAGCGGCAGCCCGCCGCCGACGATCGCGTTGCCGCCGAAGAAGCGTGTCGTGCGGTCGAACAGGTGCATCGAGCCGCCGCGCCCGCGCGAGCAGCCCTCCTGCCGGCCGTACATCTCGGCCATGATCCGGTTCATCGCCACGCCGCGCAGCAGCGCGTGGCCGTGTTCGCGGTAGGTGGCCACCACGTTGTCGCCCGGCAGCAGGTGGGGCATCACGCCGGCCGCCACCGCCTCCTCGCCGATGTACAGGTGCAGGAAGCCGCGGATCTTCTGCTCGCCGTAGAGCTGCGCGCAGCGCTCCTCGAGGCGGCGGATGCGCAGCATGTCGCGCACCCGGGCCAGGCAGAAGTCGCGCTCGTACGCGCGCACGTCGGTCGTGAAGTCGAGTGCGGCAGGGATCGTCATGCGCCGGCCTCCAGCGTCGAGGTGTCGCCTTCGGGCAGCCCCAGCTCGCGTGCCTTCAGCAGCCGCCGCATGATCTTGCCGCTGCGGGTGCGCGGCAGCACCGGCAGGAAGGCGATCTCCTTGGGCGCCACCGCCGCGCCGAGCCGCTTGCGCGCATGGCCGAGCAGCTCGGCGCGCAGCACCTCGCTGGCCTCGACGCCCTGCTTGAGCGAGACGAAGGCCTTGACGACCTCGCCGACCACCGGGTCGGGCTTGCCGATCACGCCGGCCTCGGCCACCGCGGCATGCTCCATCAGCACGCTCTCCACCTCGAAGGGCCCGATCAGGTGCCCGGCCGACTTGATGACGTCGTCGGCGCGGCCGACGAACCAGAACCAGCCGTCGGCATCGCGCCGCGCCAGGTCGCCGCTCAGGTACAGGTCGCCGGCGAAGCACTTGCGGTAGCGCTCGTCCTGGCCGAGGTAGGCGCGGAACATCGACGGCCAGGGGGTGCGCAGCGCCAGTTCGCCCTCGGTGTCGGGCGTGTCGACCGGCACGATGCCGGCCTCGGTGCGCCGCACGATCAGCGCCTCCACCCCGGGCAGCGGCCGGCCCATCGAGCCGGGCTTGATGTCCTGCGCCGGCGTGTTGGCGATCATGATGCCGCCGGTCTCGGTCTGCCACCAGTTGTCGTGGATCGGCCGGCCGAGCACCTCCTGGCCCCACCACACCGCCTCCGGGTTGAGCGGCTCGCCGACGCTGGCGATGAAACGCAGCGCCGGGAAGTTGAAGCGGCGCGCCAGCTCCGGCCCGGCCTTCATCAGCATGCGGATCGCGGTCGGCGCGGTGTACCAGACGCTCACGCGCTGATCCTGCAGGATGCGGTACCAGCGTTCGGCGTCGAACTCGGCCTCGTCGACGATGCTGGTCACGCCGTGCAGCAGCGGCGCGACGATGCCGTAGGAGGTGCCGGTCACCCAGCCGGGGTCGGCGGTGCACCAGAACATGTCGTCGTCGTGCAGGTCGAGCGCGTAGCGGCCGGTCGCGTAGTGGGTCAGCACCGCCTCGTGCACGTGCACCGCGCCCTTGGGCGTTCCGGTGGTGCCGCTGGTGAAGTGCAACAGCGCCGGGTCCTCGCCGCGCGTGCGGATCACGGGCGGCTCGGTCGGGGCGGCCGCCATCAGCGTGGCGTAGTCGTGCGTGCCCGGCACGGCCGTGCGTTCATCCTGCTCGCCGACCAGGATCACGTGCTGCAGCGACTCCAGCCGGGCACGCATCGGCGCCACCTTGCGCCGGTACAGCGCCTCGGTGGTGACGAGCACGCGGGCGCCGCCGATGGCGATGCGCGTGGCGATCGGCTCCGGGCCGAAGGCCGAGAACAGCGGCGTGACGACGCAGCCGTGTTTCAGCGCGCCGAGCACGGCGACGTAGAGCGCCGGCAGGCGGCCGGCCAGCACGAACACCCGCTCGCCGGCGGCGACCCCCAGCCCGGCGAGCAGGTTGGCGAAGGCGTCGGTGTGCGTCTTCAGCTCGGCGTAGCTGCAGTCGGACACGCGGCCGTCGGCGGCCAGGAAGCGCAGCGCGCTGCGCCCGGCACGCGGCCCGGCGGCATGGCGGTCGACCGCGAGCTGCGCGATGTTGATGCCCGCCGCACCCGCGCCGACCAGCTCCTCGCGCACCTGCTGCCACGAGAACGCGGCGCAGGTGGCCGCCCGGTCGGCCAGGTTCGGCGCCACCGGCCAGTCGGCGGCGGTCTTGTGGATCACGGCAGCACGCATGGGCTGGTCGTCCCTCCGGCGTGCCGGCGCGACGGGCGTCGCGGGCGAGCACGAACGCCCATTGAAGGGGCGAACGCACGCCGCCGAATTGAGCGAGCGCAAGGGCGGCGCTTCAGGCGGCGCGACGGCGGCCGACCGCGGGGCCGGCGCGCGGTGCGGCGAGGCGCCTCAGGTGCGCGACGAAGGCGCTCGCGATCTCCGACAAGGCCTCGTTCTTGCGCGTCAGCAGCCCGAAGGCCTTCAGGTCGTGGCCGATTTCGATCGGCAGCTCGCGCAGCAGTCCGGCCTGGACATGGTCGCGCACCACCGACTCGGGCAGCATCGCCACCGCGTCGCCCGACTGCACCAGCTGCAGCGTCGCGAAGATCGAGGTGCACTCGATCATGTCCTGCGGCGTCGAGACGCCGGCGCGCGCGAACTCGCCTTCCAGCAGCACGCGCGCCGGCGAGCTGATGGTCTGCAGCACCCAGGGCCAGCGCACCAGCTCGGGCCAGTCGGGCCGGCGTTTGCGCGACAGCGCATGCCCGTGCCGCACGATCACGCGCATCGGCTCGTCGGACAGCGCCTCGAAGTCGAACTTGTTGTGCTCCAGCGGGCCGGTGAAGCGGCCGACCGCGAGCTCGATCTCGTGGCGCTCGAGCAGCATGCCGATCTGGTCGCTGGTCTCGCCGAGGATGCGCACGTTCAGGCGCGGCCGCTCGCGCTTGATGTCGGCCACCGCACGCGCCACCAGGTCGGGCGCGGCGCCCATGATCGCGCCGAACACCAGGTGGCCGTGGCCGCCGCGCCGCTTGACGTCGAGCGACTCGAGAAAGCGTTCCAGCCCGGCCTGCGCCTGGCGCGCGTAGTCGATCACCTCGCGGCCCAGGGCGGTCGGCCGCAGGCCGCGTGCATGGCGCTCGAACAGCGCAAAGCCGAAGGCCTGCTCGAGGTCGGCGAGCAGCTTGGTCGCGGCCGGCTGGGTGACGTTGATGCGCGCGGCGGCCTGGTGCAGCGTCGCCACCTCGCCGAGCGCGGACAGCAGCGACCAGTGCTTCAGGCGCAGGCGATTCACCAGGCGCGGGCTCAGGGACATCGTGGCCTCCGCAAGCTATTCGAAAATGGAATCGGCATCTCGATTCTTTTGATTGGATCGATATCGACGGCGATCCTACAGTCCGGGCATTCGACGAACAAGGCAAACGGAGACACGATGAAGCTGCTGCGCTGTGGCGCCGCGGGGCAGGAGCGCCCCGCGCTGCTGGACCCCCAGGGCCGGCTGCGCGACCTGTCGGGCCAGGTGCCCGACATCGCCGGCGACACGCTGACCCCGGCCGGGCTGCAGCGCCTCGCGCGGCTCGACCCGGCGACGCTGCCGCTGGTCGAAGGCCGCCCGCGCCTCGGCCCCTGCGTCGGCCGGGTCGGCAAGCTGATCTGCGTCGGCCTGAACTATTCCGACCATGCGGCCGAGTCGGGCATGGCGGTGCCGAGCGAACCGGTGCTGTTCATGAAGGCCACCAGCGCGATCTGCGGGCCCGACGACGAGGTGCAGATCCCGCCCGGCGCGCAGAAGGTCGATTGGGAGGTCGAGCTCGGCGTCGTGATCGGGCAGGCCGCACGCTACGTGAGCAGGGAGCGCGCGCTCGAGCATGTCGCCGGCTACTGCATCGTCAACGATGTCTCCGAGCGTGCCTACCAGCTCGAGCGCGGCGGGCAGTGGGACAAGGGCAAGGGCTGCGACACCTTCGGCCCGCTCGGCCCCTGGCTCGTGACGCGCGACGAGGTGCCCGACGCGCAGAACCTCGCGATGTGGCTCGAGGTCGACGGCACGCGGTACCAGAACGGCAGCACACGCACGATGATCTTCGACGTGCCGACGCTGGTGTCCTACATCAGCCAGTTCATGAGCCTGCAGCCGGGCGACGTGATCTCGACCGGCACCCCGCCGGGCGTCGGCATGGGGCAGAAACCGAACCCGGTCTACCTGAAGGCAGGGCAGACGATGCGCCTGGGCATCACGGGCCTGGGGGAGCAATGCCAGCGCACGGTGCCGGCGCACCTGGAGAACCTTCGATGAACCAGCTCGACATGCAGGGCCGCGTTGCGGTGATCACCGGCGGCGCGCAGGGTATCGGCTACGCGGTGGCGCAGCGGATGCTGAGCTCGGGCGCGGCGGTCGCGCTGTGGGACATCAACGAGGCCCAGCTCGCGGCGGCGCGCGAGGCGCTGGCGGCCTTCGGGAGCGTGAGCACGGTGGTGGTCGAGCTGACCGACGAGGCCGCGGTCGATGCCGCGACGCGCGCGACCGTCGAGCGCCACGGCCGACTCGATGCGCTGGTCAACAGCGCCGGCATCACCGGTGGCAACGGCACGACCTGGGAGCTCGCGCCCGAGGTCTGGCGCCGCGTCATCGAGGTCAACCTGATCGGCTGCTACCTGACCTGCCGTGCCGTCGTGCCGCAGATGCTGAAGCAGGGTTACGGCCGCATCGTCAACATCGCCTCGGTGGCCGGCAAGGAAGGCAATCCGAATGCCTCGCACTACAGCGCCTCGAAGGCCGGCCTGATCGGGCTGACCAAGTCGCTCGGCAAGGAGCTGGCCAAGAGCGGTGTGCTCGTCAATGCGGTCACGCCGGCAGCGGCCAGGACGCCGATCTTCGACTCGATGAAGCCCGAGCACATCGAGTTCATGCTGTCCAAGATCCCGATGGGCCGCTTCCTGCAGGTCGACGAAGCCGCCTCGATGATCACCTGGCTCGCGACCGAGGACTGTGCCTTCAGCACCGGCGCGGTGTTCGACCTGTCCGGCGGCCGCGCCACCTACTGAACGGAGCCCGAACCCGATGGCCATCCCCACGATCAAGCATGTCCGCGCCTTCACGCTGCGCGGCGCCGGTGCCGACTACCACGACCAGGGCGCCGACCACTGGATCGACGACCACATCGCCACGCCGATGGCGCGTTACCCCGAGTACCGCCGGAGCCGGCAGAGCTTCGGGCTGAACGTGCTGGGCACGCTGGTCGTCGAGATCGAGGCGAGCGACGGCACGGTCGGCTTCGCGGTGACGACCGGCGGCGACCTCGGCTGCTTCATCGTCGAGAAGCACCTGGCGCGCTTCCTCGAAGGCCAGAAGGCCACCGACATCGAGAAGATGTGGGACCAGATGTTCCACGCGACGCTCTTCTACGGCCGCAAGGGCATCGTGATCAACACCATCTCGGGCGTCGACCTGGCACTCTGGGACCTGCTCGGCAAGCTGCGCGGCGAGCCGGTGCACGCGCTGCTCGGCGGCCCGGTGCGCGACGAGCTGAGCTTCTACATGACCGGCGCGCGACCCGACTTCGCCAAGTCGCAGGGCTTCATCGGCGGCAAGCTGCCGCTGCACCACGGCCCGGCCGAGCGCGAGGACGGGCTGCGCAGGAACCTCGAGATGCTCGGCGACATGCGCAGCAAGGTCGGCCCCGATTTCTGGCTGATGCTCGACTGCTGGATGAGCCTGGACGGCGACTACGCGACGCGCCTGGCGAAGGCCGCGCACGAGGAGTTCGGCCTCAAGTGGATCGAGGAGGCGCTGCCGCCGGACGACTACTGGGGCTACGCCGAGCTGCGCCGCAAGGTGCCGCGCGGGCTGCTGGTCTCCACCGGCGAGCACGAGGCGACGCGCTGGGGCTTCCGCCTGCTGCTCGAGATGGGCTGCTGCGACATCCTGCAGCCCGACGTGGGCTGGTGCGGCGGCATCACCGAGCTGATCAAGATCTCGGCGCTGGCCGACGCGCACGGCAAGCTGGTCGTGCCGCACGGCTCGTCGGTCTACAGCTACCACTTCGTGATCACGCGCCACAACAGCCCGTTCGCCGAGTTCCTCAACATGTCGCCGGGCGCCGACCAGATCGTGCCGATGTTCCACCCGCAGCTGCTCGACGAGCCGGTGCCGGTGAACGGCCGCATGAAGGCCTCGGTGCTCGACAAGCCGGGCTTCGGCGTGCGCCTGAACCCGGAATGCCAGCTGCAGCGCCCGTACACGCATTGAGGAGCAAGACATGCTGCTGCTCGAAGGCAAGTCCGTCATCGTCACCGGTGCCTCGCGCGGCATCGGCCGGGCGATCGCGCTCGGCTGCGCACAGCAGGGCGCGAACGTCGCACTCAACTTCGCCGGCGCGGCCGATGCGGCCGAGTCGGTGGTCGCCGAGATCCGCGCGCTCGGGCGCCGGGCCTTCGCGCGCCAGGGCGACATCGCCGAGCCGGCGACGGCCGGCGCGCTGGTCGACGCCGCGGTGGCCGAGTTCGGCGGCGTCGACGTCTGCGTCGCCAACGCCGGCATCTGCGACTTCCACGCCTTTCTCGACCTGCCGCCCGAGCTGCTGCGCCGCACCGTCGGCGTCAACTTCGAAGGCACCTTCTTCGTCGCGCAGGCAGCGGCGCGGCGCATGGTCGAGCAGGGTCGCGGCGGCGCGATCATCGCGATCAGCTCGATCAGCAAGCTGGTGGGCGGCGAGTTCCAGAGCCACTACACGCCGACCAAGGCGGCCCAGCACTCGCTGATGCAGTCGGCCGCGATCGCGCTCGGCCGCCACGGCATCCGCTGCAACTCGGTGCTGCCCGGCACGATCGTCACCGACATCAACCGCGCCGACCTGACGCCCGAGAAGACCGCCTACTTCGAGAAGCGCATTCCGCTCGGCCGGCTCGGCCAGCCGGAGGACATCGCCGGCAGCGTGGTCTTCCTCGCCTCCGACCTGGCGCGTTACGTCACCGGCGCCGAGATCCTGGTCGACGGCGGCATGTTCGTGAACCTGCAGTGAGCGCCATGCTGCGTGTCGTCGATCCGCACGTGCACTTCTGGAACCCGGAACTGCTGCACTACCCGTGGATGGCCTCGGCCGGACGCAACTTCATGGGGCCGTGCGGCGCGATCCTGAAGCGCCACGAACCGCGCGACTTCCTCGCCGCGGCGGCCGGTGTCGCGGTGCAGAAGGTGGTGCACGTCGACGCCGCGCACGACCCGGGCGAGCCGCTGAAGGAGACACGATGGCTGCAGGCGCTGGCCGACGCGCCGGACGGCCCCGGCCTTCCGCAGGGCATCGTCGCCTATGCCGACCTTGCGCGGCCCGACGTCGAGGGCCTGCTCGCCGCGCATGCCGGATACCGCAACGTGCGCGGCATCCGCCAGACGCTGAACGTGCATCCCGACCCCTACTACGACTACGTCGGCCGGCACTTCATGCACGAGCCGGCGTGGCGGCGCGGCTTCGGCCTGCTGGCGCAGTTCGGCCTGTCGTTCGACCTGCAGATCTACCCGAGCCAGATGCGCGATGCCGCCGCGCTGGCGCATGCCCACCCGGGCACGACCATCGTGCTGAACCACACCGGCATGTTCGTCGACCGCGGCAGCGTGGCCGGCTGGCGCGCCTGGCGCGACGGGATGCGCGCGCTGGCCGCCTGCCCGAACGTGTACGCGAAGATCAGCGGCCTGGGCATGATCGACCACGGCTGGTCCGTGGAGAGCCTGCGCCCCTACGCGCTCGAGACCATCGACGCCTTCGGCACCGACCGCGCGATGTTCGCCTCCAACTTTCCGGTCGACAGCCTCTACAGCAGCTACGCCGATCTGTGGTCGGCCTACGACCGCATCGTCGCCGACGCGACGCCGACCGAGCGCGACGCGCTGTTCCGCGGCAACGCCGAGCGGGTCTACCGACTCTGAATTCCAACCCGGGCTGCGCAAGCCCCATTCCTCAAGGAGACAAGCAATGAGCATCTCGAAGACCCTCTCCACGCTGAGTGCCGCGCTGTTGCTGGCCCTGGCCGCCGGCACCGCCGCGGCCGCGGACAAGGTGAAGATCGCGATGGTCGTCAAGAGCCTGGGCAACGGCTTCTTCGACGCCGCGCACGAAGGTGGCAAGGCCGCCGCGAAGGAGCTCGGCGACGTCGAGCTGATCTACACCGGCCCGACCGCGCCGACCGCCGAGGCGCAGATCGAGGTGATCAACTCGCTGATCAGCCAGAAGGTCGACGCGCTGGTGATCTCGGCCAACGACAAGGACGCGCTGGTGCCGATCGCCAAGCGCGCGATGCAGCGCGGCATCAAGGTGATCTCGTTCGACAGCGGCATCGCGCCGGCCGGCCGGCTGATGCAGCTGAATCCGTCGAACAATGCGCTGATCGGCACCAAGCTCGCCGAGATGGCGAGCGCGGCGACCGGCGGCGCGGGCGGCGACATTGCGATCCTCTCGGCCACCGCGCAGGCGACCAACCAGAACATCTGGATCGCGGAGATGAAGAAGGCGCTCGCCAAGCCCGAATTCGGCAAGCTCAAGCTGGTCAACGTGGTCTACGGCGACGACCAGTCCGACAAGAGCTACCGCGAGGCGCTCGGCCTGCTGCGCAGCAATCCGAACCTGAAGGTGATCGTCGCGCCGACCACGGTGGGCATCGTCGCGTCGGCCAAGGCGGTGGCCGACGAGAAGCTGGTCGGCAAGGTCTACGTCACCGGCCTCGGCCTGCCCTCGGAGATGGCGGGCCACGTGAAGAGCGGCGCGGTGAAGAGCTTCGCGATCTGGAACCCGATCGACCTCGGCTACTCGGCGACGCGCCTGGCCTATGCCTTCGTGAAGGGCAAGGCGAGCGGCAAGCAGGGCGAGCAGATCGAGGCCGGCCGGATGGGCAAGATCACGATCGAGGGCGACGGCGAGGCGGCGATGGCCGCTCCCTTCACCTACGACGCGAGCAACGTCGAGCAGTTCGCCAAGATCTTCTGAGGTCGGGTCGGGGATGGATGCCAGGGTCCGGGACGTGAACGTCGACACCAATGCCGCGGGAGCTGCCGGCGCCACGCTGTTGCAGCTGCGCGGTGTCGGCAAGCGCTTCGGCGGCGTGCGCGCGCTCAACGAGGTGCACCTGAGCGCACGCGGCGGCGAGGTACTCGCGCTGGTCGGCGAGAACGGCGCCGGCAAGTCGACGCTGGTGAAGATCCTGACCGGCATCCACCAACCCGACAGCGGCACGCTGACGCTCGACGGCAAGCCGCTGGCCGTCGCGAATCCGCTCGAGGCGATGCGCGCCGGCATCACCGCGGTGCACCAGGAAACCGTGATGTTCGACGAGCTGAGCGTGGCCGAGAACATCTTCATGGGCCACCACCCGCTCACCGGCGGCTTGCCGCGGGTCGACTGGGCGCGCATGGAGGCGGAGGCGCAGAGGCTGTTCGAGCGCCTCGAGGTCAAGTTGCCGGTGCGCGCCAAGGTGCGTGACCTGAGCATCGCGCAGCGCCACTTCATCGAGATCGCCCGCGCGCTCTCGCAGGACGCGCGGGTCGTGATCATGGACGAGCCCACGGCCGCGCTCTCGCGCCGCGAGATCCACGAGCTGTACCGCATCGTCGCGCAGCTCAAGGCCCAGGGCACCGCGGTGATCTTCATCACCCACAAGTTCGATGAGATCTTCGCGGTCGCGGACCGCTACACCGTGCTGCGCGACGGCGAGTTCGTCGCCGAGGGCCGCATCGCCGAGACCAGCGAGCAGCAGCTGATCGCGCTGATGGTCGGCCGTGCGGTCACGCAGGCCTACCCGAAGCCGCAGGCGACGATCGGCGCGACCGTGCTCGAGGTGCACGACCTGTCGCACCCGACCGAGTTCGACGGCATCAGCTTCACGCTGCGGCGCGGCGAGATCCTCGGCTTCTACGGGCTGATCGGCGCCGGCCGCTCCGAGCTGATGCAGGCGCTGTTCGGGCTGACGCCGACGAGCCGCGGCACGGTGAGGCTCGACGGCCAGACCCTGTCGGTGCGCAACCCGCAGGACGCGATTGCCGCCGGCATCGCCTACGTGCCCGAGGACCGCCAGCACCAGGGGGCGCACCTCGCGCTGCCCATCGTGCACAACATGAGCCTGCCGCGCCTGGCCGATCTCGGGCCCTGGCTGCTGGGCAAGCAGCGCGCCGAGCTCGCGCTCGCGCGGCGCTTCTGCGAGCGGCTCGAGCTGAAGGCGGCGCATTTCGGTCAGGCGGTCGGCGAGCTGTCGGGCGGCAACCAGCAGAAGGTCGTGCTGGCCAAGTGGCTGGCGACGAATCCGAAGGTGATCATCATCGACGAGCCGACCAAGGGCATCGACATCGGCTCGAAGGCCGCCGTGCACCAGTTCATCGGCGAACTGGTGACGCAGGGCCTGGCGGTGATCATGGTCTCGTCCGAACTGCCCGAGGTGCTGGGCATGGCCGACCGCATCGTCGTGATGCACCGCGGGCGGGTGCGGCGCGAGTTCACGCGCGCCGAGGCCGGCACCGAAGCCGTCGCCGCCGCCGCGCTGGGGGCCGAGGCATGAACAGCTCGCTTCTCAAGCTGCGCGAGCTGCAGCTGGCGATCATCCTGGCGCTGCTGGTGGCGATCATCGGTCTGCGCGCGCCGGTGTTCCTGAGCGTGAAGAGCATCGACAGCCTGCTCACCGATGCGGCGATCCTGGTCATGATGGTGCTGGCGCAGATGCTGGTGATCCTGACGCGCGGCGTCGACCTGTCGGTGGCGGCCAACCTCGCGCTGTGCGGCATGGCGGTGGCGCTGCTCGGGCAGAAGTTGCCCGCGTTGCCGGTGCCGCTGCTGATCGCCGTGGCGATCGCCCTCGGCGCCGCGCTCGGTTCGATCAACGGCGTGCTGATCGGCCTGCTGCGCCTGCCGGCGATCGTCGTCACGCTGGGCAGCATGAGCGTGTTCCGCGGCATGATCTTCGTGCTCTCGGGCGGGGCCTGGGTGTCCTCGCACCAGATGAGCCCGGCCTTCATCGGCTTCCCGCTCGAGCGACTCCTGGGCTTGACGCACCTGGTCTGGTTTGCCGTCGGCGCGACGCTGCTGGGCTGGTTCGTGACCCGCCACACCCGCTTCGGCCGCGAGCTGTACGCCATCGGCAACCACCCGGTCGCGGCGGGTTACGTCGGCGTGCCGGTCAGGCGGCGCGTGTGCGCGGTCTACACGATCTCGGGCGGGGTCGCCGGGCTGTGCGGCTACCTGTGGGTGGCGCGTTACGCCGTGGCGTTCACCGAGATCGCGAACGGCTTCGAGCTGAACGTGATCGCCGCCTGCGTGATCGGCGGCATCAGCATCGCCGGCGGCACCGGCTCGGTGGCGGGCGCGCTGCTCGGCGCGCTGTTCCTCGGCGTGATCAGCAACGCGCTGCCGCTGGTGCAGGTGTCGCCGTTCTGGCAGAGCGCGATCACCGGCACGGTGATCGTCGTCGCGGTGGTCGTCAACGCCCGCGAGGGGCGGCGTACCGGCAAGCAGATCCTGCCGCTGCAGGCGAGGGAGGCGACATGAGCGCGGTCATCAGGCACCGCATCGAGGACCGCGCGGCGCCGAGCCTGGGCGCTGCACTGCGCCGCTGGGAGGCGCTGCTGCTCGGGCTGCTGCTGCTCGTGTTCGTGGTCGGCGGCATGCGGCTGAGCGGCTTCCTCGACCCCTACAACCTGGCCGACAGCACCTTCAACTTCAGCGAGAAGGCACTGATCGCGCTGCCGATGGCGCTGCTGATCATCGTGCGCGAGATCGACATCTCGGTGTCGGGCATCCTCGCGGTCTCGTCGGTGGCGATGGGGTTCGCGAACCAGCTCGGCGTGCCGGCGCCGGGCCTGGCGCTGATCGGCATCGCGGTCGGCGCGCTGTGCGGCACGCTCAACGGCACGCTGGTGACGCGCTTCGGCATCCCATCGATCGTCGTGACGATCGGCACGATGTCGCTGTTCCGCGGCATCGCCCAGGTCGTGCTCGGCGACCAGGCCTACACCGGCTACCCCGAGGCGCTGGGCGACTGGGGCCAGGGCTACTTCTTCGGCGTCGTGCCGCGCTCGTTCGTGATCCTGCTGGTCTGTGCGCTGCTGTTCGCCGCCGTGCTGCACGGCAGCAGCTTCGGTCGCCGCCTGTATGCGATCGGCGCCAACCCGGTGGCGGCGCGCTTCTCGGGCATCGCGGTCGACCGGCACCGCTTCGTGCTGTTCGTGCTGACCGGCGCGATGGCCGGGCTGGCGGCGGTGCTGCTGACCGGCCGCATCGGCAGCACGCGGCCGAACATCGCGCTCGGCTGGGAACTCGAGGCGATCACGATGGTGATCCTCGGCGGCGTGAGCATCGCCGGCGGCAGCGGCACGATCGCCGGCGTGATGCTGGCGGTGCTGACGCTCGGGCTCGTGACCTACGGCCTCGGCCTGGCCAACGTGCCGGGCATCATCATGACGATCGTGATCGGCACGCTGCTGCTGGTGACGATCACGCTGCCCGTGCTGCTGCGCGGCGGCGCCGGCGCGCGCAGGCATTGAGCACCATGGAACAGATCGCCTTCACGATGTTCCTGAAGCCCGGCCAGGCCGAGGAGTACCGGCGCCGCCACGACGCGATCTGGCCCGAGCTGCAGGCCTTGCTGCACGCTGCCGGCATCCGCGACTACAGCATCTTCCTCGACGCCGAGACGAACCTGCTGTTCGCGGTGCTGCGCCGCACGTCGGACCACCGGATGGCCAGCCTGCCGGATACCGAGCCGATGCAGCGATGGTGGCGCCACATGGCCGACATCATGGAGACGAACGCCGACGGCTCGCCGCGCCAGCGCGCGCTTCAGCCGATGTTCCACCTCGACTGACGCGCGGCCAGGAGTCTGCCGCGCAGACTCCTACTTCGCCGCCGGCTTGCTGCCGTCCAGCGTGATGACGCGGGTCCGTGCGCGGTCCAGCTCGTCGAGCGCCGCGGCGGATTCGCGCGTGCTGCGCTGCCAGTCGTCCGCGCCGCGGATGACGGTCGGGCGGATCAGCACCACCAGCTCCTTCTTGCGCCCGCTGCCCTGGTTGTTGCCGAACAAGGTGCGCGTGACGATGTTGCCGGCCGCGCCGGGCAGGCCCGAGTTGCTGCGCGTGCTCTCCTGCTGCATCAGCCCGCCGATGGCGACGATCTGGCCGTCGGGCACGCGCACCACGGTGTCGGTCTCGTTGACGCTGCTGGAGGCCAGCGGCAGCCGGTAGTTGCCGATCGTGCCGAGGTCGATCTGCTTGGTCTTCTCGCTCACCGCGCTGACCGAGGGGTGCACGTGCAGCGTGATCGTGTCGGCCTCGTCGATCTGCGGCGTCACGTCCAGCGCGATGCCGCTGAAGAAGGGCGTCAGCGTCAGCGTCGGCAGCGTGGTCGTGCCGGTCGTGTTGGCGGTGCCGGTGGCGATGGTGCCGCCCGAGACGTTGGTGACGAAGTACTCGTCGGTGCCGACCTTGAGCACCGCCTTCTGGTTGTTCAGCGTCGCCACGCGCGGGCTGGAGAGGATCTGCACGTCGCCCTGCGTCTCGAGGAAGCCGAGCACCGCGGCGAAGCCGTTGTTCGCGATCGACAGGCCCAGCGCGCCATGCCCGCCGGCGGGCAGCGAGACGCCGTCCAGGCGCAGGCCGTCGGGCGCGGCCGTCAGCGTCGGCAGGCCCTTGTTGTTGGTGAGCAGCGGGTTGCCGGCGTAGCCGCTGGTCTGCCCGGCGGCGCCGCGCGCGCGCAGGTAGGACCAGTCGACCCCGCTCTCGAAGCCCTCGCGCAGCTCGACCTCGACGATCTTCGCCTCCAGCATCACCTGGCGCTCGATCGCCGCACGCGTGCTGCGCAGGAAGTTCTCCACCTGGCGCAGCTCGTCGGGCATCGCACGCACCGCGATCGTGCCCGACTGCGGGCTGCTGACCACGTTGCGCCCGGGTGCGCCGCCGACCACCGCGCGCAGCGCCTCGGTGGTCTCGGTCCAGAAGTCGCTCGTCGAGCTGGTGGTCACCTGGCTGCTCTCGGGCTGGGCCAGGCTGGCGCTGCCGGTCGCGTTCGCGCCGCTGCCGTTGTTGTTCGCCACCGGCGCCGAGCCGCCGCTGACGCGCAGCTCGCTGCGGCCCTGGCGCTTGGCCTGCAGGTAGTTGACCTGGAAGATGCGCGTCTGCAGCGTCGGCGGGTAGACGGTGACGCGCCGGCCGTCGATGCGGAAGTCGTAGCCGTAGACGTCGCGGATCGACTCGAGCGCCTCGCGCATCGTCACGCCGCGCAGCGTGACCGAGAGCGTGCCCGCCACCTCCGGGTGCATCAGCATGCTGTAGCGCGTGTCGGCCACCATCGAGAGGAACACGTCGCGCGCCTGCGCACCGGCCACGATCAGGTCGAAGCGCGGCTCGGGCGGCGCCGCCTCGCGCGGGGCCGGTGGCGGCGCGACGGCCACCGGCGCGGCCGGCGCCGCGGGGGCCGAGGCCGGCGCGGCCGGCAGCCCGAGCTGCAGGCGCTGCGGTTCGCCGATCGCGAGGGCGCGCCAGGGCGGCCGGTCGGCGCAGCCGGACAGCAGCAGCACCGCGACGGCGGCCAGCAGGAGGCGGGGGGTGGTGAGCACGGCGTTCATGGCGTGTCCGTGGGTCGGTATCGGGGTGCCCGGGCCAGGGCCGGGGCGGGGAAGGGGCGGGGGGCCGACGCGGCCACGGCGGCCGGCGCGGGCGGGTCTGGTTCAGCGGCAGCCACGCGCGTGACGCCGGCGAACAGCGGCACGCGCTGCACGCGCGTGCCGTCGCGCAGCCAGATCGCGTCGTCGCCGATGCGCTCGATGCGCGCGCCGCCGAAGCGCTCGCCGACGCCGCGCAGCCGCGTGCCTTCGACGGCATAACGACGCCCGTCGACGACGAGGATCTGGCGCAGCACCGGCGCGCCCGGCGCGCCCGCAGGGGCGCTGCCCGCGGGCGCCGCCAGGCGGGCCTCGGCGGGCGGCAACATCGGGTCGCGCAGCGGCTCGGCGGCGGCGCTGCCGCAGCCGGCGGCCAGCAGGAGCAGCCAGGCCCTCATCGCAGCCCTCCCGGCAGCAGCAGCCGTACTGTGAGTTGCGGCGGCTCGGACTGCGTGCCGATCTGCAGGCGGCCCCAGCGCACGCCGGGCAGCGCACGTTCCAGCTCGGCGAGGTAGTCCATCAGGTCCAGGTAGCGCCCGCTCACGCCGAGCTCGACCCCCTGCCAGCGCAGCGCCTCGGCCTCGGGCGCCCCCGGCGCGCCCGGGGTCGCCGGGGTCGACGTTTCGGCGGGCAGCGTCGCCAGCCGCGTCAGCACCAGGCGCTCGTGGCGGCGCATCGTGTGTTCCAGCAGGCCGGACAGGCGGGTCAGGCGCCCGGGGTCGGCCAGCAGCGCCTGCAGCGTGCCGTCGAGCTGCGCCAGTTCGCGCCGGGCCGCCTCCAGCGCGGCGCGCTGGCGCGCCTCGGGCGAGTCGGCTGCGCGGGTGCGGGCCGCCTCGAGCTGGCTGCGCAGCGCGCCGAGCTCGTCGGCGCTGCGGCGCAGCTGCTCGGCCAGCGCACGGCGCGTGGCCATCTGCGGCGCGAGCACCAGGGTGTCGGCGAGCGCGCCCAGCACCAGCACCGCGGAGACGAACATGATCACCCGCTCGCGCAGCGAGAGCGCATCGATGCGGCGCGCCTGCGCGCTCCAGAAGGCCGTCATCGCGCCACCTCCGGCCGGCCCGGCGCGTCGCCGGCGATCTCGAAGCGCCAGCCCTCGTCGCCGGCACGCTCGACCTTCAGCGCCGACAGCGGCAGCCCGGCCGTCAGCGGCTCGTGCGCGAGGCGCTCCAGCCAGGGGCGCAGCACCTCGGGCCGGCGCGTCATGCCGACCAGCTCGATGCGGCCGTCGGCCAGCGTCAGCCCGGTCAGCCAGGCCGCCGGCGGCAGGCTCTGCGCGACCAGGCGCAGCCGCGCCGCATGGCTGGACTGCGGCGTCGCCAGGCCGCGCTCGAGTTCGTCGAGCGCGCGGCGGCGCAGGGCCAGGTCGGCGTTCACCTGCGCCAGCTCCTGCGCGAGCGCGGTCGGCGCGGGGCCCGAGG
>KZ836113.1 GCA_003265685.1 Piscinibacter caeni | reverse complement strand
CCCCGCGCGCCGCGGCCGCCGAAGCGCCGGCGCGCGACTACGGCCGCGGCCTGCTGCCGCTGTACGAACGCGCCTGCGCCGACTGGCCGCGCGGCGCCGTGCCCGAGGCGTTCTACCGCCTGCCGCCGGCCGCGAGCCCGGTGCTCATGCTCTCCGGCGGGCTCGACCCGGCTACGCCGCCGCGCCACGCACAGCGTGTGGCCGCGGCGCTCGGGCCGCAGGCGCGCTCGCTGGTGGTGGGCAACGCCGGCCACGGCGTGCTGGGCGTCGGCTGCGCGCCGGACCTGCTGACCCGCTTCATCGACAGCGCCGAGGACGCGGCCGCGCTGGCGCTCGACGCGGCCTGCCTGGCCGCCATCCCGCGGCCGCCGGTGTTCGTGCCGGAGGCGGCGCGGTGATCCGCATCGAGGGCCTGGCGAAGGCCTTTCCCGCGGCGCGGCGCGGCGGCGCGCCGGTGCAGGCGGTGCGGCAGATCGACCTGCTGGCGCACGATGGGCGCATCTGCGGANCGCGGCGCGGCGGCGCGCCGGTGCAGGCGGTGCGGCAGATCGACCTGCTGGCGCACGATGGGCGCATCTGCGGACTGCTCGGCCCGAACGGCGCCGGCAAGACCACCACCTTGCGCATGCTGGCCGGCCTGATCGAGCCGGATGCGGGGCGGCTCGAGGTGGACGGCATCGACGTGCGCGCCCGGCCGCGCGCCGCGCTGGCCCGGCTCGGCCTGCTGGCCGATGCTCGCGGCCTGTACCCGCGCCTGAGCGCGCGCGAGAACATCGCCTACCACGCGGCGCTGCACGGCCTGGCGCGCGACGCGGCGCAGGCGCGCATCGAGCAGCTCGCCGAAGCACTCGACATGAAGCCGCTGCTGGAGCGGCGCACCGAGGGCTTCAGCCAGGGCGAACGCGTCAAGACCGCGCTGGCGCGCGCGCTGGTGCACGACCCGGCGAACATCGTGCTCGACGAGCCGACCAACGGCCTGGACGTGCCGGCCACGCGCGCACTGCGCGAGGTGCTGCGCCACCTGGCCTCGCCGGCCGGCGGCGCCAAGTGCATCGTCTTCTCGACCCACGTGATGCAGGAGGTCGAGCGCCTGTGCGACCACGTCGTGGTGGTGGCGCAGGGCCGCAGCGTGGCCGAGGGCAGCGTGCCGGCGCTGCTCGAGCGCACCGGGCGCGCGCTGTTCGAGGACGCGTTCGTCGACCTGGCGTTTGCCGCGCCGGCGGAGGCGCCATGAGCTTCGCCGCGCTGCGCACCGTGGCCGTGAAGGAGGTGGTCGACGCGCTGCGCGACCGCCGCACGCTGCTGGTGGTGCTGCTGTCCAGCGTGCTGATGGGCCCGCTGGTGCTGGTGGCGCTGTCGGCCCTGGTGGGCAGCCTGGAGCAGCGCGCCGAGCGGCGCGAGCTGGTGGCCGCCGGCCTGGCGCAGGGGCCGACGCTCGTGAACTACCTGCAGCGCCAGGGCTTCAGCTTGCGCGAGGCACCGGCCGACTACGAGGCGCAGCTGCGCCGCGCGGCGCTGGGCGACCCGGTGCTGGTGATCCCGGCCGGCTTCGAGCAGGCGCTGCAGCGCGGCGAGGCGCCGGCGCTCACGATCGTCAGCGACAGCGCCAACAAGCGCAGCGAGGCCGGCAGCGCCCGGCTGCAGCGCCTGCTGGCCGGCTTCGCGCGCGAGCACGCCACGCTGAGCCTGGCGCTGCGCGGCGTGGCCCCCGCGCTGGCCGAGCCGGTGCGCGTCCACGAGCGCGACCTGGCCGACCCGCGCGCCCGCGGCACGCAGATCACCGGCATGCTGCCCTTCTTCGTGTTGATGGCGGTGTTGTACGGGGCGCTGCACGCGGCGCTGGACAGCACCGCGGGCGAGCGCGAACGCGGCTCGCTCGAGCCGCTGCTGGCCAGCCCGGCGCCGCCGCTGGCCATCGTGCTGGGCAAGTGGCTGGCGGTGGTGGCGGTGGCGCTGGCGATCGCGCTGCTGTCGTGCTTCAGCTTCATCCCGGCGCAGTGGCTGCTGCGCAGCGACACGCTGGCCGCGCTGTTCCAGTTCGGCGTGCGCGAGGCGCTCGCCTTCGTCGCCGTGCTGGCGCCCTTCGCGGCGGCGATCTCGGCAGTGCTGATGGCGGTGGCGATCCGCTGCCGCAGCGTCAAGGAGGCGCAGGCCAGCGCCGGGCTGGTGGTGCTGGTGGCCTCGCTGCTGCCGCTGGTCGGCGTGTTCAACCTCGGCGAGCAGGCCGCCTGGCAACTGTGGGTGCCGGCGCTGGCGCAGAACACGCTGATGACGCGCGTGCTGCGCGGCGAGGCCTTCGACGCGGCGCAGTGGCTGATACCACCGGCCGTATGTGCCGTGCTGGCCGCGCTGGCGCTCGCCTACGTCGCCGCCCGGCTCCGCCAGGCGGCGGTGCGTTGACTCACTTGGCGTTCTTGAGGCCGCAGGTGTTGATGCCCAGCAGCGTGTAGGCCGGGCACCAGCCCATCAGGCCGGTGGCGATCGGCACCAGGCCGATCCAGCCCCAGACACCCACGGTGCCGGTGGCGGCGAGCGCGACGAGCGCTACGCCAGCGATGACGCGCACGGCGCGGTCCACGGTTCCTTCGTTGGTCTTCATGGCTTGGCTCCTGACTTGGCTGCTGGTTCCGGCCGGTGTGGCCGTGTGTCCCCAGTCTCGCGGCAGGCCGCTGCCCGGTCTGTGACCGCGGTCACATGCCGGCCGTGTCGCCGGCCGCCAGGCGGCGCAGCGCGGCCGCGTCGCGCAGCTCGATGCGCTCGCGCCCGAGCACCAGCCAGCCGGCGCGCTCGAAGCGGCGCAGCAGCCGGGTGACGATCTCGCGCACGGTGCCGAGTTCATCGGCGAGCGCCTGGTGGGTGGTCTGCAGCACCTCGCCGTGGCCGAGCAGCGCGGCGGCCAGGCGCTGGTCCAGCCGCTGGAAGGCCACCGCCTCGGCCAGCGCCATCAGGTCGGCGAGCCGGTCGGCGAACACGCCGAACACGAAGCGGCGGAACGGCTCGTGGGCGCACCAGGCGTCGAACAGCGGCGGCGGCAGCACCACCAGGCGCGTCGGCCCGACCGTGTCGCCATGCGCGGTAAGGCCCTTGTGGCCGAACAGGCAGGAGGTGGACACCACGCACAGCTCGCCCGGCGCGACGCGGTACAGCTCGAGCGAGCGCCCCTGCGACGAGCCGCGCGCCACCCTCACCTCGCCGCGCAGCACGAGCGGAAAGCCGCGGCAGGGTTCGTGTTCGCGGAACAGCGGCGTGCCCGGCGGTGCCTCGACCCAGGCGGCCTGCTCGCGCAGCGCGCGGTCGCGCTCGGCGGCGGGCAGCTCGTCGAGCACCGGGTAGAGCCGGGTCAGCGCCTGCAGGTCGGCATCGCTGGGAACGCTGCTCATTGGACGACCCTCCGTGCTGCGCACTCCGGGATTCGCGCTTGGGAGCGGCCCGGCGCGCTCATGGGGCGGGCGCCGTCAGGGCTTCGAGGCGCGCCAGCCAGGCCAGCGCATGGGGGCGGCCCTCGCCGCACATCGCGGCCGAGGGCTGCAGCGAGCCGCACACGGCCGGGCGCTGCGGCTGGCCGAACAGGCGGCAGCGGTGCTGCGCGTCGAGCTGCACGCAGCGCACCCCGGCCGGCTTGCCGTCCGGCATGCCGGGAATCGGGCTGCTGATCGAGGGGGCGATGCAGCAGGCGGCGCAGGCGGGGCGGCAGTCCATCGTGGCGCGACGATAGCCGATGCCGGCCGCGGCCACACCCTGCGGCTGACGCGCGGAAGGCGGCTCTCTACAATGTCGGACTGCTCAAAAAACAGGCAACCCGATGTTGTTCCCGAAAGAATTCGACGTGATCGTCGTCGGCGGCGGCCATGCCGGCACCGAGGCGGCGCTGGCGGCGGCCCGCATGGGTGCGGCCACGCTGCTGCTGACGCACAACATCGAGACGCTCGGCCAGATGAGCTGCAACCCGTCGATCGGCGGCATCGGCAAGGGCCACCTGGTGAAGGAGGTCGATGCGCTGGGCGGCGCGATGGCGCTGGCCACCGACGAGGCCGGCATCCAGTTCCGCATCCTGAACGGTTCCAAGGGCCCGGCGGTGCGCGCCACGCGCGCCCAGGCCGATCGGGTGCTCTACAAGGCGGCGATCCGGCGCCGGCTCGAGAACCAGCCGAACCTGTGGCTGTTCCAGGGCGCCTGCGACGACCTGATCGTCGAGGGTGACCGCATCGCTGGTGCGGTGACGCAAGTTGGTGTTCGCTTCAACGCGCGGGCGGTGGTGCTGACGGCCGGCACCTTCCTGGACGGACGCATCCATGTCGGCCTGCAGAACCATGCCGGCGGCCGCGCCGGTGACCCGCCCTCGGTCGCGCTGTCGGCGCGGCTGAAGGAGTTGAAGCTGCCGCAGGGCCGGCTGAAGACCGGCACGCCGCCGCGCATCGACGGCCGCAGCATCGACTTCTCCAAGCTGACCGAGCAGCCCGGCGACGGCATGCCCGGCTCGGACGCGCCGATGCCGGTATTCAGCTTCATGGGCGACGTGGCCATGCACCCGGCGCAGCGGCCCTGCTGGATCACGCACACCAATGCGCGCACGCACGAGATCATCCGCTCCGGCTTCGACCGCAGCCCGATGTTCACCGGGATCATCGGCGGCGTCGGTCCGCGCTACTGCCCGAGCATCGAGGACAAGGTCAACCGCTTCGCCGACAAGGACGCGCACCAGATCTTCCTCGAGCCCGAGGGCCTGACGACGCACGAGGTCTACCCGAACGGCATCTCGACCTCGCTGCCGTTCGACATCCAGATCGCCGCGGTGCGCTCGATGGTCGGCCTGGAGAACGCCCACATCCTGCGGCCGGGTTACGCGATCGAGTACGACTACTTCGACCCGCGCGCGCTCAAGCCGAGCTTCGAGACGCGCTCGATCGGCGGGCTGTTCTTTGCCGGCCAGATCAACGGGACGACCGGCTACGAGGAGGCCGCGGCCCAGGGCCTGTTCGCCGGCATCAATGCTGCGCTGCAGGTGCGCGGCGAGCCGGCGTGGTTGCCGCGGCGCGACCAGGCCTACCTCGGCGTGCTGGTCGACGACCTGATCACCAAGGGCGTGACCGAGCCCTACCGCATGTTCACCAGCCGGGCCGAGTTCCGGCTCCAGCTACGCGAGGACAACGCCGACCTGCGGCTGACCGAGGCCGGGCGCCGCATGGGGCTGGTCGATGACGTGCGCTGGGCGCAGTTCTGCCGCAAGCGCGATGCGATCGAGCGCGAGGCGCAGCGGCTGCGCTCGACCTGGGTCAACCCGACCCTGCTGCCGGAATCCGACGCGGAGCGCCTGCTCGGCAAGTCGATCGAGCACGAGTACCGCCTGGCCGAGCTGCTGCGGCGGCCGGGCGTGGAGTTCGATGCGGTGGCCCAGGTCGACGCGATCGCCCACCCCGGGGCCGTTGTTTCACGTGAAACGCTGCGCGCCGAGCTGGGCGAGCGCCTGGCCGATGCGGTGATCGAGCAGGTGCAGATCGGCATCAAGTACGCCGGCTACATCGACAAGCAGAACGACGAGGTGCAGCGGGCCGCGACCTACGAGGGCCTGCGCCTGCCGGACGACCTGGATTACGGCCAGGTGACGGCGCTCTCGTTCGAGGTCCGGCAGAAGCTGAGCCGGCACCGCCCGGAGACGCTGGGCCAGGCCTCGCGCATCTCCGGCATCACGCCGGCCGCGATCTCGCTGCTGCTGGTGCACCTGCGCAAGGGCCGCTTCAAGGGTTTCGCCGCGAACGATCTGCCGTCCGGCGATGCCGCGGCCTGACCCGGCCGAGCGCGGCGCGCTCGAGTCCATCGTCGCCGCCCTCGGGCTCGCCGCCGGACCGGAGCAGATCGACCGGCTGCAGGACTACCTCGCCCTGCTGCGGCGCTGGAACGCCACCTACAACCTGACCGCGGTGCGCGACCCAGCCCAGATGCTGACCCAGCACCTGGCGGACTGCCTGGCCGCGGTCGGCCCCCTGCGCCGCCAGCTTGGCGAGACCGCCGGCCGGCGGGTGGTCGACGTGGGCAGCGGCGGCGGGCTGCCGGGCGTCGTGCTGGCGGTGATGCTGCCGGACCTGCAGGTCACCTGCGTCGACACCGTCGGCAAGAAGGCGGCGTTCGTGCGTCAGGTGGCGGCCGAGCTGCGGCTGCCGAACCTGCGCGCCGAGCATGCTCGGGTCGAGACGTTGCGCGGGCCGACGGCGGATCTGATCGTGTCGCGCGCTTTCGCCAGCCTGGCCGACTTCGTTCGCCTGACCGGGCACCTGCTATCGCCCGGGGGTGTCTGGATGGCGATGAAGGGCAAGCGCCCGGACGACGAGATCGCCCAGCTGCCCGACGGCGTCGCGGTGTTTCACGTGGAACCCTTGCAGATTCCCGGCCTGGCGGCGGAGCGCTGCCTGGTCTGGCTCCGGCCGGCGCCAGGCGCGCTGGTACATTCCTGACTGATTCCGACCCGACAACCGGGGCATTCGCCACGGGCCCGGGCGCCCCTGAGAACCCCCTGCCCATGGCTCGAATCTTCTGCATCGCCAACCAGAAAGGCGGCGTCGGCAAGACGACGACGACGGTGAACCTCGCCGCCGGCCTGGCCCGGATCGGCCAGCGGGTGCTGGTGGTCGACCTGGATCCGCAGGGCAATGCCACGATGGGCTCGGGCGTGGACAAGCGGGCGCTGGCGCTGTCCGTGTACGACGTGCTGCTGGAGTCGGCCTCGGTCGCCGAGGCGCGGCAGCACAACGAGAAGACCGGCTACGACGTGCTCGGCGCCAACCGCGAGCTGGCCGGCGCCGAGGTGGAGCTGGTCGAGCTCGAGCGGCGCGACAAGCGCCTGAAGGGCGCGTTGGCGGCTGTCGAGGCCGAGTACGACTTCGTGCTGATCGACTGCCCGCCCTCGCTCAGCCTGCTCACCCTCAACGGCCTGTGCGCGGCGCATGGCGTGGTGGTGCCGATGCAGTGCGAGTACTTCGCGCTCGAGGGCCTGTCGGACCTGGTCAACACCATCAAGCAGGTGCATGCCAACCTGAACCCGGACCTGCAGATCATCGGCCTGCTGCGCGTGATGTTCGACCCGCGCATCACGCTGCAGCAGCAGGTCAGCGAGCAGCTCAAGTCGCACTTCGGCGACAAGGTGTTCGACACGGTGATCCCGCGCAACGTGCGCCTGGCCGAGGCCCCGAGCTACGGCCTGCCCGGGGTGGTGTTCGATCCGGCGTCGCGCGGTGCGCAGGCTTTCGTCGAGTTCGCGTCCGAGATGGTGCGGCGCATCGACGCGATGCGCTGATCCCGATGAAGATGAACCCGGTGACGACCCGCAGCTTCGACCCGGGGCTGCTCGCGCGGGTCGAGGACGCCGGGCTGAACGCCAGCGCCCCACCGCAGCAGCGCTGGGTCGACGGCTGGCTGCTGCGCTTCTCGCCCGGCAAGGCCAAGCGGGCCCGCTGCATCAACCCGGTGGCCGCCGGACGCCGGCCGGTGCCGGACAAGCTGGCCGCCTGCCAGGCGGTGTTCGACGCCGTCGGCCTGCCGCTGATCATGCGCCTCACGCCGTTTGCGCAACCGGCCGGGCTGGACGCGCAGCTGGAAGCGCTCGGCCTGCACCGCTTCGACGACACCCGGGTGATGGTGCTGGACGACCTGGACGACATCGTCGCCCCCAGCCTGCCGGACACGATGGCACTGCAGCAGGTCGGCCTCGAGGCCTTCTGCCAGCGCATCGGCGCCCTGCGCGGCTCGCCGCTTGCGCAGCGCCAGGCGCATGCCCAGCGCCTGGCGCAGTCACCGGTGCCGTTCAGCGCGTTCGAGCTGAAGGTCGACGGCGAGGTGCTGGCCTGCGGCCAGTTCGCGATCGAGGACGACCTGGTCGGCCTGTACGACGTGTTCACCGCCGAGGCGGCGCGCGGGCGCGGGCTGGCCTCGATGCTGTGTGCCGGGCTGCTGGCGCGGGCGCGCGGACTCGGTGCGCGGCACGCCTATCTGCAGGTCGACCGCGACAACCGCGCGGCGCGCACCGTGTACCACCGGCTCGGTTTCGCCGACGGCTACGCCTACCACTACCGGGCGCGCGATCCGGACGCCGCCTGAAGCGGCCGGGCCGGGCGTCAGAGCCCGAGGCCCTCGTCGACGCCCAGGTGCACGTTCATGCACTGCACCGCGGCGCCGCTGGCGCCCTTGCCGAGGTTGTCCAGGCGCGCCATCAGCATCACCTGGCCCTCGCCCGCGAAGACGAACACGTCGACTCGGTTGGTGTCGTTGCAGGCCTGCACGTCGAAGAAGCCGTCTTCCAGCGTCGCCGGGTCCGACAGCGGCATCACGCGCACGAAACGCTCGCCGGCGTAGCGCTGCGTGTAGGCCTGGTGCAGTTTCTCGGCGCTCGTGCCGGCCGGCAGTTGCGAAAGATGCAAGGGCACACTTACCGCCAAACCCTTGTAGAAGCTGGCAACGATCGGCAGGAAGATGGGCTTCACCTGCAGCCCGCCGTGGACCTGCATTTCCGGCAGGTGCTTGTGCGCGAGCTTCAGCCCGTAGGGGCGCGGCGACTCCAGCCGGGCGTCGCCGCCGGCCTGGTACTGCTCGATCATCTTCTTGCCGCCGCCGGAATAGCCGGTCAGCGAGGTGGCCGTCAGCGGCAGGTCGGCCGGCAGCAGGCCGGCGTCCACCAGGGGCCGCACCAGCAGGATGAACGCGCTGGCGTGGCAGCCGGGGTTGGCGATGCGCTTGCCGGCGCGAAGCGCGGCGCGCTGACCCGGCGCGAGCTCGGGCAGGCCGAACACCCAGCCCGGTGCGGTGCGGTGCGCGGTGCTCGCATCGATCAGGCAGGTGGCCGGGTTGGTCACCAGCGCGGCCGCTTCCTTCGCGGCCGCGTCGGGCAGGCAGAGGAAGGCGACGTCGGCGGCGTTGAGCAGTCGGGCCCGTTCGGCCGGGTCCTTGCGGCGTTCCGGGTCGATGCGCAGCACCTCGATGTCGCTGCGCTGGGCGAGGTACTCGTGGATGCGCAGGCCGGTGGTGCCTTCCTGGCCGTCGACGAAAACGCGGGTGCTCATGGCGGTGTCTGGTCGGTGAGGGCGCTAGGATAAGCCACGATGTCCAGCACCCCCCGGAGCAACCCTCGGATCCTGCTGCTGCCGGGCTGGCAGAACTCCGGCGCGGCGCATTGGCAGAGCCGCTGGGAGGCGCTGCATGGCGACCGGCGCGTCGAGCAGTCCGACTGGGACTGGCCGCGCCGCGGCGACTGGATGGCGCGGCTCGAGGACGTGCTGCTGGAAGACGAGGCGCCCGCCGTGCTGGTGGCCCACAGCCTGGGCTGCCACCTGGTGGCAGCCTGGGCGGCGCATTCAGGGAACGCGGCGCGGGTACGCGCGGCGCTGCTCGTCGCCCCGCCGGACAGCGAGCGCGAGGACTTTCCGCCGCCGCTGGCCGGTTGGCGGCCGATCGTGCGCCAGCGCCTGCCCTTCCCCGCCGTGGCCGTGACCAGCCGCGACGACCTGTACTGCGACCCGGCCCGCGCCGCCGGCATGGTGGCCGACTGGGGCGCGACGCCGCACGACATCGGCGCGCGCGGGCATGTCAACGCCGAGTCCGGCCTGGGCGACTGGCCTGCCGGGCGTGCCCTGCTGCAGGCCTTGATCGACGCCCACGCCTGATCGCGCACAATCGCCGCCCATGGTGACGAAGAAACCCAAGGGCCTGGGGATGGGCCTCGAGGCACTGCTCGGGCCCAAGGTTTCCGACGCCGCTCCGGCTTCGGCCGCCACCGCCCCGTCGACGCTGCGCCTGGACCTGCTGCAGCCCGGCAAGTACCAGCCACGCACGCGCATGGACGAGGGCTCGCTGTACGAGCTGGCCGAGAGCATCAAGGCGCAGGGCGTGATGCAGCCAATCCTGGTGCGGCCGGTGGGCGGCGGGCGCTACGAGATCATCGCCGGCGAGCGCCGCATGCGCGCGGCCCGCCTGGCGGGGCTCGACGAGGTGCCGGTGCTCGTCAAGGCGGTGCCCGACGAGGCCGCCGCGGCGATGGCGCTGATCGAGAACATCCAGCGCGAGGACCTCAATCCGCTCGAGGAAGCCCAGGGCCTGAAGCGCCTGACCGACGAGTTCGGCCTGACGCACGAACAGGCGGCGCAAGCCGTGGGCCGCTCGCGCAGCGCCGCCAGCAATCTGCTGCGCCTGCTGCAACTGGCCGAGCCGGTGCAGCAGATGCTGATGGCCGGCGATCTCGACATGGGCCATGCACGCGCGCTGCTGCCGCTCGAGGGCGCGCAGCAGATCCTCGCCGCCGGCGAGGTGGTCGCGCGCAAGCTCAGCGTGCGCGAGACCGAGCGCCTGGCCACCAAGATCGGCCACGCGCGCCAGCAGCCGCTGCTGCGCGTGTCCAAGGACAAGCCGCGCGACGTGGCGCGGCTCGAGGAGGAACTCGCCGACGTGCTGACCGCGCCGGTGGAGATCCGCATCAAGAAGCGCACCAAGCGCGGCGAGCAGGGCGAGGTCGCGATCGGCTTCGGCTCGCTGGACGAACTCAACGGACTGCTGGACAAGCTCGGCCTCGGCGCGCGCTGACGCGTCGCCGATGTGTGCGTGGTGCGTAGGGGTGTTTCGTGCCGCTTCGCACGAAGCCGGCCGTGCCGCGCCATGATCCGTTCAACCAAACGGACAAGAGGCACGTTACTTGCTGACTGCCCTGCGCGCGCAATCCGGGATCGAACTGAGGGGTGTTGCCCCTTGTTCTCCGGGCGACGGCAGGAGCAAGATGCAGGAAGCTTGAGCAGACGAAACGCCGATCGATCTGGAAAGCTCTGATGAAGCCCTGGGGACTTCATCAGAACTTCCCCCCTCGCGGCAGCCGGTCGCACACCGGGTGCCGCAGTCCTGAGTAGGAGATCGGCATGGATGTGATCAGCAGTTTCGCTGCGCGCTACGAGCGCACCCGCGAGGAAGAGCTCACGCTCGAGGAGTACCTCGCCGAGTGCAAGCGCAACCCGGTGGCCTTCGCGACCGCGGCCGAGCGCATGCTCCAGGCAATCGGCGAGCCGCAGACCATCGACACCCGCAACGACCCGCGGCTGTCGCGCATCTTCGCCAACAAGATCATCAAGCTCTACCCGGCCTTCGCTGAGTTCTACGGCATGGAGGACTCGATCGAGCAGGTCGTGTCCTACTTCCGGCACGCAGCACAGGGTCTGGAGGAGAAGAAGCAGATCCTCTACCTGCTCGGCCCGGTGGGCGGCGGCAAGAGCTCGATCGCCGAACGCCTGAAGCAGCTGATGGAGCAGGTGCCGTTCTACGCGATCAAGGGTTCGCCGGTGAACGAATCGCCGCTCGGGCTGTTCGACCCGGCCGAGGACGGACCCATCCTCGAAAAGGAATATGGCATTCCGCGTCGCTACCTGAACCGGATCATGTCACCTTGGGCCGTGAAACGTCTGGAGGAGTTCGGCGGCGACATCCGCAAGTTCAAGGTCGTCAAGCGCTACCCCTCGGTGCTCAAGCAGGTGGCCATCGCCAAGACCGAGCCGGGCGACGAGAACAACCAGGACATCTCCAGCCTGGTCGGCAAGGTCGACATCCGCAAGCTCGAGACCTTCGCGCAGGACGACCCGGACGCCTACAGCTTCTCCGGCGGCCTGTGCCTGGCCAACCAGGGCCTGCTCGAGTTCGTCGAGATGTTCAAGGCGCCGATCAAGGTGCTGCACCCGCTGCTGACCGCGACGCAGGAGAGCAACTTCAAGGGCACCGAGGGCTTCGGGGCGATCCCGTTCGACGGCGTGGTGCTCGCGCACAGCAACGAGAGCGAGTGGAAGGCGTTCCGCAACAACAAGAACAACGAGGCCTTCCTCGACCGCATCTACATCGTCAAGGTGCCGTACTGCCTGCGTGTCACCGAGGAGATCAAGATCTACGAGAAGCTCATCAAGGGCTCCTCGCTGGCCGCCGCGATCTGCGCGCCGGGCACGCTCAAGATGATGGCGCAGTTCTCGGTGCTGACGCGCCTGAAGGAGCCCGAGAACTCGAGCATCTTCAGCAAGATGCTGGTGTACGACGGCGAGAACCTGAAGGACACCGACCCGCGCGCCAAGTCCATCCAGGAGTACCGCGACTACGCCGGCGTCGACGAGGGGATGAGCGGCATCTCCACGCGCTTTGCGTTCAAGATCATCTCCAAGGTGTTCAACTTCGACTCGACCGAGGTGGCCGCCAACCCGGTCCACTTGATGTACGTGCTCGAGCAGCAGATCGAGCGCGAGCAGTTCCCGGCCGAGACGGAGCAGAAGTACCTCGCCTTCATCAAGGAGCACCTGTCGACGCGCTACGCCGAGTTCATCGGCAAGGAGATCCAGACCGCCTACCTGGAGAGCTACAGCGAGTACGGCCAGAACATCTTCGACCGCTACGTCACCTACGCCGACTACTGGATCCAGGACCACGAGTACCGCGACACCGACACCGGCGAGGTGTTCGACCGCGCCAGCCTGAACTCCGAGCTCGAGAAGATCGAGAAGCCGGCCGGCATCGCGAACCCGAAGGACTTCCGCAACGAGATCGTCAACTTCGTGCTGCGCGCGCGCGCCAACAACGCCGGCAAGAACCCGCTGTGGACCAGCTACGAGAAGCTGCGCACGGTGATCGAGAAGAAGATGTTCTCCAACACCGAGGAGTTGCTGCCGGTCATCAGCTTCAACGCCAAGGCGAGCGCCGACGAGGCCAAGAAGCACGAGGACTTCGTCACCCGCATGGTGGCCAAGGGCTACACGCAGAAGCAGGTGCGCCTGCTGTGCGAGTGGTACCTGCGCGTGCGCAAGTCGTCGTGATGCGGTAGCCGGGGCGAAGGGATGCCATGACGATTCAGTCCATCATCGACCGGCGGCTGGCGGGCAAGAACAAGTCCATCGGCAACCGCGAGCGGTTTCTGCGCCGCCACAAGGAGCAGATCCGCGAGGCGGTCAAGCGCGCGGTCGACGGGCGCGGCATCCGCGACATCGAGAAGGGCGAGGACATCCGCATCCCCAAGCGCGACATCTCCGAGCCCGTGTTCGGCCATGGCCAGGGCGGCAAGCGCGAGATGGTGCACCCGGGCAACCAGGACTACATGCGCGGCGACCGCATCGCCCGGCCCAAGGGCGGCGGCGGGGGTGGTGGCGGCTCGCAGGCGAGCGACTCCGGCGAGGGCGAGGACGACTTCGTCTTCCACCTCAGCAAGGAAGAGTTCATGCAGGTCTTCTTCGACGACCTGGCCCTGCCCAACCTGGCGCGCACCACGCTGGCCGAGACGCCCGAGTTCAAGACGCACCGCGCCGGCTTCAGCAGCGACGGCACGCCCAACAACCTGCACGTGGTGCGCTCGATGCGCGGCGCGATCGGCCGGCGCATCGCCATCGGCAGCGAATCGCGCCGCGAGCTGCGCTTGCTCGAGGAGCGGCTCGAGGCGCTGAAGCGCCACCCCGAGCCGAACCCGTTCGCACGCGAGATCCCGCAGCTCGAGCAGGAGATCGCCGAGCTGCGCGCGCGGCTCGAGCGAATTCCCTACCTCGACCCGATCGACCTGCGCTACCGCAGCCGCGTGCGTGTACCGGTGCCCACCAGCAAGGCGGTGATGTTCTGCCTGATGGACGTCTCCGGCTCGATGGACGAGGCCCGCAAGGACCTGGCCAAGCGCTTCTTCATCCTGCTGTACCTGTTCCTGACGCGGCACTACGAGAAGATCGACATCGTCTTCATCCGCCACCACACGCAGGCGCAGGAAGTGGACGAGCACAACTTCTTCCACGCCACCGAGACCGGCGGCACGGTGGTCTCGAGCGCCCTGGTCCTGATGGACGAGATTGCCCGCGCGCGTTACCCGACCAGCGAGTGGAACATCTACGGCGCGCAGGCGAGCGACGGCGACAACTGGCACCACGACAGCGGCCGCTGCCGCGAGCTGCTGGCCGACCGCATCCTGCCGCTGTGCCGCTACTTCGCCTACGTGCAGGTGGCCGAGGAAGAACAGAACCTGTGGGACGAATACGCGGCGCTGGCCGCGGAGAACAAGACCTTCGCGATCCGCAAGGTGACCGAGGCGAACCAGATCTACCCGGTGTTCCGCGACCTGTTCAAGAAGGAAGGGGCGGCTGCATGACGCGCAAGGCGACTTTCCTGCCCGACGGCACGGCCGACCTGTTCGAGCCCGAGCTGGCCAAGCCGCTGCGGGGCCGGGTGCGGCGCGCGTCCGAGATCGTCACGCCGCCGCGCGCCAAGGAGCACCTGCCGGCGCCGAGCGACTGGTCGTTCGAGCTGATCGAGCGCTACCACGCGGTGATCCGCGACACGGCCGAGCGCTACGGCCTGGACACCTACCCGAACCAGCTCGAGATCATCACGGCCGAGCAGATGATGGACGCCTATGCGTCCGTCGGCATGCCGGTGAACTACCGCCACTGGAGCTACGGCAAGGAGTTCATCGCCACCGAGAAGAACTACAAGCGCGGCCACATGGGCCTGGCCTACGAGATCGTCATCAACAGCAATCCCTGCATCAGTTACCTGATGGAGGAGAACACGATGGCGATGCAGGCGCTGGTGATCGCGCATGCCGCCTACGGCCACAACAGCTTCTTCAAGGGCAACTACCTGTTCCGCATGTGGACCGATGCGGCGTCGATCATCGACTACCTGGTCTACGCGAAGAACTACGTCGCCGCCTGCGAGGAGCGCCATGGGGTCGACGCGGTCGAGGAGCTGCTCGACAGCTGCCACGCGCTGATGAACCACGGCGTAGACCGCTATCGCCGCCCGAGCAAGCTCAGCCTGGCGCAGGAGCAGTTGCGCCAGAAGGACCGCGAGGCCTACGCGCAGCAGCAGATCAACGACCTTTGGCGCACGCTGCCGCGGCGCGCCGAGAAGGCGGCCGAGGAGAAGGAGTCGCGCCGCTTCCCCGAGGAGCCGCAGGAGAACCTGCTCTACTTCATCGAGAAGAACGCCCCGCTGCTCGAGCCCTGGCAGCGCGAGATCGTGCGCATCGTGCGCAAGGTGGCGCAGTACTTCTATCCGCAGCGCCAGACCCAGGTGATGAACGAAGGCTGGGCCACCTTCTGGCACCACAAGCTGCTCAACACGCTGTACGACGACGGCCACCTGAGCGACGGGATGATGATCGAGTGGCTGAAGTCGCACAGCAACGTCGTCTACCAGCCGCCGGTGGGGCACCCGCACTACAGCGGCATCAATCCGTACGCGCTCGGCTTCGCGATGTACACCGACATCAAGCGCATCTGCGAGAAGCCGACCGACGAAGACCGGCACTGGTTCCCGGCGATTGCCGGCAGCGACTGGCTCGAGACGCTCGACCACGCGATGCGCAACTTCAAGGACGAGAGCTTCATCGGCCAGTACCTCTCGCCGCAGCTGATGCGCGAGTTCCGGTTGTTCTCGATCGTCGACGACGAGAAGGAGTCGGAGCTGGAAGTCGCCGCGATCCACGACGAGGCGGGCTACCGCGCGGTGCGCGAGGCGCTGTCGCACCAGTACGACCTGGGCAGCCGCGAGCCGAACATCCAGGTGTGGAGCGTCAACCTGCGCGGCGACCGGTCACTCACGCTGCGCCACACGCAGCACAACAACCGGCCGCTGCACGACTCCGCGCAGGAGGTGCTCAAGCACGTGGCGCGGCTATGGGGCTTCGGCGTGCAGCTCGACAGCGTGGACGCGAGCGGCGCGGTGACCAAACACTGGTCGGTGCCGGCGCCGAACCACGGGCGCTGACGGCCGGCCAGCGCCGGGCCGCTCCCAAGCGGCCGGCCGACCCCCTCGGGGGGTGGCGGCGGTACTCCGCCGCCGGGGGTCCCGTCAGAGCGAGAAGATCTTCCCCGGGTTCATGATGTTCTTCGGGTCGAGCGCACGCTTGACCTGACGCATCAGCTCGACCGTGCCCTCGCCCGCCTCCTGCGGCAGGAAGGCCATCTTGTGCAGCCCGATGCCGTGTTCACCGGTGCAGGTGCCTTCGAACGCGATCGCACGCTGCACCATCTGCAGGCTGAGCTGCTCGGCCAGCGCGCGCTGCGGCGCGTCGCCGTCCTTCACGAGGTAGGCGAGGTGGAAGTTGCCGTCGCCCACGTGGCCGACGATGTAGTAGGGCAGGCGCGATTCGTCCGCCTCGCGCACCGAGGCCTCGATGATCTCGGCCAGGCGCGAGATCGGCACGCAGGTGTCGGTGGTCACGGTGCGGCAGCCCGGGTTCATCGCCATGCCGGCGAAGTAGGCCTTGTGCCGCGCACTCCACAGGCGCGTGCGCTCCTCGGGCGTGCTGGCCCATTCGAAATCCTCGCCGCCGAGCTCGCTGGCGATCGCCTGCACGGTCTCGGCCTGCTCCTTGACGCTCGCCTCGCTGCCGTGGAACTCCATCAGCAGCATCGGCGCCTCGCGCAGGCCCAGCTTGCTGTGCGCATTCACGGCGCGCACGGCGTTCACGTCGAGCAGCTCGCAGCGCGCGATCGGCACGCCCATCTGGATGGTCTGGATCGTCGCCCGCACCGCGTCGCCGATGGCGCGGAAGTGGCAGATCGCCGCGCTCACCGCCTCGGGCAACGGGTAGAGCTTGAGCGTGACCTCGGTCATCACGCCGAGCGTGCCCTCGCTGCCGACGAACAGCCGCGTCATGTCGTAGCCGGCGGAGGACTTCTTGGCCCGCGTGCCGGTGCGCACGATGTCGCCGCTCGGGGTCACCACCGTCAGCCCGAGCACGTTCTCGCGCATCGTGCCGTAGCGCACCGCGTTCGTGCCGCTGGCCCGGGTGGCCGCCATGCCGCCGAGCGTGGCGTTGGCGCCGGGGTCGATCGGGAAGAACAGGCCCTGGTCGCGGATCTCGCGGTTGAGCTGCTCGCGCGTGACGCCGGCCTCGACGGTGACCGTCAGGTCCTCCGGGTTCAGCCGCACGAAGCGCGTCATGCGCGACAGGTCGATGCTGATGCCGCCCTCGACGGCCAGCAGGTGCCCCTCGAGCGAGCTGCCGACGCCATAGGGAATCACCGGCACCGCGTGGTCGTTCGCGAGGTGCACCACGGCGGCCACCTCGTCGGTGCTCTCGCAGAACACCACGGCATCGGGCGGCGTGACCGGGAACGGGCTCTCGTCGCGGCCATGCTGCTCGCGCACCGCGGCGGTGGTCGACAACCGGTCGCCGAAGCGCGCACGCAAGGCGTCGAGCATCGCGGCCGGCACCGGACGGGCGTTGGCGCGCCAGGGCAGTTCGGTCGGTGCGTTCATCGCGGGCTCCTGCGGGTGGATGCGATTCATTCTAGGCATTGGCTACCATCGCGCCATGGGACAACGCCTCACGCAGATCGCCACCCGCACGGGCGACGACGGCACGACCGGGCTGGGCGACGGCACGCGCGTCGCGAAAGACCACCTGCGCGTGCAGGCCATGGGCGATGTCGACGAGCTCAACTCGAACCTGGGTGTGCTGCTGGCCGAACCGCTGCCCGACGACGTGCGCGAGCTGCTGGTGGTGATCCAGCACGAGCTGTTCAACCTGGGCGGCGAGCTGTCGATCCCGGGCTACGAACTGCTCACGGCAGATGCCGTGGCACAGCTCGACGCCGCGCTGGCGCGCTACAACGCGACGCTGCCCGGGCTGAAGGAATTCATCCTGCCGGCCGGCACGCGCAGCGCGGCGATCGCCCATGTCTGCCGCACGATCGCGCGGCGCGCCGAGCGCGCCGTCGTCGCACTCGGCACCGCGGAGGCCGTGCGGGCCGAGCCGCGCCAGTACCTGAACCGGCTGTCCGACCTGCTGTTCGTGCTGGCGCGTGTGCTCAACCGCGCCAACCTCGACGGGCGCGGCGGCGACGATGTCTACTGGAAGAGCGAGAAGCTCGCGCGCGGCGGGTGAGCCGCGTGAGGGGCCGCGCGCGAGCCGGCCGTCAGGCCGCGGTGTAGCCGGCCGAGAACTCGGCCAGGTCGAGGGCGCCGTCCTTGTTGCGGTCGAGCTGCTCGAACATCGCGGCGATCTTTGGCAGCTTGGCCGCCTCGTCCCTGGACAACTTGCCGTCGCCGTTGGCATCGGCCTTCGTGAAGGCGGCCTGCACCGCGGTGGGGTCGGCCGCGGCCGTCTGCGCCAGGGCGCCGAGGGCCAGGCCCGAGGCGGCAAGGAGAGCGAGGAGTTTCTTCATGGTGACCTCCGGGGTCGGTTGAGGGAAGCGCCATTGCAGCGCGCCCGGACCCCGCAGGCCAGACCTCTTGCCCCACCTCACCTCGATTACGGCCGCGCCCAGTCTGCTTACCAGCTATTGCAAGTGCTTGCTCACATGTCCGATCATGTCAGCGGCGGCGCGCCTTCACGGCCTCGTGCAGCGTCTCGAGCACCTGCAGCGAGGGCTCCCAGCCGATGCAGGCGTCGGTGATGCTCTTGCCGTACTCGAGCTTTTCGGGGTTGTCCTTGCCGGGACTGAACTTCTGCGCGCCGCCGTTCAGGTGGCTTTCGACCATCACGCCGAAGATGCAGCGGCTGCCGCCGGCGATCTGCGTGCCGATGTCCTGCGCCACCTCGAGCTGGCGCTCGTGCTGCTTGCTGCTGTTGGCGTGGCTGCAGTCCACCATCAGCGTGCAGTCGAGCTTGGCGGCCTCGATCTCCTTGCAGGCCGCGGCCACGCTCGCCGCGTCGTAGTTCGGTGCCTTGCCGCCGCGCAGGATCACATGGCAGTCCTTGTTGCCGCGTGTCTCGACGATCGCCACTTGGCCGTTCTTGTGCACGGACAGGAAGTGGTGCGGCCGCGCGGCGGCCTGGATCGCGTCGATCGCGATCTTGATGTTGCCGTCGGTGCCGTTCTTGAAGCCGATCGGCGCCGACAGGCCCGAGGCCAGCTCGCGGTGCACCTGGCTCTCGGTGGTGCGCGCGCCGATCGCGCCCCAGGAGATCAGGTCGCCGATGTACTGCGGCGAGATTACGTCGAGGAACTCGCTGCCCGCCGGCATGCCGAGCCGGTTGATCTCGACGAGCAGCTGGCGTGCGATGCGCAGGCCCTCGTCGATCCGGTAGCTCTCGTCGAGGTACGGGTCGTTGATCAGGCCCTTCCAGCCGACCGTGGTGCGCGGCTTCTCGAAGTACACCCGCATCACGATCTCCAGCGTGCCGGCGAACTTGTCGCGTTGCGTCTTCAGCCGGCGCGCGTACTCGAGCGCGGCGGCCGGGTCGTGGATCGAACACGGGCCCATGATCACCAGCAGCCGGTCGTCCTTGCGCTGCATGATGTCGCGGATCGCCGCGCGGGTGCGGCCGATCAGCTTCTCCACCGGCGTGCCGGCGATCGGGAAGAAGCGGATCAGATGCTCGGGCGGCGGCAGCGGCACGACTTCCTCGATGCGTTGGTCATCGGTCTGGCTGGTGCGTTCGGTGTGCGCATACCAACCCTCCGGGCTGCTGGTGGACTTGGCAGACATGGGCGGCGGCTCCTTCGGGTGGTGTTCGAGTGCTGCAGGGGCGAAAAAAAACCGCCGGGCTAGGGCCCGGCGGTTGCTTGGATCTTGGCGCGTTCTGCTTTGCTTACAGAGGGGCCTCTCCATCCGCCGGGCGGTGCGAGAACCAAAAGTACGCAAAGAAATACTGGCGCGAACGCATGGCCGGGACTGTAGCACGCTGGTGCTGCACTGCGTCAAGCGCTGGCGTGGCGCGCACGAAACGGCTCAGGCGGTGCCGCCCACCGTCAAGGCGTCGATGCGCAGCGTCGGCTGGCCGACGCCCACCGGTACGCTCTGCCCGTCCTTGCCGCACACGCCCACGCCGGTGTCGAGCTTCATGTCGTTGCCGATCGCGCTCACGCGCGTCAGCGCATCCGGGCCGTTGCCGATGATGGTGGCGCCCTTGACCGGGTACTGGATCTTCCCGTTCTCGACCCAGAAGGCCTCGCTGGCCGAGAACACGAACTTGCCGCTCGTGATGTCGACCTGCCCGCCGCCAAAGTTGGTGGCGTACAGCCCGCGCTTGAGGCCGGCGATGATCTCTTCCCGGGTCTTGTCGCCGGCGAGCATGTAGGTGTTGGTCATGCGCGGCATCGGCACCGCCGCATAACTCTCGCGCCGGCCGTTACCGGTGGGCTTCACCTTCATCAGGCGCGCGTTCAGCGCGTCCTGGATGTAGCCCTTCAGGATGCCGTCCTCGATCAGCACGTTGCGCTGTGACGGGTGGCCCTCGTCGTCGACGTTTAGCGAGCCGCGCCGGTCCGGCAGGGTGCCGTCGTCGAGCACCGTCACGCCCCGCGCCGCCACGCGCTGGCCGATGCGGCCGGAGAAGGCGCTCGAGCCCTTGCGATTGAAGTCGCCCTCCAGGCCATGGCCGACCGCCTCGTGCAGCAGCACGCCGGGCCAGCCGGGGCCGAGCACCACGCTCATCTCGCCCGCCTTGGCCGGGCGCGACTCGAGGTTGGTCAGCGCCGCGTTGACCGCCTGCTCGACGTAGCCCTCGATCACCGCGTCGTGGAAGTAGCCGAAGCCGAAGCGCCCGCCGCCGCCGCCGGTGCCCACCTCGCGGCGCACCTCGCCGTCGACCGTCTGCTCGGCGATCACCGTGACCGAGAGGCGCACCAGCGGCCGCACGTCGGCCGCCAGCGTGCCGTCGGCACGCGCCACCAGCACCACGTCGTACTCGCCGGCCAGGCCGGCCATCACCTGCACGATGCGCGGGTCCTTGGCGCGGGCGAGTTTCTCCACCTTCTCGAGCAGCGCCACCTTCTGCGTGCTGTCGAGCGTGGCGATCGGATCCATCGGCGGGTAGAGCACGCGGCTCGCGGCCACCTTGGTGGCGCCGCCGGTCTTCACGCGCCGGCTCTGGCCGGCCGCAGCAATGCTGCGCACGGTGGCCGCCGCGTCGAGCAGCGCCGCCTCGGAGATGTCGTCCGAATACGCGAAGGCGGTCTTCTCGCCGGCCACGGCGCGCACGCCCACACCCTGGTCGATGCCGAAGCTGCCGCTCTTGACGATGCCCTCCTCGAGACTCCAGCCCTCGCTGCGGGTGTACTGGAAATAGAGGTCGGCGTCGTCGATGCGGTGCGTGGCGATCGATGCCAGCGCCTTGGCGAGCGTGGCCTCGGTGAGGCCAAAGGGTTCGAGCAGGAACGAGCGGGCGATGGCCAGGCGTTCGATGGTCGGTTCGCGCGAGATCATGGGCACTCCTTCGAGCTGCCGGAGCATTGTAGGAGCCGCCTCGCCGAGACCGGCATCACCGGGCTTTGTCGGGCTTTACCGGGCTTTACACGGGGCGGGTGCACGGCCCGCGAGGGCGCGTCGTTGGATCGGCACGGAGCCGTCGCGCGCCGCACTTTCCGAACCCTTGCCCACAGGAATCGACATGAACGCCATCAAGCCCCTTGCCGCCGCCCTCCTGGCCCTGAGCGCTGCCGCCGCCTTCGCCCAGGCCGCTCCCGCGCCTGCCGCCACGCCCGGCATCGACCAGCGGCAGGCGAACCAGGAAAAGCGCATCGACCAGGGTGTGGCCTCGGGCGCGCTGACGAAGCGCGAGACCCACCGGCTCGAGCGCAAGCAGGCCGCCGTCGACAAGGCCGAAAACAAGGCCAAGGCGGACGGCACGGTGACGCGCCACGAGCGCCGGCAGCTGCACAAGATGCAGAACCACGCCAGCCGCAGTATCAAGCGCCAGAAGCACGACGCCCAGGTCGCGCCGAAGAGCGGCACCTGAGCGCGGCCTGATCGCGCCCCGAGCGCGCTCAGCCGCCGGCGTTCTTGAGCGCCAGCGCACGCTCGTAGAGCGCATTGCGCGGCGCGCCGGTGAGGCTCGCCGCCAGGGCCACGGCCTGCTTGAGCGGCAGTTCGGCCAGCAGCGTGGCCAGCGTGCGGTCGTGTGCACCGGCCTCGCCGGCGGTGTCTTCCGCGAGCGCGTGCAGCACCAGCACGAACTCGCCGCGCAGCCGGTTCGGGTCGGCGGCCAGCCAGGCGGGCAGCTCGCGCGCCGACAGGGTGGCCACCGTCTCGAACTGCTTGGTCAGTTCGCGGCACAGCGTGAGTTCGCGCGTGCCGCAGGCCGCCGCCAGGGCCGCGGCGAGCGCTTCGATGCGATGCGGCGCCTCGAACAGCACGCTGGTTTCGGGCGCTGCCGCGACGGCCTGCAGGGCCTGCGTGCGCTCGCCGCCGCGTGCCGGCAGGAAGCCGACGAAACGGAAGCCCTGGCCACGCCGGTCGCCGGCCACGCTGACGGCGGCCACCGCGCTGCTCGCCCCCGGGATCGGGATGCAGCGGTGCCCGGCTGCGCGGACTGCGGCCACCAGCGTGGCGCCGGGGTCGCTGACGGCCGGCGTGCCGGCGTCGCTGACCAGTGCAACCCGCTCGCCGGCAGCGAGCCGGGCGATCACCGCCTCGGCCGCTGCGCGCTCGTTGTGCTCGTGCACCGGCAGCAGCGCCTTGCCGGCGATGCCGAGGTGGCGCAGCAGCGGTGCGGTGTGGCGCGTGTCCTCGCAGGCGATGGCGTCGGCCAGGCCCAGCACGTGGATGGCGCGCAGGCTCAGGTCCGCCAGGTTGCCGATCGGCGTGGCCACCACGTACAGTGCCCCGGCGGGGTGCTGCTGGGTGCCGGCCGCGGCAGCAGCGGCCTGGCGCAGGGAGGGGGCGGGATCGGTGTTCACGAAGCGGGGATCGTCGACCGGAACGAGCACCAAGGCCACCGGCGACGCCGCCGAATCGGCGGCGCTCGCCCACCTGCGCGCGCAGGGCCTGCTGCTGGTCGAGCGCAATTATCGGGTGGCCCGCGGGCCGACCGGGCGCGGCGGCGAGATCGACCTGGTGATGCGCGAGCCCGACGGCACGCTGGTGTTCGTCGAGGTGCGTGCCCGAGGCAATGGCCGCTTCGGCGGCGCCGCGGCGAGCGTCGGGGCGATCAAGCGCCAGCGCCTCGTGTATGCCGCCGGGCACTACCTGTTGCGTTACGCCAGCCCACCGCCCTGCCGCTTCGACGTGGTCGCGCTCGACGGGGGCCGGCTCGAGTGGCTGCGCGGCGCGTTCGACGCGTCCTGAAGGCGTTAACGGCACGAAACCGGGACGGAACCGGCCGGCCGGACGCCTGTCTTATCATCGCCCGTCATGCTTGAACAACGCATCCAGCAGCAGTTCTTCGACAGCGCCGACCTGAAGTACGCCGCCGCCGAGATCCTCGCCAAGCCGATTGCCGATGCCGTCGGCGCGGTGGTCGGCTGCATCACGGCGGGCGGCAAGGTGCTGGTGTGCGGCAACGGCGGCTCGGCCAGCGATGCGCAGCACTTCGCAGCCGAGTTCGTCGGCCGCTTCGAGCGCGAGCGCCCCGGCCTCGCGGCGATCGCGCTGACCACCGACACCTCGATCCTGACGGCGATCGGCAACGACTACGACTTCAACTCGATCTACTCCAAGCAGGTGCAGGCGCTCGGCGCGCCGGGCGACGTGCTGGTGGCCATCACCACCAGCGGCAACTCGGCCAACGTGCTGACCGCGGTGGACGCGGCGCGCGCGAAGGAGATGACCGTGATCGCGCTGACCGGGCGTGGCGGCGGCAAGCTGCGCGAGCGCCTGGGCGAGACCGACGTGCACATCTGCGTGCCGCACGAGCGCACCGCGCGCATCCAGGAAGTCCACATCCTCGCGCTGCACTGCATCTGCGATGCGGTCGACCTGCAGCTGCTCGGAGAACAGGAAAACACATGATCCGCTCTTCGTTCGCGCGGCGTTCCGCGCTGCTGGCGGCGCTGGCCGCCAGTTCGCTGTTCTCCGCCTGCGCGCCGTTGCTGGTGGGCGGCGCCGTGGTCGGCACGACCATGGTGGTGGCCGATCGCCGCACCTCCGGCACCCAGGTCGAGGACCAGGGCATCGAGTTGAAGACGCTGTCGCGCGTGCGCGAGGCGATCGGCGACCGCGGCCACGTCAACGCGACCAGCTACAACCGCATGTTGCTGCTGACCGGCGAGGTCGCCAGCGAGGCCGACAAGGCCGCCGTCGAGCAGAACGTGGCGCGCATCGAGAACGTGCGCTCGATCGTCAACGAACTCGGCGTGATGGGCGCGACCTCGCTGACCAGCCGCTCCAACGACACCATCCTGACCAGCAAGGTCAAGGCGAGCTTCGTCGACGCGAAGGACCTTCAGGCCAACGCCGTCAAGGTGGTCACCGAACGCGGCGTGGTCTACCTGATGGGCCGCGTCACCGAGCGCGAGGCCACGCGCGCCAGCGAGATCGCGCGCGGCGTGGGCGGCGTGCAGAAGGTGGTGCGCGTGTTCGAGGTCGTCAGCGAGGCCGAGCTGGCGGACATGGTGCCCAAGGCGGTGCAGAAGGCACCTTGAACCTGGCGGTCAGCGCAGCCGCTTGATCAGGCTCGAGGTGTCGAGCCGATTGCCGCCGGCGGCCTGCACGTCGGCATAGAACTGGTCCACCAGCGCCGTGACCGGCAGTCGTGCACCGAGGCGCCGGCCCTCCTCGAGCACCAGGCCGAGGTCCTTGCGCATCCAGTCGACCGCGAAGCCGAAGTCGAAGCGGTTCTCGATCATCGTGCCGCCGCGGTTGTCCATCTGCCAGCTCTGCGCGGCGCCCTTGCCGATCACCTCGAGCACCAGCTTCATGTCCAGGCCGGCCTTCTGGCCGAAGGCGATCGCCTCGGCCAGGCCCTGCAGTAGCCCGGCGATCGCGGTCTGGTTGACCATCTTGGCGAGCTGGCCAGCGCCGCTCGCGCCCACCAGCGTCACCGCGCGTGCATAGGCGCCGAGCACCGGCTTGACGCGCTCGAAGGGCTCGGCATCGCCGCCGCACATCACCGTCAGCGCGCCGTTGACGGCGCCGGCCTGGCCGCCCGAGACGGGTGCATCGACGAAATGCAGGCCACGCTCCTTGGCGGCCGCGTACAGCTCGCGCGCCACCTCCGCCGAGGCGGTGGTGTGGTCGACGAACACCGCGCCGCGCGGCATGCCGGCGAAGGCGCCATCGGGGCCGAGCGCGACGGCGCGCAGGTCGTCGTCGTTGCCGACGCAGGCGCACACCAGGTCGGCGCCCTGGGCCGCCTCGCGCGGCGTCGCGGCCGCCGCGCCGCCGTACTCGCCGGCCCAGGCGGCGGCCTTGGCGGCCGTGCGGTTGTAGACCGTCACGCGGTGCCCGGCGCGCGCCAAATGCCCGGCCATCGGGTGGCCCATCACGCCCAGGCCGAGGAAGGCCGCGGCGCGCGGCGGAAGGCTCTCGTACGACTTCGTGCTGATGCTCGTGCTCATGCAGGCTCCCGAAACGACCACGGCCTCGAAAGAGGCCGTGTGGATGCAGCGGAGCGCCAGATTACACGATGGTCAGGTGCTCCGTGCCGGCCGCCAGGTCGGACGAGCGCGCGCGCGTGCTGTGCAGCTTGATCTGCAGGCGCAGGTCGTTCACCGAGTCGGCATTGCGCAGCGCGTCCTCGAAGGTGACGAGGTTGCTCTCGTAGAGGTCGAACAGCGCCTGGTCGAAGGTCTGCATGCCGAGCTCGCGCGAGCGCTTCATCAGGTCCTTGATCTCGGCCACCTCGCCCTTGAAGATCATGTCGGCGATCAGCGGCGTGTTGAGCAGGATCTCGACCGCCGCGATGCGGCCCTTGCCCTCCTGGCGCGGCAGCAGGCGTTGCGAGACCAGGCCCTTGAGGTTGAGCGAGAGGTCCATCAGCAGCTGGGCGCGGCGCTCCTCGGGGAAGAAGTTGATGATGCGGTCCAGCGCCTGGTTGGCGCTGTTGGCGTGCAGCGTGGCCATGCACAGGTGGCCGGTCTCGGCGAAGGCGACCGCGTGCTCCATGGTCTCGCGGTCGCGGATCTCGCCCATCAGGATGACGTCGGGCGCCTGGCGCAGCGTGTTCTTCAGCGCCTGCTCCCACCCGTCGGTGTCGATGCCCACCTCGCGCTGCGTGATGATGCAGTTCTTGTGCGGGTGCACGAACTCGACCGGGTCCTCGATGGTGATGATGTGGCCGAACGAGTTCTCGTTGCGGAAGTCGACCATCGCCGCCAGGGAGGTGCTCTTGCCCGAACCGGTGGCGCCGACGAAGATGACCAGGCCGCGCTTGGTCATCGCCACGTCCTTGAGCACCTGCGGCAGGTTCAGGCTGTCGATGGTCGGGAGCGTCTGCGGGATCGTCCGCATCACCAGGCCGACGTTGCCCTGCTGCACGAAGGCGTTGACGCGGAAGCGGCCGATGCCCTGCGGCGAGATCGCGAAGTTGCACTCCTTGGTCTTCTCGAACTCGGCGGCCTGCTTGTCGTTCATCACCGAGCGCGTCAGCGCCAGCGTGTGCGCGCCGGTCAGCGGCTGTGGCGAGACCTTGGTGACCTTGCCGTCGACCTTGATCGCGGGCGGGAAGTCGGCCGTGAGGAACAGGTCCGAGCCGTTGCGGCTGACCATCAGCCGCAGCAGGTCGTTGACGAATTTCGAGGCCTGGTCGCGTTCCATAGTTCAGCCTTCCTTCCGACTCAGCCGGGGAAATTCTCGGGAAACTTGGCCTTGCCGCGCGCTTCGGCCGGCGAGATGACATTGCGCCGCACCATCTCGGCGAGGTTCTGGTCGAGCGTCTGCATGCCGACGCTGTTGCCGGTCTGGATCGACGAGTACATCTGCGCGATCTTGTTCTCGCGGATCAGGTTCCGAATCGCTGCGGTGCCGAGCATGATCTCGTGCGCCGCGACGCGGCCCGAGCCGTCCTTGAGCTTGCACAGCGTCTGCGAGATCACGCCGATCAGCGATTCCGACAGCATCGCGCGCACCATCTCCTTCTCGGCCGCGGGGAACACGTCGACCACGCGGTCGACCGTCTTTGCCGCGCTCGAGGTGTGCAGCGTGCCGAACACCAGGTGGCCGGTCTCCGCGGCGGTCAGCGCGAGGCGGATCGTCTCCAGGTCGCGCATTTCGCCCACGAGGATGGCGTCCGGGTCCTCGCGCAGCGCCGAGCGCAGCGCGTTGGAGAAGCTCAGCGTGTGCGGCCCGACCTCGCGCTGGTTCACGAGGCACTTCTTCGACTCGTGCACGAACTCGATCGGGTCTTCCACCGTCAGCACGTGGCCGAACTCGTTTTCGTTCAGGTGGTTGACCATCGCGGCCAGCGTGGTCGACTTGCCCGAGCCGGTGGGCCCGGTCACGAGCACGAGGCCGCGCGGCTTGAGCGAGAGCTCGGCGAACACCTTGGGCGCGTTGAGCTGCTCGAGCGTCAGGATCTTCGACGGGATGGTCCGGAACACCGCGCCCGCGCCGCGGTTCTGGTTGAACGCGTTGACGCGGAAGCGCGCCAGGCCCTGGATCTCGAACGAGAAGTCGCACTCGAGCGTCTCCTCGTAGGCCTTGCGCTGGGAGTCGTTCATGATGTCGTACACCATGTCGTGCACCTGCTTGTGCTCGAGCGGGTCGACGTTGATGCGGCGCACGTCCCCGTGCACGCGGATCATCGGCGGCAGCCCGGCGGACAGGTGAAGGTCAGAAGCCTTGTTCTTGACCGAAAACGCCAGCAGCTGGGTGATGTCCATGGAGTGCGGGGGTGGCGAGTCGCGCAGCGGCGAGGGCCGGCGCATGGATACTCTCGTCGCATTATGTCGACGATCCTTTCCAACATACAACAAGTGCGCGCTCGCATAGCACGTGCCTGCGACGCTGCCAAACGCCCCGTGCAAAGCGTCACGCTGCTGTGTGTGAGCAAAACCTTCGGCAGTGATGCAGTGCGCGAGGCCCATGCGGCCGGCGAACACTGCTTCGGCGAGAACTACGTGCAGGAAGGCATCGCGAAGATCGACACGCTCGCCGACTTGCGCGGCGCGCTCGAGTGGCACCTGATCGGGCCGCTGCAGAGCAACAAGACACGTGCGGTGGCCGAGCGCTTCGACTGGGTGCATTCGATCGACCGGCTGAAGCTGGCGCAGCGCCTGTCGGAGCAGCGCCCGGCCCACCTGGCGCCGCTGCAGGTCTGCCTGCAGGTCAACATCAGCGGCGAGGCGAGCAAGAGCGGGCTCGCGCCGGCCGAGGTGGCCGAGGTGGCGCAGGCGGTGGCCGGGCTGCCGCGGCTGCGCCTGCGCGGCCTGATGGCGATCCCCGAGCCGGCCGGCGAGCTCGAGGCGCAACGCCGGCCGCACCGCGCGCTGCGCGAACTGCGCGATGCGCTGAATGCCGGCGGCCTCGCCCTCGACACGCTGTCGATGGGCATGAGCGCCGACCTCGAGGCTGCCATCCTCGAAGGTGCGACCATCGTGCGCGTGGGCACCGCGGTCTTCGGCGCCCGCAACTACTCAGATGGGCAATAGGGTCGTGTTCTTGACCTCTTCCATCACCGCGTAGGTGCGTGTCTCGCGCACGCCCGGGAGCGCCCAGATCACCGAGCCCACCAGCTCGCGGTAGGCCTGCATGTTGGCCACGCGGGTCTTGATCAGGTAGTCGAAGCCGCCGGCCACCAGGTGGCATTCCTGGATCTCGGCGCGCACCTGCACCGCGGCCTTGAAGGCGTTCATCGCGTCGTGCGTGGTGCGGTCCAGCACCACCTCGATGAAGACGAGCATGCCGGCGCCGAGCTTGTCCGGGTTCAGGCGCGCCTCGTAGCCGAGGATGAAGCCGTCGCGCGTCAGGCGCTTGACGCGCTCCAGCACCGCGGTGGGCGACAGGTGGACTTCTTCCGCGAGCTTCAGGTTCGAGATGCGCCCGTCCTTCTGCAGCACGCGCAGGATGCGGATGTCGATCTTGTCGAGGTTGTGCAGGCGCGCTGCGGTGTCGTCGGTCATCGAAGACCCTCCGAAGTTTCGAAGGTTTGGAGGTCTCGCTTTGGAGATTAATCCTAGCTGCCGGCCACTAACCTAACAAGTAATTCGATCACGCTCGCTGCCGGAGAACGCCATGACCACCCCCTCTGTCGCTGCCCGCCTGAGCGACCCGTACCGCCCCGAGCCGGCCGTGCTGGCGCAGGTGCTGCAGTCGCTGCACGGCCGGCTCGACTGGCCGCGCGCCGTGCAGGTGGCCGCGCCCTGGGTGCGCGCGGTGCGCGACACGCCGGCGCCGTTCTGGGCCATGGAATCGCTGCTGCGCGAGTACCCGATCTCCAGCGCCGAGGGTCTCGCACTGATGCGCCTGGCAGAGGCGCTGCTGCGGGTGCCCGACGCCGAGACCGCGATCGCGCTGACGGCCGACCAGCTCGGCCGCGCCGACTTCGACGCCCATGCCGATGCCGGCCCGCACCGGCTGCTCGCCAGCCTGTCGGCCAGCGCGATCGCGCTGTCGAAGAAGCTGCTGCCCGAGGCCGAGCGCGAGGGCGGGCTGCTCAAGCGCCTGGGCGCGCAGACGGTGGTCGCGGCGACGGTGCGGGCGATCCAGCTGCTGGGCCGCCAGTTCGTGCTGGGACGCTCGATCGGCGAGGCGATGCAGGAGGCCGACGACCAGCGCCGCGCGCACCCGAGCCTGCGCTTCAGCTACGACATGCTGGGCGAGGGCGCACGCACCGAGGCCGACGCGCAGCGCTACCTGGCCGCCTATGCGCAGGCGATCGCGCGCATCGCCGGGGCCCGCAGCGTCGGCGGCCCGGAAGCGGCGGATGGCATCTCGATCAAGCTCAGCGCCCTCTTCCCGCGCTACGAGGAGGCGCAGCGCGAGCGTGTGTTCGCCGAGCTGGTGCCGCGCGTGGTCACGCTGCTCGACGCGGCCGCGCGCGCCGACATGAACCTGACCATCGACGCCGAGGAGAGCGACCGCCTCGAGCTCTCGCTCGACGTGTTCGAGACGCTGGCCGCGCACGTGGCGGCCACGCATCCCGGCTGGCGCGGCTTCGGCCTCGCGGTGCAGGCCTACCAGACCCGTGCGCTCGAGGTGGTCGAGGCCGTCGCGGCGATCGCACGCCGGCACGCGCTGCGCTTCATGGTGCGCCTGGTCAAGGGCGCCTACTGGGACGGCGAGGTCAAGCGTGCGCAGGAGCTCGGGCTGCCCGGCTACCCGGTGTTCACCCACAAGCACCACACCGACATCTCCTACCTCGCCTGCGCCGCCGCGCTGCTGCGCCACTCGGAGCAGATCTACCCGCAGTTCGCGACCCACAACGCCGGCACCATCGCCGCGATCCTGCAGCTGGCCGAGGGCGGCGCCGCGGGCTTCGAATTCCAGCGCCTGCACGGCATGGGCGAAGGGGTGTACCGCGAGGTGATGGCGGCCCGGCCGGCGCTGCCGGTGCGGGTCTACGCGCCGGTGGGCGAGCACCGCGACCTGCTCGCCTACCTGGTGCGGCGGCTGCTCGAGAACGGCGCCAACTCGTCCTTCGTGCACCAGCTGGCCGACCCGGCGGTGGACGTCGAGCAGCTGCTCGCCTCGCCGCTGCAACCTGCGCCCGCGAGCGGTCAGCCGCTGCCGGCCGAGCTGTACCGCACACGGCGCAACTCGCGCGGCCTGGACCTCGCCTGCCCGGCCCACCGCGCGCCACTGTTCGACGCGCTCGCCGCCACCGTCGTCGCGCCGGTGCCGCTCGCCACGCCGGCGGACATCGCCGCGGCGATGCAGCGCCTCGAACAGGCCTTCCCGCGCTGGGACGCGACGCCGCTGCCCGAGCGCGCGGCCATGCTCGAGCGCGCCGCCGATGCGCTGGAGGCTCAGCTCGCCAGCTTCTGCGCGCTGCTCGTCAGGGAGGCGCACAAGACCTGGGGCGACGCCGTCTCCGAAGTGCGCGAGGCGGTCGACTTCTGCCGCTACTACGCGCAGCAGGCGCGCGAGAAGCTCGCGGTGCAGCCGCTGCCCGGCCCGACCGGCGAGCACAACGAGCTGCGCCTGGCCGGGCGCGGCGTGTTCGTCTGCATCAGCCCGTGGAACTTCCCGCTCGCGATCTTCACCGGCCAGGTGGTCGCGGCACTCGTCGCCGGCAACACGGTCGCCGCCAAGCCGGCCGAGCAGACCCCCGCGGTGGCTGCGCGCATGGTCGCGCTGCTGCACGCGGCCGGCGTGCCGGCCGACGCGCTGGTGCTGCTGCACGGCCCGGGCGAGACGGTCGGCGCCGCGCTGGTGGCCGATGCGCGCTGCGCCGGCGTCTGCTTCACCGGCTCGACCGCGGTGGCGCGCCTGATCAACCGCGCGCTCGCCGCCAAGGACGGCCCCATCGTGCCGCTGATCGCCGAGACCGGCGGCATCAACGCGATGCTGGTCGACAGCACCGCGCTGCCCGAGCAGGTGGTCGATGCGGTGGTGCAGAGCGCCTTCCGCTCGGCCGGCCAGCGCTGCTCGGCGCTGCGCCTGCTGCTGCTGCACGAGGGCGTGGCCGATGCGGTGATCGAGATGATCCGCGGCGCGCTGGCCGAGCTGCGCGTGGGCGACCCGGCCGAGCTCGCCACCGACGTCGGCCCGGTGATCGACGACGAGGCCCATGCGGCCCTCGCGGCGCAGGTCGAGCGGCTGCGGCGCGAGGCGCGTTTCATCGGCGCGACGCCGGTGACGGCGGCGCCGCCGCGCAGCATCGCGCCGGTGGCCTTCGAGCTGGCGCGCATCGACGCGCTGCGCCAGGAGATCTTCGGCCCGGTGCTGCACGTGGTGCGCTGGCGCGGCGACCCGGAGGCCGTGATCGCGCAGGTCAACGCGCTCGGCTACGGCCTCACGCTCGGGTTGCAGACCCGCATCGACGGCCGCGCGCTGCGGCTGGCGCAGGCGGCGCGCGTGGGCAATGTGTACGTCAATCGCAACATGATCGGCGCGGTGGTCGGCGTGCAGCCCTTCGGCGGCGAGGGCCTGTCGGGCACCGGGCCCAAGGCCGGCGGGCCGCACTACCTCTACCGCTTCTGCGCCGAGCGCACGCTGACGGTCAACACCGCCGCGGCGGGCGGCAACGCCGAGCTGCTGGCGGGCCTGTCGATGCACTGAAAGACGGCTGTGCGACGATCACGCCCGTCGCGTCGCTTCCCCCCTGCCCATGGTCAAGTCGCTCGTCATCGGTGTGCTCGTGCTCGTCGCCCTGCTGGCGGGCTACATGGCCTTCGTGCTGAACTGGAGCTACTCGAGCGGCGAGCGCGCCGGCTGGGTGCAGAAGTTCTCCCACAAGGGCTGGGTCTGCAAGACCTGGGAGGGCGAGCTGGCGCTGGTGTCGCTGCCCGGCAGCACGGTGGAGAAGTTCCTCTTCACGGTGAACGACGAGGCGGTCGCGCAGCAGGTCGAGCGCCACATGGGCAAGCGCGTCAGCCTGCACTACGAGGAGAAGGTCGGCCTGCCGACCAGCTGCTTCGGCGAGACGCGCCACTTCGTCACCCGCGTGATCGAGACGCCGGACATCCCGCTCGGGCCCGGTGTCGTGCTGCCGTCCGCGCCCGACGCCTCGGCGCCCGCGAAATAGGAGTCACTGCATGAGCCATGATCCGATCGCCTTCGTCGGCGGCGGCAACATGGCCGCCGCGATCGTCGGCGGCCTGCTGGCCGCCGGCCGCCCGGCGGCCAGCATCACCGTCGTCGAGCCGAACGAGGCGCAGCGCGCCAGCCTGCGCGAGCGTTTCGGCGTGCAGGTGCTGGAGGCGGCCGACGCCTCGCTCGCCGGCGCCGCCGCGGTGGTGTGGGCCGTCAAGCCGCAGGCCTTCCGCGCGGCCGCGGCGCCGTGCCGGCCGCATGTCTCGCAGGCGCTGCAGTTGTCGGTGATGGCCGGCATCCGCAGCGACGCGATCGCCGCGGCCAGCGGCAGCGAGGTGGTGGTGCGCGCGATGCCCAACACGCCGGCGCTGATCGGCCGCGGCATGGCGGGCCTGTATGCGCGCGCCGCGGTCGGCCCGGCGCAGAAGGCGCTGGCCGAGGCCCTGCTCGCGCCCACCGGCGCGCTGCTGTGGGTGGCGCGCGAGGCCGACCTCGACGCCGTGACGGCACTGTCGGGCTCGGGCCCGGCCTATGTCTTCTACTTCGTCGAGGCCATGATGCAGGCCGCGCAGGAGATGGGCCTCAGCGCCGAGCAGGGCAAGCAGCTCGCACTGGGCACCTTCGCCGGGGCGACGGCGCTGGCCCAGGGTTCGAGCGAGCCACCCGAGCTGCTGCGCGAGCGTGTCACCTCCAAGGGCGGCACCACCTATGCGGCGCTCACCTCGCTCGAGGCCAGCGGTGTCAAGGCCGCGTTCGTCGCTGCATTGAAGGCAGCGCAGCGGCGGGCCAAGGAACTCGGGGACGAGTTCGCCTAGGTCGAACCGAGCGGCGGCAGCGGCTCCAGCCGCTCGCCCATGCGCGCCCGGAACAGCATCTCGTCGGTCTGGCGCAGGCGCCGGCAGATCTCGCGGCCGATGTTCATCTGGAACAGCGCGAACTGCTCGGCGTCACGCTCGAACAGGCCGAGCAGCGCCGCCGGCGTGAGCGCGAGCGCGCGGCAGTCGGCCAGCGCGCGCACCGAGGCGCTGCGCGGGTACAGGTCCACCAGCGCCATCTCGCCGAAGCAGTCGCCCGCCTCCAGGCGGCGCAGCTCCATCGCCTGCCCGCGCCAGCCCTTGAGCACCACCACCGCGCCGCGCTCGAGCACGAACATCGCCTCGGCCGGATCGCCCTCGCGGAAGAACCACTCGCCCGCGGGCACCTCGAGTTCGCGCGCCTGGTCGAGCAGGAACTCGAGGCTGTCCTCGCGCAGCGCGCCGAACACCGGCACGCGCTGCAGCCAGGCGGCGGTGGCGGCGTCCATCGCGGAGCCGCGCCCGGCTCAGGCCGGGATGCGCAGCAGCTGGCCCGGGTAGATCTTGTCCGGGTGCGAGAGCATCGGCTTGTTGGCCTCGAAGATCTTCATGTACTGGTTGGCGTTGCCGTAGTACGCCTTCGAGATCGCCGACAGCGTGTCGCCCTTGACCACGGTGTGCCACTTCGACTCGTCCGCCGGCGCGGCCACGGTCATCAGGTCGTTGACGCCGTTCACGCCGGCGACGTTGCCGCAGCACAGCAGGATCTTCTCCTTGGTGGCCTGGTCCGCGGCCTGGCCGGCGACGGTGACGGTGCTGCTCGCGCCGTCGAACGTGACCGCCAGTCCGTCGGCGTCGAGCCCGTTGGCGCCGATGTACTTCGTGATCGCGTCGGCCGCCTTCTGGTTGGCGGCGGCAGCGGCGGCGACGGCGGCGCTGTTGTCCGGTGCGGCCTGTGCCTGTGCGGCGGCGGTCTCCGCTTCCTTGTGGCCGAACAGCTTCTCACCGGCCTCCTTGATGAAGCTCATGATGCCCATGGTGTCCTCCTGGTGGTGAAGTGCCGACTGTAGACCCGGCGGGCGCAGAATCCGTGACCGTGTGTTGACGGCAGCGAGGCGACGATGACCTGCATCAGCCGGCGCGACATGCTGCAGCTCGCCGCGCTGGCGGCTCTGCCCGGGGCGGCGCGGTCCGCGGCGGCGATGCAGTCCTGGCCGCTGGCCACGCCGCGGCCGACCGGCATCCACGACGTGGCGCCCGCGCCCGGCGGCGGTGTCTGGTACACCGCGCAGCGCAGCGGCCACCTGGGCTGGTTCGATCCGGCGAGCGGCCGCAGCGAGCTGATTCCGCTCGGCCCCGGCTCGGCGCCGCACGGCGTGGTGCCCGGGCCGGACGGCGCCGCGTGGATCACCGACGGTGGGCGCAACGCCATCGTGCGCGTCGGCTGGCCCGATCGCGCGGTGCGCCGCTTTCCGCTGCCCGCGGGCACGCCCTACGCCAACCTGAACACCTGCGCCTTCGACGGCGAGGGCGACTGCTGGTTCACCGGCCAGGGCGGCGTGATCGGCCGCGTCGCGCCCAGGACCGGCACGGTGACGGTGAAGGACGCGCCACGCGGCCGCGGCCCCTACGGCATCTGCAGCACGCCGGCCGGCGAGGTGTGGTGGTGCTCGCTGGCCGGCTCGTTCATCGCGCGCATCGACCGGCGCACGGGCGACTCGGTGATCGTCGAGCCGCCGACCCGGGACCAGGGCGCGCGCCGGGTCTGGAGCGACAGCCGCGGCCGCGTCTGGGTCAGCGAGTGGAACAGCGGCCAGCTCTCGGTGCACGATCCGGCCACGCAGCGCTGGCGCGCCTGGAAGCTGCCGGGCGAGAACCCGCGCGCCTATGCCGTGTGGGTGGACGAACGCGACCACCCGTGGGTGAGCGATTTCGGCGCCAACGCGGTGCTGCGCTTCGACCCCGGCAGCGAACGCTTCGAGCGTTTCGGCTTCCCGCGCGAGGCCGCCGGCGTGCGCCAGATCCACGGCCGGCGCGGCGAGGTGTGGCTGCCGGAAAGCGGCACCGAGACGATCTCGGTGATCAGGACGGGCTGAGCTCGGCGTCGGCCACTTCGACCCGGCCCCGCCCGGCGCGCTTGGCCGCCAGCAGCCGGGTGTCGGCGGCGTTGAGCAGCGCGTCGGGCGAGCCCGGCGCGAGCGCGGTGTCGGCAATGCCGGCCGAGAAGCTCAGGCCTTCCACCACCGTGCCGTCGAACTCGAAGCGCTGCGAGCGCCAGCGGCGCAGCAGCGTGGCCACCTTGCGCCGCGCGCCGGCCGCGTCGGTGCGCGGCATCAGCAGGCAGAACTCCTCGCCGCCGTAGCGGCAGGCCACGTCGCTGCGGCGCGTCTGCCCGGCCAGCAGCTCGCCGAAGGCGGCCAGGAGGCGGTCGCCCGCGGCATGGCCGTGGCGGTCGTTGACCTGCTTGAAATGGTCCAGGTCGAGGATCGCCAGCGCCATCGTCTGGCCTTCGCGCCGCGCGAGCGCGAACAGCGTCGGCAGCGTGTCGTTCAGGTGGCGGCGGTTGAACAGGCCGGTCAGCGGGTCCTGCGTGGCCTGCTGGCGCAGCGCCGCCTGCAGCGCCTGCACCTCGGCCACCTTGTGCGAGAGCTGCTCGTTGATGGCCGCCAGCTCGGCGCGCGCCCGCTCGCTGCGCCGGCGCGTGGCGACGTTCCAGTCCAGGCGGTGCTGCAGGCTCAGCAGCTCGGTCTGCAGGTTGGCCGCCGCGTAGCGGGCCTGCGAGGCGAGCCGGGCCTGGGCCTCGCGCAGGCCCTGCCAGCGGCGCAGCGCGGCCAGCGCGCCGGAGGCGTCGCCGGCGGCCTCGAGCGCGCGGCTGAGCAGCTCGAAGAACTGCACCCGCAGGCGCAGGCTCAGCCCCTCCACGTCGTCGCGCGCGGCCAGCCCGTGCAGGGCCTGCAGGCGGGCCACGGCGCCGGCCGCATCGCCGCGCCGCAGTGCCAGCAGCGCGCCGGCGCAGCCGAGCTCGAGCTGGTCGTCGGGCAGTTCGCTCGGGCCATGCGCCTCGGCACGCGCCACCAGCTCGGCCCCCAGCGCCAGCCGGCCGGCGTGCAGCGCGGCCAGCGCGAGCGTCTCGAAGCCCGCGGCGGTCGGCCCGCGCCCGCTGGCATCGGCCGGCAGTGCCAGCACCGCTGCCACGTCGACCAGGCCCTCCTCGGCGCGGCCGAGCTCGGTCAGGCAGGCGATGCGGTTGATCCACAGCACGCTGCGCAGGCGCGCGTTGTTCAACGAACTGCAACGTGCCAGGCCGGCGTCGACATGGCGCAGCGCCTGCTCGCAGTCGCCGATCTGCATCAGCTCGTGCGCGATGTTGCAGTGGAGCACGGTGTCGAAGCCGCGCCCGCGCGACGGCCCGGCATCGCGCAGCGCCTCGTACATGTAGGCGAAGGCCTGGGCCGAATCGCCCTGCGCCGAGTAGCACCCGGCGATGGTGTTCAGCAGCACGCCGCGCTGGTCGTGGCGCAGCACCCGAACGCCCTCGTCGCGCAGCGGCAGCACGCGCGCCAGCGCATCGTGGACGCGCCCGGCGCGCCACATCGCCCGCGCCGCGGTGGCCTCGGCGAGCACCGCGCCGGCGCGGTCGCCGCAACGCCTGAACAGGCGCAACGCCCGCTCCAGCTCGGCCGCGGCCTCGGGCACGGTGGCGTAGTAGAGGCGGTGGAAGCCGCGGGTCAGCCGTCCCCAGGCCTCGGCCGGCCCGTCCTGCGCGGCGCGGGCCGCCGCGATCGCCTGCTCGGCCTGCGCCAGCGCCCGGCCCGAGTCCACGTGCAGCTGGTTCCAGGCCTGGCGGGCGCGACGCAGTGCGGCGGAGGGGGCGGGAGCGGCAGCCATTGCACGATTATCGAAGCGCTCGGCCGGGCGCCGCGCTGCGCCGGCTCAGCCGCGCACTCTCAGCCGCGCCTCGTGCAAGGTGCCCAGCGTGATCTTGCGCACCTCGGCCTTGCTCTGCTCGATGTGGCTCTTCAGCAGCAACTGAGCCTGGTCGAGCTTGCGCTGCAGGATGGCGCGCAGGATCTTGGCGTGCTCGACGTAGGTGGCGTCGATGCGGTCCTCACGCGTGAAGTCGAGCCGGCGCACGATGCGGATGCGCTCGGTCACGTCCCAGTGCACCTTGGCGATCTCGGCGTTGCCGGCGGCGCGCACCAGCGTCGCGTGGAACAGCTCGTCGAGCGCGCCGACCTCGCGCATGTCGGCCAGCCGTTCGCCAGCCGGCACCAGCCAGGCCGCCTTCAGGGCCTCCAGCTCCGGCGGGTCGCTGCTGCGCGCGCACAGCCGCGCCACGCTGGCCAGCTCGAGCAGCACGCGCAGGTCGTAGAGCTGGTCGAGCCGGTCGAAGTCGATCGGCTTGACGTACCAGCCGCTCTTGCTCTCGACCTCCAGGAAGCCCTCGTTGCGCAACCGGAACAGCGCCTCGCGTACCGGCGTGCGGCTGACCCCGAGGCGCGCGCCCATCTCGGATTCGGAGAAGCGGTCGCCTGGCAGCAGCGCGAAGTCGTGGATCATCTCCTTGAGCTGCGCGTAGGCCTGCTCGGCCAGGTTGGCACGGGTCGATTCGGTGGGCGGGCCGGAGACGCTGCGCAGGGGCATGCTCGGCAGTCTATGCCGCGGGCTCGGCGGCCGGGTCGGCAAAGTGGCAGGCCACCAGCGAAGCGCCCACCGGCCGCAGCGCCGGGGCCTCGCGCGCGCAGCGGTCCTCGCCGCGCGGGCAGCGGCCGTGGAAGCGGCACACCTGCGGCGGCGGGTCGATCGGGCTGCCCACTTCGCCGGCGAGCCGGATGCGCGGCCCCTGCCCCGGGATGGCCGACACCAGCGACTGGGTGTACGGGTGGCGCGGCGCCCGGAACACCTGCTCCGAGGGGCCGATCTCGACCAGCTTGCCGAGGTACATCACCGCCACGCGGTCGGTCAGCAGGCGCACCACGTTCAGGTCGTGCGAGACGAACAGCAGCGCCAGGCCCAGCTCCTCGCGCAGCCGCTCGAGCAATTGCAGCACCACGGCCTGCACCGAGACGTCCAGCGCCGCGGTCGGCTCGTCGAGGATCAGCAGGCGCGGCTTGACCGCCAGCGCCCGCGCGATGCCCACACGCGCCTTCTGCCCGCCCGAGAGCTGGTGCGCAAAGCGCGACAGCAGGGCCGCCGGCAACCCCACCTGCGCCGCCACCTCGTCGACCCGCGCGTCGGCTTCGGCGCGCGCCATGCGTGCCAGCAGCGTGAGCGGCTCGCGGATCGCTTCGCGCGCGGTGAAGCGCGGGTTCAGGCTGTCGGTCGGGTCCTGGAACACCATCTGGATCTCGCGCCGCTGTGCCGCCGTGGCGAAGCGGCGCGCCGGCAGCGCGGCCAGGTCCTGCCCGTCGAACACGATGCGGCCGTCGCTGGTGTCGAGCAGCCGCGCGATCAGGCGCACCAGCGTGCTCTTGCCGCAGCCGGATTCGCCCACCAGGCCGAGGCTCTCGCCCGGCGCGATCGAGAAGCTCAGGTCGTCGACGGCATGCAGCTGCCGCCCGCCGGCCACCACAAAGCGCCGGTGCACCCGTTCGAGCTGCAGCAGCGGCGTGGCCTCAGGCATGCGCGGCCTCCGGGGCGGCGGGCTGCGGCGCGGGCGCGTCGAGCGGATGCCAGCAGGCCACCGCGTGCTCGACGCCGGGCTCCAGCGGCGGGCGCTCGGCGCGGCAGTGTGCGGCGGCGCGTTCGCAGCGCTCGGCGTAGCGGCAGCCCGGCAGGTCGGTGCGGCGCAGGTCGGGCAGGTTGCCGGGCACCGGCTGCAGGCCTTGCGCGCTGCGGGTGCGCTCGTCCGGTGTCGAGCTGAGCAGCCGCGCGGTGTAGGGGTGGCGCGGTGCCTCGAACAGCGCGCGCGACGGCGCGGACTCGACCGCGTGGCCGGCATGCATCACGACGATGCGGTCGCAGTGGTCGGCGGCGAGCGCGAGGTCGTGGGTGATGAAGAGCGTGGCCATCTGGCGCTCGTGCGCGAGCGTCGTGATCAGGTCCATCACCGCGGCCTGCGTGGTGACGTCCAGCCCGGTGGTCGGTTCGTCGGCGATCAGCAGGCTCGGGCGGCAGGCCAGCGCCAGCGCGATCAGCACGCGCTGGCACATGCCGCCGGACAGCTCGAAGGGATAGGCGCCATGGCGCCGCTCGGGGTCGGCGATCGCCACCTCGCGCAGCGCCTGCACGGCCCGCTCGCGCAGGCTGCGGCCGAGGTCGGCGCCGCGCGCCACGGCGTGGCGGCGCAGCACGTCCTCGATCTGCCGGCCGATCGTGCGGATCGGGTTCAGCGCAGTGCGCGGGCTCTGGAAGATCATCGAGATCTCGCGGCCGCGCAGGTCGGCCAGCGCGGCCTCGTCGAGCGCGAGCAGGTCCATGCCGGCGAACAGCGCGCTGCCGCCGGTGACCCGGGCGGCGCGGTCCGAGATGCCCAGCAGCGCATAACTCAGCACCGACTTGCCCGAGCCGCTCTCGCCCACCAGGCCGACGATCTCGCCCTTGCGGATCTGCAGGTCGATGCCCTCCAGCGCCCGCACCGTGCCGCTGCGGGTGCGGAACTCGAGGCCGAAGCCCTTCACCTCAAGGAGTGCGCTCATGTCCTTCTCCGCGGGTCGAAGATGTCGCGCAGCGCATCGCCGAGCAGGTTGAAGGTGAACACGGCGAGCATCAGCACCGCGCCGGGAAAGAAGCTGACCCACCACTCGCCCGAGACGATGAACTGCGCGCCTTCGGCGACCAGGATGCCCCACTCGGGCGTCGGCGGGCGCACGCCCAGGCCGATGAAGCTCAGGCCGGCGGCGTTCAGGATCGCCCAGCCCATGTTCAGGCTGACCTGCACCATCGCCGGTGGCAGGATGTTCGGGAACAGGTGCACGGCGAGGATGCGCGCGTCGCCGTTGCCGGCCAGGCGCGCCGCCTCGATGAAGCCGGCGCCGCGTCGCACGTTGGCCTCGGCCCGCGCGACGCGGATGTAGAACGGCAGGTTGATGATCGCCGTGGCCAGCACGATGTTGCCCACCGTGTTGCCGAGCGCCGCGACGATGCCCATCGCCAGCACGAAGAGCGGGAAGGCCATGATGGTGTCGGCGCCGCGCGTGATCAGCGCGTCCCACCAGCCGCCGAAGAAACCCGCTGCCAGCCCGAGCGTGATGCCGAGCGCGAACGAGAGCGCCACCGCGGCCACCGCGATGCCGAGGTCCAGCCGCGTGGCCACCAGCGTGCGCGAGAGGATGTCGCGGCCCAGCGCGTCGGTGCCGAACCAGTGCGCGGCCGAGGGCGGCTGCAGCGCCGCGGCCGCGTCGCTCGCCAGCGGGTCGTAGGGCGCGAGCGCCGGGCCGACGAAGGCGATCAGCACGAAGAAGGCGAACAGCGCCGCGGCGAGCATCGTCACCGGGTTCTCGGAGAGCACGTGACGGATGTGCTTCAGGGTCTCCTGCACGGCTCAGCCCTCCAGGGTCACCCGCGGGTCGATCAGCGTGTAGAGCAGGTCGATCGCCAGGTTCAGCAGTACGAACAGCACGCCCATCGCGAGCACGAAGCCCTGGATCGGCGCGTAGTCGCTGGCCGTCAGCGCGTCGATCGCGTAGCTGCCCACACCCGGCCAGCCGAACACCTTCTCGATCACCACGCTCGAGCCGAGCATGAAGCCGAACACCATGCCCAGCGTCGTCACCACCGGCAGCAGCGCGTTGCGCAAGGCATAGGTGACGAGCACGGTGCGCGGCGCCAGCCCGGAGGCGCGTGCGGTGCGCACGAAGTCGCTGCCCAGCACCGCCAGCATCGACGCACGCGTCATGCGCGCGATCGGCGCGAGCACGAAGATCGCCATCGTCAACGTGGGCAGGATCAGCTGCTTGAAGCAGGCCCACCACAGCGCCGCGTCGCCGGCCAGGGCCGCGTCCACCAGGTACAGCCCAGTGACGCTGGGCGGGGGCGACCACATCGGGTCGAGCCGGCCCAGCGGCGACGGCGCCCAGCCGAGCAGGAAGTAGAAGACATAGGCCAGCACCAGGCCGGTGAAGAAGGTCGGCAGCGAGACGCCCGCGGTGGTGACGAGCCGGCACAGCTGGTCGATCCACGAGCCCGGGCGCGTGGCCGCGAGCACGCCCAGCGGCAGCGCCACCGCGCAGGCCAGCGCGAGCGCGAGCAGCACCATCTCGATCGAGGCGGGCAGGCGCGTCAGCAGCTCCTGCAGCACCGGCTGGCCGGTGGTCAGCGAGGTGCCGAGCTCGCCGCGTGCCAGGTCGGCGATGTAGCGGAAGAACTGCTCGGGCAGCGGCTTGTCCAGCCCGAGCTGCACGCGCACCTGCTCGATCGCCTCCGGCGTGGCCGCGCCGCCGGCGAAGAAGGCTGCCGGGTCGCCGGGCAGCGCGCGTGTGAGCAGGAAGGTGATCACCACCACGCCGGCCAGGTTGGGCAGCGCACCGAGCAGGCGTTTGCCGGCGACCTTGAGCATCATGCGAAGGCCTCCTGCACCGCCGCCAGCGGGGCGGCCCAGCCGACGATGCCTCCCTGCGCGACGACCATCTCCACCACCGCGGCGTGGAACGCGGGGAAGTAGCTCGCCGTGCAGTCGGTGACGAGCAGGCATTCGTAGCCGCGGTCGTTCGCCTCGCGCATGGTGGTCTGCACGCAGACCTCGGTGGTGACGCCGCCGATCAGCAGGTGGGTGATGCCGCGGCCGTGCAGGATGGCGTCCAGCCCGGTGGCGTGGAAGGCGCCCTTGCCGGGCTTGCGCAGCACGACGTCGCCCGCCTGCGGCAGCAGCTCGCGCACGAACCAGGCCCCCGGCTCGCCCTCGACCAGCACGCGGCCGAGCGGCCCGCGGTCACCGATGCCGCAGTCGAGCCGGCCGCGCGCGCGCTTGGCGGGCGGGCAGTCGGCCAGCTGCGGGTCGTGCGCCTCCTGGGTGTGGATCACCGTCATGCCCTGCGCACGCGCCAGCGCGAGCAGCTGCGCGCAGGCGGGCACGATGCCGGCGAGCTGCGAGACATCGTTGCCGAGCATCGCGCCGAAGCCGCCGGGCTCGAGGAAGTCGCGCTGCATGTCGATCATCACGACCGCGGTGCGGGCCGGGTCGAAGGTGTACTCGTAGGGCCGGGCGGCAATCGTCTTCATCAGGCGGCCTTCGCGTCGTGCATGTCGCCCGCCATCGCCCGGCCGATCGCACCGATGTCGGCGCCCGCGGTCGGGCATTCGAGCGCCACGTGGCCGTGCGAGAGCACCACCAGGCGCGAGGCCAGCGCGAGCAGCTCGTCCAGGTCTTCGCTGACCAGCAGCACGCCGGCGCCGCCGTCGCGTGCGGCGCGCAGCCGGGCATGGATCTCGGCGGTGGCCTGGAAGTCGAGGCCGAAACACGGGTTCGCCACGATCAGCAGCCGTGGGCTTTCGGCCAGCTCGCGGGCCAGCACCGCGCGCTGCACGTTGCCGCCGGAGAGCGTCTCGATCGGCGCGTCCGGCCCCGGCGTCTTGACGCGGTAGGCCTCGATCTGCGCCAGCGCCTGCGTGCGCATCGCGCTGCGCGACAGCCAGGGCCCGCGAGCCAGCGGGCTGCGGTCGAAGTTGCGCAAGGCCAGGTTCTCGGCCACCGCGAGCTTGCCGACGCAGGCGTTGGCGAGCGGTTCCTCGGGCAGGCTGCGCACGCCGAAGCGCTGCATCTGCGAACGCACCGGGCGGTAGGCGTGGCCGTCGATGCTCACCGTGCCGCACGCCCAGGGCAGCGCGCCGGTCAGCGCGGCGACCAGCTCGCGCTGGCCGTTGCCCGAGACCCCCGCCACGCCGACGATCTCGCCGGGCTGCACCGAGACGCTCAATCCATCGACCATGCGCCGGCCTTCGCTGCCGAGCACGACGAGCCGGTTCACCGCCAGGCGCGGCGCCACGTCGCTCGCCACCGCCGCGCTCGGCGCGGCCGGCTGCGTGCCGGGGATCGCGGCCGCGTCGGTGGCCACGCCCATCATCCAGCCGGCCAGCTCGTCGCGCGTGGTCTTGGCGACCTTCGTGCCGCCGGTGCGCGCGCCGCGCCGCAGCACCGTCACCTCGTCGCAGAAGCCGAACACCTCGCGGAACTTGTGGGTGATGATCAGCACGCTCAGCTGAGCGTCGCGGCACATCTGGCGCACCCGGCCGAGCACCTCGTCGGCCTCCAGCGGTGTCAGCACCGAGGTCGGCTCGTCCAGCACGAGGAAGCGCCGCTTCGCGTACAGCGCCTTCAGGATCTCGAGCTTCTGCTTCTCGCCGGCGGCGAGTTCGGCCACGCGCGCATCGAGCGCGAGCGGGAAGGGCGCAGTCGCCATGAACTCCGCGAGCCGCGCCCGTTCGGCCTTCCAGTCGATGAAGGCGCCGAGGTCGCGCTGCGCGAGCGCCAGGTTCTCGGCCACCGTCATCCCCGGCACGACGGTGAAGTGCTGGAAGATCATGCCCAGGCCGAGCACCGCGGCGTCGCGCGGGCTCGCGATCTCGCGCTCGCGGCCATCGACCATCACGGTGCCGGTGTCGGCCCGGTAGAAGCCGATCAGCGACTTGACGAGCGTGGACTTGCCGGCGCCGTTCTCGCCCAGCAGCGCATGGAAGCTGCCGGCCTCGACGGTGAGCGAGACGTCGTCGAGCGCCTGCAGCGCGCCGAAACGCTTGCTGAAGTGCAGCATCTCGACCTTGGCGGCGCCGGTCGGCTCGGGTTGCGGCGGGATCAGTTGACTCATGCGTTCACCCCAGCGCCGCGAGGATCGCGGCCGACGAGGCCACCGCGCCGAACACGCCGCCCTGCATCGTCACCATCTTCAGCGCCGCGGCATGGTTGCCGGGGTCGGTGGCGCCGGTGGCGTCGCTGACGATCAGGCATTCGAAGCCGCGGTCGTTGGCCTCGCGCATCGTCGTGTGCACGCACACGTCGGTGGTCACGCCGGTCAGGATCAGGTTGCGGATGCCGCGCAGGTTCAGCAGCAGTTCCAGGTCGGTCGCGCAGAACGAGCCCTTGCCGGGTTTGTCGATGACCGGCTCGCCGGGCTGCGGGGCCAGCTCGGGGATGATCTCCCAGCCCGGCTCGCCGCGCACCAGGATGCGGCCGCAGGGGCCGGGGTCGCCGATGCCGACACCGGCTTCGCCGATCTGGCGCGAGCGCCAGCGCTTGTTGGCCGGCAGGTCGGCCAGGTCCGGGCGATGGCCTTCGCGGGTGTGGATCACGTGCAGGCCGAGGGCGCGCGCGCGCTCGAGCAGCCGGGAGATCGGGCCGATCGGCGCGCGCACCGCGGAGAGGTCGTAGCCCATGCGGTCGACATACCCGCCCAGGCCGACGAAGTCGGTCTGCATGTCGATCACCACCAGCGCGGTGTTCGCGGCGGTCCACTGGCCGTCGAAGGGCCAGGCGTAGGGGTTCGCGTCGACGGGTTGGAACGTCGTCATGGCCATCACCGGTTGAGGGAGAGTTCACCCGGCGCGCCGTGGCTCGGGCCGGGCTTGCCCAGGCCGATCAGCAGCGCCAGCGTCAGCACGTAGGGCAGCGCGGCGAGCAGGTAGTAGCCCTGGCTGTAGCCGAGCGCCTGCAGCGCGGGGCTGATCGCGCTGGCGCCGCCGAACAGCAGCCCGGCGAGCACGCAGCGGCGCGGGTCCCAGCGGGCGAAGATGACCAGCGCCACCGCCATCACGCCCTGCCCGCTGGACAGCGCCTCGCTCCAGGCGCCCGGGTAGACCAGCGAGAGCGAGGCGCCGCCCACACCTGCGCAGGCGCCGCCGAACGCGGTGGCGAGCACGCGGTAGGCGGCCAGCGAGAGGCCGAAGGCACGCGCCGCGTTCTCGCTGTCGCCCACCACGCGCAGGCGCAGGCCGAAGCGGGTGTGGCCGAGCGCCCACCAGGTGGCGAACGCGAGCACCAGGCCGAGCAGGAACAGCGGGTTGATGCCGAGCGCGGCCTTCACCGCCGGGATGGTTGACCAGTCGCCCAGCGCGATCGGTGCGAGCCCCGGCGCGCTCGGCTGGATCAGCGGCTTGCCGAGCCAGAACGCGAGCCCCGAGCCGGCCAGCATCAGTGCGATGCCCATCGCGGTGTCGTTCACGCGCGGCAGGCTGCACAGCGCGCCGTGCAGCGCGCCGAGCAGCGTGCCGACGAACGCTGCGGCGAGCACGCCCAGCCAGGGCAGGCCCGAGGCGAGCGAAACGCCGAAGGCCGTCATCGCGCCCATCAGCAAGGTGCCCTCGAGGCCGAGGTTGATGCGGCCGGCCTTCTCGGTGACCGTCTCGCCCAGGCTCACCCACAGCAGCGGCGTGCCGACGCGGATCGCGCCGCCGAGGATGGCCAGCGGCACGCCCCACCAGCCGAGTGAACTGGCATCACCCACGGCGGCCTCCACTTCGTCCGAACAGCGAGCGCCCGCGCAGCGTCTCGCAACCGATCAGCGCGACGAAGGCGAAGCCGAGCAGCACGGTGACCGAGGCGTCGGGCAGGCCGAGCCGGCGCTGCAGCAGGCTGCCGCTGGCGGCGATGCCGCCGACCAGGATCGCCACCGGGATCACCCCGGCCGGCGAGAAGCGCGCCGCGAACGCGATCAGGATGCCGCTGTAGCCGTAACCCGCGATCAGCGAGGCATTCGCCGCGCCGTGCACGGCCGCCACCTCCACCGCGCCGGCCAGGCCCGCGCAGGCGCCGCCGGCCGCGCAGGCGCCGATGGTCAGCGCCTGCACCGGCAGGCCGACGCCGAGCGCGGCGCGCGCGTTGCCCCCGGCCACACGCAGCGCCAGGCCGAGCGGGGTGAAGCGCATCACGCCCCAGGCGGCGAGCGCGGCCAGCACACCCAGCACCAGGCCCCAGTGCACGTCCAGGCCCGGCAGCGGCGGCAGCATCAGCGCATCGGGCAGCGGCTTGGTCGAGGGCTTGTTCAGGCTCGCCGGGTCGCGCAGCACCGTCTCGACGGCCTGGTTGAAGAGCGCGATCGCGATGAACGACATCAGCAGGCCGGCGATCGTCTCGTTGACCTCGCGCTTCTCGCGCAACCAGCCGACGATGCCGATCCACAGCCCGCCGGCGGCCATGCCGGCCAGGGCCATCAGCGGCCAGACGACGAGCGCACTGCTCGTCGCCAGCAGGTTGCCGAGCGCCGCCGCCGCGAGGCCGCCCAGCACCAGCGCGCCCTCGTTGCCGATGATCACGCGGCCGGCCTGCGCGGGCAGCGCCACGGCCAGGCCGGTGAGCACGAGCGGCGCGGCGCGCTGCAGCGTGTTCTGCCACGCGAACGCGTCGCCGAAGCCGCCCTGCACGATCAGGCCCCACACCTCCAGCGGGTTGAAGCCCGCCAGTGCGACGGCCAGCGAGAACAGCAGCACCGTCAAGGCCAGCGCGGCGAGCGCGGGCAGCAGCGCGTCGAGTGTCGCGCGCAGCTTCAGCAGCGCGGCGGAGGGTTCGGCGACGGGCGTGCCCGCCGGCATCGGGATGCTGCTCATGGCCGTGCGGCGCGGCTCAGCCCGGAATGGCCCCGACGACACCTTCCACGAGGTAGTTCATCTTCTCCAGCTCGGGGTCGAACTGGTCGAGGTTCTTCGCGACGACGACGTTGCCCTTGTTGTCCTTGATGCCCGCCTTGAAGATGACGTAGCCGCCCTTCATCATCGCGGCCTTGATCTCGTCGGCCTTGGCCTTGGCCGGTGCGCCCACCGCGGCGCCGTAGGGCGACATCTTCACGTAGCCGTCCTTCAGCCCGCCGCGCAGGAAGTTGGGCATCGCCGCGCCGCTCTGCGCCGCCTTGATCTGCGCGCCGTAGGGCGTGGACCAGTCCCACTCGGCGCCGGTCAGGTAACCCTTGGGCGCAAGCGCGGCCTGGCTGGCGTGGTAGCCGCTGCAGAAGACGCCGCGCTTCTCGGCCGTCTCCATGATCACCTTCGGGCTGTCGACGTGGCAGGTCAGCACGTCGGCGCCCTGGTCGATCAGGCTGGTCGAGGCCTCGGCCTCCTTGACCGGCATCGACCATTCGCCGGTGAAGATCACGCGCGTGCTGATGCTCGGGTCGACCAAACGCGCGCCGAGCGTGAAGGCGTTGATGTTGCGCAGCACCTGCGGGATCGGCTTGGCCGCGATGAAGCCGAGCTTCTTGGTCTTGCTGGTGAAGCCCGCCACCACGCCGGCCAGGAACTGGCACTCGTCGATGTAGCCGAAGTAGCTGCCGGTGTTGGCCGGGTGCTTGCCCTGCGTCCACAGGCCGCCGCAATGGGCGAAGCGCACCTTGGGGTACTTCTCGGCCATCTTCAGCATGTGCGGGTCGAAGTAGCCGAAGGAGGTGGGGAAGATCAGCGCGGCCTTGTCCTGGTTGATCATGGCCTCCATGGTCTTCTGCACGGCCGTGGTCTCGGGCACGTTCTCCTCCTCGACCACCTTCACGCCGGGCAGCTTCTTGATCGCCGCGGCGGCCGCCGCCTGCGCCTGGTTGTAGCCGAAGTCGCCGCGCGGGCCGACGTAGATCACGCCGACGACGATCGGCGTCTGCGCCTGGGCACGGCGCAGCGCACCGGGCAGCAGCAGCGAGCCGGCGGCCAGGGCGCTGCCGGCCAGCAGGCGGCGGCGCAGATCGTCGGTGTCGGCATGGATGAGCGTCTTCTTCGACATGAGGTTCTCCTCGTCAGGCGGTCAGGGTTTCGGGCAGCAGGCTCACGTGCGCGGCGACGACGCGCCAGCCGCCGTGCCCGGGCAGCGCGAAGCGCACCCAGGTCTGGCTCTGGCGGCCGCGGCGATTGCCGCGCACGAACTCGGTCATCGCGGTCGCGCTGTCGCGGCCGTAGGTGGTGATCACGGTGCGCTCGAGCGTGCGCTCGAGCCCGGCGGGCGAGCGCGCGGCGCGGAAGGCGCGGATCGCCTCGATGCCGACCAGGTTCTCCGCCACGCCGTAGCGCACGGTGTGGGGCGAGTCCCAGAACAGCTCATCGAGCAGCGCCACGTCATTGCGCGTCAAGGCCTGTTCGTACAGCGCGAAGATCGCGCTGACCTCGGCGTGCACGTCGGGCAGGTTCAGCTCCATGCCGCTCATCCGATCGTCGCCACCGGGGCCGTGGCCAGGCCGAGCGCCTCGAGCTGCGCGGCGACGCGCAGCGCGTGGTCCTCGCGCCAGGGCGCGGCGATGACCTGCACGCCGATCGGCAGGTGCGGCAGCTGCGGGTTCATGCCCCACAGCGGCACCGTCACCACCGGCAGGCCGATGCAGGAGATCGGCTGCGCCAGCAGGCCCAGGCTCGGGCGCGCCGGCAGGCGCTGGCCGTTCAGCTCGATCCACTCGGTGCCGATGAGCGGCGCGACGCAGGGCGTGGCCGGGGCGAGCAGGACGTCGACCGTTTCGAACACCCGCGCGAGTTGGCGCGCGAAGGCCTGGCGCACACGCTGCGCCTGCACGACCCAGCCCGCCGGCAGCAGCGCGCCGGCCAGGAAACGGTCGCGCGAGAGCGGCTCGAAATCCTGCGCGCGCTTCTTCAGGTCCGCCAGGTGCAGGTTGGCACCTTCGGCGTTGGTGATCAGGAAGGCGGCCGCGCGCGCGCGGTCGACGTCCTGCAGCTCGACCAGGCGCGCGGTGCCGAGCGCCTGCGCGACGGCGTCCACCGCGCCGGTCGCCTCGGGCAGCGCCATCTCGCGGAACCAGCCGCCCAGCACCGCGATGCGCAGGCCCTCGGCGCGCGCGTCGAGCTGCGTGCGGGTCGGCTCCGGCGGGCGGCGTGCGCAATGCGGGTCGTCCGGCGCCGGCCCCTGCATCGCGTCGTAGGCGAAGGCGAGGTCGGCGACGCAGCGTGCGAACGGGCCGAGGTGGTCGAGGCTGGCGACGAAGGGGTAGCTGCCCAGGCGCGGCAGGCGGCCGTAGGTCGGCTTCAGGCCGAAGGTGCCGCACAGCGACGAGGGCACGCGGATCGAGCCGTTGGTGTCCGAGCCCAGGCTCAGCGGCACCTCGCCGGCAGCCACCGCGGCGGCCGAGCCGCCCGAGGAGCCGCCCGAGATGCGCGCCGGGTCGTGCGGGTTGCGCGTCGGCCCGTAGTGGGTGTTCTCGGTGCTGAAGCCGTAGGCGTACTCGTCCATGTTGAGCGCGCCGACGCAGATCGCGCCGGCCGCCTCGAGCCGGCGCACCAGCAGCGCGTCGCGCGAGGCGGGCGGCGCGTCGCGCTCGATCTTCGANCTCAGCGGCACCTCGCCGGCAGCCACCGCGGCGGCCGAGCCGCCCGAGGAGCCGCCCGAGATGCGCGCCGGGTCGTGCGGGTTGCGCGTCGGCCCGTAGTGGGTGTTCTCGGTGCTGAAGCCGTAGGCGTACTCGTCCATGTTGAGCGCGCCGACGCAGATCGCGCCGGCCGCCTCGGGCCGGCGCACCAGCAGCGCGTCGNTCGTCCATGTTGAGCGCGCCGACGCAGATCGCGCCGGCCGCCTCGAGCCGGCGCACCAGCAGCGCGTCGCGCGAGGCGGGCGGCGCGTCGCGCTCGATCTTCGAGCCGGCGAGCGTGGGCAGGCCGGCCAGGTCGAACAGGTTCTTCACCGCGAACGGCACGCCGGCCAGCGACAGCTCGGCGCGCCGGGTGTGCTTGTCGATCTGCGCGGCGCGCCTGAGCGCGCGTTCGGCCAGCACCGCGGTGAAGGCGTTGACCCGGGGTTCGGCGGCCTGGATCAGGCCCAGGCTCGTGCTCACCGCGCTGGTGGCCGAGAGCGCGCCGCTGCGCACCTGCGCCGCGATCTCGACCGCCTTCATGCGGCCGGCCCCCGCGGCGCGACCGGCTCGAACACCGCGCCGGACTCGTCCTCGATGCCGAGCGCCTGACCCATCACGAGGTCGGCCATGCCCGAGGCGAGCACCAGGTACTGCACGACGCCCGGCTTGTGCTCGGCGGCGAGGCGCAGGTCGAGCGCCGCCGCGTTCGCGTTCATCAGGGCCTCGGCCTGTTGCGCGCTGAGCATGGCTCAGGCCTTGAAGAGCTGCCGGTAGTCCGGCTGCAGGTGGAACCAGTACATGTAGCCCTGCACGTCCTTCTGCATGGCCACGTCCATGGTCGGCTGGACGAGGGGCACGCGAGGCACCTCGTCGTAGGCGATCTGGATCATCTCCTTGACGAAGGAGTCGTACAGCGTCTTGCTCTCGGCGAAGCGCGCGTTGGTGATGACCTTGTCGAGCTTCGCGTTCTGGTAGCTCATCGTGTTGAACACGGCGTTCTGGCCGTGGTAGCACCAGAAGAAGAAGTACTCCGGGAAGTCGAGCCAGCCGCCGAAGCGGTTGATGACCATCGGCAGGTCCTTCTTCAGCAGCGCGGCGCGCCAGGTGGCGCCGGGGATCTTGTTGATCTGCGCCTTGATGCCGATCTGCGCCAGCGACTCCTGGATCAGCACCGCCATCGGCTCGCTGACGGTGCCGCTGCCGAGGTCGAAGCTGAGCGTGGTCTCGAAGCCCGCGCCGGCGCCGGCCTCGGCCATCAGCGCCTTGGCCTTGGCGATGTCGGTCGCGTAGCCGGTGGGCTGCGGCCAGGCGGTGCTCTTCACCTCGCGGCCCGGCGCGCCGTAGAGCTTGATGGCGCGGCCGTACAGCGCGTGGTCGTACAGCTTGTCGTAGGGCAGCGCCAGCGCGACGGCCTGGCGCACCTTGACGTTGTCGAACGGCGGCCTGGTCACGTTCATGCCGAGGTAGAACATCGCGTTCTCGATCGGCGTGCTGGTCACCTTGACGTTGCCGAGCTCCTTCGAGAGCTCGGAGAAATCCTTCGGCGGCAGGTCGTAGGTGATGTCGATGTCGCCCTTGAGCAGCAGCGCGCGCCGGTTGCCGGCGTTGGGCACCTCGCGCTGCACGATGCGGCGCAGCTTCGGCGCCGGACCGCTCTTCCAGTCGTCGAAGCGGACGTAGACGATCTCCTGCCCCGGTCGGAAGGCCTCGACCTTGAAGGCGCCGCCGCCGGCGGTGTTGTTGCGCGTCCAGGCCAGGCCCCAGGGGTCCTGCGCGGTGGCGTTCTTCTTCACCAGCTCGCTGTTGAAGATGCACGGCACCGGCACCGCCAGGTCGTTCATCGTCAGCTTGTCGCGGCGCAGGAACCTGACGCGGAAGCTGTGCTCGTCGACCACCTCGAACTGCTCGGGCTTCTCGAGCGAGCCGGCGGCCATCTGGAAGGTCGGGAAGCCGCCCACCGTGACCGCGCGGTCGAAGCTCCACTTCACGTCCTTCGCGGTGACCGGCGTGCCGTCGTGGAACTTCGCGTTCTTGCGAAGCTTGAAGGTGACCGAGCCGCCGTCCGGCGCCACCTGCCAGCTCTCGGCCAGCTCGGGCTCGAGCTTGTTGCGGTCGTAGACGACGCGGCCGTCGGGCAGCGTCTTCTTCCCGTAGGTCATCAGGCGGTCGTAGCAGAGCCAGCTCACGCCGTAGCTCGGGCGATTCGCGCCGACGGTGTGGATGTCCAGCGAGTTCGGACCGAACTCGTTGGCCACGAGCAGCACGTCCTTCGGGCGTGCCTGGGCCTGGCCGGCGAGCGGGAGGCCGCCGAGCGCCGCGGCGGCGCTGCCGGTCTGGAGGAAACGACGACGGTCCATTCTTTCGGGCTCCGGTTCAACGCAGGGAATCGAGGTAGGCGCGCCAGCCGCCGAACGCGCTGACATCGGGCGCCCCCGCGACGGCATGCGCCTCGCAGAGGAAGCCGTGCACGCGTCGCCCGTCGGCCAGTTCGATCGAGCCCAGGCCGAGCGGCGCGGGGATCAATGCAAGAAAGCTGCCGACCGCGCGCTCGGGCATCGCCCAGACTTCGAGCGCGATGGCACGGCCGTGGGTCTCGTCGCGCACCAGTCCGGGCTTGGGCGGCACCGTGCCGGGCAGCGCATGCAGCCGGTAGCGCGGCGCGGTGGTGGTGGCCTCGAGCAGGGTCGCGCCGCGTTCGAGCAGCTGGCCGTTCAGCGGCAGGCCCGATAGGTGCGCGCCGACCACCGCGATCGGCAGGCTCGGCTCGCTGCGCGGCCAGGACAACGGCAGCGGCGTCGCCAGGCCCTGCCAGCGGCGTGCGAAGCGCGCCAGCGCCGCGTCGTGGTGCATGCGCGCCACGAAGGTGACGCCGAACGGCAGGCCGGCCGGCGTGTGCCCGGCCGGCACCGCCAGCGCGCACCAGTCGAGCAGGTTGACGAAGTTGGTGTAGCGCCCGAGCGTGCTGTTGACGCCCACCGGGTCGGCGTCGACCTCGGCGAAGCGCGGGTGCCCGGTGGTGGTGGGCACCATCAGCACGTCGACCTGCTGCCACAGCGCCGCGGCGCGCGCGGCCAACTCGCGCAAACGGTACTGCGCCTCGAACGCGGCGGTGGCGTCGAAACCGCGCGCACGTTCGATCACGCGCCGCACGGTCGCATCCAGCGCCTCCGGCTGGCGCGCCAGCAGCGCCTTGACGACCGCGTGCCGCTCGGCCACCCAGGGGCCTTCGTAGAGCAGTGCGGCCACCTCGTCGAGCACGGTGAAGTCCAGCGGCACGACGCGGTGGCCGAGCGCTTCGAGCCGGGCCGTCGCCGCGGGCCAGGCAGCCTCGTAACCGGCGTCGCCGAAGAAGAACGGATGCGCCGGCACACCCACGCGCAGCGCCTCGGGCCAGGCGGCCGGGCCGGTGGCGAAGCGGCTGTAGGGATCGGCCGCGTCCGGCCCTTCGACCAGCGCCAGCAGCGCGGCGGCGGCGTCGACGTCGTGGGCGAACAGCGACACGCAGTCCAGGCTGCGGCAGGCCGGCAGCACGCCGGCGGTGCTGACGCGCCCGGGCGTGGGCTTGAGCCCGACCAGGCCGTTGAAGCCGGCCGGCACGCGCCCGGAGCCGGCGGTATCGGTGCCGAGCGCGAACGGCACGTCGCCGCGCGCCACCAGCACCGCCGAGCCGGAGCTCGAGCCGCCGCTGATGCGGTCGGCCGCCGCGACGCTGGCCGGCCGGCCGTAGGGCGAGCGGGTGCCGACCAGGCCGGTGGCGAACTGGTCGAGGTTGGTCTTGGCGACCCACACCGCGCCGGCCGCCTCGAGCCGGCGCACCACCTCGGCGCTGCGTTCGGCGACGTGCACGAAGGCCGGGCAGGCAGCGCTGGTGGGCGCGCCGGCGATGTCGATGTTGTCCTTCACCGCGAAGGGCACGCCCCACAGCGGGTGCGCGCGCAGCAGCGCGCTGCGGTCGGGGTGCGCGGCCGCCAGGGCCTGCAGCGCCTCCAGCCGCGCCTGCAGCGCCGCGGCGCCGAGGAGGTGGATCACCGCCGGGTCGTCGCGGCGCGCCGCCAGGCGCTCGCGCAGCGCGGGCAGCAGCGCCGCGGGCGAGGCGCCGTCGCGGTAGGCCTGCTGCCAGTCGGCCAGGGTGGTGAGCGGAGACGCCACTTTTGGTGCACCTGTTGGTATACAAGCAGGTGTCCAGCATCAAGCGTGCCAGCGCCTCGCTCACCGGGCGATGCGGGGGGAACGCCGGCCGGTGCCGGCGGGTGCGCCCGGGCCGGCGCACCAGCAACGCGCGACGGCGCGCCGAACGGGGGCGCCGCGGCCTACTTCAGCGCGAGGTCGACCACCAGGCCGACGAACACCACGAAGCCGACCCAGTGGTTGAGCCGGAAGGCGCGGAAGCAGCCTTCGCGCGTGCGCGTGCGGATCAGCGTGAAGTGCCAGGCCGCGATGCCGCCGGCCACCGCGACGCCGGCGAGGTAGGCCGGCCCGCGCCCGGCCTGCAGGCCGAGCAGCGCCCAGGAAGCGAGGTAGATCGCATAGAAGGCCATCACGCCGGCCACGTCGAAGCGGCCGAGCGTGATGGCCGAGGTGCGGATGCCGATCCTCAGGTCGTCGTCGCGGTCGACCATCGCGTACTCGGTGTCGTAGGCCAGCACCCAGAAGAGGTTGCCCAGCAGCAGCCACCAGGCGAAGGCCGGCACCTCCCCCTGCACCGCGGCGAACGCCATCGGGATGCCGAAGCTGAAGGCCACGCCCAGCACGGCCTGCGGCATCGAGAAGAAGCGCTTGGTGAACGGGTAGAAGATCGACACCGCCAGCGCCGCCACGCTCCATGCGATGGTCGCCAGGTTGGTGCTGAGCACCAGCAGGAAGGCGGCGAAGGCGAGCGCGGCGCCGACGCCGAGCGCCTCACGGCCGCGGATCAGGCCGCTGGTCACCGGGCGCTGTGCGGTGCGCTTGACGTGGCGGTCGAAGTCGCGGTCGGCCACGTCGTTGACGGCGCAGCCGGCGCTGCGCATCAGGAAGGTGCCGAGCACGAACACCACGAGCAGGTGCCAGCCCGGAAAGCCGCCGGCGGCGAACCACAGCGCCGACAGCGTGGGCCACAGCAGCAGGTAGCTGCCGGCCGGGCGGTCCCAGCGGATCAGGTCGAGGTAGACCGACAGGCGGTGCGGCAGGGTGTGGCTGGCCATGGCCGGATTGTCGCGCCGGTGGGGCTGGCTTGCGGTGGAAGGATGACTCTGCTAGTCTTTCAGCAGAAAGAACTCCACGATGCTCGCCCACCGCCCCTCCGCCCTGTCGCCCACCCGCCGGCCGGCCGAGCTGTCGGCCCGCGGTGCGCCCGACCCGTCCGCCGTGCTGGCCAAGGCGACGGCGCGCGCCGCCGAGCTGCTGGGGCTCAACGGCAGCGCGCTGGCGGCGGTGATCGGCGCGAGCGAGGCCACCGTCTCGCGCATCCTGCGCGGCGAGCGCGGCCTGGCGCCGGAGTCCAAGGCCGGCGAGCTGGCGGCGCTGCTGGTGCGGCTGTTCCGCTCGCTCGACGCCCTGGTCGGCCACGACGCGCAGCGCCGGCTCGACTGGATGCGCAGTTCCAATCGCGCGCTGCACGGCGTGCCGGCCGAGCTGATCCGCTCGGCGCAGGGCCTGGTGGCGGTGGTGGCCTACCTCGACGCGATGCGCGCGCCGCTGTGACGGCTGCGCAGCCGCTGGCCGCCGGCGCGCGCACGCTGGCGCGGCGCCTGTGGCGCGCCGTCGAGGCGCAGCACCTGGTGGCGACGATGAAGCTGGCCGACAGCCTAGCCGAGCAGGACGTGCTGGAGCAGATCCTCGAGCGCAGCAAACCGCCGCTGCCGCCCGCGGCGGCGGACCTGCCCTACCTGATCGCGACGCCGTTCCGCTACCGCTCGCCGCAGGCCTCGCGCTTTCGCCGCGCGCAGGACCCGGGCCTGTGGTACGGCGCCGAGGAGAAGCTGACCGCCTGCGCCGAGGTGGCGCACTGGCGCTGGCGCTTCCTGATGGACAGCGACGGGCTGCGCACGCAGGAGCTGGTCACCGAGCACAGCCTGTTCCCGGCCGAGGTGCGCGGCCGCTGCATCGACCTGACCCGCGTGCCCTGGTCGGCGCGCGCCGCCGAGTGGACCCACCCGAGCGACTACACGGCCTGCCAGGCGCTCGCGGCGCAGGCCCACGAGGCGGACGTGCAGTGGATCCGCTACGCCTCGGCACGTGTGCGCGGCGGTCGCAACGGCGCGGTGCTGGACCCGCTGGCCCTGCGCCTGACCGAGCCCGTGCCGCTGGAGACCTGGGTCTGCAAGGTCGGCCCGACCCTTGCGCTGATGCGCCACGGCGACGAGCGGCTCGAGCTGGCCTTCGAGCCGCAATCCGGGGCCGACGCCGCTACGCCTCCAGCTGCTTCTGGAACACCAGCCCCGCGTGCTCGCGCAGGGCGTGGAAGCTGATCTTCGGCCAGTTCTCCTGCATCGCGCGCAACTCGCCGGCGTACTCCAGCAGCACGCAGGGCGCGTCCACCGCGTCGTAGGCCACGCGGTGCGCGTTGCCGTCGATGAAGCGCTTGAGCTCGCGCTCGTCGGCCGCCGCGCCCTCGCCGGTGTCGCAGGTGACCCAGCGCGCCACGTTGTAGCGTGCCGGCGTGATGCGTGCCTTGCAGCCGTACTCGTGCTCGAGCCGGTGCGCCACCACCTCGAACTGCAGCTGGCCGACCGCGCCGAGCAGCAGCATCGAACCGCCGACCGGGCGGAACACCTGGATCGCGCCCTCCTCGCCGAGCTGCGTCAGCCCGGCGCGCAGCTGCTTGGTCCTCAGCGGGTCGGCCACCTCGACGCTGCGGAACATCTCCGGCGCGAAGAACGGCAGCCCGGTGAACTGCAGCGCCTCGCCCTCGGTGAGCGTGTCGCCGAGCTGCAGCACGCCGTGGTTGGGGATGCCGATGATGTCGCCGGCAAACGCCTCGTCGAGCAGCTCGCGCTTCTGGCTCATGAAGGTGACCACGGTGTTCGGGCGCAGCGTCTTGCCCGAGCGCACCACCTTCAGGTTCATGCCGCGCTCGAAGCGGCCCGAGGCCACCCGCACGAAGGCGATGCGGTCGCGGTGCGCCGGGTCCATGTTGGCCTGGATCTTGAAGACCACGCCGCTGAACTTGCCCTCGTCGGGCTGCACCTCGCGCTGGATGGCGTGGCGCGGGCCGGGCGGCGGGGCCAGCTCGACCAGCGCATCCAGCACCTCCTGCACGCCGAAGTTGTTGATCGCCGAGCCGAAGAACATCGGCGTCTGGTGGCCGTCGAGGAACTGCCGCTCGTCGAAGGCCGGCGCGGCCTCGCGCACCAGCTCCACCTCGCCGGCCGCCTGCGCGTAGGCGCTGCCGAAGCGCTCGGCCAGCGCCAGGTTGGCGAGGCCGTCGATGATCTCGTCGCCGCCTTCCTTCACGCGGTCCTCGCCGGGCGAGAACACGCGCATCTGGTCGCGGCGCAGGTCGAGCACGCCGCCGAACACCTTGCCCATGCCCACCGGCCAGGTGAAGGGCACGACCGACATGCCGAGCTCGCGCTCGATCTCGTCCAGCAGCGCGAGCGGCTCCTGCACCTCGCGGTCCATCTTGTTGACGAAGGTGAGGATGGGCGTGTTGCGCGCCCGGCAGACCTGCAGCAGCCGGCGCGTCTGCGGCTCCACGCCGTTGGCCGCGTCGATCACCATGAGTGCCGCGTCCACCGCGGTCAGCACGCGGTAGGTGTCCTCGGAGAAGTCCTGGTGGCCCGGCGTGTCGAGCAGGTTGATGACGCAGTCGCGGTACTCCATCTGCATCACCGACGAGGCCACCGAGATGCCGCGCTGCTTCTCGATCTCCATCCAGTCCGAGGTGGCGTGGCGCGAGGCCTTGCGCGCCTTCACCGAGCCGGCGATCTGGATCGCGCCGGAGAACAGCAGCAGCTTCTCGGTGAGCGTGGTCTTGCCCGCGTCGGGGTGGGAGATGATGGCGAAGGTGCGCCGGCGGCGCACCTGCGGGGAGAGTTCGGACATGCGCGGATTATCCGGCCCGCTGTCACACTGGCCGGATGCCGGAGCTGCCCGACATCACCGTCTACGTCGAGAACCTCGCGGACAAGCTGCACGGCGCGACCCTGCAGCACCTGCGCCTGCTCAATCCCTTCCTGCTGCGCACCGCGCTGCCGCCGATCGGCGCGGCCGAGGGCCGGCGCGTGACCGGTGTCGAGCGGCTCGGCAAGCGCGTCGTGCTGGCGCTCGAAGGCGAGCTCTTCCTCGTGATCCACCTGATGATCGCGGGCCGGCTGCAGTGGCGCCCGGCCGGGTCCAAGCCCGCCGGCAAGGGTGTGCTGGCGGTGTTCGAGTTCGATGCCGGCAGCCTCGTGTTCACCGAGGCGGGCACGCAGCGCCGCGCCGCGCTGCACCTGCTCGACGGCCGCGCCGCGCTGGCCGCGGCCGACCCGGGCGGCATCGACGTGGCCGTGGCCGACCTGGCCGGCTTCAGCGCACGCCTGGTTGCCGAGAACCACACGCTCAAGCGCGCGCTCACCAACCCGCACCTGTTCTCGGGCATCGGCAATGCGTACTCCGACGAGATCCTGCACCGCGCCCGGCTCTCGCCGCTGGCGCTGACCCGTTCGCTCGATGCCGCGGCCATCGCCCGGCTGCATGCGGCCACCTGCGCGGTGCTGGCCGAATGGACCGACCGGCTGCGTGCCGAGGCCGCCGCGCACGGCGGCTGGCCGTCGCAGGTGACGGCGTTCCGCCCCGAGATGGCGGTGCACGGCCGTTACGGCCAGCCCTGCCCGGTGTGCGGCAGCCCGGTGCAGCGCATCGTGCATGCCGACAACGAGACCAACTACTGCGCACGCTGCCAGACCGACGGGCGGCTGCTCGCCGACCGGGTGCTGTCGCGCCTGCTGAAGGACAGCTGGCCGCGGCGCGTCGACGATCTGGACTGACCCTAGGCGCGCCGGAACAGCAGCACCGAGTTGGTCCCGCCGAAGGCGAAGGAGTTGCTGATCGCCGCCTCCAGCCCCGGCGCGTCGGCCTCGCCGGCGCGCACCAGGTTGAGCCGGCAGGCCGGGTCGACCTCGCGGCAGAACGCGTTGGGCGGCAGCTGGCGGCGGCGCAGCGCCAGCACCGTGATCACCGCCTCGAGCGCGCCAGCGGCGCCCAGCAGGTGACCGTGCATCGACTTGGTCGAACTCACGCGAAGACCGTCGAGGTGTTCGCCCCAGATGGCCGCCAGGGCCTCGCGCTCGATCGGGTCGCCCACCCGCGTGGCGGTGCCGTGCGCATTGCAGTAGCCGATGTCGGCGGCCGCGACGCCGGCCATGACGAGCGCCGCGGCGATCGCGCGGCGCTGGCCCTCCGCGTCGGGCTTCGTGAGGTGGCTGGCGTCGCAGCCCAGGCCCCAGCCGGCCAGCTCGGCAAGGATGGTGGCGCCGCGTGCACGCGCCTTGTCCATCGGCTCGAGCACCAGGCAGGCCGCGCCCTCGCCGAGCGCGAAGCCGCTGCGGTCGGCCGCGAACGGCCGGCAGCAGCCGGCGGCCTCGCCGGGCGCGAAGGCCGCCAGCGTCTGCATCGCCTGCCAGGCCAGCACCACGCCGGGCACGATCAGCGATTCCGCGCCGCCGGCGATGGCCAGGTCGACCTCGCCGCTGCGCAGCGCCTTGGCCGCCTCGGCGATCGCCACCGACGAGGAGGCACAGGCCACCGAGTAGGTCAGCACCGGGCCGCGGGCCTGGCGGCGCATCGCGATGTGCGCGGCCGGCGCGTTCGGCATGAAGGCGGGGATGGTCAGCGGCGGCACGCGGCTGCCGCCGCGGTAGGCCGCCTCCAGGGCGGCCGCGCCGCCCATGCCGCAGCCCATGTAGACGCCGCGCCGCTCGGGCGCCGCGGCCTCGGCCGCGCCGGCGTCGTGCATCGCCAGTTCGGCGGCGGCCACGGCCAGCTGGCTGACCCGGTCCACGCCGGCCAGCTGCAGCTTGGTGAACCAGCGGCTCGCATCGAAGTCGACGGTGGCCGCGGCGGCGGGCCGGGGCAGCTCGGGGAACACCGGCGCGATCGCCGAGCGGCCCTGCAGCAGCGCGTCGAACAGGCCGTCGGGTGAATCGCCGTGCGGCGAAACCACCCCCAGGCCGGTGACGGCGATGCGCTCCACCGGGGCCTTCGCGGCCGCCTCAGGCGGCCTGGGCGGTGCGTGTGGCGCGCAGCTTGTCGATCACCGCCGCCAGGTCGGCCAGGGTGTCGATGTGCGCATGTTCGTCGGGCACGGCGAAGCCGAAATGGTCTTCCACCGCGAACAGGAATTCGACCAGGGCCAGGGAGTCGATGCCGTTCTCGCGCATCGATGCCTTCGGATCCAGCGCGGACGGTTCGATGCCGTACTTCGCGTGGATCAGCTGCTGCAGCTCGTCGATCGAACTCATCGCGTCAATCCGTCGTTCTCCCCGCACGCCCTGCGCGGCGTCCGGCCTCCCGTCCGCCAGTGGCTAGCGGACGGGAACCATGATAGCCGCTTCGCGCGGCGTGCTGCGATACGCGTCGCGGTATGGACGCCAGCGCAGCGAGGCGAGTGAAAAGATGCCGCCCAGCAGCGCGCCGGCCAGCGCGTCGAGCACCACGTGCTGCCGGATTGCGACGGTCGACCAGGTGATCACCGCGAACCAGGCCGCGTTGCCCAGCCGCAGCGCCAGCGGCGCGCGGGCGTGGCGCAGCAGGTGGTCGATCCACACCGCGCTGAAGGTGGCGCCGGCCACGTGCAGCGAGGGGCAGGCGTTGCCGGCGGCGTCCACGCCGCGCAGCAGCGCGAAGCCCGGGTACTGCAGCACCTCGATCGTCAGCGGCGGCACACGCGTGGGCCAGAAGTAGAAGCAGGCCAGGCCGGTCAGGCACATCGCCGCCGCCCACAGCCCGTAGACCACCAGCTCGCGCAGGCGCAGCAGCATCCCCGGGGCGACGCCGACGTACAGCCACAGCGTCAGGTAGGCGGCCAGCGCCTCGGGCTGGAACGGGATCAGCCGGTCCAGCGCCGTCAGCGGCATCTCCGTCACCGGGTACGCCGGGTGGCGCAGCAGGTGGAAGTAGCCGATGAAGAACAGCCACATGAAGGCGCTCACCCCGCTCACCTTCAGCCACAGCCAGCGCCGCATCCGCCGCCCGATCTCGGCCGTCCAGGGCTGCAGGCGTTCGAGCGAGTCGAGGGAGGGATTCATCGAAACGACTTTGCGATAATCGCGCCAGCCCCGCGAGGTGTCCCGCGCGTCGCGTCCGGGACACCCTCCCCGCCCCCGGCGGCCGCCCCCCGAACGCACCGAACCCCGCACCCATGAGCCCGGCGACCTCTTCGACCCCTGCGTGCGAGGCCTGCGACGTGCTGGTCATCGGCGGCGGCCCGGCCGGCGCGACGGTCGCCGCGCTGCTGGCCCGCCAGGGCCGCGACGTGCGGCTGCTCGAGAAGGACCACCACCCGCGCTTCCACATCGGCGAGTCGCTGCTGCCGGCCAACCTGCCGCTGTTCGAGCGGCTCGGCGTGCGCGACCAGATCGAGAAGATCGGCATGCCGAAGTGGGGTGTCGAGTTCGCCTCGCCGCAGCACCGTCACCACAGCTTCGTCGAGTTCGCCGACGCCTGGGACAAGTCCATGCCGATGGCCTGGCAGGTGCGCCGCGCCGAGTTCGACGAGATCCTGTTCCGCCACGCCGGTGCCTGCGGCGCGAGGCTGCAGGAAGGCTGCAAGGTGCGCCGCGTGGCCTTCGACGCCGACGGCGCGGATGTCGAGGCGCAGCTCGACGACGGCACGCCGCGGCGCTGGCGCGCCCGCTTCGTGATCGACGCCAGCGGGCGCGACACGCTGCTGGCCAATCAGTTCGACTGGAAGCGCCGCAACCCGAAGCACAACAGCGCCGCGCTGTTCGGCCATTTCACCGGCGCCCGCCGGCTCGAAGGCAAGCTGGAAGGCAACATCAGCATCTTCTGGTTCGAGCACGGCTGGTTCTGGTTCATTCCGCTGGCCGACGGCAGCACCAGCGTCGGCGCCGTGTGCTGGCCGCACTACCTGAAGTCGCGCGAGAAGCCGCTCGATGCCTTCTTCGCCGACACCATCGCGATGTCTCCGGCGCTGGCCGCGCGCCTGGAGGGCGCGACGCTGGTCGACAATTCAGTGTACGCGACGGGCAACTACGCCTACAGCGCGCGCCGCTCGCACGGCGAGCGCTTCCTGCTGCTGGGCGACGCCTATGCCTTCGTCGACCCGGTGTTCTCGTCGGGCGTGTACCTGGCGATGGCCAGTGCCTTCGTCGGCGCCGAGGTCGTGGCCACCTGCCTCGACCGGCCGGCCGAGGCCGCGGCGGCGCGCAGGCGCTTCGACGCGCACATGCGGCGCGGACCGCGCGAGTTCTCCTGGTTCATCTACCGCATGACCAACCCGGCGATGCGCGAGCTGTTCATGCACCCGCGCAACCCGCTGCGCACCAAGGAGGCGGTGCTGTCGCTGCTGGCCGGCGACATCTTCGGCCGCACGCCGATCTGGGCCTCGCTGGCGGTCTTCAAGGGCATCTACTACCTCGGCTCGCTGCTCGCGCTGCCGCGCACCTGGGCCGCCTGGCGGGCACGCCGGCGCAACATCCGCGACGTCGGCGCCGTCAAGGGCGAGAACGTCCAGGCGCAGACCCCATGACGGCGGCCATCCTCGCCGCCGACGCCCTGCCACTGGGCGCCCTGGGCTGGGGTGCGTGCGCGCCGGCCGAGATCGCGGTCGACCTGCCGCTGCTCGCGCCGGCGGGCGGGCGCATCGACGCCTGGCCGGCGCGCGCGGCGCTGCGCTGCGGCCGGCTCGGCAACGTGCAGTGGTGCGAGGACGGGCAGCGCCTGTTCGGCCGGCTCGACGTCGACGAGGCCGGACTCGGCCTGGAGGAGGCGACCTGGCGTGCCTACCGGGCGCTGTTCGCCGCGCTGCACGAGGCCGGCCACCCGGCGCTGCTGCGGGTCTGGAACTTCGTGCCGCGCATCAACGACGACGAGGCCGGCCTGGAACGCTACCGCCAGTTCAACATCGGCCGACAGCGCGCCTTCCTCGAGGCCGGCCATGCCGCGTTCGAAGGCGCGCCGGCGGCCTGCGCGCTCGGCTCGCGCGGCGGGCCGCTGTCGATCCGCTTCCTGGCCGGCCGGCGGCCGGCGCTCGCGCTCGAGAACCCGCGCCAGGTGCCGGCCTGGCGCTACTCGACGCAGTTCGGGCCGCGCAGCCCGACCTTCTCGCGTGCCGTGCTGGCCGCCGACGGCACCGGCCAGGTCGACCTGCTGGTCTCCGGCACCGCCAGCATCGTCGGCGAGGCCTCGTGCCACGCCGGCGACGTGCGGGCCCAGCTGGCCGAGACGCTCGCCAACCTGCGTGCCGTGGTCGACGCGGCGCGAGCGCGCAGCACGGCGCGCTTCGCGCTCGAGCAGCTCGACTGCACCGTCTACCTGCGCGACCCGGCGCAGCTCGAGCCGGTGCGCGCGGACCTCGCCGCCGCGCTCGGCGCGCAGTCGCGTGCCGCCACCGCCGCGGTGTACGTGCAGGCCGACATCTGCCGCCGCGAGCTGCTGCTGGAAATCGAGGCGCATGCGCGCGCCCCGGGGGTGCTGTGCGGCTAGGCGCCGGCCTGCTGATGGCGGCACTGGGCGTGGCCGTCGCCCCGGCCGCCGCGGAGCAGAAGCCGCTGTGGGAGTTCGGCATGGGCGCCGCCGCGCTGCGCATGCCGCATTACCGCGGCTCCGACCAGGCCGACAACTGGCTGCTGCCGGTGCCCTACCTGGTCTACCGCGGCAACATCCTGCGCGCCGACCGCGACGGTGCACGCGCCGTGCTGCTCGACACCGAGCGGCTCGACTTCGACTTCAGCGTCGGCGCCAGCGCGCCGACCCGCAGCCGCGACAACACGGCGCGCGAGGGCATGCCCGACCTCGCGCCGACCGTCGAGTTCGGCCCCAAGCTGAACCTGAACCTGGCACGCGGCGCGGACTGGAAGGTCGACCTGCGCGTGCCCGTGCGCGCGGTGATGACGCTCGAGTCGAAGCCGCGCCACATCGGCTGGTCGGCCACGCCGGTGCTCAACCTCGACCTCGCCACCTCGCTGGTGGACCTGGGCGTGCAGGCCGGCCCGCTGTGGGGCGACCGGCGCCTGCACGCCTACTACTACGACGTGGCGCCGGAGTTCGCCACCGCCACGCGGCCGGCGTATCGCGCCGGCGCCGGCCGGGCCGGCTGGCAGCTGACGCTGGGCGCCTCGCGCCGCATCGGGCAGTTCTGGCTCGGCGCCTTCGTGCGCGCCGACAGCGTCGCCGGCGCGTCCTTCGAGCCGAGCCCGCTGGTGCGCAGCCGCCACCAGTGGGCCGCCGGCGCGGCCGTCTCGTGGATCTTCGCGGCCTCCGGCAACACGGTCGACGTGCCGCCGGAGCGCGTGCGGTGATTCGCGCGCTGCGCAACGCCCTTCGCTGGATCGCGCTGCAGGCCATGCTGCTGCTGCTCGGGCTGGCCTCGCTGGGCTGGAACCTGGTGGCGCTGGTGCTGTACCCGCTGCTGTCGCGCGAGCGCGGCCGAGAACTCGGCCGCGCCGCCATCGCGCGCGGCTACCAGTGGTTCTGGAACGTGGCCGAACGCGCCGGCATGATGCGGCTGCATTCGCAGGCGCTGGAGGCGCTGCGCGACGAGCCCGGGCTGATCGTCGTGGCCAACCACCCGAGCATGCTCGACGCGCTGATGCTGGTCGGCCGGCTGCCGCGCAGCGCCTGCGTGATGAAGGCCAGCCTGATGCGCAACCCGCTGCTCGGCCCGGGGGCGCGCCTGGCGCGCTACATCCGCAACGACACCGGCCACGCGATGGTGCGCTCGGCAGTGGAAGACCTGCGCGAGGGCGGGCAGCTGGTGATGTTCCCCGAGGGCACGCGCACGACGCGCACGCCGATCAACCCGTTCCGTCCCGGCGTGACGCTGATCGCCAAGCTGGCGCGCGCGCCGATCCAGGCCGTCTTCATCGACACCGACTCGCCCTACCTCGGCAAGGGCTGGCCGCTGTGGCGGCTGCCGCCGCTGCCGATCGTGTTCTCGGTGCGGCTGGGCGAGCGCTTCGAGCCGCAGGACGACTACGCCGCGCTGCTGGCACGGCTCGAGGCCCACTTCGCCGCCGGCGTGCACCGGCCGGCCGACCCGACGCCATGACCTCCCCCGCTGCCTCGACCACGCACCTGGTGCTGATCCCGAGCTACAACACCGGCGCGACCGTCTACGAGACGGTGCGCGCCGCGCGCGCGCAGTGGACGCCGGTGTGGGTGGTGGTGGACGGCAGTGACGACGGCAGCGCCGCCGGCCTGCAGGCGATGGCCGCGGCCGACGCCGGCCTGCGCGTGCACGTGCTGCCGCACAACCAGGGCAAGGGCGCGGCGGTCCTGCACGGGCTGGAACTCGCGGCCGCGGCCGGCTTCACCCACGCGCTGACGATGGATGCCGACGGCCAGCACCCGGCGGCGCTGATCCCCGCCTTCATGCAGGCCTCGGCGGGGCGGCCCGCGGCGATGGTGCTGGGCCGCCCGGTGTTCGATGCCAGCGCGCCGCTGCTGCGGGTGCGTGGCCGGCGTGTCTCGAACTGGTGGGCCAACCTGGAGACGCTCGGCGCCGGCATCGGCGATTCGCTGTACGGCTTCCGCGTCTACCCGATCCCGGCGCTGATCGCGGTGATGCGCGCCCAGCGCTGGATGCGCCGCTTCGATTTCGACCCCGAGGCCGCGGTGCGACTGGCCTGGCGCGGCGTCGCGCCGCTCAACCTGGATGCGCCGGTCCGGTACCTCAGCGCCGCGGAAGGCGGCGTCTCGCACTTCCGCTACGGGCGCGACAACCTGCTGCTGACCTGGATGCACACGCGCCTGATGGTCGAGTTCCTGCTCCGCCTGCCCGTGCTGGCCTGGCGCCGCCTGATGAAACAACCGCCCTTCGACGCCCGATGAGCACGACGGAGATCTACCTGGTCGCGATGGCGGTCATCTTCGCCGTCCCCTACTTCGTCTGGCGGCTCGGCCGCACGGAGTATTTCGCGCCGCTGGTGGTGGTGCAGATCATCACCGGCGTGCTGCTCGGCCCGGGCGTGGCCGGGGCGGTCTGGCCGGAGGTCCACCGCGCGGTGTTCACGCCGGCCGTGATCCAGGCGCTCAACGGCATCGCCTGGTGGGCGGTGATGATGTTCGTCTGGGTCGCCGGGCTGGAGCTCGACCTGCGGCGTGCCTGGAAGCACCGCGCCGAAAGCGGCATCACCGCCGGCCTGGCGCTGGGCGTGCCGCTGCTGTTCGGCGCGGCCGCGGGGCTGCTGCTGACCTTCCAGCCGGGCTGGGTCGGCCCGGCCGCGCGGCCCTGGCAGTTCGTGCTCGGCGTGGGCATGTCCTGCGCGGTGACGGCGCTGCCGATCCTGATCCTGCTGATGGAGAAGCTGGCGATCCTGCGCCGGCCGCTCGGCCAGCGCATCCTGCGCTACGCCAGCCTGGACGACATCGCGATCTGGGGCGTGCTGGCGCTGATCCTGATGGACTGGGACCGGCTGTCCAAGCAGGCCGGCTTCCTGGTCGGCTTCCCGTTCGCCGCGCTCGCCTGCCGGGCGCTGATGCCGCGCCTGCCCGAGCGCGACCGCTGGTTCGTCGGGCTGATCTGGCTGGCGCTCGTGTCGCTGGCGGCCGACTGGGCCGGGCTGCACTTCATGGTCGGCGCCTTCCTCGCCGGTGCGGTGCTCGACGCCGACTGGTTCGACCAGACGCGCACCGACCAGCTGCGCGAGTTCCTGCTGCTGACGCTGATGCCGGTGTTCTTCCTCAGCACCGGGCTGCGCACCAGCTGGTCGCTGGGCGGGGCCTCGGTGTTCCTGGTCGCCGCGCTGCTGCTGCTCGCGGCGGTGGCGGGCAAGCTGATCGGCCTGCGCCTGGCCGGCCGGCTGCTCGGCTGGGCGCCGGGCGAGGCCAGCCTGATCGGCTGGCTGCTGCAGACCAAGGCGCTGATCATGATCATCTTCGCCAACATCCTGCTCGACCGGCAGGTCATCACCAGCGCCAGCTTCACCGCGCTGCTGCTGATGGCCATCGGCAGCACCATGCTGACCATCCCGCTGGCCACGCCGCGGCTGGCGCGGCTGCCGGCGGCGGTGCTGACGCGGGAGTGAGCCGCGGCGGCGGCTGCGGCCGCCGCCGGCCCGTCGCGACGCCACGCGATTCAGCGCGCATCGGCCACGCGGACGGGGGCCTTGGCCGGCCGCTCCTGCTGGGCGGCGCGCTGGGCCAGCAACTGACTGCGCTGCGGCTCCGCGAGCGACGCGACGCCCTGGAACAGCGCCGCGGTGATGCCCAGCGACGCGACGATGCCCGTCAGGCGGGTGATGGCAGGGAGTGTCTTCATGTGGTGCTCCTCGTCATGGCGCCGACGCGGGATGCGTCGGGGTCCGGAGACGATCCGGCGCAGGCGGCGACACCGTCCTTGAGCGCCCTGAAGGCCCGCCTGAAGCGTTGTGAAAGCAGCTGAAGCGGGTATGCTGTTGCGTCGCTCGCCCCGCGGAGGTGGACTTGTCGGACTCGGCACCGGCTGGCGAACTGCAGTTCGGGCGCGTCGTGGTGGATACCGGCGCCCGGCAGTTGCTGATCGAGGGCAAGCACGTCCCGCTCGGGGCCCGCGCGTTCGATGTGCTGGTGGCGCTGGCGCAGCGGCATGACCGCGTCGTCAGCAAGGACGAACTGATGGATGCGGTCTGGCCGCACGTCGTCGTCGAGGAGAACAACCTCCAGGTCCAGATCAGCGCGCTGCGCAAGGTGCTCGGTGCGCAGTCGATCGCCACCGTCCCCGGGCGCGGCTACCGCCTGACTCTCGGGGCACCGGCCACGGCGCCCGGGGCGACCGGGGCGGCGTCGCCTCCGAGCGATCCGGTGGAGCAGGCGACGCCCCCGGCTCCCACGGGGGCGACGGCCGCGGCCGCGGCCACGCCACGCCCCCGCCCGCGGCCGCTCCTGCTGGCTGCGCTCGCGCTCGCCGGGGCCCTGCTGGCTGCATTGCTGCTCCTGCGCTTTGCCGTCCCGCCGCGGGCAGCGGCCGGCCCCGCGTTGCGGTCGGTGCTCGTGCTGCCCTTCGCCGCCCCGGCGGACGACGTGGCCCTGGGCGATGCCGGGCGCCGGCTGGCCGTCGATCTCGCCCGCATGCTCGGCGACAGCCTGAAGCACGTCCGCGTCGTCGCTCCGGGCGCCAGCGCGCCGACCGGCAGCGGCGACGTGCTGGCTGCCGGGCGCGCCGCAGGCGTCCGCTTCGTCGTCACGGGCGACCTGCGGCGCGACGACGGGTCGGTTGCCGTCACGTTGCGGATGGTCGACGCGCAGGAAGATCGCCAGGTCGACAACACGCGCGAACGGATCGGCGCCGCCGAGCTGGATTCCGGTGAGACGCTGGCGCGCCAATTGACCTCGCGCACGCGCGTGATGTTCGGCGAGGCCGTCGTCGGCGTGCTGCGGACGATGGACGAGCGCGAAGCCAGCGCCCGCGACCTGATGGACCTGGCGAACGTGGTGCGCATCCGCGATCCGGTGTCCGCGGCACGCGAGATGCAGCGCCTGGCGAACGCGGCCATCGAGCGCGATCCGTCCCTCGGCGCAGCATGGACCGCGCGCGCCATGGCGGCGACGATGCTCCTCTTCAACGATTTTGCGGCCGATGCCGGGCTACTGCGCAGCCAGATCGACGCCGATTCGTTCCGCGCCGTGATGCTCGATCCGGGCGACGTGGTCGCTTGGGTCGCGCGCGCCAACGCGCTGCGCATCCAGGGCAACCTCGAAGGCGGCTTTGCTGCCCTCGACCGCGCGCAGGGGCTGGACCCGTCGCGGTACTTCCCGCAGCTGGTGCGCGCCTGGCTGTTGCTCGACGCCGGCAGGCCCGAGGAGACGCTGGCGATCGTCGCCCGGCTGCGTCCGGTGTTCGGCGCGCAGGATTCGACGCTCGCCCTGCAGGCCTGCTCCGCGCAGCTGCTGCTCGGCGCGTACGACGCCGCCATCGTCGAATGCGAGCGGGTCACGTCCTGGGATCTGTGGAACGTGCCCGCCAACCTGGCGGCGGCGCATGCGATGCGTGGCGACGCCGAGAAGGCGGGGCGGGCGAGGGCCCGCCTGCTCGAAGCGGTCCCGGCGTTCACGATCTCGGCCTACGAGGCGCGGTTCCGGCCGCATGTGGCCGCCGACGCCTGGGCGATGGAACGTGCCCACTTCGTCGCGGGGCTGCGCAAGGCCGGGGTGCCGGAGTGAACGGGCGCCCGGGCTCGCGGGAGGCGACCCGGGCCCGGTCACCTCAGGCCGCCGCCAGCGCCTCGGCCGGCGGGAACAGCAGCGGCTCCTCGCTGCCCTGCGCAGCGAACGGCGGCAGCAGCGCACGCAGCGCGCTCGTGTCGAGCTGCGGGTGCTCGCGCGTGGCGCGCTGCACGATCTGCGCGGCCAGCGCCTGCAGCTGCACGGCTAGGCCGCGCACGCGCGTGCGGAAGGCGGCGTCGTCGAGCGGGTCGCGCAGCGCGCGGTTGAGCTCGACGAACCAGGGTGCGGAGGCCTGGTCGAGCATCACCGGCAGGTTGCGCCGCCCGCTCACCTCGCCCCAGGCGCGCAGGAAGTCCTGCACCGCGGCGTTCAGGCGCTTGCACTGCAGCAGCACCTCGCGCAGGTGCGACAGCGCGGCCAGGTCGCCCAGGCGCTGCTGGAAGAACAGCGGCGCCAGCACGCTCCAGTAGTAGGCGTAGTCCCAGATCACCTTGGTCGGCAGCACCTCGGGGTCGCCGAACAGGCCGTACTGGTCCGTGTAGAGCGCCAGCGTGCTGTCGTAGAACGAGCGGAAGATCTGCTCGTACACCTGCACGTGGGCCGCCAGCGGCTGCCCGGCACGGTCGCGCATCACGAGCTCGGTGATGTAGGTGTTGCCGATCGCGATGAAGTCGCTGCCGGGCGAGTAGAACGGATCGAGGAAGCGCCCCGCCTCGCCGGCCAGCGCCCAGCGCTGCGCCGAGAACACCTGCGTGCAGTCGTACGAGAAGCGGCGCAGGAAGGCGAAGTCCTGCAGCGAGTCGCGCTTGCCGTCCAGGTCGGCGTGGAGCGCCGGCTGGTACTGCCGCAGCCAGTCCATCGCCTTGTCGAAGGTGTTCATCGACTCGAGCGGATGGAAGCGCGGATCGGCCACGATGCCCACCGAGTGCGAGCCCGAGGACAGCGGGATCAGCCAGACCCAGTAACCCGCGCCGACCAGGTGGTTGGTCGACAGCCAGCGCGTCGGCGTGACGCAGCGCGCGCGCCAGGCCGGGTCGGCCGACCAGTCGTCGATGCGGATGCGCTCGCGGATGCGGAACCACACCGCATGGCAGCCGTGGGCGTTCTCGCGCGCCAGGCCGAGCTGGCGCTTGATCAGCCCGGCGCGGCCGCAGGCGTCGATCACCCAGCGGGCGCGGCTGCGCTGCAGCGGCGCGCCCGGGCGCTGCCAGTCCACCACGTGCGGCGCGTCGTCCTCGGCCAGCGTGAGCTGGCGGATCAGCGCGCCGTCGACGAAGCCCACGCCCTGGCGACGGCATTCCTCGGCCAGGAAGTTCTCGAACACGCCGCGGTCGATCTGGTAGCTCGGCGTGGGCAGCGGCCGGCTCGCCCCGAGTTCGGTGACCCGCGCGATGTCGCGCTCGCCCTCGCTGAAGAAGAAGCGGAAGCCGAACTTGCGCAGCTGCTGGTCGTCCAGGTGCTGCTTCAGGCCGAGCACCTGTTCGAAGTAATGTGCGCCGATCTCGACGCTCGATTCGCCCACCTTGTGACAGGCCACCGGCACCGGGTGGCTGCGGCGTTCGATCACCAGCACATCCAGCGCCGGGTCGCGCCGGCGCAGCTGCAGCGCAAGCGTCAGGCCCGCGAGGCCGCCACCCATGATGACGATGTCGTGCGTGCTCTCGGCGGTCATGACGGCTGGCCTTCCGGATCCATGGGAGGCCGCATCATGCACCAGGGGGCGAAAGCCCCGATGCAGCCCGAGGTTCCAGCGCCAGCGCGAGGTGCAGGCGCGGGCCGAGCGGCAGTGCGAGGCGCGCCGGTTCGCCCCGGGCCAGCGCCTCGAACAGCGGCAGCGCATCGCCCATCGCATTGGCCGCCAGCGCCGCGGCGGCGGCCGAGCGCAGCGCCGGCGCGCCGGCCGCTTCGGGCACCAGCCGGCCCTCGACCCGCCAGCGCGAGGCCGGGCCGGGCCGAGGCGCCAGCACCAGCGCCACGCCGAGCAGCCCGCGGCTCGTGTTGACGGAGGCGAGCGGGCCGCAGGCCGCGCTGTCCACGCCGACCAGCAGCACCGGCGTGGTGTCGGCCAGGCATTGCGCGGCCGCTTCCAGCCAACCGGCCGCGAAGGCGTGGCCGAACTCGGCGACGGCGGTGCTCGGGCGCCGGCAGCCGCTGGCGATCGCCCAGTAGCCCGAGGCCGCGTTGTGCACCGAGTGGTGGAAGCGGGTCGGCGAGAGCAGCAGCGGGTCCGTGGCCAGGGTGCGGCACAGCGCGTCGACCACCGCGAGGTCGCCGTGCGTGGAGCTGAACACGCTGGGCACCGTGTCCATCGCCAGGCCGGCCTCGGCCAGCGCGGCCTGCGCCACCTCGAGCGCCACCAGCACCGACTCGGGCGCGCGGCGCCGTTCGTTCGCGGCGAGCAGCGCGCCGGCCGGCCGCGCCGCGCCCGCCGGCAGC
>QJOU01000038.1 GCA_003265685.1 Piscinibacter caeni | reverse complement strand
CCAGCGCCACGTCCAGCGGTTTCAAGGTCGCCGTCAACGCCGAGTGGCCCTCGGCTTGGTTGTCGAACCGCTGGGCATCGAGCTTGGCGCCCAGCACCGAGACATCGACATGCGCCTTGGCCACGTCGATGCCCACCACCACTGAGGAAGCAGACATGGTCTTCGGATCCCTTGCTTGTGCATGCGCGCTCGGCCAGGCCGGCGCGCGTAACCGTTCGGGCTTCAGGAAGACCAGCACGGCGGCCGTGCGCTCTTTACTCAGTCACGGGCTCGTTCGCCCCAGCGCGTACCAAACTGCACGGGCCGGTCTGGCTGCCTCAACGGCAATCAGACTCTACCGTGCTGGTCTGGTCTAAACATACAAGCGCGACGCTTGGCGGCGCTAGCCGCCGAGCGCGTCGTGGAGCATCAGACGCGCCTTCTCCCACTGCCGCTGCACGGTGCGCTCGGACACGTCCAGCATGCGGGCGATCTCCGCCAGCGTGAAGCCGCAGAAGAACTTCAGGTCCACCACCTGGGCGAGTTGCGGCTCGGTCGCGGCCAGCGCGTCGATCGCCTCGCTGACGTGGTCGAGCTGGTCCGGCTGCATCGCCTGCTCGGCGGCGTGGGTGTCTAGCGCGGTGATGTCCAAGCCGCCGCCGCGCTTTTGCGCGTGATGCGCTCGCACGCGGTCGATCACCAGGCCGCGCATCGTCTGGGTGGCATAGGCCAGGAACTTGCCGGGCTCGTCGAAGGCCAGCGCATGTCGGCGGCTGATCTCCAGCCAAGCCTCGTGCACCAGAGTCCGCGTGCCAACGAAGTCGCGCGCGCCGTTGCGCCATACCTCGCGGCGTGCCAGACGCCGCAGATCGTCGTAGAGCGACTCGAACAGTGCATCGGCGTGCCCGGGGCGGCCCGGAGTCGGCGCGACGGCTTCGGCATGGACGGTCGACATGGCGCTCAGCTCCTGGACGGCCGGGCCGCACACCCGGCCCGGGCGAATCATCCTCGCATCCGGCCGACCCGGCGCGGGACGCGGGCATCGGCCGATCTGCCCGCCCTGGGCGGGGGGGCAGTTCATGCCTTGGTCACTGCCGGCGCGATGTTCAGGTTGGTGCGGAAACGACGTGCCGCACTCGGCGCAGCTAGCGGTCGATTGATTCATCCCAGCGAGCCGGGTGCCGGCGAGCCCGGCAGTGGCGAGAAGTCTGCCGGTGCGGCGGCGGCCATCTCAACAAGTCCGAGCACCGCGACCAGCAGCAAGGCGCTGGCAGCGAAGGCCAGCAAGGCCACCAGCAGCCGCGCTGCCGAGTGCGTGGGCGCAAGCGCGCGCCGGACCGGGGAGGGTTCGTGGTGTCGCATGCCAGCGGGATCGGATTCGGCGCGCCGTTCCCGCCAACGGGCGCGGCGTCGCCGCACGGGCGGCGCGCAACGGTGGGACAATCGTCGCCCGGGTCATGCGCGGACTCTCTCCGCGGCGCACGAGACGGCATGGCGGACATCGACTGGGCGCGCTGGAAAGTCGTCAGCCCGCTGCTGGATCAACTGCTCGACGAGCATCCCGACCGACGCGGCGAGCGCCTGGCCGAGGTGGCGCGTGCCGATCCCGCGCTGGCGGCCGAGCTCGCGTCGCTGCTCGAACGGCATGAGTCGGTCCAGCGCGACGGGTTCCTCGAAGGCACCGCGATGCCTTTCCCGTCGAGCCTGGAAGGTCAGTCCCTGGGCAATTACACACTCGAGTCCTGCATCGGCCAGGGCGGCATGGGCAGCGTCTGGCTCGCGCACCGCAGCGACGGCCGCTACGAAGGGCAGGCTGCGGTGAAGATCCTGAACCTGGGCCTGATGACTCACGACGGCGCCGAGCGCTTCCGGCGCGAAGGCAGCCTGCTGGCGCGCCTGTCGCACCCGCACATCGCGCGCCTTCTCGACGCCGGCGTGGCCCCCGGCAAGCAGCCTTACCTGGTGCTCGAATATGTCGAGGGCGAGCCCATCGATCGCTGGTGCGATGCCAAGGCGGCACGGATCGATGCGCGCATCCGGCTGTTCCTCGACGTGCTCGGCGCCGTCTCGTATGCGCACAGCAACCTGATCGTGCACCGCGATCTGAAGCCGTCGAACATCCTCGTGACGAACGGCGGGCAGGTGAAGCTGCTCGACTTCGGCATCGCGAAACTGATCGACGAAGACGCCCCACCCGGCGCCGATCTGACGCTGGCCGGCGGGCGTGCCTTCACCCCCGGCTTCGCGGCGCCGGAGCAGCTGCACGGTGGCGACGTGACCACCGCGACGGACGTCTACGCGCTGGGCGCGCTACTCTACATCCTGCTGTGCGGCCAGCACCCGACCGCGCCGCACGCCGGCACGCTGGCCGATCATCTGCACGCGGCCCATGCGGTCGAGCCGGTACGTCTGTCGATCGCCGTGCAGCGCGGCGCGGCCGGCGCGGCGCCCGGTCCCGACACCCTGGAGGCGCTCGCGAGCACGCGCGGCTCGACCCCGCGCGCGCTGGCGCACGCGCTGCGTGGCGACCTCGAGAACATCGTCGCCAAGGCGCTGAAGAAGCAGCCGTCCGAGCGTTATGCAACGCCTGCCGAGATGGCCGACGACCTGCGGCGCCACTTCCGGCACGAGCCGATCGGCGCGCGGGCCGATTCGCTCGGCTACCGCGCCGCCAAGTTCGTCGTGCGCAACCGCTGGGGTCTCGGCGTGGCGGCGGCGATCATCGTGTCGTTGTCCGCCGGCATCGGGGTTGCGGTCTGGAAGTCGATTGAAGCCGAGCAGCGGCGCGCGCAGGCCGCTCTCGACGCGAAGCAGGCTACGGCGAGCCTGGACCTGCTCTACCTCGTGTTCTCGGATTCGGGCGCGATGTCGGCGCGCACGATGCTCGAGCGCCTGGCGAAGATCCGCGCGGTGATACACGAGCACACCGACGATCCACGCGTCAAGCTGTTGCTGCTCGGGCGCCTCGGCGGCCGCTACATGGAGCTCGGCGCGATCGACGACACGCTCGCGCTGCTGGCGGAGATGCGCCAGCTGGCGCAGACCGTCGACGACCCGGCCGAGCAGGCGACCATCGCCTGCGGGTTCGCGAACACCTACTTGATCCCGGGCCGCTACGCCGACGCGGAGCGCGAGCTGGCGGCCGCGGAGCCGTTCCTGGCCCGGCTGCGCCGCGAAGAGCTCGGCGCTCGCTCCGAATGCTGGCAGGCCGAGGCCGAACTCGCGCTGCTGCGTGGCCAATCGGAGCGGGCGCTTCGCGTCGCGCGGCTGAGCGTCGCGACGTTCGAGCGGCTCGGCCAGACCCGCGACACGATCTACATGTCGGCGCTGAACCAGCTGGCGCTGGCCCAGGCCGCGCTCGGGGACTACCGCCAGAGCCTGGCGGTCACCCGCAAGGCGCGCGAGACGCTTCGCCTGGTCGGCCTGCAAGGGACGCAGCAGGACCTGATCATCGCGATGCAGGAGGTCGAGGTGCTGGCCCAGGGCGGCAAGCCGTTGGAGGCACTGCGCCTGCTCGACACGATCCGTGCCGACCCGCACGTGGCCGTCGAGCATCAGGTGCCGCTCTTCGCGCTCGAGCAGCGCCAGGGTGTGATCGCGCTGAAGCTCGGCCGGATCGCGGAAGCGGTGTCCGCCTTCGACGCCAGCGTCGCCGGGGCACGCGTGGCGGGCAATGACCTGTTCGCCCGGCGCGGTGGCCTGCGGGCGATCGACGCGCTGATCGTCGACGGCCGCCTGGACGCGGCCGAGGCGCGCCTGGCAGGCTTGTCGTCTGCGGCGGACGAAGGCGCACGCGCCGGCCCCGCTGGCGCGACGTACCGCCTGGTGAAGGCGAGGCTCGCGCTGGCACGCGGCGACGTGGCCGCAGCCGACGAGGGGGTGGAACGCGCGCTGCAGCTGCTGGAGGGCAACGGCGCACACGGCGCCGATTGGCGCGAGGCACTGGTCGCCGCGGCCGGCAGCGCGCTCGCCGCGGGCGACGGCGCGCGCGCGCTGCGCCATGCGCAGGCCGCAGTCGAGCGGGCACGCGCGGAAGCGATCGATGCGGACTCGTCCTCCGAGGTCGGCCTGGCGCTGCTGGTCGAGGCGCGCGTCCAGTCGTCGCGCCGCCAGGCGGCGGCCCTGGCCGGCCGCGCGCTACCCCACCTCCAGTCGAACCTCGGGCCGGCACACCCGGCGACCATCGAGGCGCGCACATTGGCAACTGATGGTCCGACCTAGGTGATTCATTGCATGTCAACGGTTCGGCGCGCCTCGTGCGCCGCGTGATTCGCCCCGTCACCTGGCAGCGCGCGAGCCGGCAGGTCCGGCCGCAGCTGGGAGCGCACGGACGCCGTCAGCCTGTCCGTGAAGCTCAGCGCTGCCAGTGGGGCGCCGCTGCCCCCGGTGGCGGACACGGCGCGCCGAATCCGATCTCACCGGCATGCAACACCACGATCCCACCTCCTCCCGGCGCACTCCGGCGCCCACGCAACCTGCGGCGCGGCTGCTGGCCATCCTGATGGCCATCTGCAGCATGGCGGTGCTGTCCGCCTGCGGCGGCGGCTACGACTCTTCTTACGTTGCGCCCGGCGACGGCAACCGCTTTGCGGTCACGCTGCTGGCTTCGGACCAGGCCGGCGCCACCCACCTGGATGCACGGCTGTCGGACCCGTGGGACCTGAGCATGGGCGGCGGCTCCGCGCTGTGCCTGACGAACGCCGGCTCGGCGGGCTCGGTCCTGCTCGATACCGGCGACCTGGCAAAGCCGCCCGTAGTCGTCGCCGTGCCCTTGCTGGGCACCAGCCGCCCGACCGGAGTGGCCTTCAATCCAGCCAACGGCTTCGAGGTCACGACCGAAGGGCGAACCGGCGTGGCGCGCTTCATCATCGCCGGCGACGGCGGCACCCTGTCGGGCTGGGCCCCGTCGCTGGGCCTGGACCGCGCCGTGGTCGCCTTCGACGGCGGGGCCGCCGGCGCCGTCTACACGGGCCTGGCCATGACGCCGCAGGGCGTGGAAAGCGTGCTGCTGGCGGCCGACTTCCACAACGGCGTCATCGACACCTTCGGTCCCGACTTCGCGAAGCTCCCGGCTGCCGGCCGTTTCGTGGACCCGGACCTGCCCGCCGGCTATGCGCCCTTCGCCATTGCCGTGGAGGGCACACGGGTCTACGTCGCCTACGCCAGGCCCGACGCATCGGGGCGCACGCCGCAGGCCGGCGCGGGCCTGGGCCTCGTCGACGTCTTCGACACTGCGGGCCGCCTCGTGAGGCACCTCGGCGTGGCCGGAGGCGCCTTGAACGCCCCATGGAGCCTGGCCCTCGCACCGGCCGACTTCGGCGCCTTTGGCGGCGCCCTGCTCGTGGCCAACGCCGGCGACGGAACCATCGCGGCATTCGACACGGCAAGCGGCCGCCTGCTCGGCATGCTGGCGGGGCCGGATGGTTCGGTGCTGGCCGTCGACGGGCTGCACGGCCTGGCCTTCGGCAAGGGCGCGGCGGGGCAGCCGATACAGACGCTGTTCTTCACCGCCGGACCGCAAGTCGGGCGCCACGGCCTGCTCGGCCGCATTGACCTCGAGTGACAGATCTCTTCCCCGCGCGGCGCGTCCTACCGCAGACCTTCAACCGGAACCCAAGATGAATCCGACTCTCTCCTCCCGTGCCCGCATCAACCTGCTGGCGCTCGCGGCGCTGGCCTGCCTGGGCACATCGGCGGCCCACGCGGCGCCCTCCATCGACGCGCAGGGCGACTTCCTGTCCACCTACACGGGCCCGCGCGACGCTGACCTGGATGCGCGCTTCGCCAACGTCGTCATCGACCCCAAGGCTGCCACCGTGACGGTCTCGGCCTCCCTGGCCGGCCCGATCGACAAGACCTCGGGCAAGTTCTACGTCTTCGGCATCGACCGTGGCCGCGGCGAGGTGGGGCGCGACCTGGTGTTTCGCGGGGCGCTCGGTGGCGAACCGAAGATCGGCAGCGGCGTGCGCTGGGACGCCGCCATCGGCCTGCTGGCCAACGGCCAGGCCGTGTTCTTCGACGCGCTCAACCCCGGGGTCGTGCCCCTGCCGGCCGTGACGGTGAACATCGCCGGCGACGAAATCTCCGCCACGGTTCCGCTGTCGCTGCTGCCGTCGCTGGGTGCGGAGCTGAAAGACTACCGGTTCAACTTCTGGCCGCGTTCGCAGGTGTCGCTGGCCAACACGACGGTCGCCGACTTCGCGCCCGACAACGAGGACACGCGCGTGGGCATGGCCGGCAGGCGCACCGCCTTCAGGATGCTGCGTTCGGCCAGGGCCGAAGCCGCTGCCTGCCTCGGTGGCGCAGGTGCCGACGTGACGATCCGCTCCGAGGGCGGAGTCGAGGTGATGGACGTGTCGGTGCACGGACTGCCGCCCCAGACGAGCTTCGACCTGTTCGTGCTCCAGCTGCCCGACGCGCCGTTCGGCCTCGGCGCCTACCTGGGCGACGTTGAGACCGACCGCCGCGGTCAGGGTCACCAACGCTTCGTCGGGCGCTTCAGCAGCGAGACCTTCACGGTCGCGCCGGGCAGCGGGCTAGCCCCCGTGCTGCACCACAACGCCTTTCCCGACGCGCAGTTGAATCCCGCCACCGGGCCGGTGCACCAGTTCCACCTCGGGCTGTGGTTCAACTCGTCGGCCGACGCCGTGCGGGCCGGCTGCCCCGGCGACACGACGCCCTTCAATGGCGACCATCAGGCCGGCATCCAGGCCCTGAGCACGCGCCAGTTCGGCGACGCGCAAGGCCCGCTCCAGGCGATGAAGCCCTGAGCGCCGGGCCGACGCGAAAAGTCGCCGCATGGGCCGCTGCATCACGCCGTGGTCTGGCTGGTCATCACGCAGCGCGCGCTGGGACTGAAGCTGCGGGGCCGCCGCTGCCGCGTTGCTTGGCCAAGACCGCCGTGGACGCCGAGCTCAGCGTGAGCGGCGCCGTGCCCTGGCCGCGTCGAAGCTGAACTGCGGCGAATCCTGCAGCCGCGCGACGATGAAGTCGATGAAGGTGCGCACGCGCCGCGGCAAGTTCCGGCGCTGCGCGAAGTAAAGATGGAATCCGACGTCGGGCCCGGGATGGGCCTCGAGCAGCGGCACGAGCCGGCCGGCATGCACTTCGTCGGCACCGGTCAGGCTGTCGACCAGGCCGATGCCCAGACCGGCCAGCACAGCGTCGAGCTCGAATTCCGGATCGTTCGCGCAGTACAGCGCGGGCAGTTCGATGCGCTGCATCTCCCCATCGACGAGCAACTGCCAGGGCACGAGTCGCCCTGTTGTTGCGAGGCGGAAGCCGGTGCAGTGGTGCTTGGCCAGATCCGCCACGGTGGCTGGTCTGCCGTGCCGCGACAGGTATTCCGGTGAGGCGCACAGGCGCTGCTGGACCGTGAACAGCCGGCGTGAGACGACCTGCCCGGTCGGGGACGACCCACCGCGAAAGCCGACGTCGATCTGCGCCGCGACGATGTCCGTGTATTCGTCCTCGATGCGCAGGTCGAGCTGCACGCGGGGATGCAGTGTCAGAAACTCGGCCAGCGTCTGCCTCAGCGCCTTCCGTGCGAAGCGAGGAGCGGTGATCCGCAACGGTCCCTCGATCGCTTCCGTCGTGGCGCGTGCACTGCCGACCGCCGCCTGGATTGCGTCGAGCCCGGGCCGCACCGACTCGAGGAATGCCAGCCCCTCGGTCGTCAGACTGTTCCGCCGTGTGGTGCGATGGAACAGGCGCACGCCCAGGTGCTGCTCGAGCTGGCCGATGGCCTTGCTCACCGCCTGTGGCGTGATGGCTCGGGCCAGCGCGACACGCTGGAAGCTGCCGGCAGCGGCGGCATCGACGAAGAGCGTGATGGCACGCAAGGTGTCCATGGCGGGGTCGCTTTCGCAACTTCTGGTTGGTACTGAAACGGCATAGTAACTCTACCTGGATGCGAATCTCGGACCTAGAGTTCTCGCGTGGATCCTCCCGGATCCGGTTCCGGAGAGCACCTTGCACACCACGACGATCGTTCCCCCCGCGCGCCGTTTCAAAGCGCGCCTGCGACTCGCGGCATCGGATCGCCTTGACGCACTCGCCTCGGTCTGGCGGGCCTGGCAGGCCCGCCGCGCTGCGTCGGCGCTGCGTCGCCGGGCGCTGGACCTGCTGACCACGGCACCCAGCCTGGCGGCAGACCTGGCGGCCGCCTCGGGTGGCACGCTGGACGACGTGGTGGCCGGCGCCTCGACGTCGGTCCGGCCCAGAGCACTGCTGAAGGGTCTGCCCGACGCGCCGGACCGGGCATGTCGGTGACGCCCTTCCTCCTCCCCCAGCGTCGCCGCGCCTTCTGCGGCCCTGCAACGAGTGCCGCGACCATCAACGCTGCGCTTCGCCCATCGGGTCCGGTCAGCTTCTACGTGCGCACGGTCTCGTCAGAAGCTCAGACCCGTCGCCGAGATCCTGCCCTTCGGGTGAACGCCGACGACGCGAGTTGTTTGGAGTGCGGCCCGACCGGCGGCTTGCAGCCTACTCCGTTGAAGAACTCCCCTGGCAAGTCGTCTGCGATGGTCTAACTGTGAAGGTTCAATAGGTTGTTGCCGGTGTTCACCCGGAGAGGTTTTGAGAGACTGGAAATCGCCAAACCCCCAGTCCACTCAAGAACCCGATCCGGATGAACACCCATAAGAATGCCCGGTTGACCTACCTGCGTCGCTTGGAGATGGTTCAAGACATCACCGAGCGAGGCGTCTGCGCCGCCGAAGCTGCTGCCCGACACGGCGTCAGCGCGGTTACTGCTCGCCAATGGCTTGGCCGCTACCTGGCTGACGGGCAGGCGGCTCTGTTGGACAAGTCTTCGCGACCACGGAAGTCACCTCGAGCCATCGCGCCGCAGGTCGCGCTGGCCATGGTGGAACTGCGCCGCAGGCTGTGCCTGCAAGCGCAGATCGCCTCGTGCCTGGGCGTGTCCAAGGCGACCGTGAGCCGCATCCAGAAGCGAGCGGGCCTGTCCAGGCTGACCGACCTGCGCCCCAGCGAGCCGATACAGCGCTACGAGCGCGAGCACCCTGGCGAGTTGCTTCACATCGACATCAAGAAGCTCGGCCGGTTCGACAAGGTCGGGCACCGGATCACCGGCGACCGGACTCAGCGCGCACGCGACATCGGCTGGGAACAGGTCTCCGTCGCCGTGGACGATCACAGCCGCATGCGTTCGCCCGTAGCGAGAACGACACCCGAGCCACCAGGAAAGGCTCTCCTGTGGGCGTCTGACCTTGCTCGGTTCTAGAGACGGAACTGCGCGGACACCCCTCGACGCCGTGGCCGAACGGCGTGACGTCGAAGGCAGGTGCAGCCATGCGGATGCCGCCTACATGCGGCGGATTCCATCATGTCAGGCCGAACATGTTCCTGCGGATGTGGTCCAAGTGCTGATGCATCTCGGCGCGCGCTACCTGGGCATTGCGGTCCCGTACCGCGTCGACGATTCGCACATGTTCATCAAAGTGCTTCTGCTTCATTTCATCGGTCAGGGTGCGGCGCTTTAGCTCACCCCACTGCGCCTCGAGGCGCACGGAACTGATCATCGCGTAAACCGCGACCACCAGCGGATTGCGCGATGCAGCCGCGAATGAGCGGTGCAACATGTCGTCCCAGTGCTCGAAATCCTCGAGCGTCTGCGACTGCTTGGCCTGCCGCAGACAGTCGTACATGGTGTCGATCTCCGCCTGGCTGGCGCGGCTCACGGCCTGTTCGACCACCGCCGGCTCCAGAACGAGGCGCAGCTCCATCACGTCGGTAGGGCTCGCGATGCGGGAGATATGCGCCAGGTCGTCGACGAGTGGCGCAGAAAGTGAACCAATTGGTGACAACTTGGCCGGCGACGCACCCGAGGGCGCTTCCTTCACGAAAGTGCCGCGCCCGACTTCACGGCCGATGAGGCCCTCCCTCTCGAGGGACTCGAGCGCCCTGCGGACAGTGCTCCGGCCTCCGCCGAAGATCTCGACCAATTCACGCTCGGTCGGCAGTTTGTCCCCAGGCCGGAGTTGCCCCGAGGCGATGCGGCCCATGACATAGCGACGCAGCGACTTGCAGACCTCTCGAGAGCGCTCTCGAACGTTCATGCCCGGTGGGTGTGTTTGTATCTCCGATGGTGTGGATTGTAGCCACTATCAGTCCATAAAGTGTCAGTATTGGTCTGCTGTTCGCCCGATCCACGGGGCGGCTGCGTCATTCACGAGGAGGATAGGTGTTTGCACCAATCCAACTCGGTTCGCTGCATCGGTCGTTTGACACGACATCTTTGGTTTACTAATATGTCTTCATTGGTTGAATATTTGTCCACAAAGGAGCGGAACATGGGGAAGAAGGTGCACGGTTGCGGGAAGCTGGGCGAACAGATGGTCGCTCGCAAGATCCCGTTGTCTGCCGCCACCAGCGGCAACGGCTTCGTCTTCGTATCGGGCCTGCCGCCGGTGAACTGGCAGACCGGGGAACTCGTGCGCGGTGACATCCTCGTGCAGACCCGTCAGTCGCTCGAGAACGTCAAGCGCGCACTCGAAGAGGCCGGTTCGTCGCTGGACAAGGTTCTCAAGACGACGGTCTACATCACGAACGCCGCGTACTTCAACGACGTCAACAAGATCTACGCCGAGTACTTTCCCCACGAGCCGCCGGCGCGCTCGTTCATTACCGTCGGATCCTGGCCTTGGGAGTTCGACATCGAGATCGAGGCCATCGCGCTGGCCTGAGGTCGGAATGAAGCTGCTCAGATTCGGGCCGATCGGCCGCGAGAGGGCCGGCGTACTCGATGCCGCCGGCCGCATCCGCGACGCCTCGGCGCTGCTGCCCGACTACGACCTCGCGGTCACGCCCATCGCCGACATCGTCGGCACACTCGCACGGGCCGACCTGTCGCTCCTGCCGCTGGTGCCTCCCGACGTACGCATCGGTGTGCCGGTCGCCGGCATCCGCAAGATCGTCTGCGCCGGCATGAACTACGCCGATCACTGCGCCGAGGCGGGCGTGCCGATCCCGAGCGAGCCGGCCATCTTCATGAAGCCGAGCTCGGCGCTGGCCGGTCCCAACGACGCGATCCGCTGTCCGCCGGGCGGCGAGAAACTCGACTGGGAAGCCGAGCTGGCCGTGGTGATCGGGCACGCGGCGCGCAACCTCCGCCTCGATGACGCACCGGGCTGCATCGCCGGCTACACCATCCTCAACGACGTCTCCGAGCGGGCGTTCCAGCTCGAGCGCGGCGGCCAATGGGTCAAGGGCAAGGCCTGCGATACGTTCGCGCCGCTCGGCCCGTGGCTGGTGACGCCCGACGAGATCGCCGACCCTCAGGCGCTGGACATCGAGCTCGACGTGAACGGGCAGCGCGCGCAGCGGGGCAACACGGCTGCGATGGTCTTCGGCGTGAGCCATCTGATCCACTACATCAGCCGTTTCATGACGCTGGAGCCAGGCGACGTGGTCAGCACGGGCACGCCTCCGGGCGTCGGCATGGGGCACAAACCGCCGAAGTGGCTGAAGCCCGGCGACACGGTGGACATCCGCATCACCGGACTCGGCCAGCAGCGCCAGACGGTGCTGGCTCCGGACCTTCAATGAGCGACGCGCTCAAGGAGACGGCATGACACAGGCGCCCATTCTCGAGTTCCGGGACGTCGCCAAGACCTTCCGCACTGCACGTGGTTCGGTCGAGGCGATCGGCAACATCAGCGTCGACGTGCGCGACGGCGAATTCCTCACCATCGTGGGGCCGAGCGGCTGCGGCAAGTCGACGCTGCTCAATCTGCTCGTGGGGCTGGAGAAGCCCAGCGGCGGGACGATCCTGCTCGAAGGCCGCCCCGAGATCGATCGCATGAAGATCGGCTACGTGATGCAGGACGACAACCTGTACCCGTGGCGCACCCTGCAGCAGAACGTGGAGTTTCCGCTGGAGCTGCGCGGCGTGGCGCCGGCGGAACGCACACGAATCGCGCGCGACTACCTCGCCAAGGTGCAGCTCGCCGGCTTCGAGAGTCGGTATCCCTACGAGCTGTCGGGCGGCATGCGTCAGCGCGGCAACATCGTGCGCGCGCTGTCCTATTCGCCGCGCGTGATCATCATGGACGAGCCGTTCGGGCCGCTCGACGCGCAGACCCGGCTGCTGTTGCAGCAGCAGCTGCTCGACATCTGGTCGCAGGAGAAGAAGACCGTGATCTTCATCACCCACGATCTCCACGAGGCGATCGCCCTGGGCGACCGCGTCATGGTGCTGACACGCCGCCCCGGCAGCGTGAAGGCCGTGCACGACATCGGCCTCCCGCGGCCACGCGACATCCGGCACATCCACGAGCACCCCGAGTTCAGGCGCCTGCTCTCCACCCTGGGAGACCAGCTCGAAGAGGAGATCATGGGCACCCGTGCCAAGGCGGGGGTGGCCGCATGAGCGCAGTCCCGCAAGTGGCATTGTCGGGCCGCAGGATTGGCGCCACCCCCAGGAAGCTGCACATGGAACACCGGATCACGATCTTGCGGCTGGCCATCCTGGTGCTGCTGCTGGGCTTCTGGGAGCTGGCGTCGGGCCGGCTGTTCGATGTGTTCTGGGTCTCGCGGCCCAGCCTGATCGCGCAGTACATCTGGGACTTCGTTCGCAAGGACTTCTTCAAGCACTTCTACTTCACGATGACGGCCACCGGCGTCGGTTTCGGCCTCGGCGCCGTCGGCGGCTTGCTCGCAGGAATCTTCCTCTCGCGCTCGACCATGCTGGCTGCGGTGCTCGACCCGTTCCTCGTTGCCATCAACGGCATTCCGCGCGTCGCGCTGGCGCCGCTGTTCGTGGTGTGGTTCGGCATCGGACTGATGCCCAAGATCGTGCTCGTCTTCACGCTGGTGTTCTTCGTGATGTTCTACAACACCTACTCGGGCATCCGAGCGGTGGAGAAGTCGTACGTGGACCTGGCCTGGGTGATGGGGGCAGGCAATCGCGAAATCTTTCGGAAGGTCGTGCTGCCGGCGGCCACGCCCTACATCTTCCTCGGGCTCAAGCTCTCGATTCCCTACGCACTGATCGGCGCGATCATCGGCGAGTTCGTCGCGTCCAGCGCAGGCCTCGGTTGGAAGATCCAGGTCGAGACTGCCCAGTACAACACCACCGGCACGATGGCGGGCCTGGTCATCCTGATGGTGATCGTGTCGGCCATGAACGCGCTGTTCACGATGTTCGAGGCCCGCATGCTGCGCTGGCGACCGCCCAGCCGCATCGGCCAGATCGACGCCTGAGTCCTCAACGGACACCCTGCACGAGTCCCTTCGCCAAGGAGAGTTCCATGTCTGGTTTCGATCGCCGCGGCCTGCTGAAGGCCGTCGGCGCGGCGACTGCCGTTGTCGCGACAAGTCCGATGGTCCGAGCACAAGCCCTGACGCCGATCAAGGTGACCCAGGCCGTGAGTTCGCTGGCCTACATCCAGAGCTACGTGGCCCAGCAGAACGGCTACTTCAAGGCCGAGGGCCTGGACGTCGAACTCGTCAATGCGGGCGGCGGCGGGCCCGACGTGCAGATCGTGCTGGCCGGCCGCGCCGAGTTCACGGTGAACGACGGTGCGCAGGTGTTCCCCGCCCTGCAGCAAGGCCAGAAGCTCAATTGCGTGCTGGCCCTGCTGTCCCGGTCGATCATCAACGTCACCATGCGAAAGAGTGCGGCCGACAAGCTGGGCATTGCGGCGTCGACTCCGGTCACCGAGAGGATCCGCCGTCTGAAGGGGCTGCGCATCGGCGTCACCCGCCCAGGTGCGCTGACCTGGCAGATGGCCCGCTACAACTTCATCGCCGCGGGGATGGATCCCGACAAGGACGCGGAAATCACCGGCATGGGCGATGCCCCTTCGCTGGCCGCCGCGCTCCGGCAAGGCAACCTCGATGCCATCTACATCTCCGTGCCGATCGGCGAATCCCTCGTCAGCCAGGGCGTCGCCGTGACGCTGATCGACAACGCGCGGGGCGACGATCCGTCGCTGCCCTCCTTCCTGATGGAAGGCCTGTGGGCCACGCCGGACTACATCAAGGCCAACCGCCTCACGGTGACGAAGGTCGTGTCGGCGTATCGCAAGGCCTCGGGCTTCCTGATCCAGAGCTCGCACGAAGAGATCGCGAAGGCACTCAAGCCGGCCTTCAGCGGACTCGCGGACGACGTGCTCGTCGCAGGGGTGCAACGGGTCAAGCAGGCGGTCTCCGCGACCGGCACGGTCGATGCGGCGCTGCTCGACAACACGCAGAAGGTGCTGGAGGTCAACGGCGTCCTCAAGAGGAAGCTGGTGCTCGCCGAGATCTTCGATTCGTCGTTCCTGAAGGCCTGACTGCCATGCGACTTGTCCGATATCGAGATCCCGACGGCGGACGCACGGGGCTGCTGACCGACGGCGGCGTGATCGACCTGGTCGACGCCTTGTCGAGGGAACCCGATGTAACACCCGCGGAACGCTCGGCCTGCAGCGACACCGTGTCCCTGATCGGCCAGGGCGAGCGCGGGCTTCAGCTGATGGGCCGCGCGGCCAGCAGCGATTGTCCGCGCCGTCGCCTGGCGGACATCACCCTGCTCGCGCCCATCGAGCCGCGCCTCATCTTGTGCAGCGGCGAGAACTACTGGGATCATCGCGACGAGAAGCCGGAGGTCGACGGACGCGAACCGGAGTTCTTCCTGAAGAACCCGCTGGGTGTGATCGCCACCGGCGAGCCGATCCTGCTCGATCGCCACGTCACGAACAAGCTCGACTACGAGGTCGAGTTGCTGATCGTCATCGGCAAGTCGGGCCGCCACATCCCCGAAACGCAGGCGCTCGAGCATGTGTTCGGTTACTCCATCATGAACGACGTGACGGCGCGCGATCGCCAGGTGCGACTGCGCGCGGACGGCTCCTCGTACTATGCGCTGGGCCCGGGCAAGAGCTTCGACACCTGCGCGCCGATCGGCCCGGCCATCGTGACCCGCGATGAAGTCGGCGATCCGCAGCAACTCGCGATCCGCACGCTCGTGAACCGCGAGGTGCGACAGGAAAACAATACCGGAAAGATGATCTGGACGGTGGCCCAGCTGGTCGCCTTCTTCTCCACCTACATCACTCTGCGTCCCGGCGTCGTGATCTCCACGGGCACGCCCGGCGGCACCGGCTGGGGCAGCGATCCGGAGCTGGGCGCGCGCGTCAACGGCCGCAAGCTCGTGAATGCCGCCACGCGCTACCTGTCGCCGGGCGACGAGGTCGTGTGCGAGATCGAGCACATCGGGCAACTGCGCAACCGCGTCGCCGCTGCGCCCGGCGTTTCGGGGCCCCATCCATGAGCCGCGCAGTTCAGGTTCACGTGGTGCATGCCTTCGACCACCAGGGCGCAGGCGGCAACCCGGCCGGCGTCGTGCTCGACGCCGATGGCCTCTCGCCGGCCGAGAGACAGGCGATCGCCGCTGCTGCGGGCCTGTCGGAGACGGCGTTCGTCTCGCGTTCGACGGCCGCGGCCTTCCGGCTCGAGTTCTTCACACCGACGCGCCAGATCGCGCACTGTGGTCACGCCACGATCGCTGCGTTCAGCTATCTGCGCCAGCTCGGCCGGGTGGGCGCCGGCCGCAGCAGCAAGGAAACCATCGACGGGTGCCGCGCCGTCTTCATCGAAGGACAGCGCGCTGCGATGGAGCAGCGCTCGCCGGTCTACGTCGAACCGGCCAACGTCAGCGCGCGCGCCCCCCGCGCTCGGATCCAGGCCAGCGTCGGGGCGTCTGCCGCAGCGCTTTCCGTCGCACATCCGCCCATCGTCGTCTCGACAGGCAACCGCTTCCTCCTCGTGGGCATGCGTGACCGCGAGGCGCTGCAGTCCCTGGCGCCGGACATGCAGGAAATCGAAGCGATCAGCGAGGATCTCGATCTGGTCGGCTACTACGCCTGGGCGCCTTCCGAAGGGGGCTGCCATGCCACCACACGCATGTTCGCGCCGCGCTTCGGCATACCCGAGGAGGCCGCCACGGGCATGGCCGCCGGCCCTCTGGGCTGCTACTTGCACGATCGCGGCGGCGTGCCGGAGCGGCGACTGATCATCGAACAAGGAGCGTGCATGGCGCCCCCCTCGCCATCGCGCCTGATGGTGCAGATCGAAGTCGGCGATCCCGGCATCGAACGCCTGTTCGTCGGCGGTACGACACGCCATGTCCACACGATCCAGGTCGAGTTGGCGCAGGCCACCGGCATCCATTGATCTTCCACATGACCGACCACAGCCTGGCCCGCCATCTGGCCTCCGACCGCGGCGACATCGACCCCATCGAAACCGCGGAGTGGCGCGATGCGTTGCTGTCCGTCCTCGCGGCACAGGGGCCGGAGCGCGCACGATACATCCTCGACGAACTGGCCGCCGTGGCGCGCGACCCGCGCATCGCCTGGTCGCCGGAGCTCGTAACGCCTTACGTCAACAGCATTCCGGTGGAGCGGCAGCCCGCCTTCCCCGGCGATCTCGCGATCGAGGAGCGACTTGCATCACTGATGCGCTGGAATGCGCTGGCCATGGTGGCCCGCGCCAATACGGCATACGGCGAACTCGGCGGCCACATCGCGAGCTATGCGAGCGCCGCCGACCTGTTCGAGGTCGGGTTCAACCACTTCTTCCGCGCACGCACCGACGGCCATGGCGGTGACCTCGTGTTCTTCCAGCCGCACAGCGCGCCGGGTGTCTATGCGCGCGCCTTCCTCGAAGGACGGTTGAGCGAAGCGGACCTTTCGCACTACCGCCAGGAACTCCGTGCCTCCCAAGCCGGCGCGAGAGGCCTGTCGAGCTACCCGCATCCGTACCTGATGCCCGACTTCTGGCAGTTTCCGACCGGCTCGATGGGAATCGGGCCGATCAGCTCGATCTACCAAGCGCGTTTCATGCGCTACCTGACCGATCGAGGGTTGTTGAACTGCAAAGGCCGGAAGGTGTGGGGCGTCTTCGGGGACGGCGAGATGGACGAGCCCGAGAGCATGAGCGCGCTGACGCTGGCCGCACGCGAGAAGCTCGACAACCTGATCTGGGTCGTCAACTGCAACCTGCAGCGCCTCGACGGGCCGGTGCGCGGCAACGGCCGCATCATCGACGAGCTCGAGAAGCTGTTCCGCGGTGCCGGCTGGAACGTGATCAAGCTCATCTGGGGCAGCGACTGGGACGGGCTGTTCGCACGCGACCTCACGGGGGCGCTGACGCGCGTGTTTGCCCACACGGTGGACGGCCAGATGCAGACCTTTGCGGCCAAGGACGGGCGCTTCAACCGTGACAACTTCTTTGGCCAGCACGAGGAACTGGTGCGCCTGGCCGAGGGGATGACCGACGAGCAGATCGACCGCCTGAAGCGCGGCGGCCACGACCTCGTGAAGATCCACGCTGCCTACGCGGCCGCAGCAGCGCATCGTGGCGAGCCGACGGTGGTGCTGGCCCACACCAAGAAGGGCTACGGCATGGGCTCGGCCGGTCAGGGCAAGATGACCACGCACAGCCAGAAGAAGCTGGACGACGGCGCGCTCATCGAGTTCCGCAACCGTTTCAACTTGCCCCTCTCCGACGCGCAGGCGACCCAGCTCGCGTTTGTCAGACCCGCCGACGACAGCGCCGACATGCGCTACCTGCGGGAGCGGCGCGCCAAGCTGGGCGGTCCCCTGCCCCACAGGTTGCCGACGACGCAGGTGCTCCCCGTGCCGGCACTCGACGAATACGGTGCATTCGCAGTCCGTGCGGCAGGCAAGGAGATGTCCACGACGATGGCCTTCGTCCGCCTGCTGGGCAACCTGATGAAGGATGCAGCCTTCGGTCCGCGCGTCGTGCCGATCGTCGCCGACGAGGCGCGCACATTTGGCATGGCCAACCTGTTCAAGCAGGTCGGCATCTACTCGAGCGTGGGCCAGCGCTACGAGCCTGAGGACATCGGCTCGGTGCTTTCCTACCGCGAGGCGCTTGACGGGCAGATCCTCGAAGAGGGCATCAGCGAGGCGGGCGCCATCGCGAGCTGGACGGCCGCAGCCACGAGCTACAGCGTTCACGGCCTGCCCATGCTGCCGTTCTACATCTACTACTCGATGTTCGGTTTCCAGCGCGTGGGCGACGCGATCTGGGCGGCCGCCGACCAGCGCGCCCGCGGATTCCTGCTCGGGGCGACGGCCGGCCGCACCACGCTCGGCGGCGAAGGCCTGCAACACCAAGACGGCAGCAGCCTTCTCACGGCATCCACCGTACCCAACTGCCGGGCCTACGACCCGGCGTTCGCCGCCGAGCTCGCCGTCATCCTCGATCACGGCACGCGAGAGATGCTCGAGCAGCAACGCGACGTCTTCTACTACGTCACGCTGATGAACGAGAACTACGCGCAGCCCTCGCTGCCCGATGGTGCAGCCAGGGACGTCATACGCGGCCTGTACAGATATGCCAACGTGGGAGTCGAGGGTGGTGATGCAATTCCCGCGGTCCGTCTGCTCGGGTCGGGTGCCATCCTTCGCGAAGTGATCGCGGCTGCGGACCTGCTGCGTGACGACTGGCAGATCGGTGCCGAAGTCTGGAGCGCGACGAGCTACAGCGAACTCTCGCGCGAGGCGCGCGAAATCGAGCGGTTCAATCGCATGCACCCGGAAGAACCTCAGCGCCGGAGCCATCTGGCTGCGTGTCTCGCGGGCGATGCCCCTGTGATCGCCGCCAGCGACTACGTTCGCGCCTGGCCCCAACTGGTGGCCGGGCACGTGACCGCTCCGTTCACCGTGCTGGGTACCGACGGTTTCGGCCGCAGCGACACGCGAACTGCACTGCGCACCTTCTTCGAGGTGGATCGCGTTCACATCGTCCTGGCTGCCCTGGATTCCCTGGCGCGCACCGGCCGTGTTGATCGCGGTCTCTGTGGTCAGGCGATCAGGCGCTACGGCATCGACGCCGATGCAACGGCGCCTTGGGCATGTTGACTGAAAGCATCGTTCTCTTCCGCCCGCCTCGTCGCCGGCAGCCTTCAAGGCTGTTCGATCACGGGATCGTGGCCATCGACGGCAGCAAGTTCAAGGCGGTGAACAACCGGGACAAGAACTTCACCGAGTGCAAGCTCGAGGCACGGCTGCAGCAGCTCGAAGACAGCATCGCCCACCATCTCGCCGAGCTCGATCGCGCCGATCGAGAGCCGTCTGCCGCTCTTCCTGGCCGCGTGGAGCACCTGACGTCCAAGACCGCGAATGTGCGCGCGCAGGTCAGGCAACTGCAGCTAGTAGGGCGCGAGATGAGATCCACCAAGGACCAACAGCTCTCGCTGACCGATCCGGACGCCCGCTCCATGGCTACGAGCGGGCGTGGCACGGGCATCGTCGGCTACAACGTGCAGACAGTGGTGGGCAAGGCTGGAGAGAGATGTTCTTCGAAGACTCCAGTGCCGCAACGGTGAGTGCGCCGAAGACCTGGACCGCTGCGCCTGCAAGTCCGTACCAGGCGTACTGCGTATTCGCAACATCATCCTACAGGGACGGTGAACAGCTCATCTTGGCGGGCAGCTCAAGCACGTGTGCTCCGCCCGGCACCAAGCCAAGCGCGGCCAGGGTCAGGGCGTTTGCAGGATGGGCTCGCAAGGCCATACGTGACATCGGCAATCGCTGTGCCAGTGAACCTCCCGTTGCGCGGCTGCGCTGCGTCGAGCAGGTCAGCGGTCCGGAGCAGCTGGCCGGTGTCGAGGCTGGTGATGTGCTGCTCGGGCGCAACGGAGTCGAGACGGCCTCCTTCCTTAGGCGGAGCGGAAGGTCGCTTTCTGGTCGGAGCCGCTGGTACGGCCGCGCACCAGGAAGCTGTCCGCTCAGCCGGCCCCGGGACGCCGCGCCAGGCGCGGCGCAGGCTGCTCCGCGCTCAGATCTCCGTTTGCTCGGACCGCTCGATTGCGTCGTCGACCTCGACTCCGAGGCACCTCACTGTCGACTCGATCTTCGAGTGGCCAAGCAGCAGCTGGACAGCCCGATGATTCTTCGTGCGGCGATACATCAACGTCGTCTTAGTGCACCGCATCGAGTGGGTACCGTAGCCGGCCCTGTCGAGGCCAAGCTCATCGACCCCGCCACCGAGGATGCGAGCGTACCGCCGCATCCCGATCTCGGTCCCGGCCACGAGTCGGGTCAAGAATCGGACCACGAATCGGGCCCACCATCGCGAAGGCGGGCCTCGAGCAAGCCCCTCGAGACCGGACGGCCCCGTTCGGTCACCGAATCCGGTCAGGCCTTTTCGCAGCGGGCGGATGCGCTTCCGCCTCGAGCCAGGTGCAGAAGGCGTCGACGGCGTGCGGCTGGGACGGCCGGCGTGGATGCACGATGTGGTAGCCGAACTGCAGCGGAAAGCGGAACGCAAATGGCCTGACCAGCCTGCCGGTGGCCAGGTCGTCGGCCACAAGCACGCTGCGGCCCAGGGCCACGCCCTGACCTTCGATCGCCGCTTGGATCGCCAGCATGGACGCATTCAAGTGCAGCCCGCGCGTGACGTCGAGCCGCGAGGCGCCCGCCGCCTCCAGCCACGTGGACCACTGCGGGAACGCGCTGGCCGCGGGCATCGACGCGTCGTGGATCAGCGTGTGACGTGACAGGTCCTCGATCCGGCGCAGCCCGCTGCGGCCGGTCAACAGCCTGGGGCTGCAGACGGGGAAGACTTCTTCCGTCATCAAGAGCGTCGCCCGCAACCCCGGCCAGCGCCCACCGCCGTAGCGCAGTGCCACGTCGACCTGCTCGCGCGAGAACTCGACGAGCCGCGTCGTGGTGTCGAGTCGGATCTCGATCTCGGGATGCATGGCGGTGAACCGCTCCAGGCGCGGCATCAACCATTTGGCGGCCACCGAAGGCGTCAAGCTCACGACCAAGGTCGAACGGCCGGTGGCTTCTGCAGCTCGCGCCAGGCCGGCTGCGATCAGATCGAAGCCCTGGCGCAGCTCGGGCAGCATGGCCTGCGCCGTGTCGGTGAGGACGACGCCCCTTGCGATGCGCCTGAACAGCACGACGCCGAGGTAATCCTCCAAGGTCTTGATCTGCTGGCTGACCGCTGCCGGTGTCACGGACAACTCCTCGGCGGCGAGCGCGAAGCTGCGATGGCGCGCTGCAGCCTCGAGGGCGCGCAGTCCGTTCAGATGGGTGAGACGGCGCATAGGTCGATTTGATCGATTAGTTTTTCTGATCTTACGCGGATCAAAGTCTTGGTTGTTCTTCCATTCACGGGACTCTAGATTTCAACCCGTTGGACAGATTAGACATTCCAGTGCAATGGCATCACCACAGGCACCTGGGAGAACATCCATGTCGCCCCTTCCTCGCGAACCTCACCTCTTGTCGGTCAACCGCGCCGTGCCGGTGGAGCACAGCCGTGGCTATCGGCAACTGTTCGGCCAGCCCCGACTCACGCTGGGCGTGCTGTTCCCCATCGAGGCCTACAGCGGCGATCAGCCCACCATGCAGGGCCAGACCGAGCTGGCGCAGTTCGCCGAATCGACGGGCTTCGACGCGCTGTGGTTTCGGGACGTGCCGCTGCGCGACCCAGGCTTCGGCGACATCGGGCAGATCTTCGACCCGTTCGTCTACCTGGGACATATCGCCGCCCGCACGAGCACCATCGCGCTCGGCACGGCGGCGATCATCCTGCCGCTGCGCCACCCCTTGCACACGGCCAAGGCCGCGGCATCGGTGGATCAGCTCAGCGGCGGGCGCCTGGTGCTCGGCGTCGCCTCGGGTGACCGGCCGAGCGAGTTCCCGGCGTTCGGGGTGGGCCTCGACGAACGGGCCGAGTTGTTCCGTGAGAACCTGTTGGTGTTTCGACGGGCGCTCACCGAGTCGTTCCCCGCCATCCGGAGCCGGTACGGCGCGATGCAGGGCGTCGATCTGGTTCCGAAGGCCGTTGCCGGCGGGATTCCGGTGCTGGTCACTGGGCGCAGCGGACAGAGCCTGGAGTGGATTGCCGAGCATGCCCAGGGCTGGCTGTCGTATCCGCGGGAGCCGGACCTTCAGGCACGGCTGATCGTCGAATGGAAGCGTGCCCAAGCGAGCGTAAGGCCCACCGCCGACCTGCCCTTCGCACAGTCGCTCTACATCGACCTGCTGCGCGACCCCGACGCCGCCCCCACCTCGATGCACCTGGGTTATCGCCTCGGACGGCGTCCCTTGGTGCAGCTGCTGACCCGGTTGCACGCCATCGGCGTCCGCCACGTGATCTTCAACCTCAAGTATGGCCAGCGACCGGCCTCGGACGTCATGCGTGAGCTCGCCGACGAGGTCCTGCCGGCGGTACACGCCGCCACGGCCATGGCGCAGGCCGAAGTCCGCGCGGTGCCGGCGTGAGGCCGCCATGGATGGCGACACCGTGATCGACCACGCCGACCTGAATCCGGCCGCGTTTCGCACGGCCATGGCCAACCATGCTGCGTCGGTGGCCGTGTTGACGGTCGCTGACGGACAGTCCGTCCGCGGCGTGACCCTCAGTTCGCTGATCAGCCTGTCGCTCGACCCTCCGCTGGTCCTGTTCGCGCTGCAGCGGGGCAGTTCGATGCTGCCGTCGCTCGACCGCGGCCGTTTCGGGCTCACGGTCCTGGGGCACTCGCAGCGCCACATTGCCGAGGCGCTGGCGCGCCCGAACCGGCCCGCGGTACCCGCGTCCTGGCTGCATCGCCCGAAGGGCCGCGACGACACCGCGACCATCGCCGCAGGCGCGGTCCGGTTGACGGCCGTGCGGTTCGGGCGCTGGGATGCGGGCGATCACGTTTGCATCGCCGCCATGGTCCTGAGCGCCGAGTGCAATGAACGAACCCCGCTGCTGCACTTTCGCCGCGCCTATGCCGCCTTGCAGTGCGCGCGAGAAGGCGCGGACGAGATCCCCGCGTCGATCGCGACTGCCGGCGCATAGACCATGAGCAACCTCGACTCGATCCCCACACAAGTGCCCGCACCGCTGGGTGCATACCAGGCCGTCGTGGTGCGCGGTCCCGCAGGCTTCGTCTCCGGCCAGTTCCCGATCAACGACGGAAAGATGGTGCACCCGGGCCGCCTCGGCGATGCGCTGGACCTGCGCGCCGGCCGTGAAGCGGCGCGCGCCGCCGCACTGAATGTGCTCGGCCAGATCGACAAGGCGGTGCCCGGGGGACTCGATGCGATCGAGCTTGCACGCGTGGACGGCTATATCGCGTGTGCGCCTGGCTTCGACGCACTGCCGGCCGTGCTGGACGCGGCATCCGAAACGTTCATGGAGTTCCTGGGCCCCCGCGGACGGCATGCCCGGGGGCTCATTCCCATCACCCATCTTCCCAGCGGCGCGGCCATCGAGCTGCTGGTGTCCTTCACCCTTTCCCCACCCACCACCAACACCCCATGAAAGCAGCATTGTTCAGAGAATTCGGCCCGGCGAGCGTCCTTAAGCTCGAAGAGGTCCCCACACCGAAGCCACGGGCCGGCCATGTCCTGATCAAGGTCCTCGCCTCCGGCGTCAACCGGCTCGAAGTCTTCCTGCGCCAGGGCGTCATCACGCGTGACATCGCCTTGCCGCATGTGCTCGGCTCGGACGCCTCCGGCGTGATCGCGGAAGTCGGCCCCGGCGTCACCGGATTCGTGACCGGTGACCGCGTGATTCCCATGCCCGGCTACCCGCTCGACGGGCGCGACGACGACACCCGGCCGCTCAGCGCGGCCCCCTCCTACGCCATCGGCGGCATCCTGCGCTGGGGCACTTACGCGCAGTACGTGGAGGTGCCCGCACGCTGGGTCGTCAAGGATTCGACCGGTCTGACGCCCGCGCAGGTCGCAACCCTGCCCATGGTGCTCGTCACCGGAGTGCGCGCCGTGCGCACCGTCGGGCAGGTGCGCGCCGGCGACCATGTGCTGATCCAGGCCGGCGCGGCCGGCACGAGCAGCTTCAGCATCCAGCTCGCAAAGTCGCTCGGCGCCCACGTGGCGACCACGGTGGACTCCGAGGAGAAGGCCGAACTGGTCAGGCAGCTCGGAGCGGACCTGGTGGTGGACGTGCGCCGCGACGACTTCGTCAAGCGGGTCATCGACTGGAGCCACGGGCGCGGCGCCGACGTGACGATCGACAACCTCGGCGGAACCGTCCTGCAGCGCAGCATCGATGCGACGCGCGTGGGCGGCACCGTCGTGACCATGGGATTCGTCACCGGCAACGAGGCGACGATCCAGGTGCGCGAGTTCTTCTTCGCGCACAAGACGCTGCGCGGCACGCTGATGGGCGACCTGGAGGAGTTCACGTGGGGATTGCAGCAGGTGGCCCAGGGCCGCATCAAGCCCGTGCTGGACCGCGCGTTCGTCCTCGCCGAGGCAGCGCAGGCGCACGAACTGGTTGGCGCCAACGGCGCACTGGGCAACGTCGTGCTGGTGAACGAATGAACGAGAACGAAGGCGCAGCCATGGACACGCAAACCGTCGGCATCCTGGGGACCGGGAGAATGGCCGTGAGGATCGCTGACCAGCTCGTCCGTAACGGACACCGGGTGATCCTTGGGTCCAGGACGCCCGCGCGGGCGCAAGCGATCGCCAAGGTCCTCGCGCCCCAGGCGATCACGGCGGGCACCTACGCCCTCGCCCTACAGGCCCCCTTCGTTCTGCCCGCCGCCTTCATCCGCGACGGCCTCTTCGATCTGCTGCGCCGGCAGCGGGCGCAGCTCGCCGGCAAGGTCGTCATCGACATCTCGAACCCGTTCAACCACGACTATTCCGATTACATCCTGCCGTGGGACACGAGCGCTGGCGAGGAGCTCGCGAAACTGCTGCCCGAATCGACGGTCGTGGGCATCTTCAAGAACATCTTCTGGGAGACCTTTGGCCACCCGCAGTTCGACGAAGGTCTGAGCGATGTGTACGTGCTGGGGGACGACGAGGACGCGAAGCAGAGGGTGACGTCGCTGTTCGCCCGCTCGCCCTTCAGGTTCATCGATGGCGGTGCCACCCGCAACTCGCGCGTCGTGGAACGCATGACGCTCTTCGCGTCGGAGCTGAGCCACCGGCATGGCTTCGCGCCACGCCTGGGCTGGCGATTCCTGGGCGGTCCGCCGGTCGAGGGCCGCACAGACCCCTATGCGTACCTCGCCTGAGGCTCGGCGCGCGCGAGTGCTCTGCATCGAAGATGCCCACGCCGCGATGGTGACGATGGCGCTCTTCGTTTCCGAGATGCTGCCGGCGTTGAACCCTGTCGGGCGCAGCACCTGTCCGGAAGCGTCGGCAATCCTGATGCTTCAGCAACGCGGCGCCCCGCAGGCCGGCACGCCTGCCTTGCACCGGCGGTCGCCGCCGAGTCGGAGCGCCTTCGGTCCGGCTGACGCCGCTTCGCGCCAGCCGCGCGCGTGTCTATGATTTTGCGGTGGGATTTGCGCTCGCCAAGATCCAACCGCCAGTGCCGCGTCGCGAGCAGCATCTCGCGCGCCCGGCGCTGGAAGCGCGCTTGCGCGCCGCGGTGGCGGGCTACCGCGCCGTGCTGGTGGCGGCCGCAGCCGGATACGGCAAGACCGCACTGCTGGTTCGTGCGCTGACGCCCCCAGCACCTGGACACGGCTTGGCCTGGGTCTCGCTCGACCCTGGCGACGACCTGCATCGCCTGCTCGAGTGCCTGCTCGCCGCGCTCGATCCGTTCGACCTCCCGTTGCGCATTGCGCCCGAAGGCCTGCTGGCCGCCGCGACTGCGGGCGACGCGGGCACACGCCAGCGCGCGGTGGACGACCTCGTCAACGCCATGGGCGCCACCGAGCTCGAGCGCGGAACCATCGTGGTCGACGACCTGCATCACCTGGCCGATGACTCGGCGCGGCAACTGCTGACGCGCCTGGTCGAACGGCTGCCGACGCGGTGGACCCTGGTGCTGGCCAGCCGCGACAGCCCGTCGGGCCTGTTGGCGCGGGTCGCGGCGGCCGGTGAGCTGGCGACCTTCCGCGAGAGCGACCTGGCGTTCGAGGTCGACGAGGTGCGGGACTGGTGCGCCGGCCTGGGGCTGGACGTCGAGGCCGCGCAGACCCTGCACCGGCGGACCGCCGGCTGGGCCGCCGGCCTGCGTCTGATGCTCAGCGGTGCCCAGGGCGCCGCGCCGGAGGCGGCCGTCGACCGCGCGGCCTTCGACTTCCTGGCGACCGAGGTACTGGCCTACCTGGATGCCGACCTGCGTGCCTTCCTGCTCGACACCAGCGTGCTGCACGAACTCGACCAGGCACGCTGCCTGGCGCTGACCGGCGACGCGCGCACCGCACGCTGGCTCGACGAGATCGAGCGCCGCGGCCTGTTCGCGAGCGTGTCCGACGAGGCCGCCGGCACGCTGCGCCTGCACGACCTGTTCCGCGATGCGCTGCAGCACCGCCTGCGCGTCGAGCGTCCCGAGGATTGGCAGCCGCTGCTGGCACGCGCCGCGGCGCTCGAGACCGACCCGCTGCGGCGCCAGTCGCTGTGGTTGGCGGCCGGCCGACTCGACGAGGCCGCACGCTCGCTGCTGGCGGCCGCACCCGACCTCAACACCGGCGGGGCAGTGCAGAGCGTGCTGCGCCTGCTCGACGCCTACCCGGAGGCCTTCCGGGCGACGTCCGCCGACTGGCAGCGCGTGGCCGGCTACGCCAAGCAGACTGTCTGGCGCCAGCAGGAGGCGGAGCGTCACTTCGCATCCGCCGACGTTCTGTACCGGGCGCAGGGTGACGAGGCGGCAGCACAGTCGATGCGTGGTCGGCGGGCCTGCATCCTCGTCGCGCTGGGCCGCATCGCCGAGGCGGCCGAGGTGTTGGCGGGGCTGGAGGGGCCGGAGCCGGGCCCGCGGACCGAGCTTGAGGCGCGCCTGCAGAGCGCCACCGCGGCCGGCTGGCTCGCGATGGAGAGTGGCGAGTACGACGCGGTAGCACCGGCGTTTGCCCGGCTCGTCCGTCTGCTGCAGGGATGCACCACCGTGCCGGAGTGGGCCAACCTGCCGTCGCCGCGTCAGACCGCGTGCCGCGGCATGGCGCCGCTGACGCTGACCTGGGCGCAGGGCGCGCTGGCGGTGGCCGGCGAGCGCCCGGTGCCGCTGCGCACCTTCGCACTGCTCACGCTGGGCTGGCGCGCCCTCTGGCTCGGCCGCCTCGCCGAAGCGCAGGCGCGGCTCGACGAGGCGATGGGCGACGCACTCTGGGGCGGCCACGAGGTGATCTCGCGCAATCATGCCCTGGCGCTGCGGTCGGCCTTGACGGTGGCGGTCGGGGCGCGCGACGAGGCGGTGGGCTGGATGCGACGCCGCGTCGCCGAGCAGCCGCTCAGCTACGGCGGCTGGGGTGTGTGGCACGTGCTGTATTTCGCCGCCCGAATCGCCGGTGCGGCGCAGGACCGCAGCGCGCTGCGCGAATGGCTGGAGGCGCTGCAGCGCCTGCAGGAGACGCTGCCCGACGTGACGCCACGCCGTCTGCAGCCGCTGCTCGGCCTGCACGGCACGCAGGCCGCGCTCGACGGTGACGCCGAGGGGGCCCGCCGGCATTGGCAGGCCGCGCTGGCGCAAGGATCGGCGACCGATCTGCTCGGTCAGGGCGCCGAACTGCGCGTGCGCCTGGCGCTGCTGCAGTGGCAGGCTGGCGAACGCGACGCTGCCGGCGCCACGCTTGCGGTGCTGCTGGCACAGGCGGCGGACGGGCCGCGCGGCGCGGTGTTCGCGGGCGACGCCCTGCAGGTGCTGGCGCGCGCCGACTGGTCCGGGCGGCTGGACGCCGCCGCGCAGGCCACCCTGCGAACCTGGGCGCTGGCGACCGCGTCGCGGCCCGTGTCGTCCGACCCGGCCGGCAGCGCGACCGCGGTCCGGGCGGTCGGCCCGGCGGCCGAGCGTCTGTCGGAGCGCGAGCTGGAGGTCGTGGCGCTGATCGCGCGTGGCCAAAGCAACAAGCTCATCGCGCGCGCCCTCGATGTCAGCCCGCACACGGTCAAGCGCCACGTCGCCAACACGCTGGCCAAGCTGGGCCTGGCGTCGCGCGGGCAGATCGCCGCCTGGCACCACGCCCGCTCGCCGGCCGGCGCGCCGGGCGCACTCACCTGGCCGTCCGGCCGTCTCGGCCCGCGGCCCACCGGCTTGTCGCCGCCCTCGGGCCGCCGGGCCATGGCCCGTCCCGCGCGGTGATGGCTCCTTTCGGTCGATGCGGCCGGGCGCTCGTCGCGGAACAGTGACGTCCAGGCGCTGCACCCGGCACGCCACCCGACACCGGAGCCTACCGATGAGCCTCGTCCCGCTGATCACCGTGTTCGGCGCCACCGGCGCGCAGGGCGGCGGCCTGGCCCGCGCGCTGCTGCAGCTTGCCGGCCGCCCGTTCCGCGTGCGCGCCGTCACCCGCCGCCCCGGCTGCGCCGCCGCGCAGGCCCTGGCCGCGCAGGGCGCCGAACTGTGCGCCGCCGACCTCGACGAACCGTGCACCCTCGAGCGCGCGATGCAGGGTGCATACGGCGCCTTCTGCGTCACCAACTCCTGGGAGCACCGGTCGCCCGAGCGCGAGCTGCGCCAAGCCGAGCATCTGGCCGAGGCAGCGCGGCGCTGCGGCGTGCGGCACGTCATCTGGTCGACGCTGGAGGACACCCGCCGCTTCGTCGAGCCCGACGGCCGCCTGATGCCGGTGCTGCGCGGCGGCTGCAACGTGCCGCACCACGACGCCAAGGGCCAGGCCGACCAGGCCTTCATCGGCCGCGGCTTGCCGCTGACACGGCTGCTGACCTCGTTCCACTTTGACAAGCTGATCCATTTCGGCATGCAACCGCGGCGTGGTGTCGACGGCCGCCTCGGCTTCGTGCTGCCGATGGGCGAAGCGCCGCTGCCCGCCATCGCGGCAGGCGACATCGGGGCCTGCGCCGCCGCGCTGTTCCGTCAGGGCGAGGCCGCGATCGGCCGCCGGGTCGGCATCGCCGGGGAGCACCTGACCGGCGCCCAGATCGCCGGTGCCCTCTCGAAGGCGCTCGGCGAACCGGTGCGGCACGTGGCGATGGACCCGGCCGACTACGCGCGGCTCGGCTTCGAGGGCGCCGACGAGCTGGCCAACATGTTCCGCTTCAAGCAGGTGTTCAATGACGACTACTGTGCGCTGCGCGACGTCGCTGCGACCCGCGCGCTGCACCCTGCGCTGATGCGCTTCGAGAACTTCCTCGCCCGGCACGCCGCGCAGCTGCCGATCGCGCCGCGCGCCGTGGCCTGAGGTCCCGATCCGACGTGAGGCACCCGATGCAAGCCTTCCTGACCCACCGGTTCGCGCGTTCGACGGTCCCGACCGTTCTCGCCGGCCTGCTGGCGGCCGCCACCGCCCAGGCCGCTGTGCCGGACTGCAGCGCCGCAACGCCGCAACAGCTGCAGGCCGCGCCGGCTGCCCGACCCCTGAGCCGCGCCGACGCCATGGTGCAGGGCGCGACGTCGACGGCAACCGAGACCGCGGCGGTCGCGCTGGGCCTGCTCGGCCTGGCACTGCTGCCGTGCGCGCGGGGCCGATCGTCCCGGCCCACGGCGTCGCCCTGACGGCGCCCTTGCGATCCCGAGGCGACCCGTCGCCGACCGAATCGCCTGTGTCGGCGCCGCGGCGCCGCCGGCAAGGCCTTGCTGCACGCGCCGACGCGGAAAGAAACGACCATGTCCTCCTTCACTCCCCATGTGCCGGCGACGCAGCCGCACCTGATCGCCCCCGACACCTTCCTGATCCCCAACCTGGCGCCGGCCGGCGAAGGCCTCTACCTGCCTGTCAACTCGATGGTGATCCGCGGCCGGGAGCCCGTCATCGTCGACACCGGCGCCCCGCTGCACCGTGCCCTCTGGCTCGAGAAGGTGTTTTCGGTCGTCGAGCCCGAGGACGTGCGCTGGATCTTCCTGTCGCACGACGACGGCGACCACACCGGCGGGCTGCTCGATGTGCTCGAGCGCTGCCCGAACGCGACGCTGGTGACCAACTTCTTCAGCGTCGAGCGCCTCGCGCTGGAGAAACCCGCGCTTCCGCTGCAGCGCATGCGCTGGCTTGAGCCGGGCGACCGTCTCGACGTCGGTGACCGCGTGCTGCGACTGTTCCGCCCACCCATCTTCGACGGCCCGACGACACGCGGCCTGTTCGACCCGACGACGGCGGCGATGTGGATCGTCGACACCTTCGCCTGCCTGACGCCGGGCTCGCTGGACGCCGACGACCTGTCGGATCAGCAACTGGCCCAGATGTCCGCGATGAACAGCGCCGTCTCGCCCTGGCATGCCTGGCTCGACCGCACCGCCTACGGGCGCCACGTCGACACGGTCGAGGCCTGCGGCGTGCGGACCGTCGCGTCGGCGCACGGGCCGGTGCTGCGCGGCCGCCCGCTCGACGACGCATTCGACCGAGTGCGCGGCCTGGCGGGCGCGGCGCTCATCCCGACGCCGGGCCAGGAACTGCTGGACCAGCTGATCGCGACGACGCTCCTCGAGGCGGCGGCCTGACCGGCGGGCCCGAAGGTTGCGCCGTCGAGCCGCGTCAGGTTCCGACGCGGGATGTTGCGGAAGAAGGCTGGAGGCAGGGTCGTTCTGCGGCGGCTTCCGGCCGAGTCCGGGTGCACGCAGATGGCACCGGCCTCGATCGCTGACCACTTGGGTGCGAGTGTCGGGTTCTCCAGGAAGCAGACCGCCCGGCGGCAGGCCGTCTCACCGAGCCCTGACCCAGAGCTGGACTGCTTGCCTCGACCCGACCGCGGTGACGCTGGACGATCTCTCGGACGACGGCAAGTCCGATCCCGAGGCCCCCGCCGCCGCGCCGCAAGCAAGCGCGCAATGGTCGAAGGCGCGGCGGTGCGCATGCTGCTGGCCGACGCGTCCAGACTCGGCACCGTTGCGCCGCACGCGGTCTGCGCACTGGACGCGCTGGACCGGATGATCTGCGACGCCGCGGTCGACGGGCTCACGCAGGGCGTCGTTCTCGAGCGGGGCTGACCTGCTGCGGCCGCGGCATGCGCCTCATGCGGCCTGCACCGAACGCGCGACGGCGGGCCCGGACAGCAGCGCGAGCGACGCGACGCCCGCCACCAGCCGGAACAGCACGACGGCCGGATAGCCGACGACCTGGGTTGCGGCCGGCGCCGCGACGACGGCGACCAGCCCGCCGGCCTGGCTCATCGAGCCTTGCAGCGTGAAGTGGGTCGCCTTGTCGTCGCTCGCCGCACTGCGGTCCATCACCGCCGTCTTGACGATCAGGTTGGCCACTGCGGTGGGGACCACCAGCGTCACCACCACGATGCCAGCCACCGGCACGGCATAGTGATTGGCGATCAACGGCAGCAGCGCGAGGTTCAGTAGCGCCTGGAGCAGCATCGTTACCAGCAGGCAGGACCGGCGGGCGTGGCGGCTGAACACCCAACCCGCGAGCAGCGATGTCAGCGCGGCCGTGGCCGGCCCGATGATGTTCATCACGAGGCCGATGCGCGTCAGCGGCCACTGGATGTCGACCAGGATCACGCCGATCAGGCTCGAGCCGGCCACCCCCGAGATCGCGTGGCAGACGAGGAACAGCGACCAACGCCCGTTGCCCGGCTCCGCGAAGTAGGCCCTGAACATCTGCAGCCAGGGCTGGCGCACCACGGCGCGCGCGTGCGGCAATGCCGGGGCGGCGTATCCACACGACCAGCGGGAGCGGCGCGAGTGTGAGCCGTCAAGAGGTTGTATCGAGGTCGCGGTAGGCGGGAGGCTGGCGCGATGCAGCCGATACCGTGATGCGGGCGGTGCCAGTTGTAGTGTTGATGCCAGCTGTGGAGGGCCTGGCGACGCTCCGCGCTGCACCGGTAGATCCAGCCGTAGGCCCACTCGCGCAGCGCCGACTGGATGAAGCGCTCGGCTTTGCCGTTGGTGTGCGGCCGGTAGGCTCGGGTGAACTTGTGGGTGATGCCGAGTTGCTCGCAGGCAGTCTTGAACGGCTTGGAGCGGAAGGAAGAGCCGTTGTCGGTCAGCAGCCGCTTGATGGTTACGCCCAGACGGTTGTAGTAGGTCACCGCGTCGGGTAGGAACTGCACGGCGCTGGAGGTGCGCTCGTCGGGATGCATGGGGGGTAGGCCACGCGAGCATGGTCATCGACCGCCACGAACAGGAACTCCCAGCCCGCACCGTCGACGCTGTCGCGACGGTTGCCGGTCACCCGGTGACTGGGCCTCTCGATGCGCCCGAGCTTCTTGGTGTCGATGTGCAGCAGATCGCTCGGCTGCTTGTGCTCGTAGCGCTGCACGGGCTCGCGCGGCTGCGAGTCCGACAGCTTGGACAGGCCGGCACGCTTGAGCATGCGGCTGGGCGTGGCCTCGGAGACGCCCACGCTGCGAGCAATTCGTGCCTGCCGCATGCGGCGCTGGCGCAGCTCAACGATGAGCAGTGCCTTGCCCAGCTCAATGCTCCTGGGCGAGCGAAGCGGACGTGAGGATGCATCGGCCAAGCCGGCATCACCATGCGCCAGATAGCGCCCGAGCCACTTCCGAGCGGTCGCCGGGGTCACGCCTTGCGCCGCCGCAGCTCGGCCGGCGCTCAACCCCAGTTCGGTCATCTGCCGGACCATCTCGAGGCGCCGTGCTTACGTCAATCGGGCATGCTTGTGGGTGTTCATCCGGCGGGTCTCCGTGAGGATTGGGGGTTTGGCCATTTCCAGTCCCTCAAACCCAGTCCGGATGAACACCGGACACAACCTATTGAAGCTTCACAGCTCGGGCACTCCAAGCTGGAGTCGACGGTAAGGTACCTGGGCATCGAAGTCGACGATGCGCTCGAGATCTCTGACCAAGCCGAGATCTGAACCTACCCGCGGCGGCCGCGTCAGCCATCAGCTGGGGCGGTCGCCTTGAGTGGCAGCTATGTGCTCCCGCGCTGTCCTGGTGGTCCCGGCCACAAGCGGTCCTAGCCGGAGCGCTCGAGATTTCTCCGCGGGCGAGCCCGCGAGCGGCAGCTTTCCGGCGAGCAATCCGAACCCACCGGTGGCTCGACCCGGCCAGGAGCCGTCGTCGGGGACCGACGGCTTTCTGGCACGACACAAGCTGCAGTTGGTCACTGTGTGGCCCTGATTGCCGCAGGGAAAACCTCCTCGTAGACCACGCTGTGCAACGGCCGTTTGAGGAAGACCTTGTCGCGCCAACCGCCTGCTCCATCCATGCGCCGGCGCAATCCGATCCGTGCCGCCGGTCTTGACGATCGCAGCACATATCAACGCACCTCGGCTCGCTGGCGGGAGTCACGCGATTTCACGCCTGCCGAAGGTCTAGCAGCCGACTCGGGAGCGGGGATCAGCAACTACGGCAGCTGGAACTGCGCCACGCGCTCGGCGAGCTGCTTGGCCTGGTCGCGCAGCGAGGCGGCTGCGGCAGCGGTCTGCTCGACCAGCGCGGCGTTCTGCTGCGTCATCGTGTCCAGCTCGTGCACGGCGGCGGTGGTCTGGCCGACACCCTGCGCCTGCTCGCGCGCGCCGGTGGAGATGGCGCTGAGCAGCGTGTTGACCTGCCGCGCGCTGGCGACGATCTCGGCGATCGTCGAGCCGGCGCTGCGCACGATGCCGGCGCCGGCATCGACCTTGCCGACGCTGGCCGAGATCAGGTCCTTGATCTCGCGCGCAGCGGAGGAGGAACGCTGCGCCAGCGCACGCACCTCGGAGGCCACCACCGCGAAGCCGCGGCCGGCCTCGCCGGCGCGGGCCGCCTCGACGGCGGCGTTCAGCGCGAGGATGTTGGTCTGGAACGCGATGCCGTCGATCACGCCGATGATGTCGTTGATCTTGCTCGACGAAGTGTGGATGTCGTTCATCGTCTCGACCATCGTGCCGATGATCTGCCCGCCGCGCTCGGCGAGCTGCGCGTTGCCGGCGGCCAGCTTGGCGGCCTCGACGGCGTTGTCGGCGGTCGTGCGGACGGTCGAGGAGATCTGCTCCATCGCCGAGGCGGACTGTTCCAGGTTGGCGGCGGTCTGCTCGGTGCGCGACGACAGGTCCATCGAGCCGTCGGAGATCTCGGTGCTGGAGTGCACGATGTTGTCCGACGCGCCGCGCACCTGGTGCACGATGCCGCGCAGCGAGGCCTGCATGTCCGACAGCGAGCCCATCAGCCGCGCCGCCTCGTCCTGGCCCCAGGGCCGTGGCTGGGTCGTCAGGTCGCCGGCAGTCATCGCCTCGAGGTGCTTCTGCACCTCGCGCAGGCCGCCGTGCGTCACCAGGTAGAAGCTGCGGAACAGGTAGCCGGCAGCCAGCAGCGCGAGCACGACGACCACGGCCGTGATGTTGCGCTGCGTCGCGAGGCCCGACTCGCGCACGGCCAGCAGTTCGTCCAGCTTGTCGAGCGACGCGAGCTGCACACGCTGCAGCTGCTCGATCGCCGCCGCTCCGGCCTGCACGAGCTGCGGCGCCTGCGGCTGGGCGGCACCGGCCAGCTCGTGCAGCGCGTGCATGGCACGGCGCGCCTCGTCCTCGCGCAGCTTCTCCTTCAGGCCAGGGTGCAGGTCGTAGACCTTGGGCATGCCGGCGGCCCAGCGTTCGTCACTCGCATCGCCCACCGCCTCGGCACGCGCCAGCTCGCGCTCGGCGGCGGGGCCGCCGATCGCGGCACGCGACTTCGCCAGCGCCAGGTCGCGCAGGCGCGCCGTGGCATCGAGCGCCGTCGGCAGCGCGGCGAACACCGCGTCCATCAGGTAGTAGCTGTCCAGGTCGGGATCCAGCGTCAGGTTGGAGCCATCGGCCACCTGGGTCAGCAGCGCCAGCGCCGCATTGACACGCGCGGTCTGCGCCTCGTAGGCCTTGGTCCAGTCGGGTTGCGGCGCGGGCTGGGCCGCCTTCAGCGCGGCGACCGCCTTCGCGGTGTCGAGCTGCGCGCCCAGGCGCGCCTCGACCTCGTCGAGCTTGCGCAGCTGCGCTTCGTAGTCGGATGCCGTGCCCGCCTGGCCCGGCTCGGCGCGCAGGTGCTGGGCCTGCAGCACCAGCGGCAGCACGACGCGGGCGTATTCCACGCCGATGCGTTCCTTGGCGGTGAAGCCGATCGCGGCCGCCTTGTCGCCGAAGTAGTTCCAGCCCAGTAGCGCCACCGGCACCAGCATCACGCCGAGGATGATCATCGCCTTGGACGGGAACTGCAGGCGGCGGAACAGGCGCACGCCGGGAGCCCAGGCACCGTGGTGGCGGAAGAAGTCGCTCAGCGGCTGGCTCATCGTCGGCAGCAGCCGCGTGCGCAAGCGCACGGGCCGCTTCAGGGATTGTGATGACTCTGGTTATCGACCACACCAGCGAAGAAATGAGGCGTGTGCGGACCTAGCCGGCCACGGATCTGTCGGGAGTTCTCATCTGATCGACCGACGTGTTGCCGGTGGGTAGGCATCGCCGCAACGCCTCAGTCGCGGTTTCCGTGAAGCAGGTCTCAGGTGTGCGATCACAAAGGCGTGGTCTCCATGTGAAGTGTCAAACACCCACTCAGATAATTCACGAAGAAGAACGTTCGACCGGCAAGTTGTCGGGGATGCATGTACCCAACTGCCGAAGAACCCAATGCGGCGCGGGACCAAACGCTCAGTTTGACGGCGCGCTGGCTACTCATCAGCAACTTGGTTGTCGCCACGTTGCTCGCGACGCTGTCCCTACTGGCTCTTCAGTCGAGCCATCGTGCCAACTCCGCCAAGGCCCAGGATGCCGCTGAGTCCATCGCCGTAGCATTGAGTCAGACGCTGGCTGCTGAGCTGCGCCGCATCGACATGGCACTGCTGACCGTCCGAGCTTCGATGGCTCGCAAGCCGGTGGCGGTCGACGAACTGCGCACACTTCTGGACGATCAACTCGTCCTGGTACCCTGGGCAGATAGCCTGCGCGTCACCGATGCCGCCGGCATCGTTCGCCACGGGCGTGCCGTAGGCCCAGGCGCGAACATCGACCTTAGCGATCGGGACTTCTTCCACCGCGCTCAGTCGGGGGTCAAGGACGAGCTCATCGTCTCCGGACCTGTATTTGCGCGCATCAGCCAGACATGGGTGCTCGTCCTGGCCCGTCGGCTGCAGCAACCGGACGGCACATTTGCAGGGGTGATCTATGCGAACGTGTCCACCGATGCGTTCCGGCAACGCTTTGCGGAGGTCGACATAGGTGCCACGGGCGCGATCTCGCTGCGAACCGCGTCACGGCAGTTGGTGGCCCGGCATGCACCGAGCATCTCGGAGCCCCCAGCCATCGGGTCGACCAAGGTTTCCAGGGATCTCGAAGCGGCGCTGCTTGCCAACCCCCACGCAGGCTTCTACGTGACGCCCACTGCGCTCGACGGCATTGAGCGAATGTCGTCCTATCGAGCTGTCGAGGACTACCCGCTGATGGTCCTTGTCGGTCTGTCGACCGCAGACTACTTCGCGGCCTGGAGAAAGCAGGCGTGGCAGATTGCCGTCTTGTTTGCCGCGGCGGTATTGATCATGTTCGGTGCATCTCTTATTGTGCTTCGATCGCGTCGCCACGAGAACGCAAGCGCGCTCGAGCTGGCGAACCAGGGCCTGCGCAATCGCGCGCTCTTGCGCGCAGCCAGCGATGGAGTACAGGTGCTGGACAGGAATGGTCGCGTGCAAGAGGTCAGCGACTCCTTCGCCGCGATGCTCAGCCGCGACCGCAGCGACCTGATTGGTCAGCATGTCTCGGGCTGGGACACCCACTTCCCTGCTGACGAAATCAATCGATGGTTGGCCGAACTTCCCATGGGCGAAGCAAGGCGGTTCAAGTCGACCTACCGGCGAGGGGACGGGGTGACCCTGGACGTCGAAGTCCAGGCGCTGGCAATCCGAGTCAATGCGCAGGAGCTGGTCTATTGCTCCGTTCGCGATATCACCGAGCGCAAGCGTCTGACGCAGAAGCTGCTGATGGCCAACGAGGAACTCAACGATCTATACGAGAACGCGCCGTGCGCCTACTACTCGCTTGACGCAAACGGCGTCATCGTACGGATGAACCAAGTGGGTCTGAGGTGGATCGGCTGCAGCCGCGACGAGGTCGTCGGCAGGGCAACTCCTAGCGATTTCCTCGACGCCGCTGGGCAGGCGCAGTTCAGGAGTTTGTTTCCCCGCTTCGTCAAGGAAGGGCGGGTCGACAACGTGGAGTTCGACCTCGTACCACGCCGCGGCGAGCGCCGCCGAGTCCGCATGTCGGCCGTGGCCGTCTACGACGCCGATGGTCACTTCGCGAGAACGCGGTCAGTGATGCACGATGTGACTGCGCTCCAACTCGCCGAGCAGGTTCGACTCAAGTCTGCCGAACTCGAGGCAGAGAACCGTCACCTTCGCGAGGTCAGCCGTGTCAAGCGCGCATTCCTATCAAACGTCTCGCATGAGATGCGCACGCCGCTCAACGCCGTTATCGGGTTTGCCGAACTGCTGCGGTCGGGCGCAATCGGGGCGGGTACGCCCAAGTTTGACCAGTACCTGAATCAGGTCAAGGTCAGTGGTTCGAAGCTCCTGACGTTGATCGACTCCGTCTTGCAGGTGGCTCAAGCCGAGTCGGGGCGACTGGAAACCAATGCCGAGCACACCAGCATTCGCCACGTGATCGACAACGTGTTGTCAGTATTCGATGTCGAAGCTCGAGGAAAGAAGATCGCCATCGAATCAAGCGTCGACTCACAAGCTTCGTTCGCCTTTGTCGATCCGCTCCGGTTGGAGCAATCGCTGTCGTCATACCTCTCCAACGCGGTCAAGTTCACCGCGTCAGGCGGACATGTGATGGTGCGCGCGCGCGCCTTGCCGGATCGGACTCTCAGGTTGGAGGTGCAGGACTCCGGCATCGGCATTCGACCGGCCGACATACCTCGCTTGTTCAGCGACTTCCAGCAGTTGAGCGAGGGCAACACCAAGCAGTACGATGGGCTGGGCATTGGACTGGCGCTGACGAAACGCATCATCGAGTCGCAAGGCGGATCGGTGTCGGTTTCCAGCGAACCGGGGCGCGGAAGTGTATTCGGCCTCGAGCTACCGCGTGTCTTGGCTGAGCCATTTGAGGCGTAGTCGGCATACGGCCGCATCGAGCGCCAGTCTTGAGGGCGTACTCGACAACGCACGCTCGTCGGCGCCAGACCGCGTCACGATCGCAGACATCACCGAACCTCGATGCGACGCTGGGCCGCGATCGGGTGTGGCGTGTGGCGCAGCGGCTTGGGTCCTTCGCGCTCAGGCCGGAGCGCCCAACGCGACAGGACCGGCAGCTTCGGGGCCGCGAGTTCGACGCATCGCATGTCTCCGCAGGGTCGCGGCTTGACGGCGAGGCCGGCGAATTCGCCGCCCGCAAGCCGTCATCAATATTGAGGATGCTCCGCAGCAGCCATTCGCCGCTGGCAGTCACGGCCACTAGCGGTCCTAGGCGCCGTGCTCGGAAATCTCGGCCGTGTGAGGCTGCGAACGGCAGGTTTTCGGCGACTCGTCTCAACCTCTCGCAGGCTATGCCCGGCCAGTTCCTGTCGCCCGCCAACGACGGCTCTACTGCAGATCGACCACACTCTTGAAGAATCGCGTCTGGCCGATCAAGACGCGAGCATGCCCTTCGACACCTCCCACAATCGCGCGGCGTTCTCGGGGTCCAACGCGTAGTCGGCCACGCTGCGCCGACTGCCCTGGACATTCGGTGCAGCCTCATTGCAGTCGACGGATTTGCGCCCGGCGACCCCTTCGAGCCATGGAGGCGGCCGGAATGATCGAGCAAGGGGCCGCACCAGTTCGGCCAACGACCAGAGCACCGACCCCTGAAGCTCAGCGCGGCGCGCTCCTGTCCGTCGGCGTGCCGCGATCCACCCGCGCCAACCGCCCGTCCTCGAGGTGGTAGACGGTGTCGAAGCCCTCGATCATGCGGTGGTCGTGGGTGACGGCGATCACCGCGGAACGGCGTTCGCGCGCGATCCTGCGCAGCATCGCCATCACCTTGCTGCCGCGTTCGGTGTCCAGCGCGGCCGTAGGCTCGTCGGCCAGGATCAGCGCCGGCTCGTTGGCCAGCGCGCGTGCGATCGCGACGCGCTGCTGCTCGCCGCCGGACAGCCTGGCCGGCAGCGAAGCCGCGCGGTGGCCGATCTCCAGGTAGGCCAGCACGTCCCGGGCGCGCCGCGTCGACTCGCGCCGCCCCACGCCGTTGAGCTGCAGCATCAGCGCGACGTTCTCCAGCGCGGTCAGGAACGGAATCAGGTTGTGCTGCTGGAAGATGAAGCCGATCTTGCGGCGGCGGAACGCACGCACGTCGACGCGGGTCGGCCCGCCGTCGTACAGCGTCTGCCCGTCGATGATGATTTGTCCGGTGGTCGGCGGCTGGATCAGGCTGATGGCCAGCAGCAGCGTGCTCTTGCCGGAGCCGCTTGGCCCGAGCAACGCCACCAGCTCGCCGGCTTCGACGCTCAGGCTGGTCGGCTTGAGCGCCTGCACCGCCAGCTCGCCGTGCCCGAAGGTCTGCGAGACCCCGTGGATCGCGACGACGCTCACGTCAACCTCCCAGCGCCAGCTGCGCCGGGGTGCGCAGTGCGTGCCACACCGCCATCAGGCTGGCCAGTACGCCGCCGAGCAGCATGACGCCGAAGGTGACGGCCGTCTCAGCCGGCACGAACGCCAGCGTGCGCGGGAAGCCGGGCGCGATCAGGTCGCGCAGCGTGTAGGCGAGCACGAAGCTCGCCAGCGTCAGCAGCATCGACTGGGTCATGATGAGCCGTACGATCAGCCCGTTGGGCGCGCCGATGAGCTTGAGCGTCGCGATGGACTTGATCTTCTCGATCGTCAGCACGTAGACGATGAGGGCGATGATGACGATGCACACGATCACGAGCAGGGTGCGGAACAGTCCCAGCACAGCGGACATCCGGCTCAGCTTGCCCTCGAGCATCAGCGCGCGCTCCTCGCCCGTCGTGTAGACGTTGAAGTACAGCCAGTCCCGGATGTGCCGCGCCACGACCGCGCCGTCGGCTCCCGGCGCCAGCGTCACCAGCACGGCGTTCACGTTGTTCGTGCCGTCGGCGAGCAGCGGCAACAGTCGAGCGGCCTGGTCGGCCGGATAGCCGGCGCGCTCGAGCCGCTGCAGGTTCGCGGCGGCGGCCGCGCCGATGGCGCGCTTGTCCTGCTCGAACTGCACTTTCTGCGCGTCGGGCAGGGCCAGATAGATCAGCGGATTGCCGCCCGAATCGACGGCCCCGCTGGTGATGCCGACCACGCTGTACAGGTCGCCGCCCAGCGGCACCCCTTCGCCGAGTCGCAGCCCGAGCTTGCGGTCGGCCACCATCTCGTAGTGCGGCGCATGGAGGGTCCGGCCCTGGACGAGACGGTCCGGGCCGCCCGCGCCGCCGAAGATGTCGTAGCCGATCACGGTAAACTGCTGTTCGCGACCGTCGATGGCCCGCTGCGCCGTGTACAGGGCCAGCGGGCTGGCGTGCGCGACGCCGGGCGTCGCGGCCACGCTCTTGAAGCTGTCCAGCGGGATGCGCGACGCCTCGTTGAACGGCCCCCCGCGGCCGCGCTCCACGACCCACAGGTCGGCGGCCGTGTTGTCGATCAGCCAGACGCCGTCCCGGATGTTGCCCTGGTAGATGCCGTTCATCACCAGCACGATCGTCAGCAGCAGCGCCACGCCCGCGATCGTCACGAGGAACTTGCCCAGGTGCCGGCGGATGTCCTTCAGCGCGAGTTCCATGGCTCGATGCGGATGCCGGGCGCCTCAGGGTGCGGCGACCGGGGCCGGCTGCACGCGCTGGTTCGGCTTCACGCCCTCGGCCACCGCCACGACCGCCTCGCCGCCTGCCAGGCCCTTTCGGACGAGCACGTGGCGCGCATCGGCACCGCCCGTCACCACCGGCTGCGCTCGCGTCCGTCCACCGTCGACGATCAGCACGACCGCTCGGCCGGTACTGTCGCGCGCCAGGGCCGTCAGCGGAACCAGCACGCCCCGGTCCTCGCCGACGTCGATGGTGACCTCGGCCTCCTGGTCGATCGCAAAGCGCTGCGGCGTGGTGTCGAAGGCGACATGCACGTCGAGCTCGCGTGTCGCGGCATCGGACTGGCGGGCGATGCGCGCCACCTTGCCGGCCAGTGTCTCGCCGCTGCGCAGCCGGATGCTCGCCGCCTGGCCGGGCTGCACGCGGCCGACCACCGACTCGTCCACCCGCGTGGCCACCCACAGCGAATCCGGGTCCACGAGCTTCAGCAGCGCCGTCCCCGGCACGACCGTGTTGCCTGCTTCGCCCAGGCGCTGCACCACGATGCCGTCCATCGGCGCGACGATGCGCGTGTAGGACAGCACGGTGTCTGCATAGCGGGCCTCCTGCACCAGGGTGCGGACATCGGCCTCGCGTGCGGACAGGGTCGCCCGTGCGGCGTCCACGCCCGCAGCCGCTGCGTCGAGTGCAGCGTTGGACGCGTCGAGCACGGCCCGCGAGACGAAGCCCTGCGCCAGCAGCTCGAGATCGCGACGCTGCCTGCTGCGGGCGAGATCGAGGTCGGCCTGCGCCTTGGCCAGCGCGGCACGAGCGCCTTCGACGCTGCGCAGCAAGGCCTCCTGCTGGCCGGACACGACACCACGGCGCGCGCTCAGGTCCCGGTCGTCGAGCGTCACGAGCAGCTGACCTCTGCGCACCGCATCGCCGACGTCGACGTGGACCCGACTGACCGTAGCGCCGACGCGGGCGCTGAGTGTGACGGGAACGCGTGCCTGGACCGTGCCCGGCCCCACCACGCGGGCGGCCACGGCGCCCGGCGTGGCAAGCACCACCGGCACGTCGGTCGCCATGGCAAAGCGCCGGTACGCGCCGGTCGCAGCCGCGACCGACAACACGGCGACAAGTGCGAACAGCGCCAGCCGGCTGCGGCTCATGGACGGCGCGTCCGAACCCGCCTGCGGCACGGGTTGCCGCGACGAGCGCAAGCGTCGCGGCGGGGCCACGGAAGCGGTGGATGCACCATCGTTATCCTCTCGCGCACGCATTGCAGATCCACCGAGGAGGCGCTCCACGCCTCTTCCTGGGCGCAGGTTATCCCGCCCGCCGGCAGCGGAGCTTGACTTCCGTCATGAGCCGCTCCAGCGGCTTGGTCGAGGAAGAGCCATGGCTTGCGTGCCGCCTCGGCTAGATGCTCGCGCGGGGACTCGATCCGGACAGTTGCGCGCCCTATGCGAGCTTCGCTGCGACGTCTGGGCGTCCCTCGCGGCTCGTCGCCCTCGTCCCCGACTGCGCGTCAGCCGGCCTGTGCGTCGGCGACCATCAGCGCGGCGATGAGCGGGCAGGGGCTCACCTACCGACAGCCGTCGTCTGGATGGACACCGCCGATTCGCGGATGGTTGCTCGTCGCGCGTTTGCGCCACAGCGTCGCCAGTCTGGGCGGCAGATCTGAGGCAGGGTCGTCTCGGTGCCTCGCTGGGCTGGAGCAGGGGAAGTCACTCTCTCGGAGTCCGGCGCGACCAGAGGTCGTTGATCAGGGTAAACCACGTCCCGCCCGATACGCCGCTACTACCTTTGCCGGCGCCAGCCGCGAACAATGGCGGCTCAACGTCCTGAAACGGAGACCTTCAGATGAGCAAGATCCTGATGCTGTGCGGTGATTTCGGCGAAGACTACGAAGTGATGGTGCCCTTCCAGGCACTGCAGGCCGTGGGCCATACCGTGCACGCCGTGGCGCCCGACAAGAAGAGCGGCGACTACGTGATGACGGCGATCCACGACTTCGAGGGCCAGCAGACCTACAGCGAAAAGCCCGGGCATCGCTTCACCCTGAACGCCAGCTTTGCCGAGATCGACCCCGCCAAGTACGACGCGTTGGTGGTGCCCGGCGGCCGCGCGCCGGAGTACCTGCGCATGAACACCCGCGTGATCGAGATCACCCGGCACTTCCTGTCCAGCAACAAGCCCGTGGCGTCCATCTGCCACGGCGCACAGCTGCTGGCAGCGACTGGCATGATCAAGGGGCGCAAGCTCAGCGCCTACCCGGCGTGTCAGGTCGAGGTTGAGCTGGCCGGCGCCGAGTACATGGGCATTGCCATCGATGCCGCCGTGACCGACGGCAACTTGGTGAGCGCGCCGGCCTGGCCTGCACACCCAGCGTGGATCGGCCAGTTCCTGACAGCGCTCGGCACACGCATCAGCCTCTAGCATTCCGCGGAATCACGCCATCGGGAGCCCCAGCATGTGCAAGATCTTCATCAGCGCTGACCCCAGCAGCTACGAGAGCCGTACGCGATCGGTGCGGCTCCATGGTGTGGTCACCAGCCTCAGGCTGGAGAACCTGCACTGGGCCGTGCTGGACGAGATCGCCGGCCGCGACGGGATGACGGCTGCGCAGCTGATCGAGAAGCTCTACGACGAGTTGGTGGCCGACCGCGGTGCGGTCGGCAACTTCTCATCGTTCTTGCGAGTGTGTGCGCTGCGCTATGAGAACCTGATCGCCCAGGGCCTCATCCCGCGCGATGCGGCCATCCCGATCCGCTCCCTCGATGCCGACCGAGTACTCGACGGCCTGCAGCGCGTGCCACGGGCGGTCGCACGGCCAAACGAGGCGTGCCAGCCCAAGCGGGCGCTGAACTGAGGCCGGTGCGTCGAGTTGCGAATCGTGGGGCCGCGGCTTTGCTGGCACGGCCCCCCGTCGTTTGACTGGTTTCGGGCGATCCTTCTGTCTCGCCCACCGGCTCCTTTGGGTCGGGTCTTGACCGACGCCGCGCCGAGTTCACCGCCGCAAAGCAGCCGTTGAGGTTGGGCAGCCGAGAAGCGGTCCATCGTCAGCAGACGGACTCGACCCTGAAGCGACATTCACTGTGCCGATCTCGCCGCCCTGAAGCAGCCGGTCAGGCAACCACGCAGTCACCCAAAGGAGACTCCGCGGCGGCGGGTATGGCGCTGCGCCATCGTTGTACGAGCGGACTGCGCACCGCGTGTCACTTGGCGGAGAATTCTCTTGGGCTTGTGATAGCGAGCCACTGACGCCACAGTTCCCACAGGGACGTGTCGCCGCTGCTTGCGACACAGAGATGACGGAGGATGACATGCGATCAGGTCTTGCGCGTGCGGCAACTCTTGCGCTCGTTTCCATGCATCTGGTGACCGCTGCGGCCGATCCAGGCCGACCATCACGCCCGATACACACCTTCTCCATCGTGGCCCGCGATGCGGCGACCGGCCAGATCGGCGTGGCGGTCCAGTCGCACTGGTTCGGCGTTGGACCTGTCGTGCCCTGGGCCGAGGCAGGCGTCGGTGCGGTGGCGACTCAGTCGTTCCCGGACCTCAAGTACGGTCGAGAAGGCCTTCAGATGATGCGCTCTGGCAAGAGTGCGCCCGAGGCGCTTGCCGCATTGCTTGCCTCCGACGACGGACGCGACGTGCGACAGGTGGCGATGATCGATGCGCAAGGCCGGGTGGCGGCCCACACCGGTGCGAAGAACATCGCGGCCGCAGGGCACGTCACCGGTGCGGAATTCTCGGCCCAGGCCAATATGATGCTCAATGACAAGGTCTGGCCGTCGATGGCGCGTGCCTTCGAAAGCACCAAGGGCGACCTTGCCGAGCGGCTGCTCGCGGCGCTCGATGCGGCTCAGGCAGCCGGCGGTGACATCCGCGGCAAGCAGTCCGCAGCGCTGATCGTGGTCGCGGCCAAGGCGACTGGAGGTCTGGGCGACCGGCTGTTCGACGTGCGGGTCGATGACAGCGCCGAGCCCTTGAGAGAACTGCGGCGTCTGGCGAAGGTGCAGCGCGCCTACAACTTCATGAATGCGGGCGACCAAGCGATGGAGGCCAAGGACAGCGAGGCCGCATTGGCGTCGTATCGGGCGGCCTCGCGCCTCATGCCCGAGAACGCCGAAATGATGTACTGGCACGCGGTTGCGCTGGTCAACATGGGTCGGCTGAACGATTCGCTACCGTTGTTCCGGCGGGTCTTCGCGGTCGACCGCAACTGGGCAACGCTGACGCAGCGAATCGCCAAGGTTGGGCTGTTGCCGGACGACGCCGAGGTGCTGCAAAGAATCCTGGGCGTCGCACCTCGTCGATGACGCAGCTCTCGTGCGCAGTGCGCATGCGACTCGGTCCGTCGTCGAGCGGCCGATCTCCGGCGGTTCAAGGCGTTGGTGGGAACTTCCGGTGTGGGGTCGACCGCACCGCCGACGAAGGACTGCTTCTGGGTTCCAGTACTTGAAGGGCTGCTATCCGGCGGTCAGCTTGGCAGGGGTGGGTCATGTGGCGACCCTGGACCGACATTCCTCGTCGTCGCTGATTCGCTGACGCGAAGCAGTCGTTCGTTGGCCCTTTCGCTGGGTTACGCCGAGTGCGCTCCGTCCTGCGTTGGGTATCGACGCTACTGTTTGGCCTTTAGATACTTGTTGAACCACTCCACCGTGCGGCGCGTGGCATCGATCTGGTTCTCACGCTTGTGGAAGCCGTGGCCTTCAGCGGGATAGAAGTGCGCTTCCACCACCTTGCCGTCCTTCTTCAGCAAGTCGACGACCTGCAGGGCTTCCTCCTTGGGGATTCGGGGGTCGTTGTCCCCCTGCAGGACCAGCAACGGCGCCTTGACATCGCGGATGTAGGTGATCGGGGCGGACTTGCGGTAGATGTCCGCGTCCTTCACCGGATCTCCCAATAGACTTCGGATGTACTGAGCCACCAGCGGGTCGGCGTGCTTGAGCATGCTCATCCAGTCGAACGGGCCGACCACCTCCACCCCGGCCGCCCAGAGGTCGGGCGTCTTGGCAATCGCCATCATCGTCATGTATCCGCCGTACGAGCCGCCGGTGATGCCGATCCGTTTCGGATCGACGTAGCCCGTCTCCGTCAGGAAGCTCGCGGCGTGGACCTCGTCCTGCAGATCGCCGCCGCCCAGATCCTGGTAGTTGGCGCGCTGGAACGCCATGCCGTAGCCGGTCGACCCGCGCACGTTGGGCGCGATGCAGATGTAGCCGCGGGACACCAGCGCCGCGATGTCCGGGCTCCAGTAGTCCTTCATCTGCCAGGTCGGCCCGCCGTGCGGCAGCACCACTGCGGGATGGGTGCCGTCGCGCTGTAGGTTGAACGGCATCCACAGCAGCGCGCTGATGGTCAGCCCGTCGAAGCTCTTGTAGTGGACGATCTGCGCCTCGGGCATGGCGGCGGAGCCGAGGCTGGCGATGGCGGTATGGGTCAGCTGCGTGTCGCGGCCGGACACCGTGTCGTGAACCCAGAAGTCCGCCGGCTCGCCCGAGCTCTCGTGCGAGAGCAGAAGCCGGTCTCCGCCAGGTGCGTAAGAGCCCTGAGTCGCACCCAGCCTGTTGATGCCGGCTTTCATCGGCATCCTTTCGGCGCGCCGCGTGGCGATGTCGACCTGGTACACGTCGCTGCGGCCATCCGCATTCAAGGTGTAGGTCAGCGATTGGCCGGAAGGGGAGAAGTCTCCGGCGTTCGCCTCCCACCGCGTGTCCGTCACCCAGGTCAACTGCCCGCTGGCGATGTCGAGCATGGCCACGTTCTGGTAGCCGCCCCTCGCATTGGAGCTGATCAGCAAGGACTTGCCGTCGGGCGACAGCGAGGACGCGACGTGCAGGACGTTGCTCTGGTGCGGCGTGAGGTTGGTGCTCTTGCCGGTCGCGACATCGATCGCGAATACATCACCGTCGGACTCGGTCGCCTCGGTCCGATTGGCGTACAGGGTCTTGCCGTCCGCGCTCCAGGCGACGGAACTCCAGGAGCGGTCGGGCGAGCGCTCGTGGGTCAGTTGGCGGATCTTGCGGCTGGCCCAGTCCAGGAGCGCGAGATCGAACTGCGTGCCTGTCTTGGCCTTGACGTTCAGCGCGATGGTCCGGCCGTCCGGCGACCAACGCGGCGCTTCCTCGGCGATGTCGGCCGAGCCGGTCAGGTTCACGACTTCGCCGCCCTCGCCAGGGACGGCCAAGATGTCCCACAGCTCGTTGCCGCCCCCATCCTGCTGGAAAACGATCCATCTGCCGTCGGGTGACCATGTGGCACCACGCTGCCGCTCGTCGGACTGGACCAGCTGGATCGGCCAGCCGCCTGCGGCGCTGACCTTCCACAGGTTCGACCGGCCGGACATGTCCATCGAGAAGGCGATTTCCTTCCCGTCCGGAGACCACGACGCGTCGACCACCGAGCGCGTGTAGTAGAGATCATCGATCGGGATGGGGCGAGCTTTCGGATTGGAGTTGGATGTGATCGACCGCGGCGGGGTGAGCTGGCGATCGTCTGCGCCCGAGCTCTGGGCCGAGGCCATTGCAGGGGCGAGCAGCGGCAGAAAGCACGCGCAGGCCAGACTGGAGATCTTCATGGCGACCTTTCGAGCGCGTCGCAGGCGCGAGCCCGAGACTCTATAGGAACGAAGGTCTGAAGTCGTCGGTCCCCGAGGCACGGCCGCGCGGCGCCGCGTCCACGATTCAGGAACAATGTCCGCCGGACAGGCGAGGGTTCCACGGGCACCACGACGGGGAGCAACAGCATGACAACGACACGCAAGACAGGACGCTGGCTGCGGGCGATCCTGCTCGTCATCTGGACGGTGCAGGCCGCGGCAGCCGATCGCCCAGTCGGTGCGCTGTTCGCGACGCGTTCAGAAGTGCTGGCGCCGCACGCGATGGCCGCCACCAGCCAGCCGCTGGCCACACAGGTAGCGCTCGACATCCTGCGCCAGGGCGGCAGCGCGGTGGACGCTGCGATTGCCGCCAACGCCGCGCTGGGACTGATGGAGCCCACGGGCGCCGGCATCGGCGGCGACCTGTTCGCTCTCGTATGGGACGCCAAAGCCCGGACGCTGGTGGGCTACAACGGCAGCGGCCGATCGCCGATGGCGCTGAGCTACGAGTCGCTCAAGGCCGAACTCGACCGCCTCGGGGCGAAGGAGATCCCCGAGTTCGGCCCGCTGCCGGTGAGCGTGCCAGGCGCCGTCGACGGCTGGTTTGCGCTGCATGCCCGTTTCGGCAGGCTGCCGATGGGCGCCGTGCTGGCGCCGGCCATCCGCTATGCGCGCGAAGGGTTCCCCGTCAGCGAGATCATCGCCATCGGTTGGCAACGCAACCTGCGCTACCTGCTGAAGTACCCCGGCATCCGCGAGCAGTTCACCCGGGACGGCGAAGGGCCGCGCAAGGGCCAGCACTGGACAAACCCGAACATGGCCGACACCTATGAGGCACTGGCACGCGGTGGCCGCGAGGCCTTCTACCGCGGCGACATCGCCCGCCGCATCGCGGAGTACATGAAGCGCCAGGGCGGTTACCTGAGCGCCGAGGACCTGGCCGAGCACCGCGGCGAATGGGTGCAGCCGGTATCGGTGCGCTATCGCGGCCACGACATCTGGGAACTGCCGCCCAATGGGCAGGGCATCGCTGCGCTGCAGACGCTGAACCTGCTCGAGGCGTTCGACCTGCCCAGGGCCGGTTTCGGCAGCGTCGACCATGTGCACTGGGTGGTCGAGTCGCTGAAGCTGTCGTATGCCGATCGCGCCCGCCTGTATGCCGACCCCGCGTTCTTCAAGACTCCGGTCGACGCGCTGCTGTCGAAGGACTACGCCGCAAAGCGCCGCACACTGATCGACCCAGAGCGGGCACGGCGCACGGTCGAGCCCGGCCTGTCCCTGAAGGGCGCCGACACCGTCTACCTGACGACGGCCGATGCCGACGGCAACATGGTCTCGCTGATCCAGAGCAATTACGCGGGCATGGGCAGCGGCATGGCGCCCGAGGGCTTGGGCTTCATCCTGCAGGACCGTGGCCAGCAGTTCGCGCTCGACCCGGCGCACCCCAACGTGTACGCGCCCGGCAAGCGGCCGTTCCACACCATCATCCCGGGCTTCATCACCAGGGACGGCGAACCCTGGGTCAGCTTTGGCGTGATGGGCGGCGACATGCAGCCACAGGGCCACGTGCAGATCGCCATCAACCTGATCGACTTCGGCATGAACCTGCAGGAGGCCGGCGACGCGCCTCGCATCTACTGGGACAGCGAACTGGGCGACGCGGGGCCGACCGGCGGCACCCTGACCGACGGCGGCACCGTCAACCTCGAGAGCGGCTTCCCGGAAGCGACCCTGCGTGCACTGGTCTTCCGGCGCCACCGCCTTGGCCGTACGGTGTTCTACGGCGGCTACCAAGCCATCATGCGACTGCCGGGCGGCGGCTGGGCCGGCGCCAGCGAGTCGCGCTTCGACGGGCAGGCAGCTGGATTCTGACTGCCTGCGCGGCAGCCCGCGGCAGTCGCTCGGCGAGCATGTAGCGGGTTGCCTCCGGCGCGCACTCGGAAGATGAAGCCCCGGAAGCCGCCCCACATCAACGGCGGTTGATGGCCGACCGCCGGAGGCCACGAGCAGCATCTTCGCAGATACGGAACGTGAAGGATCCAGCCCGGTCGTCGGGCAGCTTCGGAGCGCGCCGATGGGCTGGTATGGGTCGAGGCCGTGTGGAAACTCTTTGCCTCGACCGATGTCATAGCGCCCGTCAGACCGGCGGGAGTGATCGATGGGACGGTACGTCGAAGGGCAGGATCGAACGCAGAGCGCGCTCTTCCCCGAGCGACGCGATGACTGGATCCACGAGGACAGCACAGTCCGCGTCATCGATGTCTTCGTCGATGAGCTCGATCTGAGGAAGCTGGGCTTCGAGCGCGCTTATCCGGCTGCAACGGGCCGGCCCGGGTACGGCCCGGCGACCCTGCTCAAGATCTACGTCTACGGCTATCTCAACCGCGTGCAGTCCAGCCGCCGCCTGGAGACCGAATCGCAACGCAACCTCGAGTTGATCTGGCTCACCGGGCGTCTGGCACCGGACTTCAAGACGATCGCTGACTTCCGCCGCGACAACGGCGAGGCGATCCGCAAGGTCTGCAAGGTCTGCAAGGAGTTCGTGCTGCTGTGCCGCCGGATGAAGCTCTTCACCGACGGCATCGTCGCCATCGACGGCAGCAAGTTCAAGGCGGTCAACAACCGCGACAAGAACTTCACCGACCGCAAGCTGCAAGCCCGCATCGAGCAGCTCGAGGACAGCATCAAGCGCTACCTGGTCGAGCTCGATCGCGCCGACCGCGACGCAACCGCTGTGTTGCCCGGCCGGGTCGCTCACCTCAAGGACAAGATCGCCAAGGTCAAACAGCAGATGCAGGCGCTGGAGGCGATCGGTGAGCAGATGAAGGCGTCCGAGGATGGGCAGATCTCCCTGACCGACCCCGACGCACGCTCGATGGCCACCAGCGGTCGAGGCACGGGCATCGTGGGCTACAACGTTCAAGCTGCAGTCGATGCCAAGCACCACCTCATCGTGGCCCACGAGGTGACCAACGTAGGCCACGACCGGGACCAGCTCGCCGGTATGGCCAAGCTAGCCAAGGCGGCCGCTGGGGAAGACGAACTGATCGCGCTGGCCGATCGCGGCTACTACGAAGGCTACGAGATCCTGGAGTGCGAGCGTGCGGGTGTGGCCGCTGTCGTGCCCAAGCCCATGACCTCGAACAACCTGGCCGAAGGTCTCTTCGATAAGCGGGACTTCGTGTACGACGCCAAGAACGACGAGTACCGGTGTCCCGCCGGGAAGATCGCGATTTACCGCTTCACCACAGAGGAAGCGGGCAAGACCCAGCACAAGTATTGGTCCTCAGACTGTCCGCAGTGCCCGATGAAGCCGCGGTGCACGAAGGGCAAGTACCGGCGCATCGCTCGCTGGGAGCACGAAGACATCCTGGATGTCGTTCAACAGCGGCTGGAGGGTGCCCCTGAGGCCATGAAGCTGCGAAGACAGACCGTCGAGCACGTGTTCGGAACGCTCAAGGCCTGGATGGGGCCGAGTCACTTCCTGACCAAGACAATGCCGCGGGTGCGAACCGAGATGAGCTTGCAGGTTCTGGCCTACAACCTGAAGCGGACGATCAAGATCCTCGGCGCCGGGCCGCTGATGGCAGCGATGAGGGCGTAGGGCGAAGGCCCTTCGCCCAGAACTCAACGCGCTGTGCGGCCGCGGCCCTCGCCGCAGTGGCCGTTCCAAATGCTTGGGTCAGCGAGTTCTCACACAGCCTCGGTCGAGTCCTGCCGGCCTTCGGTCGGGACAGCAGTCGTTGAAGGGTCGCGCCCGCCGCCGCGGGACGGCGACCGACTGCTGACAGAGGCGGAGCCGACATCGGTGCCGCGAGCCCTTGGGTGACCGCTTTGCGCGAGAGAGGTCGTTCGGTGGCGGCGATTGAGTGACTCAGATCAGTCTAAAGCTCCAATTGCGACCCGGGCTGGCGGCGTCGCTACGCGGGAAACGCCTCTCTCATCTGACGAGATCGTCGCGCCTGATCCGTATGGAGGTACACCGACGTCGTGGCCACAGACGCATGCCGTAAGTTGTCCCTCACGGTTGTCAACTCGGCGCCGGCCTCCAGTGCGTGTGTCGCATGCGTATGTCGAAGCCAATGCGGTGTTGCTCGAAGCAACTTCTGCGCGGTGCCGGGTGCCGCCTCCTGAAGATGCTGCGCGGCCTGACTAAAGAATCGGCGGAATACCGCCCAGACACGAGGTGCCGTGATCCCGCCCTCACCCTCAAGCGAAGGGACGAGCGGCGTGTTGGGGTGCCAGCGTGTACGCGTCGTTGGCAGGCCCCGCTGCGAGAGGTACCGCTCGAGCGCACCGATGGCCGAAAGAGGGATCGCAACATCCCCTTCCTTGTGTCCCTTCCCAAGCACGTGAACCCAGTCATCCCCGTGGTCGTCACGCCGGATGTGCCCCAGGTTGGCTCCCACCATCTCGCTTGGTCGCAGTCCCGTTGCACGCCAAAAGTCCAGCAGGAACCGCAGGCGCTGAGCTGCCGACTCGCTCCAGTCATCAGTCCACTCCAGGTGCTCCGCGGCCTCGCGGACGAGTGACCATTCATAGGTCGAGAACCCTCGCTGTGCGTCGAGCGGGGCACCTTGCTTACCCCCTTTGACTTTGATCCCAGCGAACGGATTGGCCAACAGGTAGCGTTGCTCGATCAGCCAGCGGTACAGCGCGCCGAGCACCGACAGCGCGTACGCCACCGACCTAGCCGACAACGGAGCGGCGAAAGGTCGCCACTCTGGCGACGAACGCGGACGCGCCGGCCCGACCCATCTGTCGCGGGGCATGGGCTTGCGTAGAAAGGCCCGGTACGCGATCGCATCTTCAGTCGTCAGAGACGACAATGCCCGGTCCCGCTCATGGATCGCCCATAGCATCAGCCGCTCCGCCTCCTTCCGATAGGCGCGCTGCGTCGCCGGTGACTCCTGGAGCGTCAGCCACGCTTCCACTGCAGAGAAGTCGTTGTTCGCATCGAGTGCGCAGGTAGCCCTGGGGGCCCGAAACGTGCCACTCGATCCGTCGATATCCGTTGGAACGACAAACTGCTCCCACGGTCTCAGGACCGGAGCCGATGCCTTGATGAGTGCTTGAGCACGCGCGGTCAGATCGGGGTAGCGGGCGAAGAACGCTTCGACCTGTCGCGCCGCGGTCACTCCCAGACCGGGGACAGCAGTCCACCACTGTCGACGTCGCGGCACACGAACTGTCAGGTCGGCGAGTGACTCGATCCCGGCTCGCTTCAACGCCGCCGATACGCGCGCAGGCAGCCATGCCGCCACTGCATCTGAGATCGCGGGCTGCGGCACCGGCAAGTGCCGGAGGACCTCGATCGTGTGCACGGCGCTGCGAGCACGCCCCAGGCGATCAGCAGCCTCATGTTCGAAGACCTCCGCCAAGTCATCGCGCTGGCGAGCCCGAGCATGCCGCGCCAGCTTCCGTCGCACGTTCGACAGCATCGAGCGCGACGACTGCCCGCTGGCCTTTTGCCGACCGAGGTACCGCTGGACCGATTCGCGCGCCGTCAAACCCGCATACCAGGCGCGCAGGGCGGCAAGTTCGTCCGCCGACGGGAAGCCCTCCTCGCCTGGGGCGACCAGTGCGAGCGCCTGCGCGGATTTCATGGCTGCCAGTTTAGCGGTTTGAAGTGGGTAGTGCGATAACAATAGTTATCGCGATAGCACGCTTAGCGCGATGTGCTTCGTGAGGGTCTTGGTCGCTTGGATGGGAGGCTCGGCACGCGCAGCCATGTGTCGATGCCAATCGCTCTGCAAATTAACACCCGGGGACGCGCCGGTAGTCGAACCGTGTCGCGATCTGCTCGAACTCCGGGACTGGGCGGCAGCCTCTCCAACCCCGCTCGCACTGTGTTGAGGGGCCGCGAGATGCACGCGGGTCAGGTGTACGCGCCCGACTGCATCCGCATGACTAACGTTGCGAGAAGCGCCCTGCCTTCGGGAGTTCCCATGTACTCCATCGGGCGCTTCCCGCCAAGGGCAGGCGCCGGCCTAGAAAGCCAGCGGGTAGTCCAGGCATGCGCGTCGAAGCCTGCCGGACCGCCACTTTCGACCACGACCCGCCCGACGAGCGCCACCAGCGCGGAAACATCGGGCACATCGGTCGGCTGCATGCGCGCACTGTAGCGCCTGAGCGCTTCGTTGGTTGCCCCGAAGAAAGCGTCGGGCGAGCTCATCCTGCCGCAGATGGGTCTAGTGATGCGCGAAGGCCGCGGAGGAACTCTTCGCCCGCGACTACGTTGCCCGCCTGGTCGTCGGCAAGGGCTGCCTCAAGCTCCTCCAATTCTTCAGGCGACAACACTGCGCCTTGATCGTCGCCCTGCATCGCATGTAGGTCTTGCGCCACTGTCACTCTCCTGTGAACGTGTCGCGGTGCTCGACACACGGACGAGGCGATCATCTCCCAGAGACGTGGCTCACGACTTCATCGCGTCCTCCGTAGCGGCCACCAACATGGCTCCATCCCATCCCAGGGCAGCGGCAACCTTGAGGATCACAAGCAACGTCGGTTGACTTTGTCCTCGCTCGATCCGACCAAGATACGACCTCTCCACCCGTGACAAGTGGGCGAGGGCCTCCTGCGACATCTCGGCAGCTACACGCGCCTTCCTCAAGACGCCGCCAAATGCTTGTGCGACTTCCGCATCGAAGCTTAGTGCGCCCTTGGGTCGCCCACGAGGAAGAGTCGTTCGCCGCCGGATTGCCATCCAGGCGAGCGTCCATGCTTCGTCCTTCTGGCACCACGTTATTTATAACTCAAAGCTTTCGTCGCCTCTTGGCTACCGGCCGGGCAGCCGCAACCGGGCTCGCCGGCCCATCGGTCAACGATCTATCCAGCCGGTCAGCGAACTGAACAAAGTCGACTCCAAGCGCACGAAGCCAATCCCTCAGCTCCATGACGCTGAGCGGGCGGGCTCCTCGCTCGACGTTGCTGATAACCGTTTGGCTCAAGCCCAAGCACTCAGCAAGATCTACCTGACGTAGACGCGCTGCGTAGCGCGCCGCACGAAGCAAGGATCCCAGAACATCGATGCGGAGCCCCGTCGAACGGGCGTCCTCGTACCTCTGGCCAAGCTTCGTTGTGCTCACGCGTATGCGAAAGGCGAATTCATTCCCGGTGCGCACACCCGGAGATGGCGTCGTCGCGCTTGCAACGCGCAAGCTTCCCACCGAGGATCGTGCTCTGAGTTATTAATAACCCAGCAAGGGAAGATCGTCCAGCCATGTTTGTCTCACTTCCGGAGTTCGAATTCGATGTTCCCGCGGGCCTTCGCGTCTCTCCAACTGCTGGTCATTGGCGAGCGATGCGGCTGTTCGGTCAGCTGCCCTGGTTCATCGCCACCTTCGCGAGCGATTCGGGAGAGGAGCTCGCCAGAACGACGATCTGCTTCTGTTGGGACTCTGACGTGGTTGCGGCCGCCAGGGAGAACGAGAGCGGGACGCTCGTCGAGCTTGCCTGCATGCTGCCCGCTTGGTGCAGTGGAACTGGGGTGTGGAAAGCGGCGCAGATCACAGAGATTCTGGAAGGCCGCGACTGGGACCGTGGTGGCAGCACAGCATTCGCATTTCGAACCACGGACGGCCAGGTCCTAAGCGGACCCTTTCTTCAGCTTGCCGGCTCTCACATCACCGACCTCGCAACCATCGCCGTGATCAAAGCGGTGCAGCCTTCGAGCTGAGCCTGAACGTCAGGAGCCCGCCAGCCTCCCGCTTGCCAGGCCGCCGGCAATGCTTCTAGTTGAGCACCGCCCATATCGCTCGTGCCTCCGGGTGAAGGTGGCTGAACGCAACAAATTTGCGCTCTGGCTTGACCCACTTCCCCGGAGAAAACGGCATCTGATCAGCCATGAGGTGGCCGAGCCGATTCAGGCAAAAGAGTGTCGCACATAGACCCGCTGCGTCTGCTGACATTTCGCGGTCGAAGTGCCGATCGTCGCGGTGAAGGCGAAATTCCGGTGCGACGGCAGGAACAAGATAGCAGCTGGAGCTTTGAAGGACGCACAAGCGCCAGGCTGAGGGGACTAGTTCTCCACCGGTCAGCCACGAGAGATCACTCTCAACCTGGTCCAAAAGCCAAGTGGCTGCGGTGTCGCCGACCGTGCGCGCAAGCGTCGCCGAAGCGGCCTCTCCGCTCACCCAGCGTCGGCCAATCTGTTTCCGCGTTCGTACGTACTGGGACAGCGTCGACGGGTCGAAGTTCTCCCACAGTTCGGCATCGCCACCGGCAGTTCTCATTCTGTTCGACTACTCGACCAACCAACTTCGCTCGTCTCAGCTAGGCCGAAGTACATGACTCGGCGCATGCTCAATCTCGGGACCGGTGCCGCCGTTCCACGTCATTGGAGGCGTCCATCACGACTTCTCATTGTCGAGGTCCGCTCAAAGCACGCTCGGCCGGATCGGGGATGCCCGGACAGACAGACGCGAGCAGGCGCAGCTCGATGTCGTTGCGCTTCGCCCAGCCCGTAAGATCCTGACAGAGCATATTCGAGTCCAAGAGTATCGAATGCGGCTTACCGCGACGGTCGGCAAGCTTCACGAGGGTGTCGACGACACGCCACTCCGGCATCAGGGCATCGCACGCAATCTCGATGACCAGCCGGTCCCAGAGATTGATGACGAGCAGCACCGCCGTTCGCGGTGCCACTTCGGTGTAGGTGAGGCTTACGGCCCAGTGTTCGCGCAGTCCAGTTGTGAAATACGATTCGAGATAAGTCTTGACCAAAGCGGACTTTCCTGCCCCCGTAGGGCCAATGATCGCGAAACCGCCAGCCCTAGAATCCCATGCTTCTCGCGCGGAAGAGCCAGTTAAAGACCGGCTGATGAACGGATTCCTGCGCATCGCAGCTTCGATCAGTTGCCTGGTGACCAAGTTGTTCATTCCGACTCCTTCTCTGCATGAGTCCGTTCGGGCGTTACCTGAACGTTCATCGAGGTGTGCTCGCACATCGAGACGGAACCTTATAGCCGAGTCGCAGCCGAACGAGAAGTCTCTCTCCCTCTTTGAGCGTTGTCTTCCCGTTCTCGGGGATAGGCCGTCTTGCAATTCTTCCATCAGACGCGAAAACTTCCATTTTGAGGAAGATTCTCTGGACTCGCGTTCTCGATTGGTCAGGAAAGCCTTGCACTCAGTCGCCGCCGAGGCGCTCTTCGACTACTCGCCATTACCCAGTCGGTGCCGAGCGCCTCGAAGAGTTCGCAGACACTCTTGCTGTACTCGAAGAGATTGAAGAGTTCGTCACGCAGTCGGCCATAGCCGACCCGGCTGGTGAAGGAGTCCCACACTCGCGGCCCGTTGTAGAGCGAGAGACGCGCAAGCCAAGATCCAAGCACTTCATCGAGATGTGGTTCGACGATAGTTGGCAGCTTGGGCACTAGATGTTTAGTCGCCCATTCGTCAGCACGCCGCACACACATCACCGCCGATTCTTGGCTACCAGAACTGACTCCCTGTGCCCGAAGCGAACTAAGCACGTTGTTCGCCACGAGTTGCCTAGTAGGAGTGAATCAGCGTCGACTGCACCGACTCCGCCGTTGCGAGCTCGCGCATGGAAGCGCAGATATTCTCTACAACTCGATCTCGATTGCGCATGCTTGTAGTTACCTACGAAGAATTTTCGGGAACATGTGCGTACGTACGTGCAGAACGTTCTTCGGCGCGCGGCGATACGTCGAGAAGCCACTTATATCCGTCCCGAGAGTTGGCGACAACACCTCTCGCGTCTGAAGGCCCAAGCTGGGCCTTCGAGGAGCCTGCAGTTCAGGTTTTCTTCCGTTTGACGGAAGTCTTGTCATTTGAAGGAAGGATTTGCGTTGCGGGTCAGTTTGCGTGCCTGCTGAACAGCAGCGGCCTGTTCTCCGCACCCCTAGACTGCGGATGAGCCAGAGACGTCACACGCGCACGCACACGCCCCGCCCTCAAGTCATGCCGTTGAAGTGGGACGGCAGGGACGCTGCGTCGCCCCAACCAGCCAACCTCACGGGCGATGTTCCCAAACATTGACGCACCGTTGCCTGATGAGTTGCTCGGCAACTATTTGCCTCGCGTCGCCACGCTCAATGCATATGACCACTTCGCTGCGATCCGAAGGCGTGCGGGTAGTACCACCCACGCCGCTTGGGAACCTCAGCTAATGGACAACCCGAACGATACGGACTCGACCGTGCGTCTACTTGGTCTGTTCCGACTATCGATGAGCACCGCCACGACTCTCACGACTCGCGGCTACTGGGAGTGCTTCTTCGCCGCCAGCCAAGCACTAGGCGACACGTCGACAGTTGCGGAGGATCGACTGAATCCGATATGGATTCGTGGTCAGGGGGCCAAGACACCTAGCCGGCACTCCTACATGCGCCGGGTCGAGCTTCAGGTATGCCCCACTTGTCTGCGTCTGGACCAGGGCCGCTATGCAGAGCCCTATCTACACCGCGCGCACCAGCTTCACGGCACAAGCGTCTGCCATCTTCACGGGGTTATGTTGGTGTCCCATTGCCACGCGTGCCAACGCGTTCTGGTGCCGGCTCGTGAGAAGCCCGCGTTGTCAACCCGGTGCCCCTGCGGCGCGGATCTCACACTTTCAGGATCAGCACCAGCCGAGATTGGCGCGCTACATAGGCTCGCTTGCTTTGAGTTCGCCTGCCTCGACGCCACGCCTGGTACTCTTTCCATGAGTGCGTTAGCGCGTACCTTGCGCGACTGCTTGCTGGAACTCCCTCCAAGCGTTGGGAACGACAGAGCCATCCGCCTGTTGCGCGGAGTCTTCGGCGATGTCTGGCTCCAGTGGCTGCTCCGCAGTTCTGTCGCCTTAGCATCGAAAGCGCAGCCGACAGCACACCCGATACCGAACCGTGTCACGCTTTCAGCGTTGCATCCTAAGGTGCTGTGCGCGATCGCTGTCGGGATCGGTCTCGACTTCGATGAGGTCGCGAAGCTAGTTGCTACTCGTCGATCGGTGATGCCCAAGGTTCCTGAAGGGAGGGCACAGCGAAGGGCAAACTGCGCACTGGAGTTAGGAGTTGCTAAGGACCGACTGGAACAATACCTAGCGAAAGTGCCGGGAGCACGCTGGTTCACACTCCGGCGGTCTCTGCCCACCGCTTTCTGGGCAGTAGCAGTGCTTGACTACGAGTGGTTGGACCATCGAGTTCCTCGGCGAGACCATGTGCGCGAAGCCAATAGGACTATTCCGTCCGTGCGAGCCGATCGCGAGCTTCTGGCGGCACTCTTGCCTGACGTACGAAGACGCGCGGCCCTGCGCCCGCGGGGCAAGGAGGCAGTTCTTCGCGCGATACATCGTGACCAAACGTGGTTCGTATCCCAGCTGGACTCGAAGCGTAGATCAGAAGAGAAGCGGCAAACAGACGTCGTCGTCGATGTGCTCAAGGCGGCCCGCGCGAACGGCATGCGGCAGACAGGAAAGCCGCGCCAGATCACCATCAACTACTTGGTACGTGAGACAGGCATTCCCACAAGAGTCGTACGCCACCTCGTGATAGAAGCAAAGAATCCGAACGAGTTCATTGAAGAGAGGAGTGCGTTTTTTGAGCGCACGGTGGAGTGGGCCGTTAGCCGCTTGCAACTCTCCAAAGCCTCCATAACTATCACTCGACTGCTTGCCGAGATGCAGACGACTTCGAATCCCAGAAACCGCGTGCTCGCGAGGAAGCTCCTGGCCAACATTCGATAGAGAAGCAGTTTCACCCGCCGTGTTGCGAAGGCTCGAACGCACATCCTTGCCTTGGCGCTCCTCGTCCCTCGGTTCGCGCTGCCTACTTGCGGCGATGAGGTGCCCCGCTAACTCGCCGAGCGGCAGGTCACTAGAGAGGCCCTTGCTCGCGGGACGTGAAGGAAGGCCCCTGCTTGCCCAGGCTTCCAGGCTTCCACACATCACCCGCTTGCCCGCTTGGTCGCCAAGATTCAAAGCTCGCCGCCGCTCACACGGAAGCTTGGAAATGCAAAAAATGCCCACAAAGCCCTGGAAATGCAAAGTGAACGCCATTCACCTATGAGCGAACTCTCCAGGTGGTTTGCAAGCTGAGGAGTGCGATTGAACGCGAAGTCGCATCACTCCACCGTTACGCTCTTGGCGAGGTTTCGGGGCTTGTCGACGTCCGTACCGCGCACGCAGGCCGTGTGGTAGGCGAGCAATTGCAGCGGCACCACGTGCAGGATGGGCGAGAGCGCGCCGTAGTGCTCGGGCATGCGGATCACGTGCACGCCCTCGCTGGTCTCGATGCGGGTGTCGCCGTCGGCGAACACGAACAGCTCGCCGCCGCGCGCGCGCACCTCCTGCATGTTGCTCTTCAGCTTCTCGAGCAGCGCGTCGTTCGGCGCCACCGTCACCACCGGCATCGCGCTCGTGACGAGCGCCAGCGGGCCGTGCTTCAGCTCGCCGGCCGGGTAGGCCTCGGCGTGGATGTAGCTGATCTCCTTGAGCTTGAGCGCGCCTTCGAGCGCGATCGGGTAGTGCAGCCCGCGGCCGAGGAAGAGCGCGTTCTCCTTGCGCGCGAAGGCCTCGCTCCAGGCCACCACCTGCGGCTCCAGTGCCAGCACCGCCTGCACCGCCACCGGCAGGTGGCGCAGCGCCTTCAGGTGCGCGGCCTCCTGCGCCTCGCTCAGCCGGCCGCGCACCTGCGCGAGCGCGAGCGTGAGCAGGAACAGGCCGACCAGCTGGGTCGTGAAGGCCTTGGTCGAGGCCACGCCGATCTCCGCGCCGGCGCGCGTGATGTAGGCGAACTCGCACTCGCGCACCATCGCGCTCGTCGCCACGTTGCACACGGTCAGCGTGTGCTTCATGCCCAGCGCGCACGCATGCTTCAGCGCGGCCAGCGTGTCGGCCGTCTCGCCGCTCTGCGTGATCGTGACGACGAGCGTCTTCGGGTCGGGCACGCTGTCGCGGTAGCGGTATTCGCTGGCGATCTCCACGCTGGTCGGGATCTTCGCGATGCTCTCGAGCCAGTACTTGGCGGTGGAGCCGCTGTAGTAGCTGGTGCCGCAGGCCAGGATCAGGACCTTGTCGATCTCCTTGAAGGCCTGGTACGCACCGTCGCCGAACAGCTCCGGCGTGATCCCCTCGACCGCATCCAGCGTGTCGGCGATGGCACGCGGCTGCTCGAAGATCTCCTTCTGCATGTAGTGCCGGTACGGCCCCAGCTCCGCGGCGCCGGTATGGGCATGCACGGTGCGCGCCTCGCGCTGCACGGCCTCGAAGCGGCCGCTCTCGCCGCGCCGAGTGATCCAGTGCTTGCCGAGCTGCAGGTCGACGACGTCGCCTTCCTCGAGGTAGACGATCTGGTCGGTCACGCCGGCCAGCGCCATCGCGTCGCTGGCGAGGAAGGTCTCACCGGCGCGCTCGCCGGTGCCGATGCCCAGCACCAGCGGCGAGCCCTCGCGCGCGCCGATCACGCGGTGCGGCTCGTCGCGGCAGAACACGGCGATCGCGTAGGCCCCGCGCAGCTGCACCACGGCGCGCTGCACGGCGTCGAGCAGGTCGCCCTCGTACAGGTGATCCACGAGGTGGGCGATGACCTCGGTGTCGGTCTGGCTGTCGAACACATAACCCTTGGCCTTGAGTTCGGCGCGCAGCTCGTCGTGGTTCTCGATGATGCCGTTGTGCACCAGCGCAATGCGGCCCGGCGCCCCGGCGGCCGCGCGCGCGCCGTGCGAGAAGTGCGGGTGCGCGTTGTGCACCGCCGGCGCACCGTGCGTGGCCCAGCGGGTGTGGGCGATGCCGGTGCCGCCCTGCACTTCCTCGGCCTTGACGTTGGCCTCCAGCTCGGCCACGCGCGAGGTGCTGCGGGCGCGGCGCAGCGCTCCGGCCTGATGCACGGCCACGCCGCAGGAGTCGTAGCCGCGGTACTCGAGCCGCCGCAGGCCCTCGATCAGGACCGGGACGATGTTGCGCGTGCTGACGGCGCCGACGATTCCACACATGGGCAGGTTCCTCGCTGGTTCGACTGGGCTCGGATGCTAGGCAGCCTTGCGCGGCTGGTGATTGCAAATTAGGCGCCTCTATGGAATATTCAGCCACCCCCTGAGTACGGTGAAGATTCCTTTCAAACGAGATGCCTGAACTCGCCGAAAAAGTCACACTCGATGCGACCGACCTGCGCATCCTGGACGTCCTGCAGGCCGACGCCTCGCTGACCAACCAGGCCCTGGCGGCCGCGGTGCACACCTCGCCGGCCACCTGCCTGCGGCGGGTGAAGCGGCTGCGCGAGACGGGGGTGATCGAGTCGCTGGTCGCCCTGCTCTCGCCCGAGCGGCTGGGCGCGGGGCTGACGGCCATCGTCGAGGTGACGCTCGACCGGCAGGGCGCCGAGCACCTGGCCGCGTTCGAGGCGCGCGCGGTGGCCGAGCCCTCGGTGCAGCAGGTCTACCGCGTTTCGCCGGGGCCGGATTTCGTGCTCGTGCTGCAGGTGGCCGACATGCCGGCCTACCACGCGCTGGTGCAGCAGCTGTTCACGCAGGACGCGAACGTGCGCAACCTGAAGGCCTTCTTCAGCGTGTTTCGCGCGAAGTTCGCGCCGAGGCTCAAGCTGCCGACTTCAGCACCACCAGGCCCTTGAGGTACTCGCCTTCGGGGAAGGTGATGGTCTGCGGGTGGTCGGGCGCGGCGGCCAGGCGGGCATAGACGATGCCGTCCACGCCGGCGTCGAGCCCCGCGCCGGCCACGATCTTGTGGAACAGCTCCGGCCCCACGCCGCCCGAGCAGGAGAAGGTGAACAGCGCCCCGCCCGGTGCGAGCAGCTTGAAGGCCAGGCGGTTGATGTCCTTGTAGGCGCGCGCGGCCCGTTCGGCATGCGCGGCGGTGGGCGCGAACTTGGGCGGGTCGAGCACGATGGCGTCGAAGCTGCGCCCCTGCTTGAGCATCTCGCGCAGCGTCTGGTTGACGTCGGCGTCGAGCGCCTGGTGGCGCGAGGGTTCGAAGCCGTTCAGCAACACATGCGCACTCGCGCGCTCGAGCGCCGGCGCGGACGAGTCCACGCTCACCACCTCCTGCGCGCCGCCGGCGAGCGCGGCCACGCTGAAGCCGCCGGTGTAGCAGTAGCAGTTGAGCACGCGGGCGAAGCCGAAGTGCCGCACGGTGTCGGCGAACAGCTTCCGGTTGTCGCGCTGGTCGAGGTAGAAGCCGGTCTTGTGGCCCTCGGCCACGTCGAGCGTGAGCTTCCAGCCGTGTTCGGTGATCGTCACCGTGGTGTCGCCTTCGCCGCGCAGCCAGCCGGTGGCCGGCGCCAGGCCCTCGAGCTGGCGCACGCCGGAATCGCTGCGCTCGTACAGCCGCGTGCAGCCGGTGGCGGCCAGCAGCGCATCGGCGATCACCGCCTTCCAGCGCTCGGTGCCGGCGGAGAGCAACTGGGCCGACAGCACGTCGGCATACCGGTCGACGATCAGCCCGGGCAGGCCGTCGGCCTCGCCGTGCACCAGGCGCACGCCGTCGCTGGCGATCGGCAGGCGCGCACGCAGCGCCAGCGCGGCAGCGATGCGGCGCTCGAAGAAGGCGGCGTCGATGCGCTCGGCCTCGTCGAAGCTCCAGGCGCGCACGCGGATCATCGAGCTCGGGCTGTACGAGGCCCAGGCGAGGAAGCGGCCGTCACTCGCCTCCACGCGCACCGTCTCGCCCGGGTCGGCCTTGCCCTTGGCGACGCTGCCCTGGAACACCCAGGGGTGGCGGCGCAGCAGCGAGCGCTCCTTGCCTTCGCGCAGCGTGATGGTCTTCATGTCCGGACTACTTGCGTCGGGCCCGCGGATGCGCCGCGTCGTACACCTTCGAGAGGTGGCCGAAGTCCAGCCGCGTGTAGACCTGCGTGGTGGTGATGTTGGCGTGGCCCAGCAGCTCCTGCACCGCGCGCAGGTCGCCGCTGGACTGCAGCAGGTGCGTGGCGAACGAGTGGCGCAGCATGTGCGGGTGCACGTGCGTCGGCAGCCCGGCCTGCAGCGCGCGGGTCTTCAGCCGCGAGCGCACCTGGCTGGGCGTGAGCCGCGTGCCGCGGGTGCTGACGAAGAGCGCGGGCTCCTCCGGCCGCGCGAGTTGCGCTCGCAGTTCGAGCCAGCGCCGCGCCGCCGCGAGCGCGGCCTGGCCGACGGGCACGCTGCGCCGCTTGCTGCCCTTGCCGAGCACATGGGCGCTGGCGTCGGCCAGATCCAGCCAGCCGGCGGCCTGCGGGCCCGGCGCGGCATCGAGCCCGACCAGCTCGCCCACGCGCAGCCCGCAGCCGTACAGCAGCTCGACGATGCAGTGGTCGCGCGCGTCGAGCAGCGGGTTGGCCTCGGCCGTGTGGTGATCGGCCAGCGCCACCGCCTGGTCCACCGCCAGCGCCTTGGGCAGCGGCTTGCCGGCCTTGGGCGCGCGCACGCCGTCGACCGGGTTCAGCGCCACCAGGCCATTGCGGCCCAGCCAGCGGTACAGCCCGCGCCACGCGGACAGAACGATCGCAATGCTGCGCGGCGCCAGGCCCTGTGCATGCAGCTGCGCGGCCCAGCGGCGCACGTGGTGCACCTGCACGGCACGCAGCTCGACCGGCTGCTTCGCGAGGAACTCGCGCAGCCGCCCGAAGGCCTCGCCGTACATCGCCAGCGTGCGCGCGGCGAGGCGGCGCTCGACCTCGAGGTATTGCAGATGGCGGACGATGTCGTCGTCCACGGCGGCACTCAACGGACCGGAAGAAGCCGCGACAGGCAGGCGCTCGCCAGCTCGCCGATGCGTTGCAGGAACTCGGTGCCCATGTCGGCGGTGTAGCGCGTCGGGTCGGGCGAGGCCAGCACCAGCATGCCGAAGGCGTCGATCGTGGCGCCATGGCGCAGCGGGATCATCGCCAGCGACATCGCGGTGGCCGGATCCTCCAGCCACTGCGCGGCCTCGAAGCCCGAGTTCACGCCGCAGTAGGGCAGCGTCAGGCTGCCGGCCAGGCTCCGGATGTCGGCGCTGACCTCGCGCGTGAACGGCAGGCCGGAGAAGGCGTCGGCCGCGCCCCAGACGCGGATGCCGGCCTGCGGGATCAGGAACTGGTGCTTCAGCTCGCCCACCAGCACGTCGGGCAGGTCGCCCGCGTTGGCGGTGAGCATCAGGGTGCGCGTCCAGCGGTGCAGCTTGTCGGCGATGGCGACGTTCTCCTGCCCGTGGCGGATCATCTCGATGATCTTGCCCTCCAGGCCCTTGATCTTGTCGCGCAGCATTTCCATCTGCCGCTCCTGCAGCGAGACGGTGCGCTGGCCGTAGGGGCTGGTCAGCTGCACGCTGCCCAGCAGCTCGGCATGGCGCTCGAAGAAGGCCGGGTTGTTGGCCAGGTACTCCGCGATGTCCTGTTCGGTGATGCCCTGGATGCGGTTCGTCACAGCTCGATCTCCCCCTCGAAGACGGTCTGCGCCGGACCGGTCATGAATACGTGCGAATCGCCGCCGGCCCACTCGATCGTCAGCCGGCCGCCGCGCGCCTCGACCTCGACGCGCTGATCGAGCAGCCCGAGGCGGATGCCGGCCACCACCGCCGCGCAGGCGCCGGTGCCACAGGCGAGCGTCTCGCCGGCGCCGCGTTCGTGCACCCGCAGCCGCACGTGCGAGCGGTCCACGACCTGCAGGAAGCCGGCGTTGACGTGGCGCGGGAAGTGCACGTCGTGTTCGATCAGCGGGCCCTGGATCTCGACCGGCGCGTGGTCGACGTCATCGACCAGCTGCACCGCATGCGGGTTGCCCATCGACAGCACCGCCAGCTCGACGATGCGCCCCCCCACGGGCACCGGCCAGAGCGCGAAGCCATGGCGCTCGCGCGGCTGCAGGCCGTGCGGCTCGAAGGGCACGGCCGGCAGATCGAACACCGGCGCGTTCATATCCACCGTCACGCGGCCGTCGTCCTGCGCACGCAGTTCGAGCAGCGTGTTCATGGTCTCGACGCGAACGGTGTGCTGGTCGGTCAGCCCCTTGTCGAGCACGTAGCGCACGAAGCAGCGCGCGCCGTTGCCGCATTGCTCGACCTCGTCGCCGCTGCCACCGTTGAAGATGCGGTAGCGGAAGTCCACGCCCGGCGTGGCGCTCTTCTCGACCACGAGGATCTGGTCGGCGCCCACGCCGAAGCGCCGGTCGCCCAGGCGGCGGTGCTGCTCGGGCGTGAGCGCCAGCGGCGCGCGCGTGGCGTCGAGCACGACGAAGTCGTTGCCCGCGCCCTGCATCTTGGTGAAGCGCAATCGCATCGGCGGATTATCTCAGCCGTACAGCGATGCCTCACCCTCGGGGCGTGTCTTGAAACGCTTGTGCACCCACAGGTACTGCGCCGGGTTGGCGCGGATCTGCTCCTCGATCCAGCGGTTCAGGCGCGCGGTGTCGGCCAGCGCGTCCTCGGTCGGGAAGCCCTCCAGCGGCGGCAGGAAGCGCACGCGGTAGCCCTGCCCGCCGGGCAACATCTCGGCAATCACCGGCTGCACCACCATGTCGAGCAGCCGGGCCATGCGGCTGGGCGCGAGCAGCGTGGCGGCCGGCACGCCGAAGAAGGGCACGAAGGCGGCGTCCTTCGCACCGAAATCCATGTCAGGCAGGTTGAAGAAGCCGGTGCCCTGGCGGATCTCCCTGATCAGCGGCTTGGCCGAATCGCTGCGCGGGAAGATCACCGCGTTGCCCAGGCGCAGCCGGCCGCGGCGCATCACCTCGTCCATCACCGGGTTGCTCTGCTGCTGGTAGATCGAGGCACCACGGCGCTTCTGGAACAGCAGCACCGCCGCGCCGGCGACGTCGAGCGCGAGGAAGTGCGGCACCAGCCACATCACCGGCCTGGCGCTGCGCTCGGCCAGGTCGACCTCGCCCTCGACGTGGATCAGCCGCTTGAGCCGCTCGCGCGGCGCCCACCACAGCAGCCCGCGCTCGAGCAGGCTACGCCCGAGCCAGGCGAAATGCTCGCGCGCCAGCCGCTCGCGTGCGCCGGCGTCGAGTTCGGGCAGGCACAGCTCGAGGTTGCGCAGCGCCACCTTGCGGCGCGAACCGGCGAGCCGGTAGAGCAGCCCCCCGAGCGCACGGCCGACCGCGGCCTGGGCTGCCAGCGGCAGCCCGTGCAGCAGCCACAGCAGGCCCAGCAGCAGGCGTGTTCCCAACGGACCTCCGCAGTTCTACGGTTCTATTCGGCGGGTTGCGCGCGCGGCGCCTTGTAGCGGTGGTATCCCCACAGGTACTGCTGCGGGCACTGCCGGATCAGCGCTTCCATCGCGCGGTTCACGACGGCGGCGGATTCTGCCTGAGCGGCCGGGTCGGCCGGCAGCGCCTCGCCCATCGGCTGGAAGCGCACCACGTAGCCCGCCCCGTGGCGCAACCGCTCGCCCCACACCAGCAGCAGCGTCGCGCCGGTCTGCTGCACCAGGCGCGCGGCCAGCGTCATCGTGTAGGCCTCGCGCCCGAAGAACGGCGCCCACACGCCCTGCCCCTCGGGCGGCACCTGGTCCGGCAGCAGCCCCACCGCCTCGCCGCGCCGCAGTGCACGGATCATCTGCCGCACGCCGGCCAGCGAGGCCGGCGCCGTGGCCACCCCGGGCCGCGCGCGCGAGGCCTCGGTCACCTCGCGCAGCCAGGCTTTGCGCGCCGGGCGGTAGAGCACCGTGATCGGGCCGTAGCGCGCCGAGAAGAGCTCGGCATAGGCCTGCGCGCACATCTCGAAGCAGCCCAGGTGCGGCGTGAGCAGCACCAGGCCGCGGCCGGCCGCGTGGGCGGCATCGACCAGTTGGGCGCCCTCCACGCGCAGCAGCGGCCCGAGGGGCTGGTCGGCCGGCCGCAGCCACAGGAAGGGCAGTTCCAGCGCCATCCGGCCCGCCTCGCCCACCGCGGCGCGCCGCGCCGCCGGTGCGATGCCGGCCTGCGCCGCCAGCGCGGCCAGGCGCCGCCGGTAGGTGGGCGAGAGCGCCCAGGTGAGCCAGCCGACCCCCCATCCCAAGGCGTGAAGAAGCCACAGCGGGCGGCGCGAGAGCCAGCGGAACAAGGAAAGCATCGACTAAAATCCAGGCGTCGCCGAGTTACTGAACTACTTGCGGGGCGACTCACAAAATCCGCTAAAGCGTTCGCCGCTCCTCCGCAAAGTCACAGGCCGGCAACGCGTCTGCAACCTGTCTGGAGTTTAAGAGTGGCGAACGACTTCCTTTTCACCTCCGAATCCGTCTCCGAAGGCCATCCCGACAAGGTGGCCGACCAGATCTCGGACGCGATCCTCGACGCGATCTTCAAGCAGGACCCGAAGAGCCGCGTGGCCGCCGAGACGCTCACCAACACCGGCCTGGTGGTGCTGGCCGGCGAGATCACCACCAACGCGCATGTCGACTACATCCAGGTGGCGCGCGACACGATCAAGCGCATCGGCTACGACAACACCGAGTACGGCATCGACTACAAGGGCTGCGCGGTGCTCGTCGCCTACGACAAGCAGAGCAACGACATCGCGCAGGGCGTGGACCACGCCAGCGACGACTACCTGAACACCGGCGCCGGCGACCAGGGCCTGATGTTCGGCTACGCCTGCGACGAGACGCCCGAGCTGATGCCCGCGCCGATCTACTACGCGCACCGCCTCGTCGAGCGCCAGGCGCAGCTGCGCAAGGACGGCCGCCTGCCCTTCCTTCGCCCGGACGCGAAGAGCCAGGTGACGATGCGCTACGTCGACGGCAAGCCGCACTCGATCGACACCGTGGTGCTCTCCACCCAGCACAGCCCCGACCAGAGCGAGACACCGAAGAAGATGAAGGACTCGTTCAACGAGGCCGTCATCGAGGAGATCATCAAGCCGGTGCTGCCCAAGGAGTGGCTGAACGGCACCCGCTTCCTGATCAACCCGACCGGGCGCTTCGTGATCGGCGGCCCGCAGGGCGATTGCGGCCTGACCGGGCGCAAGATCATCGTCGACACCTACGGCGGCGCCTGCCCGCACGGTGGCGGCGCGTTCTCGGGCAAGGACCCGACCAAGGTCGACCGCTCGGCCGCCTACGCGGCGCGCTACGTGGCCAAGAACATCGTCGCCGCCGGGCTGGCGCGCCAGTGCCAGATCCAGGTGGCCTATGCCATCGGCGTGGCCAGGCCGATGAACGTGACGGTCTACACCGAGGGCACCGGCGTGATGCCCGACGACAAGATCGCCGCGCTGGTGAACGAACATTTCGACCTGCGCCCGCGCGGCATCATCCAGATGCTGGACCTGCTGCGCCCGATCTACGAGAAGACCGCGGCGTACGGGCACTTCGGCCGCGAGGAGCCGGAGTTCAGCTGGGAGAAGACCGATAAAGCCGCAGCCCTCAAGGCTGCGGCCGGGCTGTAAGCACGCCGCGCGACAGCGCGGTATCGGTCTTCCGGCGCAGGCTAACTTCCGCCCCCGGGCGGAAGTTAAGGGCCCCTAGGCCCGGCCGAAGCCGAAGGAATCCACCGCGCAGCGGCTGACTGGATGGGCGACGGGAGTCGCCCATCGTGCTTTTCGGCGGCCCGAAGGGACGCTCACCCTTCCCCAAACCCCGCCTCCCGCTGCCCGCGCAGCGCCGCGACCACCACCTCGCACTGGCCGCCGGAGGCGGGCCGCCCGATCAGCGGGTGCAAGGCCAACAACTGCAGCGCATCGAGAACCTCTGCAATGCGTTCCAAGCCGCCACGCGCATGGCGCGACAGCCTGAGTGCGATCGCGATGCCGGCGTCCTCCGGGATCTCCGAATCGCTGAGCACCCGGGCCATCTCCAGCAACGAGTGCCTCCAGGCCCGGACTTCGCCGGAGGCGACGCCGTGGCCGAGCGCACTGCGGAACTGGCGCCCGATCACCAGGTCGATATCCTCGACCAGCGCGTGACGCAGGAATTCGGCCTTGTTCGACTGGTAGACGATCACGGCGTCACGGTTCGTCGTGCTTGCGGCTGCTGCCGCGCGCCCGCTCGACGGGGTAGCGCGTCGCGTTGAGTGCCATCTTGGCCTGCGCCGCGGCGATCAGGTCCACGCCCAGCACGTCGGCCAGGCGGACCAGGTACAACAGCACGTCGGCCATCTCGGCACCCACCGCCGCCAGCCGTTCCGGCGGCAGCCGGCGGCTCTGCTCCTCGCTGAGCCATTGAAAGTGCTCGAGCAGTTCCCCGGCCTCGACGATCAGTGCCGAGGCCAGGTTCTTCGGCGCGTGGAACTGCCCCCAGTCGCGCTCGTCGGCGAACTGCCGCAGTGCCTGGGCCAGGTGGTCGACGGAATCGTCCATGGCCGCATGATGCCTGCCCCGCGGGGCCGCCGCATATTGCACGCATCCTGACGCCGCGCAGGCTCGCGCGTCAGACCTTCACGACGCGCTGCCTATACTCGTGCAAGCGTCGTTCCAGGCCCGCATCCGGCCGCACCGTCCCAGGGAGGTATCCATGTCCGTTCGCCGCATCGCCCTCGTCAGCCTGTCCGCCGTCGCCCTGGCCGCCTGCCAGACGATGCCTCAGCAACAGCAGCCGCAGCAGATCTCCACCGCCGGCCAGGCCGGCTGCAAGCCGCTGGGCGGCAACGCGCCGGCCAACTCGAACACCAAGAACGCCGCCATCGGCGCCGGCCTCGGCGCGGTGGCCGGCGGGCTGATCGGCAGCGCCGCGGCGAAGAAATCGTCGGTGGGCGCGCGCAACGGCATCCTGATCGGCGCGCTGGCCGGTGCGCTGGCCGGCTCCAAGTACAACTCCATGATGGGCATGACGGAGCAGCAGGACGGCTCGGTCAAGCTCAACATCCCGGGCTCGATCATGTTCAGGTCCGGCAGCGCCGACATCACGCCGGACTTCGCCACCACGCTGGACTCGGTGGCCAAGACCATCACCGACTACTGCGGCGTGACCGGCAACATCATCGGCCACACCGACAACACCGGCTCGGCCGCGCTGAACCAGCGCCTGTCGATGGACCGCGCCCGCGCGGCGGCCAACTACCTGGCGAGCAAGGGTGTCGACCCCGCGCGCCTGACGCAGGACGGCCGCGGCCCGAACGAGCCGGTGGCCGACAACAGCACCGAATCCGGCCGGGCGCAGAACCGCCGCGTCGAGATCTTCATCCGCCCGCCGGCGCCCTGAGCCGCTGGGCTCACAACCCGCCGAGCGGCCGCTGCTGGTTCCACGCGAGCAGCAGCAGCGCGCCGGCCGCCACGGCGGCCAGCAGGCGGCGCAGGAAACGCAGGTCGGCGTCGCCGCGGGGCGGCGGTGCGCGGTGAAGCGGGGCGTTCATGGTCGGCTCCGGAGATGGGTCGGCCTGCGGCGCAGGCCCTGGCGCGTTTGTAGGCGCCGACCCGTTACGCCACCGTTACCGCGGCGCCGGCCGCCAGCGCGAGCAGATCGCGGTTGACCGCATTGCGGTGCAGGAAGCTGTGCCGGAAGGCCGGCGGCACATGGGCGTCGTGCAGGCCCATCACCCAGGCGCGGCCGTCGGCGGCGAGCCGGTGCGCCGCCGCGTCGTGGCCGAGCGCGGCCTGCACCCGCGCCGCCACCAGCCACAGCTCGCCGAGGTAGAAGCTCTCCGGCTGGTGCTCGCGCGCCAGCGCGAGCGCGGCCTCGGCATGCGGCAGCGCACGCGCCGCCGCGCCCTGGCGCAGCGCGGCCGCGGCGGCGCGCACATGGCCCGCCAGCGCGAGCCCGAAGCGCTCCTTCAGGCCGGCCCAGGCGGCCAGGCTGACCGCCAGCGCCTCAGCCTCGTCGGGCGGCACCACGGCGGTGGCGAACAGGGTCGCGATGCGGTGGAACACGTCGTCCGGGTTCGGCAGCATGGATAGCGCCGCGCGCATCGGCGCCAGCGCGTCCTGCCCGAGCTGGCGCGCCAGCTCGGCGCGCAGCACCTGCTGGAACATCGCCACGCCGGGCGGCACGCCAGCGCGCTCCTGCGCCAGCAGCGGCACCGCGCGCGCCGGCTGGCCGAGCTGCATGAACAGCAGCGCGAGGCGCTGCTCGGCCATGGTCAGGTCGCTGGCCGAGCCCTGCTCGCCGTAGCCGGCCAGCACCTCCTCGAGCAAGGGCAGCGCCTCGTCGTAGTGGCCGATGTCGCGCAGCCGGTGGGCATGCGGCGCCTGCATCTGCAGCAGCCGCACGCGGCCGACCTCGCCGGTGGACAAGGCCACCTGGCGCGCCTGGCGCGACAACTCGACGGCCTCGCGCACCCGGCCGGTCTTGGCCAGCGTGGCGGCGGCGTTGGACAGCGAGCGCCACAGCAGGTCCGGCCGGCCGCCTTCGCGGGCCAGCGCCTGGCAGGCCTGCCAGCCCTGGGCCGCGTCGCGCAGGCGGTTGTCGTAGTCGAGCGCCAGCGACCAGGCCTCCCAGAACGCCCAGCGCTGCTCGGGCGCGGCCTCGTGCGCGATGCGCTCGCGCCAGGGCTCGAGCACGGCCACGCCCTCGGCGGTGCGGCGCGCGTCGCCGAGTGCGCCCGACCAGGCGATCGCGAAGCGCAGCTCCAGGTCGGCACGGCCGAGCGCGCGCGCCGCGGCCACCGCCTGCGGCGCGAGTTGCAGCGCCGCGTCGATCTCGAAGCGGGTGATCGCCAGCTCGAGCTGCACGCCCAGCGCGTGCAGCTGCTGCAGCGGCCCCTGCGCGATGCGCGCCAGCTCGGCCGCGGCCGCCTGCGCCGGCGCGCCGCTGTCGTTGCCGGCCAGCACGGCGGCGCGCTGC
>KZ836112.1 GCA_003265685.1 Piscinibacter caeni | reverse complement strand
GTTGAATGAAGACAGTTTCATCCTAGTCGTACAGGACCGCGGCGATCTTCGGGTCGGCCATGTTGCTCTTGTCGTACCAGTAGAAGCCGGTGTCGATCACCTTGGGCAGCTTCTCGCCCTTGAGCGCCTTGACCGCGGCCTCGACCGTCTTGAAGCCGATGCCCACCGGGTTCTGGGTGATCGCGCCGGCCATCTCGCCGCTGGCGATGGCGGCCTTCTGCTGCTTGCCCGAGTCGTAGCCGATCACGACGATCTTGCGCTTGAGCTCCTTGGCGCCGTTGAGCACGCCGATCGCCGAGCCCTCGTTGGCGCCGAAGATGCCCTTGACGTTCGGGTTGCCCTGCAGGATGGACTTGGTGATCTCGGTGGACTTCAGGTGGTCGCCGCCGCCGTACTGCACGCTCACCACCTTGATGTTCGGGTAGGCGGCCTTGATGCGGCCGGTGAAACCCTCGACCCGGTCGATGCCGGTGCGGCTNGCCTTGATGCGGCCGGTGAAACCCTCGACCCGGTCGATGCCGGTGCGGCTGGTCTGGTCGTGCGCGACCACGGCCACCTCGCCGGCCTTGCCGATCAGCTCGGCCATCTTGTCGGCGGCCAGCGCGGCGGCGGCCCGGTTGTCGGTGGTGGCGGTGGTCACCGGCACGTCGCTGTCCACGCCCGAGTCGAAGGCCACCACCGGGATCTTCGCGGCCTGCGCCTTCTTCAGCAGCGGGATGGCGGCCTTGCTGTCCAGCGCGGCGAAGCCCAGCGCCTTGGGGTTCTTGGCCAGCGCGGCCGAGAGCATGTCGATCTGCTTGTCGACCATCGCCTCGGTCTCGGGGCCCTCGAAGGTGACCTTGACCTTGTACTCCTTGGCCGCCTGCTCCGCGCCCTGCTTCACGGCCTGCCAGAACTGGTGCTGGAAGCCCTTGGACACGAGCGGGATGTAGGTTTCCTGCGCCAAGGCGCCGCCGGTCATCCCGAAGGCGAGGGCCGCGGCCAGGGCGAGGGTACGTCTCTTCAGCATCTGTCTGTCTCCTTGTGTGATCCGCGGGGTGATGGTCAGGCCCTGCCGCGGCGCAGGATGTCGGTGTAGACGGCGATGATGATGATGATCCCGGTGATCACCGTCTGCCACTCCTGCGCCACCGACATGATGCGCAGGCCGTTGGTGAGAACGCTCATGATGAACGCGCCGATGATGGTGCCGAGCACGGTGCCCGTGCCGCCCGCCAGCGACGTGCCACCGATCACCACCGCCGCGATCGCGTCGAGCTCGTAGCCCTGGCCCAGCGCCGGCTGCGCCGAGTTCAGCCGCGAGGCGATCAAGAGGCCGGCGATGCCGCAGATCGCGCCGTTGACGGCGTACACGACGATCTTCCAGAAGTCGACGTTGACCCCCGACAGGCGCACCGCCTCCTCGTTGCTGCCGAGCGCGAAGGTGTAGCGGCCGAGCATGGTCTTGTTCAGCACCAGGCTGGCCAGCACCGCGACGATGAACAGGATCAGCACCGCGTTGGGGATCGGCAGCGCCGGGAAGAACCAGCCGATCAGCGACTCCTGGCTGATGACCGGGAAGTCCGGCGTGTCGTTGAAATAGATCGGCCGCGTTCCCGAGATCACCAGCGACAGGCCCTTGAGCAGCATCATCATGCCGAGCGTCGCGATGAAGGGCGGGATCTTCAGCTTGGCGATCAGCACGCCCGAGACGAAGCCGCACAGCGCGCCCGACAGGATGGCCGCCACGATGCCCAGCGGCAGCGGCAGGCCCCAGTAGGTGAGCACCACGCCGGCCATCACGGCGCAGAAGGTCATCAGCGTGCCCACCGAGAGGTCGATGCCGCCGCTGATGATCACGAAGGTGCAGGCGATCGCCAGCACGCCGTTGACCGCCGTGGCCTGCAGGATGGCCACCAGGTTGTCGGCCTGCATGAAGTTCGGCGAGGCGAGGCTGAAGAAGATCATCAGCACCAGCAGGCTCGCGAAGGCGAGCAGCTTCTGGCGTGTGGCGGGATGGAAGAGTCGTTCCTTCAGCGTCATGCGGCAGCCTTGTCGGTCATCGTGTCGCGCAAGGTCGCCAGGTGCATGATCTTTTCCTGGTCCGCCGTGCGGGCGTCGAGTTCACCGGTGATGCGCCCCTCGCACATCACCAGGATGCGGTGGCTCATGCGCAGCACCTCGGGCAGCTCGGAGGAGATCATCACGATCGCCTTGCCCGCCTCGGCCAGCGCCGCCAGCAGCTTGTAGATCTCGGCCTTGGCGCCGACGTCGATGCCGCGCGTGGGCTCGTCGAAGAACAGGATGTCGCAGTCGCGCAGCAGCCACTTGGCGATCACGATCTTCTGCTGGTTGCCGCCCGACAGCAGCCGCACCGTCTGCTCGACCGAGGGTGTCTTGATCGCCAGCTGCTGCACGTAGCCCTGGGCGGCCGCGCGCATCGCGCCGCCGTCGAGCCAGCTCGCCGCCTTCGCGAAGCGGCGCAGGCTGGGTAGCGCGACGTTGGTGGTGACGTCCAGCCCGGTGGCCAGGCCGAAGCGCTTGCGGTCTTCCGACAGGTAGCCGATGCCGTGGCGCACCGCGTCGCGCGGGCTGCGGATCGTCACCGGCTTGCCGTGCACGCGGATCTCGCCCGCCTCGAGCGGGTCGGCGCCGAAGATCGCGCGTGCCACCTCGGTGCGGCCGGCGCCCATCAGGCCGGCGAAGCCGAGGATCTCGCCGCGGTGCAGGGCGAAGCCCACGTCGCGCACCGCGCGGCCGCGGTTCAGGCCGGTCACCTCGAGCACCACCTCGCGCCGTTCGGTGGCCGGCGCGTGGCTGGTGGATTCCTCGATCTCGCGCCCGACCATCATCGAGATGATCTGCGCCACCGGCGTGCCGGCCATCGGCACCGTCGCGATGGTGCGGCCGTCGCGCATCACGGTCACGCGGTCGGCAATGCGCTGCAGCTCGTCCATCTTGTGCGAGATGTAGACGATGCCCACGCCCTGCGCGCGCAGCTGGCCGACGATGCGGAACAGCTCGGCCACCTCGGCGTCGTTCAGCGCGGCGGTGGGCTCGTCCATGATCAGCACACGCGAGTCGAAGGAGAGCGCCTTGGCGATCTCCACCATCTGCTGCCTGGCGACGGTGAGTTCGCCGACCGGCGTTTGCGGGTCGAGCGTCAGGTGCAGGCGCTCGAAGATGCGCGCGGCGTTCGCGTTCAACGTGGCTTCGTCGAGGAACAGGCCGAGGCGCCCGCGCGGCTCGCGGCCGATGAAGATGTTCTGCGCGGCCGTGAGGTGGTTCATCAGGTTGAGTTCCTGATGCACGATGCCGATGCCCAGCGCCTGCGCGGCGCGCGGGCTCGTCACCTCGATCGGCGTGCCGTCGAGCAGGATCTCGCCGTCGTCCTTCGCATACACGCCGGCCAGCACCTTCATCAGCGTGGACTTGCCGGCGCCGTTCTCGCCCATCAGCGCATGCACCTCGCCGGCGCGCAGGTCGAACGAGACGTCCTGCAGCGCACGCACGCCGGCGAAGGCCTTGCTGACCCGGCGCACCTCGATCAGTGGGGCGCCGTTCATGCGGAGATGCCGTAGAAGCGCTGCGCGTTGTCGCGCCAGACGGCCTGCTGCTGCGCCGGCGGGAGTTCGCCGATCAGCGCTTCGGCGACGGCGACCCAGCGTTCGTACGGTGCGGCGAGCGTCAGCACCGGCCAGTCGCTGCCCCACATCAGGCGCTGCGGGCCGAAGTGCTCGAGCAGGGTCTCCCACACCGGGCGCAGCGCAGCGACACCCTCGTCCACCGAGCCCGTCGGTCCGGCTTCGGTCAGCAAGCCGGAGAACTTGCACAGCACCTGCGGCTCGCGCGCCAGTGCAGCCAGGCCGCGCCGCCAGGCCTCGGCCCAGGGCGCGGACCAGCCCTCGCGCAGCTGCGGCTTGGCCGCATGGTCGATCACCACCGGCAGCGCCGGATGCCGGCGCACGAAGCCGAGCAGCGCCTCCAGGTGCCAGGGCTTGACCAGCGCGTCGAAGCGCAGGCCGAGATGCAACATCGCCGCCAGCACCGCCGGCTTCGGCGCCTGCAGGATCCAGTCGTGCTCCGGCAGGTCCTGCAGCATCGGGCGCAGGCTGCGCAGCGCAGGGGCCGTGGCACCCCAGCGCTCGAGCGTGGCCACACTCGCCTCGTCGGCCAGGTCGACCCAGCCGACCACCGCGCCGACGCTCGCCTCGTGCGCCGCCAGATCGAGCAGGAAGTCTGTCTCCGCGCTCGAATCCGCGGCCTGCACCAGCACCGTCGTGCCGATGCCCTGCGCGGCGCGCAGCGGCGCCAGGTCGGCCGGGCCGAAGTCGCGGTGGATGGGCTCGAGCGCCGCGTCGTCGGCACGCAGCCAGCGGTAGTCGCCCCGCGCCACGCGCCAGTAGTGCTGGTGCGCGTCGAGGCGCGACAGCGGGGCGGCGGACTCGGGTTTGTTCATATACGAACATGCTATCCATGAGTGAACAATCGCCGCAATCACTCCGAGGCCCGATCCGCCGGGGACTTACCCTGAGCCGCGCACCGACCCGATCCGCCGCCGACTTGTCCGCCGACGAGCGCTACCGCGCCCCCGCGCTCGACAAGGGGCTGGACATCCTCGAGCTGCTCGCCGGCCAGGCGCAGGGGCTGACCCGCGCCGAGATCGTCAAGGCCATGGGCCGCAGCCCGAGCGAGATCTACCGCATGCTCGAGCGGCTGGTCGCGCGCCAGTACGTCGTGCGTTCGGCCGAGGGCGACCGCTACTCGCTGAGCCTGAAGCTGTTCGTGCTGTCGCAGCGCCACCCGCCGCAGGCACGCCTCGTGTCGCAGGCCACGCCGGTGATGGACGCATTCACCAAGGCGGCCGAGCAGTCATGCCACCTCGGCGTGTACGACCGCGGCAACGTGACCATCGTGGTGCAGGTGGCCAGCCCGGTGTACTGGGGCCTGTCGATCCGCGCCGGCGCGCGTGTCAGCCTGCTCGACAGCGGCTCGGGTCTGACGCTGCTGGCCTTCCAGACGCCGCAGCGGTGCGCCGAGATGCTGGCCGAACACGAGCCGCTGGACGGCGAGGCGCGCCGGCCCGCGGCGCGCGCGCTGCAGGCCACGCTCGACCAGCTGCGCACGCAGGGCCACTGGCAGGCCGACAGCCGGCAGACCCATGGCGTGACCGACATCTCGCTGCCGCTGCTCGGCCCGGACGGCAGCGCGCTGGGCGCACTGACCTGCCCCTACGTGCGGCGCATCGACCGCCACGCCGCGCCCGACCTGGACGCGACCCGCGCGCTGCTCGCGCGCGCGGCGGCGGCCCTGTCGTTGCGCTGAGCCGGGTCAGCGCGAGGTGTAGCCGCGCCCGTCCATGCAGGCCAGCACGGCGCGGTGGAACACGCTGGCGTCGGCCATCGCATCGCGCTGCGTGGTGGCCCAGCGGTTGCAGGCCTGGCGGTCGGCCTCGGTCTGCGCCGCGCCCTGGCCCTTGCGCGGGTAGAAGATCGGCTCCGGCGCGGCCGGGGCGGGTGCCGGCGGCACCGGCTGGTAGGCCGGGGCTGGGGGCAGCGTCGATACCACGTAGCCGGGGTACACCGGGTAGGCCGGGTAGTAGCCGTAGGCATAGGGCGCCGGATAGGCCTGGGCGCCGTAGTACAGCGGCACGCCGATGCCGATCGACACGCCGCCCCACCAGAGGTGGCGTCGACCATGCGCCTCGGCCGGTTCCGGCAGCACGGCCAGCACGGCCGTGGCCAGGGCGAGCAGGCAGGCGGTGCGTTTCATGCGGTGGACTCCGGCGAGGTCGGGGATGCCGGCATTCTGGATCAATCGATCACCTCGGGCCAGCGGGTGTGGAAGGTCTCGCCGGCCGGCCGGTCGATGCGTTCGTAGCCGTGCGCGCCGAAGAAGTCGCGCTGCGCCTGCAGCAGGTTGGCGGGGAGGCGCGCGCTGCGCAGGCTGTCGTAGTAGGCCAGCGAGGCCCCGAAGGCCGGCACCGGGATGCCGTGGGTCACCGCCAGCGCCACCACCGCGCGCCAATGCGCCTGGGTGCGGTTCAGCAGCTCGCGGAAGAAGGGTGCGGCGGTCAGGTGCGGCAGCGCCGGGTCGGCCGCCCAGGCCTCGGTGATGCGGTTCAGGAAACGCGCCCGGATGATGCAGCCGCCGCGCCAGATCGACGCGATGCCGCCCAGGTCCAGGTCCCAGCCCTTCTTCCGGCTCATCGTGCCCATCAGGTCCAGGCCCTGCGCATAGCTAATCACCTTCGAGGCGTACAGCGCGTCGTGCACCTGCGCCACCAGCGTGGCGCGGTCGACGCGCAGCAGCGCCTGCGGGCCCTGCAGCACGCGGCTGGCCGCCACGCGCTGCGCCTTCTGCGACGACAGCACACGCGCCTCGACCGCCGCGTTGATGGTGCTGACCACCACCGCGTTCTCGGCCGCGTTGACGAGCGTCCACTGGCCCGTGCCCTTCTGGCCGGCCTGGTCGAGGATCAGCTCGACCAGCGGCGTGCCGGTGGCCTCGTCCTTCTGGGCCAGCGCCTTGGCGGTGATCTGGATCAGGTAGCTCTGCAGTTCGCCGCGGTTCCACTCGTCGAACACCGCGGCCATCTCGTCCGCCGTGAAGCCGGCCGCCTGCAGCAGCGCGTAGGCCTCGCAGATCAGCTGCATGTCGCCGTACTCGATGCCGTTGTGCACCATCTTCACGTAATGTCCGGCGCCGCCCGGACCGATGTGCATCACGCAGGGCTGGCCGTCGACCTTCGCGGCGATGCTCTCGAACACCGGGCGCAGCAGCTCCCAGCTCGAGGCCGGCCCGCCGGGCATGATCGAGGGCCCCTTGCGCGCGCCCTCCTCGCCGCCGGAGATGCCCGCGCCGACGAAGCGCAGGCCCTGCGCCGCGAGTGCGGCGTCGCGCCGCTCGGTGTCGCTGTACAGGCTGTTGCCGCCGTCGACCACGATGTCGCCCGGTTCGAGCAGCGGCACGAGCTGCTCGAGCACCGCGTCGACCGGCGCACCGGCCTTGACCATCAGCTGGATCCGGCGCGGCCGCGCCAGGCTGGCGACGAACTCGGGCAGGCTGTGCGTGCCCACCAGCCGCTTGCCGGGATGGGCAGCGATGAAGGCGTCGGTGACCTCCGCGGTGCGGTTGTAGACGCTGACCCGGAAGCCGCGGCTCTCGATGTTCAGCACCAGGTTCTGGCCCATCACCGCCAGGCCGATCAGTCCGTAGTCGCTCGTGTCGCTCATGCTCGCCTCCGGGAGATGCCGCGCCGCATTCTGGCGGGAAGGAAATCGCCCTGTCGTGCGTACACGCTCGGTCACCACCCACCCCAAGGACCTGCGATGAAAGCCTTCACCCCCTTCGCCTCGCTCACCCTGGCCGCGCTGCTGTCGGCCTGCGCCTCGATGGGCGGCAGCGCCCCGGCGAGCGTCGCCGACGGCGTGTTCACCGGCAAGAACGGCATGACGCTCTACACCTTCGACCGCGACACCGCCGGCTCGGGCAAGAGCGTCTGCAACGGCCCCTGCGCCACCAACTGGCCGCCGCTGTTCGCCGAGGACAACGCCAGCGCGAGCGGCGACTGGAGCATCGTCACCCGCGACGACGGCAAGAAGCAGTACGCCTACAAGGGCAAGCCGCTGTACTACTGGGTGAAGGACGCCAAGCCGGGTGACCGCACCGGCGACGGTTTCAACAACGTCTGGCGCCTGGCCAAGCCCTGAGCGTCAGTCCCCTGATTCGGCGAGCGTCACCGTCAGCCGGCGCGTCTGGCCGGCGCGCCAGACGCTCAGGGTGACGCGGTCGCCCGGGCGGTGGCGTTCGAGCGCGGTCAGCATGTCGTCGAGGTCGGCGACCGGTTCGTCGTCGACCGCGGTGATCACGTCGCCGGGTTCGATCTCGCCGCCGCGGCCGCGCCGGAACGGCTGCAGCCCGGCGCGCGCCGCCGGCCCGCCGGGTTGCACCGCCACCAGCGGCACGCCCTTGGGCAGGTTCAGCGCACGCGTCAGCGAGGCGGCACCCGAGGTGACCCCCAGCGCCGGCCGCACCAGCCGGCCATCGCGGATCAGGCGCGGCACGATGCGGTTCACCTCGTCGATCGGTATCGCGAAGCCGATGCCGGCGCTCGCGCCCGAGGGGCTGTAGATCGCGGTGTTCACGCCGATCACGCGGCCGGCCGAATCGAGCAGCGGGCCGCCCGAGTTGCCGGGGTTGATGGCCGCGTCGGTCTGGATGACGCCGCGGATGGTGCGGCGCGTGACCGAATCGATCTCGCGGTTCAGCGCGCTGACGATGCCGGTGGTCAGCGTCTGGTCCAGGCCGAACGGGTTGCCGATCGCGTAGACCTTCTGACCCACCTGCAGCTCGCGGCTCGAGCCCAGCGGCAGGGGTTTCAGCCGGCCGGCCGGCGCGGCGATGCGCAGCACGGCGAGGTCGCGGTCCGGGAAGGCGCCCACCAGCTCGGCGCGGAAGGCGGTCTGGTCCGACAGCGTGACCTGCGCGGCGTTGGCCTCCTGGATCACGTGGAAGTTGGTCACCACGTGGCCGCGCTCGTCCCACACGAAGCCGGTGCCGGTGCCGCGCGGCACCTGCTGCACGTTGGCCGAGAACAGCTCGCGCTCGAAGCCGATCGCGGTGATGTTGACCACCGACGGCGAGGCAGCCTTGAACACCGCGATGTTGGTCAGCTCGTCGGCGGCCAGCGAGCCGCGCGGCGCCACCGGGCGCGGCGCAGCGTCGGCCTGCGCACGCGCCGCGAGGGCCGGCAGGGCGAGCGTGGCGAGGATCAGCGAGCGGCGGTGCAGGCGCATGACGGGCGGACGGTGCGGCGACGAGGCGGCATTCTCCGCCAGCCGCCGCTCACACCTTCTCAGTCCTCGCCGTGCACCTTCTTCGCGTTCAGCACCGCGCCGTCGAACACCCCCTCGACCTCGACGCGGCGGCCGTCCAGGGTCTGCGCCGTCACGTCCTCGAACAAGGTGTTGTCGCTCCAGACGACGCTGACGGTGCCGCCGCTGGTGGTCAGCACGAAGCGGCGCGCCGCGGCATCGACGCTGCCGGCCGTGCCCTTGCGCCCGACCGTGCCGCCGCTCGGTTCGCTTTCGCACTTCACCTCGCGCGCCAGCACGCCGGTCGGCCCGAGCCGGCCCTCGACTTCGACGTACAGCCCCTCGGCAAGCACCCCGCCGGCGCAGCCCTCGATCTGCGCCGCAATCGCGTCGACCGCGACGCCGCGCAGGCTGAAGCGCTGCGTGGCGGCGTCGAAGCCGACGATGCTGCCCTTCAGCTCGGACTCGGGTTCGTTGCGTCCGTCGCGCAGCGCAATCGAATCGGCCTGCAGGCTGCCGTCGGCACGCAGCACGCCGCTGACGCGCAGGTACTGGCCCTCGGCCAGCGCGAGCATCGGCGGCGACAGCGTCGCGCCCGCGTAGTGCACCGTCAGGGCGCCGAGGCTGAAGCGCTCCGCGACCGTGTCGAGCGCGGCGACGTTGCCGCCCAGCGTGAGCCGTGTGCCCACCGTGCCGGCTTCGCGGATGCGCACCGCATCGGCCTGCAGCTCCGGCGCGGCGGCGCTGCCCGAGCGGCCGGTGGGCCGCGCGAACACCGTCACCAGCTGGCCGGCCTGCAGCGTGCGGCCGGCCGGCTCGATCAGCGCGCCGGCGGTGTGCACCGCGAGCGCGCCGAGCCGGAAGCCGGCCGCGTCCAGCGCCGACACCAGGCCGCTGGCCTTCAGGTAGGCCGGCAGTGCCGCCAGGCGTTCGATGCGCGTGGCGCGCACCCGGCTGCCGCTGCCCTCGGGCACGATCACGCCGTGCACCTCCACCGCATCGCCGGCGGCCAGGTCGGCCACGCCGGTGTAGCCGCCGCCGAACTGCGTCACCGGGCCGGTGGCCGGGTCGGCATTCACCTGCACCTCCTGGCCCAGCACGACGAAGCGGTCGGGTGCCACGAGGGTGTCGACCGCGCCGGCCAGCGTGGTGTGCACGTGCAGCCCGGTGGGCTGGCCCTGGTCGTCGACCTCGACCTCGACCTGGTCACCCAGGCGCACGTCGCTCAGGCGCTCGACGCCGGGTTCATCCTCGCGGTGCGCGCCGATGTCGCGGTCGTCGTAGCGCTGGCCGTCGACGATCACGCTGCCGAAGCCGCTGACCGTGCCCTGCGCGACCTGCGCCGCCGATCCGGTACCGCCCGAGCCCACCCCACCGCCGCAGGCGGCCGTCAGTGCTGCCGCGGCCAGCGCCGCCAGCGCTGCGGCGGAACCCCAACTCATTCTCATTCTTTCCTCCTGCGCGGCGCGCGCTTCGTCGGGGCGCCCGCCCTGGCCGTGCCGGGTGCTTCCTGCACCGGCTCGGCGTAGAAATACACGCCGAACCTTATGCGTTGCTGGTCTGGCGGCTCGATCGCGGCATCGGCCTGCACGGCTGCTTGCGCTTCGTCAACCATGGCACGAAAAGCCTGGGCCCAGGCCTCGCGCGCCAGCGTGTGCAGGTGCTCGACCGAGCCCGCCCCCAGACCATCGGCGAACACGCTCTGCTCCAGGTAACGGGGTGCGTCGACGGTGAGGTTGTGCACCGCGGCGGCCAGGTGGTCGCGGGCGTTGGCGGCGAACAGCGCGGTCAGCTCGTCCAGGCGCCGGCTGGGGATGAAGGCGCTGCCGGTCGGACGGACCTGCTCGTCCTCGAGCACCACCAGGCCGAGGCGCAGCAGCTCCTCGAGCACGGTGCGCGGATGCACGTCCTGCGAGACCTCGCGCGCCAGCGCCTCGAAGCTCGGCGCCGGGCCGCTGCGCGGCAGCGCACGCGGCCGGCCGTCGCGGCCGCGCAAGCGCTTGTCGGCCATCCAGCGCGTGAACACCTGCGAGGCCAGCGGCACGCCCTTGCCCGCCACCACCACCTCGGCGGTGCGCGGGCGCTCCTCGAGCGCCTTCACGTCCTTGCGGTGCACGCCCGACAGCACGCTGAGCGCCGAGACGGTGGGCGCGCGGCCGTCGCGCTGCAGCTCGGCGCGCGCCGCGTCGACGAACACCTGTTTCAGCGCGTCGGCCACGGCCCCGTAGGCCGCGCCATTGCGCAGCAGCCAGCGCGCCAGCGGCGCCATCAGCTCGGGCAGCTCGCGCAGCGCCAGCGCGGCGTGCTCGACGCTCGGCCGCGCGGACACGGGCACCTCCGCGGACGGCGGCGGTTCGGGCTTGCGTGTCATGGGTGCAAGGGTCGCACGTTCGGTGCGGGCTTTGTCACGGGTCGATCACCCAGTGATTCACTCTTGGTTGCATGTGCATGGGATATTTTCCCATACTATCGCCGCAGGCTTCCCCTGTTGTCAAACCGGACTTCGAGCATGAGCAGCAACACCGTCGAGGGCGTGCAGGCGCCGACCGCCGAGGCGTCGGCCGACATGCCGCGCCGCCGGCGCGAGCACGGCGATCTGTTCATCTATGCGCTGCTGGCGGCGCTGACGCTGGGCGCCTGGCAGTTCAGCCGGCTCGGGCTGTTCGCCGCGCACGACCGCATCGGCTACTGGCTGGGCGTGGCCGGCGGGGTGGCGATGCTGCTGCTGTTCAGCTACCCGCTGCGCAAGTACGTGCGCACGCTGCACCGCCTGGGCAAGGTCAAGTGGTGGTTCGTGGCCCACATGGTGCTGGGCGTGGGCGGGCCGCTCCTGATCCTGCTGCATTCGACCTTCCGCATCGGCTCGCTGAACGCCGGCGTCGCGCTGTGGAGCATGCTGATCGTCGCGGCCAGCGGCGTGGTGGGCCGCTTCATCTACCTGCGCGTGCACCGCGGGCTGTCGGGCGAGAAGGCGAGCTTCGACGCGCTGCGCAGCCGCGCCGGCTTCGACCGCTCCGAGGCGCGCTCCAAGCTGCACTTCGCACCGGCCGTCGAGCAGCGCCTGCAGGACTTCGCCGACTCGACCCTGGCCGACGCGCCGGGCCGCCTGAGCGCGTTCAAGCAGGTCACGGTGCTGCCGGCGCGCATGTGGATCACCTACTGGCGCTGCGCCTTCGAGCTGCACCGCGTGCTGCGCGGCATCGGGCGCCAGCGCGACTGGACCGGCGCCGAGACGCGGCGCCGCCAGCGCCTGGCGCGCAAGCTGGTGCGGCGCTACCTCGGCAGCGTGGTCAAGGTGGCGCAGTTCAGCGCCTGGGTGCGGCTGTTCGCGCTCTGGCACGTCGCGCACGTGCCCTTCGTGTACCTGATGGTGATCAGTGCCGTGGTGCACGTGGTCGCCGTGCACGTCTACTGACATCGTGGCGCGATGGCTGCGCGCTCTGCTCGCCGTCGCCGCCGCAGTGGTGCCGGCGCTGGTGCCGGCGCTGGGGCACGCGCAGTCGCTCGAGTCGGTGCTGTCGCCCGGCCGGCTGACGGCCTCGCACGCGAAGTGGGAGGACGAATGCCGCAGCTGCCACGTGCCGTTCGACCGCGCGGCGCAGGACCGGCTGTGCACCGACTGCCACAAGGACATCGGGCGCGACATGCGTGAGCGCACCGGCTTCCACGGGCGCGCCCGGCCGCAGCCCTGCCGCGCCTGCCACACCGACCACAAGGGGCGCGACGCACGCATCGTCGCCTTCGATCCGAAGCAGTTCGACCATGCGCAGGCCGACTTCGCGCTGCGCGGCAAGCATCGCCAGACCGATTGCGCCAAGTGCCACGAGCCGGGCAAGAAGTACAGCGCGGCGCCCAGCGACTGCAACGCCTGCCATCGCAAGGACGACGTGCACAAGGGCTCGCTGGGGGCGAAGTGCGCGAGCTGCCACGGCGAGTCGAACTGGAAGGAAACGAGCTTCGACCACGGCACCACCCGCTTCGCGCTGACCGGCAAGCATGCCGATGCGCGTTGCGACGCCTGCCACAAGACCAGCGCGTACAAGGAGACGCCGCGCAGCTGCTACGCCTGCCACAAGGGCGACGACCAGGCGGCCAAGGGCCACCAGGGCCGCTTCGGCGAGAAGTGCGACGACTGCCACACCGACCGAGGCTGGAAGCCGGCGACCTTCAACCACGACACCGACACCAAGTACGCGCTGCGCGGCAAGCACCGCGGCGCGCGCTGCAACGACTGCCACACCGGCCCGGTGGCGCGCGTCAAGCTCGGCACCGACTGCTGGGCCTGTCACCAGAAGGACGACAAGCACAAGGAGACGCTGGGGCGCGACTGCGGCAGCTGCCACACCGAGCGCGACTGGAAGGAAAAGGCGAAGTTCGACCACGACAAGACCGAGTTCCCGCTGCTCGGCGCGCATGCCAGCACGCGCTGCGATGCCTGCCACACCTCCAAGGTGTTCAACGAGGCGCCCAAGACCTGCATCGGCTGCCACCGCAAGGACGACAGGCACGAGGGCACGCTCGGCACCGACTGCGCCGCCTGCCACGGCGAGCGCGACTGGAAGAGCACCACCGGCCGCTTCGACCACGCCCGCACGCGCTTCCCGCTGCGCAACGCGCACGCGGCGGCCAAGGTGGCCTGCAAGGACTGCCACCGCGACGCGAAGAGCTACCGGCCGACGCCGCTGGACTGCCTGTCGTGCCACCGCAAGGACGACAAGCACGAGGGCCAGCTCGGCGCGAAGTGCGAGAGCTGCCACAGCGATGCGAGCTGGAAGAACGCACGCTTCGACCACGCGGCGACGCGCTTCGCGCTGCTGGGCCGGCACGCCGCGGTGGAGTGCAAGGCCTGCCACAAGAGCGCGCGCTACACCGAGGCGCCGCGCGAGTGCATCGGCTGCCACCGCAAGGACGACAAGCACAAGCAGGTGTTCGGCGAGAAGTGCGAGAGCTGCCACAACGCACGCGCCTGGACGCTGTGGGACTTCGACCACACGAAGCGCACGCGCTGGCCCCTGGACGGCGGGCACCGCCGCGTGGCCTGCGCCGACTGCCATGTCAGGCCGGCGCCGGCCGGCAGGCTGGCCGCGCCGCTGGCCGACACCTGCGTGGCCTGCCACCGCAAGGACGACGTGCACGACGGCGGCTTCGGCGCGCGCTGCGAGACGTGCCACGGGGTGCAGAAATGGAAGCAGGTCTCGAACCGGGTGATGAGGAGCGGAGCCACGCCATGAACGCCGTCAACCTGCTGAAGCGGCTCGCGCTGGTGCTGCTGCTCGCCGTGACCGCGCCGGCGGCCTTCGCGCAGTCCGCGCTGCGCGACTTCGACCACACGCGCACCGGCTTCGCGCTGACCGGGCAGCACGCGAAGGAGCGCTGCGAAAGCTGCCACCTCGGCGGCGTGTTCAAGGGCACGCCGCGCGACTGCGCGAGCTGCCACACGGCCGGGACGGCCTGGTCGCGCGCCAACGTCGTCAAGCCGCAGAACCACCTCAGCACGACGATCCAGCAGGACTGCGACGCCTGCCACACGACCCAGACCTACACCAACACGCGCTTCAACCACCAGGGCCTCGCGGGCCAGAGCTGCGCGAGCTGCCACAACGGCAGCGTGCTCGGCGCGGTGGGCAAGCCGGCCACCGCGGTGCACGCCGGCCAGACGGTGTGCGAGAACTGCCACAAGTCCACCAGCAACTGGAACGGCGCCAAACCCGACCACTCGAGCTTCACCTCGGCCACCAACTGCGCCAGCTGCCACAACGGCAGCAACGCCAGCGGCAAGAGCGCGACGCACATCCCGTCGGGCGCCGCGAACTGCTCGACCTGCCATTCGACGAACGGCTGGAAGCCCTCGAGCTTCAACCACACGCAGGCCACGGTGACCGGCCAGTGCGCGAGCTGCCACAACGGTGCCTTCCCGCCGGCCGACGGGCGCAACCCGACCCACATTCCCTACCAGACGCTCGCCGGCGTCTCGATCGCCAACTGCGACAGCTGCCACAAGGCGGGCTACAAGTCCTGGACGCCGGCCAAGTTCCACGCCTCGGTGTCGGTGACCGGCCAGTGCGCGAGCTGCCACACCGGCGGCTTCTCGCCCGCGGTGGGCAAGCCCAACACCGCGATCCACGCCGGCGCAAGCACCTGCGAGACCTGCCACAAGTCCACCAGCGACTGGTCGGCCGCGAACGTCGACCACGCCACCTTCACCTCGGCCACCAACTGCGCGAGCTGCCACAACGGCAGCGCCGCCACCGGCAAGAGCGCGACGCACATCCCCTCGGGCGCGAGCAACTGCATCAACTGCCACACCACCAAGACCTGGAAGCCGAGCAGCTTCAACCACACCCAGGGCACGATGGCCGGGCAGTGCGCGAGCTGCCACAGCGGCGCCTTCCCGCCAGCCGACGGCCGCAACCCGACCCACATCCCGTACCAGACGCTCGCCGGCGTTGCGATCACCAACTGCGACAGCTGCCACAAGGCCGGCTACACGGCCTGGACGCCGGCCAAGTTCCACACCTCCGTGTCCGTCAGCAACCAATGCGCGAGTTGCCACACCGGCAACTACGCGCCCGCGGTGGGCAAGCCCAACACCACGATCCACGCCGGCGTGACGAACTGCGAGACCTGCCACAAGTCCACCAGCGACTGGAGCGCCGCCAAGGTCGACCACGCCACCTTCACCAGCGCGACCAACTGCGCGAGCTGCCACAACGGCAGCGCCGCCACCGGCAAGAGTGCGACGCACATCCCGTCGGGCGCGAGCAACTGCATCAACTGCCACACCACCAAGACCTGGAAGCCGAGCAGCTTCAACCACACCCAGGGCACGATGGCCGGGCAGTGCTCGACCTGCCACAGCGGCGCGTTCCCGCCGGCCGACGGCCGCAACCCGACCCACATCCCGTACCAGACGCTCGCCGGGGTCGTGATCACCAACTGCGACAGCTGCCACAAGGCCGGCTACGCGGCCTGGACGCCGGCGCGCTTCCACGGCTCGGTGTCGGTGAGCAACCAGTGCGCCGGCTGCCACACCGGCAGCTACCCGCCCGCGGTGGGCAAGCCCAACACCACGATCCACGCCGGCGTGACGACCTGCGAGAGCTGCCACAAGTCCACGAGCGACTGGGGCGCCGCCAAGGTCGACCACGCGACCTTCACCAGCGCGACCAACTGCAGCAGCTGCCACAACGGCAGCGCCGCGACCGGCAAGAACGCCAGCCACGTCCCGGTGGGGGCGGTCAACTGCATCAACTGCCACACCACCAAGACCTGGAAGCCGAGCAGCTTCAACCACACCCAGGTGGTGGTGGCGAGCCAGTGCGCCAGCTGCCACAGCGGCGCCTACCCGCCGGCCGACGGGCGCAACCCGACGCACATCCCCTACCAGACGCTGACGGGCGTGGCGATCGTCAACTGCGACAGCTGCCACAAGTCCGGCTATACGGCCTGGACGCCGGCCCGCTTCCACGCCTCGGTGTCGGTCAGCACGCAGTGCGCCGCCTGCCACACCGGCAGCTACCCGCCTGCCGTGGGCAAGCCGGCCACCGCGGTGCACACCGGCGTGACGGTCTGCGAGAGCTGCCACAAGTCGGCCAGCAGCTGGAGCAACGTGGTGTTCGCCCACTCGGCCGCCAACGCGGTGGGCACCGGCACCTGCGACAACTGCCACAACGGCAGCGCCGCCAAGGGCAAGCAGGCCGGCCACATCCCGGTGACCACCGGCCCGACCAAGTGCGACAACTGCCACCGCTCGCAGTCGAGCTGGAGCACCTCGGTGACGATGAACCACACGGTGGTCAGCGCGTCGACGTGCAAGTCCTGCCACAACGGCAGCTATGTCTCGCAGGGCAACCAGGGGGCGCTCGCCAAGCCGGCCAACCACATCCCCGAGACGCAGCTGCTCAATGGCGGCGCGATGGACTGCAAGGCCTGCCACACCGGCACCAGCTCGTGGACCTCGATCACGATGAACCACAACAACAGCCTGGGCGGCGGCGCGGGCTGGTGCAAGGGCTGCCACCTCAGCGGCACCGCCTACGCCGGTGGCATGGAGCGCAAGTCGCTCACGCACGAGAAGAAGTCGACCGCGGCGATCGACTGCTCCGAGTCCGGCTGCCACCGGCCGCTGGGCACCAAAGGTTCGACCTACAGGGAATGGGACTGAGCGTGAACAAGACTCCGGGGGGATGGGCGGCCGCCTGGCTGCTGGCGCTGGCGGCGGGCGCCGCGCAGGCGCAGCTGATCGACGACGTGGACCTGCGCCGCGAGGGCGCCGATGCGGTGCTGCAGATCCGCTTCGTTACGCCGGTGCAGTACCGGCGCGTCAACGTGCCGCGCGCCGGCGACACGGCGCAGATCTACTACGACCTCGTCACGCTGGCCGAAGGCCTGCAGGACGTACCCTCGGAGCGCCGCGTCGCCGCCGGCGGCGCGCTGCCCGACCTGACGGTCTACGACGAGGCGGCGCCCAAGCGCCTGCGCGACCGCCGCCTGCTGCTGCGCCTGTCGCGCGCGGTGCCGTTCAAGGTGCGCGCCGGCCGCGGCGACCGGCAGATCGAGGTGGTGCTCAGCGGCCTCGGCGAGGCGGTGCCTGCCACCACGACGGCCGAGCCCGCCGCGCCGACCAGCGGCTTCCAGATCGTGCTGCAGCGCTCGGACGCGCCGAACCTGCAGCTCGCCGCGCCGATCCCCTCGGCACTGCAGCGCTACCAGGTGTTCACCGCGCAACGCCAGGTCGACGGCCGCACGGTGCACGAGATCGCGCTGGGTTACTTCGAGACGCGTACCGAGGCCGAGGCGGCGCGTGCGCAGCTGATGAACCGCTTCCCCGACGCGAGCATCGTCGCGCTGGCGCCGGCCGCTGCGCCCGCCGCGGCCGCACCGGTGCCGGCAGCGCCGCCGGCGGCCCTCGCGACGCCGGTGCCGCCTGCCCCGCCGGTCACCCCGGGGGTTCCCGCGCCGGCGGCCGCCGCCGTCGAGCAGCAGGCCGCCGCGCTGCTGGCCGCCGCCAAGGCCGCCGAGGCGAAGCAGGACCACGCCGGCGCGCTCGACAAGCTCAACGAGCTGCTCAACCTGCCGGCCAACGCGTCGACGCGCGAAGGCCAGGCACTCGCCGGCCTGGTGCGCGAGCGCAGCGGCGACCCGCTGCGCGCGCGCGCCGAGTACGAGACCTTCCTGCAGCTGTTCCCCACCGGCCCCGACGCCGACCAGGTTCGCGCCGCACTGGCGCGCCTGCCGGCCGCGCCGCTGTCCGCCGCGCCGTCCGGCCCGATCGTCGAGCAGAAGGCCAAGCCCAAGGTGGAGGCGACGGCGACCACGTCCGGCTCGGTGGCCGCGTTCTACTACGGTGGCCAGTCCAAGGTGCGCACGCAGGAGTTCCAGGATTCGCCGATCAGCGGCCTGCCCGAGGTGGTGAGCGACGACACCTTGTCGGGCGAGGACCAGAAGCAGTGGCAGGGCAGCGTCGACCTGAACTGGCGCTTCCGCGACGCGGACACCGACATGCGCTTCGTGTTCCGCGACGCCTACACGCTCGACCAGCTGCGCAGCGACAAGAGCAGGAACCGGCTGTCGGCGCTGTACTTCGAGCATCGCTCGCTGGTGCTGGGCACGAGCGTGAAGCTGGGGCGCCAGTCGCCTGCCGGCCTGGGCGTGCTGGGCCGCTTCGACGGCGCGCAGGCCAGCTACACGTTCGTGCCGAAGTGGCGCCTGACCGCGGTGGGCGGCGTGCCGGCCGACAAGCTGCTGGACGCGAAGCGCCACTTCTACGGCGGCGCGATCGAGGCCGATGCGCTGCTGCCCAACCTCTCCGGCAACGTCTACGTGAACCGGCAGGTGATCGACGGCGAGCTCGACCGCAACGCGGTGGGCACCGAGCTGCGCTACTTCAACGGCGGCGCCTCGGCCACCGGCATCCTCGACTGGGACCGCTCGATCCGCGGGCTGAACATCGCCTCGCTGCAGGGCACCTGGCAGCTCGAGAACAACGCGGTGATCAACTTCCTGTACGACAAGCGCAAGACGCCGCTGCTGATGCTCGGCAACGCGCTGTTCTTCCAGAACCCGAACCTGCCGCTGGCCACGCGCATCTCCGACCTGCTGGCCCAGGGCGAGACACTCGGCTCGCTGCGGCGCACGGTGAAGAACACCACCTCCGACACCACCCAGGGCCTGCTCGGCGCGACGGTGCCGATCAACGCCACCTGGCAGGTCGGCGCCGACCTGCGCCTGACCGACGTCGGCGAGATCCAGCCGGTGCCCGACATCCTGCCCGCCGGCCAGGGCCGCAGCCGCAACAACGCGGTGGGTGCGCAGCTGATCGGCAGCAACCTGTACTCGACGCACGACACCCACGTCGTCGCGTTCTCGGTGCTGCGCGGCACCAACTTCAGCGGGCCGACGGTGACGCCGGCGACGCAGTCCGACTTCAATGCGCTGCTGCTGAGCTACAACAACTCCTCGCAGGTCAGCGAGCAGCTGCTGCTCGAGCCTTCGCTGCGCTGGTACCGGCAGACCGACAACGCCGGCGGCCACCTGACCCGCTGGACGCCGGGCCTGCGCGTGACGTACCGCATGCTGCAGCAGTTCGCGATCGAATCCGAGATCAACGGCGAGCTCACCCGCTCGACCAGCCCCACCCGCAACGAGAACTCGCACCGCTACTACTACTACCTCGGCGGGCGCTACGACTTCTGATCGCCATGGAATGGCTCCTGTACGGCGCGGTCCTGTTTTCCGCGCTCGGCTTCTACCTCTGGCGCCACCGCCGCGTGCAGGCCGCGCACGCTCAGGACCTGCGCGAGGCGGTCGAGGCCGGGCTCGTCGAGCCGCCCTCGCTGCACCCGGTGATCGACACGGCGCGCTGCATCGGCTCGGGCTCCTGCGTGCAGGCCTGCCCGGAGGAGGCGCTGGGCGTGGTCAACGGCAAGGCGGTGCTGAAGAACGCCTCGGCCTGCATCGGCCACGGCGCCTGCTTCGCGGCCTGCCCGGTGGAGGGCATCAGCCTGGTGTTCGGCACCGAGAAGCGCGGCATCGACATCCCGCACCTGTCGGCCGAGTTCGAGACCACCGTGCCGGGGGTCTACATCGCCGGTGAACTCGGCGGCATGGGCCTGGTGCGCAAGGCCGCCGAGCAGGGCCGCCAGGCGATGGAGTCGATCCACCAGCGCCTGGGCAGCGGCACCACGCCGCCCGGCGTGCTCGACGTGCTGATCGTCGGCTGCGGGCCGGCCGGGCTCTCCGCCGGGCTGGCGGCGCTGGCGCACCAGCGCCGCTACCGCATCATCGAGCAGGAGGATTCGCTCGGTGGCGCGGTCTACCACTACCCGCGCCACAAGATCACGATGACCGCGCCGGTGCAGCTCGCGCTGGTGGGCAAGGTGAAGTTCGGCGAGGTCAGCAAGGAGGATCTGCTGGCGTTCTGGGCCGACGTGGTGAAGAAGACCGGGCTGCAGGTGAACTACCGCGAGCGCCTGGTCGGGCTGGAAAAACGCGGCGACCACTTCGTCGTGCTGACCGACCGCGGCGAGATCGCCACGCGCACGGTGCTGCTGGCCATCGGCCGTCGTGGCACGCCGCGCAAGCTGGGCGTGCCGGGCGAGGAGTCGCCCAACGTGGTCTACCGCTTGATCGACGCCGAGCAGTACCGCGGCCAGAAGGTGCTGGTGGTGGGCGGCGGCGACAGTGCGCTGGAAGCCGCCATCGCGCTGGCCGAGCAGCCCGGCACGACGGTCACGCTGTCGTACCGCAGCGCCGCCTTCGCGCGCGTGAAGGCGAAGAACCGCGAGCGGCTCGACGCGCTGCGCGCCGAGGGCCGCCTGCAGGTGCTGCTGCAGTCGCAGGTGCGGCAGATCGAGCCGGCGGCCGTCGTGATCGAGGCCGACGGCACGCCGCGCACCTTGCCGAACGACGCGGTGATCGTCTGCGCCGGCGGCGAGCTGCCCACGCCGCTGCTGCAGAAGATCGGCATCCGGTTCGAGACCAAGTTCGGCACCCGGTGACGCTTGACCTACGATGCGCTCTCCTGCGGCCCGGAGCGTGACATGCAGAAGATCGGCTTCATCGGCGCCAGCGGCCTCATGGGCCATGGCATGGCGAAGAACCTGCTCGCCAAGGGCCATCCGCTGGCGCTGACCGTGCACCGCAACCGCGAGCGCGTGGCCGACCTGCTGGCCGGCGGCGCGACGCTGGCCGCCAGCCCGGCCGCGCTGGCGCGCGGTGCGCAGATCGTGTTCCTGTGCGTCACCGGCACACCGCAGGTCGAGGCGGCGGTCACCGGCCCGGACGGGCTGCTCGAGGACGCCGCGCCCGGGCTGCTGATCGTCGACTGCTCGACCAGCGAGCCGGAGTCGACCACACGCCTGCGCGAGCGCTGCGCGGCGCAGGGCGTGACCTTCGTCGACGCGCCGCTGGCACGCACGCCGGTCGAGGCCGAGGCGGGGCGCCTGAACCTGATGATCGGTGCCGACGCCGCGACGCTGGCCGCGCTGACGCCGGTGCTGAAGTGCTTTGCCGAGAACGTGATCCACGTCGGCGGGCCGGGTGCCGGCCACGTGATCAAGCTGCTCAACAACTTCATCGCCCAGGCCATCTGCACCGCCACGGCCGAGGCCTTCGCGGTGGCGCAGCGCGCCGGCTGCGAGCCGCGCAAGCTGGTCGAGCTGGTGTCGGCCGGCATGGTGAACTCCGGCATCTTCCAGGCGATGGCGAAGTCGCTCGACGGCGATCTCGCGGGCCTGAAGTTCGAGCTCGACTACGCGCGCAAGGACATCCGCTACTACACCCACCTGGCCGAGTCGCTGAACGTGCCGACCGTGGTGGGCGAGGCGGTGCACCAGTCGCTCGCGCTGGCCAGCGCACTCGGCCACGGGCACAAGTACGTGCCCTCGCTGGTGGAGGCGCAGGAGCAGCTCACCGGGGCCCGGCTGGTACCGCGCTGAACGCGCGGTCGGTCACAACCCGAGCAGGTCGGGCGTGGGCAGCAGGTCGAAGTCGGTGGCCTCGCGCAGGTAGCGGCGCGCACGGGCGCGGCCGATCACGCGCACGACGCACAGCACCTGCGCCGGCAGGTCCTCGTGCGTGCCGGGCCAGGGTTCGTGGGTGCGCCGGGCGTGCGCGGCCAGGCGCGCCACCACCTCGGCCACCGCGCGGCGCGCCTCCTCCTCGCCCAGGCTCGCCGTCAGCATGTGCGACAGCGCATCGGCCAGCGCCGCGTCGCTGCAGACCGCGTCGAGCTGCTGGGCGACGAGCGCCAGGTGGGTGCCGTCCACGCCCAGCTCGCGCAAGGTCGAGAGTGCGCCGTTCAGGCCGGCGAAGCCGCGTTCGGGATCCGGCGCGTGGCGCAGCAGTTCGGCCGTCACGCGCACGAAGCGCGCGCGTGCCTCGGCACCCAGCGTGCGCGGCAAGGCCGCGCAGGGACCCGAATGGCTGTCGGCGATCAGGCCCTGCGCGTCGAGCAGCAGGAGATCGAGGTAGAGGTGCCGCTCGTCGACGACCGGCAGGTCGGCCAGCTTGGCGACGATCTGCCCGGCGCGGTAGCCGGGTTCGTCGTGCGTGCCGAGCCAGCCGTCAGGCGAAGGCTCGGCGCCCGGCTCGGCGACCAGCGGGCGCACGCCCGCGGCACCGCGCGACGACTGGGGGTACAGCCCCATGGCCAGCTCCGGTGATGCGTGTATCGGGCCGGCGGACTGGCCGCCGGCCGACTCGTCACGCTCAGGCAGCGCGCTTGGCGCGGCCGTTGCCGCTCTTGACCGGCGTGACGACGCTATTGCTCAGCGTCGCGAAGTTCGCCTCGGCGGCACCGACGGCCTGCTTGGCGGCCTTCTGCACGTTCTCGAGGGTGTCGTTCGCGGCAGCGACGGCAGCCTTCATCAGCGTGACGGCGTTCTCGCTACCGGCCGGGGCGTTCTTCACCGCGGTGTCGACCAGCGCGGCCAGCTTGGCCTGGGCGTCGGCGACGCCGGCTTCCGTGACCTTGGAGAACTCGGCCTGCACGGCGGCGGCGATGTCGTACACCTTGCGGGCGTAGGCGGCGCTCTTCTCGGCGGCCGGCTGCAGCACGTCGCCTTGCAGCGCGAACAGCTCCTGCACGTCCTTGACGGACAGCGCGGTCTGGGCCTTGGCCGAAGCTTCGCCGAGCGCGGCGCGGGCGGTCTCGATGTTCAGGGCGGCGAGCTTCTCGACCGCGTCGAGGCCGGTGGCCGACAGGTTCAGGAAGGTCTCGACATTGGCCTTGTGGGCGGCGAGCAGTTGTTCGTTGATCAGCATGTGGGGCTCCTGTTGGGGTGGTTTGGTGAACCGGAATTGCTGCACTGCAGCATGACTCCAGTTTAGTGGCTCCCCGGCGGATTGCAAGCCCGAAATGCTGCGCTGCAACAAAATAGCGTGAAAACCCGGGTCCGGCGCCGCTCAGGCGGCGCTCAGGCGGCGCCGACGAGCCGGTTGCGGCCGCCGGACTTGGCCGCCAGCAGCATCGCGCTGGCGCGCTCGACCAGCGCGACGGGGTCGCCGGTGCCCTCGCCGAGCGCGGCGACGCCGATGCTCGCCGTCAGCGGCACCGGGCGCTGGTCGATGCTCGTGAACGCGGTCGCCTCGACCTGCCGGCGCAGGCGCTCGGCCACCATCGCGGCGGTGGCGAGCTCGGTGTCGGGCATCACGAGGCAGAACTCCTCGCCGCCGTAGCGCGCCACCCAGTCGGTCAGGCGCACGCTGGCGCGCGCGACCTCGGCGAAGCGGCGCAGCACCAGGTCGCCGGTCGGGTAGCCGAACCCGGCGTTGACGTCGTGGAAGTGGTCCAGGTCGATCAGCGCCACCGACAACGCACGGCCGTGGCGACGGGCGGTCTCGATCTCGCGCAGCAGCCGGGCGTCGAAGTAGCGCCGGTTCGGCAACAGCGTCAGCGCGTCCTGGTTCGCCTCGCGGCGCGCCGCCTCGACCAGGTTGCGGCCCATGTTGGTGACGAGGGTGGTGACGCGCTCCGTCATCACGCGCGTGACGTTCTCGAAGTGGCGCAGGTACGGGTCGCGCTCCTCGCCGCCCGGGCCCTGCTGCAGCGACTCGTACAGCACGAGGCGCTGCCGGCCGCGGCTCTTGGCCTCGTAGAGCGCGACGTCGGCCTGCTGCAGCAGTTCGTCGACCGACGCCTGTCCGTCGACGAAGGCGAGGCCCGCGCTGGCAGCGACGCCCATGCGCTGCGGCTCGCCGTCGATCGGCGCCGGCGCCGTGAGGCCCCAGCCGGGCGCCGCATCCGCCTCGGCCGGGGCGAGCGCCACCCCGCGCGCCAGCCGTTCGAGCATGCGCTGCACGTCGGCCTCGACCGTGGCGCGGTCGTAGCGCGCGACCAGGGCCACGAACTGGTCGCCGCCCAGGCGGGCGAGCCGGTCGCCCGGCGCCGTCTCGGCCAGCAGGGCGGCGGCGACGCCGCGCAGCACCTGGTCGCCCACCGCATGGCCGTGGCGGTCGTTGAGCGACTTGAAGCGGTCCAGGTTGATCACGACGACGGCCCGTGCCTCGCCGGGCAGCTGCGGCGAGATCGCCTGCGCCGCCTGGGCGAGCCAGCGACGCCGGTTCCACAGCCCGGTCAGCGCGTCGGTCGCGTCGGCCAGCGGCGCCGCCGGCACCTCGCCACCGCCGTGCATGCGCGCCAGCCGCAACAGGCGCAGCGCGAGCAGCTCGGCGGGCTGGGTGCCGCGCACCACGTCGTCGCCCGGCTTGATGAACTCGAGCACGTCGACTTCCTGCTCGGCCGAGCCGACCACCACCAGCGTCGGCCGCGGGTCGAGCACGTACTCGCGGCGCAGCCGGCGCGCATCGGCGAACAGCTCGGCCTGCAGCACGCGCAGGTCGGCCCCGAGCGCGCCGCTCGCGCCGGGCAGGCAGGTCACGACGCGGTAGCCCTGGGCGCGCAGCGGCGCGAGCAGGGCCTCGTCGTCGTAGCCCTCGTGGGGCAGCACCCAGGCGATGGTCTTGGCGGCGTCCACGCGCGTCCCGCGGCGGCGAAAAGCTCAGAGCATAGCCGGCGGCTCGATGCGCGGCAGCGACAGCGTGGCCAGCGCACCACCGCCTTCGGCATTGCGCAACACGATCCGGCCATGGTGCAGCTCGGCGATCTCCTTCACGAAGGGCAGGCCCAGCCCGGTGCTGCGCTTGCCGCCCTGCGGCCGCGCCAGCGAGTAGAACTTCTCGAACACCTTGGTGCTGGCGTAGTCCGGGATGCCCGGACCATGGTCGCGCACGGTGATGTCGACACTGCGCCCGTGCGGCGCGAGCGCCAGCTGGACGCGGCCGCCCTCGGGAGAGAAGTCGAGCGCGTTGGCGAGCAGGTTGCCGAGCGCGCGGCGCAGCAGGAAGGCCTCGCCCTCGACCCAGGCCGGCTCGAGCACCGCCAGCTCCACCTGCACGCCGCGCGCGGCGCCGGCGGCGCGGGCGCTGGCCGCGCAGTCCTCCAGCAGCGGCACCAGCGCCACCGGCTCGACCCGGGGCAGCCGGCGCTGCGTCTCGAGCGTGGCCAGCTCGAGCATGCGGTCCACCAGCTCCTGGATGCGCTGCGTCTCGCGGCCGATGTTGGCGGAGAAGCGCGCGCGGTCCGGCGCCGGCATCGCCGGCTCCTGCAGCAGCTCGGCCGCGCCGCGGATCGCCGACAGCGGGCTCTTCAGCTCGTGCGTCAGCGTCTGCACGTAGTCGGCCACGTAGTTGCGGCCGGCCAGCGCGTCGCGCATCTCGTCGTAGGCCGCGCCGAGCGTGCCGAGCGCGCGCCGGCCCAGGCGCGGCAGGCTGAACGAGCGCTGCGCGCGCACGTAGCGCACGTAGTCGGCCGCCAGCCCGAAGGGCCGCACCGCCCACACCAGCAGGATCGCGATCAGCACCAGGAACGCCGCCACCGAGGTGGCGCCCACCAGCAGCGTCTTGCGGCGCGCCGCGGCGACGAACTGGTTCAGGCTCTGCACCGGCTTGCCGACGCTGACCACGGCGACGATGCGTCCGTCGGAGCGCACCGGCGCCGAGACGTACATCACCGAGCTCTGCTCGTCGCCCGGGATGCGCGGCGTGGTGCGGGCGCGGTACTGGCCGCGCAGCGCGGCGCTGACGTCGCGCCAGAGCGACCAGTCCTCGCCCTCGCGCTGGCCGATCGAGTCGAACAGCACGCGGCCGGAGGCGTCGATCACCAGCGCCTGCAGCTCGACGCCGGTCTTCTCGAAGTCGAAGATGCGTGCCGAGAAGCCGCGCGCGTAGAGGTTGCGGAACACCGGGCGCAGCTGCTCGGCGTCGACCACGCCGTCGTGCGTGTGCTGCTCGACCAGCGCGGCCAGCAGGTGCGCCGTCTCGACCAGCGACTCCTCGGCCGACTCGCGGTAGCGCGGGTCGATGTCGGCCAGCAGCCGGAACATCAGCAGCCCGACGCCCACCGCATAGGCGAGCAGGATGGCGAGGAACAGGCCGCTGCGCCGGGTCACAGGGAGGGCGGCAGGTCTTCGGCCAGCGCGTAGCCGCTGCCGCGGTGGGTGCGGATCGGCTCGAGCTGCGGCGCCACCGCCTTCAGCTTGGCGCGCAGCGTCTTGACATGCGCGTCGACGGTGCGGTCCAGGCTCTCGCTGCGCTCGTCCCACACCTTGTCGAGCAGCACCTCGCGGCTGTACACGTGGCCGGGGCGCTCGACCAGGGTCTTCAGCAGGCCGTACTCGTAGCGCGAGAGCTCCAGCACGCGGCCGTAGAAGCGGATCTGGCGCCGGCCTTCGTCGACGACGAAGGGCTGCGCAGGCGCCGGGGCCGGCGCGCGCGCGCTGCGACGCAGGATGACGCGCAGCCGCGCCACCAGCTCGCGCGGCGAGAAGGGCTTGGCGACATAGTCGTCGGCGCCGAGCTCGAGGCCGACCACGCGGTCGATCTCGTCGGCGCGTGCGGTGAGGAACACGACCGGCACGTCGCTGCCTTCGCGTAGTCGGCGGAACACCTCGAAGCCGTTCAGGTCGGGCAGGCCGACGTCGAGGATGACCAGATCCGCCGGCGCCTCGCGCTGGCGCTGCAGTGCCGCGGCGCCGGTGGCCACCCAGTGCGGCTCGAAGCCGTCGGTGGCCAGCGCGTACTGCAGCGTGTCGGCGATGCCGGGCTCGTCCTCGACGATCAGGACGCGGGGCTTGCTCACTCCGTGGGGAGGAAGCCCTCGATGGAGAGGTAACGTTCCCCGGTGTCGTAGTTGAAGCCGAGCACGCGGCTGCCGGCGGGCAGCTCGGGCAGCTTCTGCGCGATCGCCGCGAGCGTCGCGCCCGAGGAGATGCCCACCAGCATCCCTTCCTCGCGCGCCGAGCGGCGCGCCATCTCGCGCGCGGCCTCGGCCTCGACCTGGATCACGCCGTCGAGCAGCGCGGTGTGCAGGTTGGCCGGGATGAAGCCGGCGCCGATGCCCTGGATCGGGTGCGGGCTGGGCTTGCCGCCGCTGATGACCGGCGAAGCCGTGGGCTCGACCGCGAACACCTTGAGCCCGGGCCACTTCGCCTTCAGCACCTGCGCGCAGCCGGTGATGTGGCCGCCGGTGCCCACGCCGGTGATCAGTGCGTCCAGGCCCTCGGGGAAGTCGGCCGCGATCTCGGCGGCGGTGCTGCGCACGTGCACCTCGATGTTGGCGGGGTTCTCGAACTGCTGCGGCATCCACGAGTTCGGCGTGCGCTCGAGCAGTTCCCTGGCACGCGCGATCGAGCCGTTCATGCCCTTCTCGCGCGGGGTCAGCTCGAAGCTCGCGCCGTAGGCCAGCATCAGCCGGCGCCGCTCGACGCTCATGCTGTCGGGCATCACCAGGATCAGCTTGTAGCCCTTGACCGCCGCCACCATCGCCAGCCCGACACCGGTGTTGCCCGAGGTCGGCTCGATGATGGTCGCGCCCGGCTTCAGCGCGCCCGAGGCCTCGGCGGCCTCGACCATCGACAGCGCGATGCGGTCCTTGATCGAGCCGCCCGGGTTGGCCCGTTCGCTCTTGATCCACACCTGGCGCGTGCTGCCGAACAGGCGGTTGATGCGGATGTGCGGCGTGTTGCCGATGGTCTGCAGGATGGTGTCGGCGCGCATGGCAGGGCTCTCCGGTCGAGGGGGCGCTGCATTATGGGCGTGATAATCCGCGCATGGATTCGCCGCTTCGCAACGACACCTTCCTGCGCGCCTGCCTGCGCGAGCCGACCGAGTACACGCCGGTGTGGCTGATGCGCCAGGCCGGGCGCTACCTGCCCGAGTACCGCGAGACACGCGGCAAGGCCGGCAGCTTCATGGGCCTGGCGACGAACACCCAGTACGCCACCGACGTGACGCTGCAGCCGCTGGAGCGCTACCCGCTGGATGCGGCGATCCTGTTCAGCGACATCCTGACCGTGCCCGACGCGATGGGCCTGGGCCTGAGCTTCGCGCTCGGCGAGGGTCCGCGTTTCGCCCACCCGGTGCGCGACGAGGCCGACGTCGCCCGGCTCGCCGTGCCGGACATGGACAAGCTGCGCTACGTGTTCGACGCGGTGACGTCGATCCGCAAGGCGCTGGATGGCCGGGTGCCGCTGATCGGCTTCTCCGGCAGCCCCTGGACGCTGGCCTGCTACATGGTCGAGGGCGCCGGCTCGGACGACTACCGGCTCGTCAAGTCGATGCTCTACGGCCGGCCCGACCTGATGCACCGCATCCTCGCGATCAATGCCGACGCGGTGGCGCGCTACCTGAACACGCAGATCGAATGCGGCGCGCAGGCGGTGATGGTGTTCGACAGCTGGGGCGGCGTGCTGGCCGACGGCGCGTTCCAGGAATTCAGCCTCGCCTACACGCGCCGCGTGCTGGCACATCTCAAGCGCGAGCATGCCGGGCAGCGCATCCCGCACATCGTGTTCACCAAGGGCGGCGGTCCGTGGCTGGAGGAGATCGCCGCGCGCGTCGACGGCGTGGGTCCCGACGTGGTCGGCCTGGACTGGACCGTCAACCTCGGCGCGGCGCGCCGGCGTGTGGACGACCGGGTCGCCTTGCAGGGCAACCTCGACCCGGCGGTGCTGTTCGCGCCGGAAGCGCAGATCCGCGCCGAGGCCACCCGGGCGCTGGACAGTTTCGGTGCGCCGCAGCGCCCGGACGGCCGCTGGGGTGGCCATGTGTTCAACCTCGGCCACGGCATCAGCCAGCACACGCCGCCGGAGGCGGTGTCGGCGCTGGTCGACCAGGTGCAACGCCATTCACGCCGCCTGCGCGGCGCGCCGTGACGCAGAACACGTTCGGGCCGGCCGTTCCCCGGTGAGTGAGCACTAAGGACTTGACTTATCCCCAAAAACGGGTCCGTGCGTTTTTCCGGTTTCTCTTGCTGCGATGCAGCATGAGGAAATCGCATGACCTTCCTAAGTCCTTGATTTGATTGAATTCCCGCGCATGCTGAGAAAGTGGGCAGGGAACCCGGGTGCCAAGCGCATCAACGATTTAGCCGCGCTTTGGGCAGCTTGCCCACAAAGTTATCCACAGCAGCCGTGGAAACCGTCGAAAGCCGCGTGGAATCAGGGACTTGGCGCGGATCTCGAAGCCGAACATGAAGTTTGACCGCTAAGTGACAGCCGCCCGCGACCCCGAGGCCCCGACCCGCGTGGCGGTGGTCGTGGAGACGCCGCAGCACAGCGGGGTGAGCGCAACACTCGACTACCTGAGTGAGCAGCCGCTTGCACCAGGCACCCTGGTGCGCGTGCCGCTCGGCAAGCGAATGGTGCTCGGCATCGTCTGGCCGGCGGCCGCCGGCGACGCCCCGGAGGCCAGCCTGCGGCCGGTGGCCGAGGTGCTCGACGGGCTGCCGCCCTTGCCCGAGGCGTGGTGCCGATTGGTCAACTTTGCATCCGGTTACTACCAGCGCAGCATCGGCGAGCTGGCGCTGGCGGTGCTGCCGCCGGAGCTGCACAAGCTCGACCGGGCCGGCTTCGCGCAGCGCCTGGCGCGCCTGCGCAAGGCGCTGGACAGCGCCCCGGCCGCCCCCGGCGCCGACACCCCGCCGCCGCCGAGCGAGGCCCAGGCGGCGCTGCTGGCCCGGCTGACCGCGCTCGAGCCCGGCCGCACCGTGCTGCTGCACGGCGTGACGGGCAGCGGCAAGACCGAGGTCTACCTGCGCGCCGCCGAGGCGACGCTCGCCGCCGGGCGCCAGGTGCTGGTGCTGGTGCCGGAGATCAACCTCACCCCGCAGCTCGAGGCGCGTTTCGCGGCGCGCTTCGCCGGCCGGCGCCTGGTCACGCTGCACAGCGCCCTGACGCCGGTGCAGCGCCTGCGCCACTGGCTGGCCACGCAGCTGGGCGAGGCCGACCTGGTGCTGGGCACGCGCATGGCGGTGTTCGCGCCGCTGCCGAGGCTCGGCCTGGTGGTGGTCGACGAGGAGCACGACCCGTCGTACAAGCAGCAGGAAGGGGCGCGCTACTCGGCGCGCGACCTGGCCGTCTACCGCGGCCGGCTCGAGCAGGCCACGGTGCTGCTCGGCTCGGCCACGCCCTCGCTGGAGAGCTGGCAGCGCGCCCAGGACGGCCGCTACCTGAAGCTCGCGCTGCCGCAGCGCATCGGCGGCGGTGGCCTGCCGCGGGTGCGCCTGGTCGACATGGGCCAGCAACCGCGCCAGACCACCATCGCGGCGCCGCTGGTGGAGGCGATCCGGCAGCGCGTCGCCCGCGGCGAGCAGAGCCTGGTGTTCCTGAACCGGCGCGGCTACGCACCGGTGCTGCACTGCACCGACTGCGGCTGGAAGAGCGGCTGCCCGCACTGCAGCGCCTGGCGCGTGTTCCACAAACTCGACCGCAGCCTGCGCTGCCACCACTGCGGCCTGGCCGAGCGTGTGCCGCGCGCCTGCCCCGACTGCGGAAACCTCGACATCGCGCCGATCGGCCGCGGCACCGAGCGCCTCGAGGAGCAGCTCGCCGGGCTGCTGGCCGGGCCGGACGGCCGGCCGGTGCGCATCGCCCGCATCGATGCCGACAGCACGCGCGCCAAGGGGGCGCTCGAGGCCAGTCTCGGCTCGGTGCACGCCGGCGACGTGGACGTGCTGGTGGGCACGCAGATGGTCACCAAGGGGCACGACTTCCGCCGCATCACGCTGGTGGCCGCGGTGGCGCCCGACGCGGCGCTGTTCAGCAGCGATTTCCGCGCCGCGGAGCGCTTGTTCGCGCTGCTGATGCAGGCTGCGGGACGGGCCGGGCGCGATGCGGAACAGGCCGCTTCCAGCGAGATGTGGGTGCAGACCTGGCACCCGCGCCACCCGCTGTACGAGGCGCTGCGCCGGCACGACTTCGAGGCCTTCGCGGCCAGCCAGCTGCGCGAGCGCGAAGCGGCCGGTCTGCCGCCGTTCAGCCACCTCGCGATGCTGCGCGCGGATGCGAAGAGCGCCGCGGCGGCACGCGAGTTCCTCGAGGCCGCGGCGGCGGCGGCCGAACCGCTGGACAGCGCGGCCGCGGTGACGCTCTACCCGCCGGTGCCGCTGGCCGTGGCGCGCGTGGCCGACGTCGAGCGCCTGCAGATGCTGGTCGAATGCAGCGCGCGGCCGGCGCTGCAGCGCTTCCTGGCCGAGTGGATGCCGCTGCTGCTGGCGCTGCGCCGGCGCAGCGGCAACGCGGTGCTGCGCTGGGCGGTCGACGTCGACCCGCTGACGATCTGATCGATCAGCGCCGCGCTGCGGGCGGGCGCGGGCGCGAGACGTCAGCGAGCAGCAAGGTGGCGCGCACCAGGTCCTCGACGGCTTCGGCCAGCGTCTGCGCCGGCTCGATCGACTCGATCTCCTCGAGCAGGTCGTCCGCGTCCTCCAGGTCCTCGGGGTCGAGGTGGCGGTAGATCAGCGCGAGCGGCTCCTTCAGACGCGCCGCATCGAGCTGCTGCAGCGCCGGGAACAGCGACAGCGCGGTCGCGAATCCCGCCACCCAGCCGTACACGGCATCGGACGGCGTGGCCTGCGGGTCGTCGAGCTCGAACACCCAGGGATCGAACCACTGCCGCTGCGCGATCGCGCGGTCCAGCTCGGCGTGCCGGCGCAGCACCAGTGAGCGCAGCCGCGCCACGTCGACGCCGCGCGGCACGCGGCGCGCATCGGCATCCGGCACATGCGGCCACCAGCGCTCGACCGGCACCGGCACCGGCTGCAGCAGCACGCCGCAGAGGTAGCCGTCGATCATGTCGGGCTCGAGCGGCTCGAGCGGCGCGGGCAGCCGGTCGATGGCCGCCTGCAGCGCGTGCAGATCGGCCTCGCCCAGCGGTGCGGCGGTGGCAGGGACGGGCCTCGTCGGCGGCGACATGAGCACCATTGTGGCGCGTCGCCGGCCGGTGCCCGAGTGTCCCTCGTATTGGGGATGGCCTCTCCAGGGCACGACCCATAGAGTCTGCCGCATTGCTGTCACACGGGATCTCATCCAGATCACGCGCTCAAAGGTCCGCAACGCCCGCCGATGCCCACCCGGCATCACGACAGGGCGAGAGACCGACACCCGGCCCAACGACGTCCTTTCTTGAGGACTTGACACAGCCCACCTGCTCACCCGGGTGGGCTCTTTTTTTGTGGGCCGGCCACCGGCGCTATCGTCGCGGCTCGTCGCCACGACTCGAACACGCCCATGCCCTGGTCACGCCTGACGTCCCGCCGCCTGCCGGCCTGGCTGATCGGCGGGAACTCGGTGGTGATGCTCCTCGTGGTCGCGACGTCGTGGATCGCGCTGCTGACGAGCCAGCGCTCGTTCGAGCAGCGCGCCCTGGACGCGGTGGACAACCTGGCGCGCGGCCTGAGCCAGTCCATCGACGCCGAACTCGACCGCGTCGACATGGCGCTGCGCTCGATCACCCTCGAGCATGCCCGGCCGGGTGCGACCGGGCGCCCGTTGGACGCCCTGCTGCGCCGCCAGGCCACGCTGTTCGACGGCCAGGTCGACCTGTACGCTGCCGACGCCGACGGCCGTGTCGAGCCCGGCACGGGCCCGGCGCGCGACACCGACGTCTCCGCGCAGGACTACTTCGTGCGCGCCCGCGGCGCTGCTGCCGAGGCGGTGCTCGGTGGCTTGCGCCAGGCCGAGGCCGGTCACTGGGAGGTCGTGCTCGCGCGGCGGCTCGCGCGCCCCGACGGTGGGTTCGACGGCATCGTGTTCGCGCGCTTGCCGACCGCGAACTTCCAGGCGCTGTTCGCCAACGTCAACCTCGGGCACGACGGCGCGGGCAGCCTGCGGCTGCTCCCGTCGCTGGGCCTGGTGGCGCGTCACACGGGGTCGGACGCCTCGCCCGGCGGCCTGGGCACCACACGCGTGTCGCAGGAGCTCGCGCAGGCGCTGCAGGCGCGGCCGCAGGCCGGCAGCTACATCGCCCGCACCGCGCTGGACCACATCGAACGGGCCAATGCCTATCGGCGCCTGGACAACTATCCGCTGCTGGTGATCGTCGGGCTGGGCACGGCCGACTTCCTCGCCCCCTGGCGGGCCGAGGTGTTGGTGGTCGGCGCGCTGTGCGCGCTGACGATGGTGTTGCTGCTCGTCTCGACCGCGCTGGTGCTGCTGGCGCGGCGGCGCGAGCTGGCCAACCGGCTCGCGCTGCAGGCCAGCGAGGCTTTCCTGGACCGCACCGGCCGGATCGCCGCCGTCGGGGGCTGGGAGCTGGACCTGGCCAGCGGCCTCGTCACCTGGTCCGCCCAGACCTGCCGCTTGCTCGACCTGGCGCCGGGGCACCGGCCGCACCTCGACGAGGCGCTCCAGTTCGTCGCGCCGGAGGTGCGCGCGTCGGTGCGCGCCCGGCTCGGCGCCGAACCGCCCGGCGCCTCGTGGATGATCGACATCCCGCTGGTCACCGCGACCGGGCGGTCGATCTGGGGCCGCGTCGTGGCCGAGGTCGAGGGGCGCGACGGGCGTGCCGTGCGCGTGGTCGGCGCGCTGCAGGACATCACCGAGCAGCGCCGCAACGAGGCCGAGCTGGCGCGCGAACAGTCGCTGCGCGCGCAGATCGAGGCCCATGCGCAGGAACTCGATGCGATGGTGGGCGAGCGCGGCGAGATGCTCGACGTGCTGGCGCACGAGGTGCGCCAGCCGCTGAACAACGCCTCGGCGGCGCTGCAGAGTGCGGCCACGGTGCTGGCCGAGGTCGACGAGCCGGCCGCGTCGCTGCGGCTGTCGCGCGCGCAGGTGGTGATGAACCAGGTGCTGGGACGCCTCGACAACACCCTGGCCGTGGCCAGCCTGCTGGCGCGACCGGACCCGATCGCGCGCGAGGACAGCGACGTCGACACGCTGGTCGCGGTGGCGGTGGCCGACATGCCGGCCGACCAGCGCGCCCGGGTGCAGGTCGAGCGCGCCACCTCCACGCGCACCGCCTCGATGGACATGAGCCTGATGCGCCTGGCGCTGCGCAACCTGCTGTCCAACGCGCTCAGGCACGGCCCGGCCGGCACACCGGTGCGGGTGCGGCTGTCGGATTCCGACCAGCCGCTGGCGCTGGTGATCGAGGTCACGAATGCCGGGCCGGGCATTCCGGCCGCCCTGGTGCCGCGGCTGTTCGAGCGCGGCGCGCGCGGCTCGAGCCACGGCCACGGCCTGGGCCTCTACATCGTGCGCCGCGTGATGGAGCTGCACGAGGGCCGCGTCGAGCTGGCCTGCAACGAGCCCGGCCGGGTCACGATGCGGCTGGTGGTCGTGCAGGAGCCGGCGGAGTGAGCCTGAGCCCGCGCGGCGCCGCGATCAGACGGCGAGCAGCTCCGACTTGAACACGTAGCCGACGCGCGAGCGCGACTGCAGCGGCACGATGGCCGGCGTGGCGCGCTCGATGCGGCGGCGCAGGCGGTAGATGGTCGCGTTCAGGCCGTCGGCCGCGTCGCGTTCGGTGTCGCGGCCGAGCTTCATGCGCAGGTGCTCGCGGCTGACCACGTCGCCGGCCGCTTCCACGAAGCACTCGAGCACGGCGATGTCGGTCTCGCTCAGGTCCACGCGCGCGCCGTCCGGCGCGATCAGCTGGCCGGCGCGGCGGTCGAGCTTCCAGGGCGCGTTGGCCAGCCCGGTCTTGGCGGCGCGGCGCTGCACCGCCTCGATCGCGATGGCCACCTGCTCGAACTGCACCGGCTTGGCGAGGTACATGTCGGCGCCGGCCTGCACCACTTCCTTGAACACGTCGGGCGAGAGCCGGCCCGAGACCACCAGCAGGCCCGCGTCGCTGCGCCGGCGCAGCACCTTGATCATGTCCAGGCCGTCGATGCCGGGCAGCATCAGGTCGACGACGTAGAAGTCGTAAGCGTAGGGATCGGAGTGCGCCAGCAGGTCGTTGCTGTCGTCGAACACGTCGACCTGGATGCCTCGCGCGCGCAAATACTGCGCGAGGAACTCGGTGTACTCCTTGTCGTCGTCGATCAGGGCGAGTCGGGTCGGGAACATGGTGCTCAGGAATCCGCAGTTCACGGCAGAGCGCGAATTCAAGCACAGTCGTCGCGCGGAGAAGTCCCGAATTACAGGTGCAAGGTCGGATTGATCCGGTTCAGTGATAGATCTGATTCAACACGCGATTTATGCCGCTCATCGCGGGCCGTTCAGGTGCCGACGATGCCGCCGTCGCGGCGCCGGATCGCCACCGTGGCCGAGCGTGGACGCGCGCCCGGCTGGCCGCTCGGCCAGCGCGAGTACTTGTCGGGTTCGGCCGGGTCGCTGCGGTCGCTCGGCGTCTCGCCCGGGTGCTGCACGTTGATGAACAGCGTGCGCAGGTCGGGCGTCATCGTCGCGCCGGTGATCTCGCAGTTCACCGGCCCGGTCAGGAAGCGCCGGATCTCGCCGCTGGTGCGGTCGCAGGCCAGCATCTGGTTGCTGCCGATGCGCGCGAACTCGCCCTTGTACATCTGCGTCGCGTGCGCATCGGTCTGGATCCACAGCACGCCGCGCGCATCGAGCATCAGGCCGTCCGGGCAGGCGAACAGGTCGCCCTTGATGTTGCCCTGCGCCTCGGGGCGCGCATTGGCCGGGTCGCCGGCGAGCACGAGGTGGTTCCAGCGGAAGGTGGTGGCGTCGAAGTCGCCGTCCTCCTTCCAGCGGATGATCTGGCCCATCACGTTGTTGGCGCGCGGGTTGGCAGCGTCCGGTCCCGGCATGCCGGGCGCCCCGCGCGCGCTGTTGTTGGTCAGCGTGCAGTAGACCTCGCGCGCGGCCTGGTCGATGGCCAGCCACTCGGGGCGGTCCATCTTCGTCGCGCCCAGCCGGTCGCTCGCCTGGCGCGTCTTGATCACCACCTCGCCGGGGTCGGCAAAGCCGTTGGCCGGCGTCAGCGGCCCCTGGCCATGCACCAGCGGCAGCCAGCGGCCGCTGCCGTCGGCATCGAAGCGCGCCACGTACAAGGTGCCGTGGTCGAGCAGCTCGCGGTTGGCGCGCCCGCCGCCCGGCGCGATGCGGTCGCGGCTGACGAACTTGTAGATGTACTCGAAGCGTGCGTCCTCGCCCGAGTAGACGACGGCCCGCCCATCCTGCGTCACACCGACCCAGGCGCCTTCGTGCGCCGCGCGGCCCAGCGCGGTGCGCTTGACCGGCAGGCTGGTCGGGTCCAACGGATCGATCTCGACCACCCAGCCGAAGCGGTGGAACTCGTTCGGGTGCCGGCGCGCGTCGAAGCGCTCGTCGTGCGCCGCCCAGCGGTAGAAGCCGCTCCTGGGCAGGCCCCAGCGCTTCTGGTCGGCGTCGATGCTGTCGCCGCCGTCGAAGTAGAAGGCCCAGTTCTCCTCGCCCGAGAGGTAGGTGCCCCAGGGCGTCATGCCGCTGGCGCAGTTGTTCAGCGTGCCGAGCACGGTGCGGCCGTCGGGATCGGCCGCGGTCTTCATCAGCGCATGGCCGGCCGCCGGGCCCTGCACCGCAAACGGCGCGAAGGCGGTGAAGCGGCGCGCCCAGCGCGAGGACCGCACCATCTGCCAGCGGCCGTCCTTCAGCGCGACCTCGATCACCGAGACCCCATGCGCCGCCTGCGCCTTGCGCACCTTGTCGGCCGACCAGGTCTTCGTACCGTCGGGGTGCAGCAGGCCGTCGTCGACGTACTCGTGGTTCATCACCAGCAGTCCGTGTGTCGCGCTGCCCTCGAGCGGGTAGAAGTGGATGCCGTCGTGGTGCATGCCCATCTGCACCGCCTGCTCGGCCGCACTGTTGCTCGCGTCGGGGCGCCAGGCCGGCATCTGGCCCGGGATGCCGACCGGCTCGCCCCAGGGCGCCAGCACCTCGGCGACGTAGCCCTCGGGCACCACGAGGCCGTCGGCCTGGGTCGGCGGAATGCCCTTGAAGCCCAGCAGCGGAGCGCCGCCGGCCGGCGCGCTCGCGCAGCCGGCCAGCCAGGGCGCCAGCACGCTGCCGGCCAGCGCGGCCAGGCCACCGTGCACCCAGAGCCGCCGCGCCGGGTCCGACACCTCGTGGATGCTCGGGTTGGCACTGCGGTTGCTGTCTTCCATCGTGCCGAAGTCCTTGGCCATAAGCGGCTCCTTCGCGTCAGAGTTTCTCGGTCTCGCCACTCCTGGGCTGCCACTTCATCAACCGGCGCTCGATGCGCCCGACCAGTGCGTCGAGCACCAGCGCGAAGGCCGTCAGCACCAGGATGCCGGCCATCACGGTGTTGATGTCGAACGCGCCCTCGGCCTGCAGGATCAGGTAGCCGACGCCGCGCGACGAACCCAGGTACTCGCCCACCACCGCGCCGACGAAGGCCAGCCCGACGCTGGTGTGCAGCGAGCTGAACACCCAGCTCGTCGCACTCGGCAGGTACACGTGGCGCAGCAGCTGGCGGGCGTCGGCGCCGAGCATGCGCGCGTTGGCCAGCACCACCGGGCTGACCTCCTTCACGCCCTGGTAGACGTTGAAGAAGACGATGAAGAACACCAGCGTGACGCCGAGCGCCACCTTGCTCGCGATGCCGAGCCCGAACCAGACCGCGAAGATCGGCGCCAGGATCACGCGCGGCATGCTGTTCAGCGCCTTGATGTAGGGGTCGAGGATGCGCGCGGCCAGCGGGCTGAGCGCGAGCCACAGCCCGCAGGCCAGGCCCAGCAGCGTGCCGATGCCGAAGGCCAGCACCGTCTCGACCAGCGTGACCCAGAGGTGCTGGTAGATGTCCGCGTTGACCACGAACCAGGCCCAGATGCGGCCGAAGATCAGCACCGGCTCGCCGAAGAAGAAGGCCGCCTGGCGCTCGTTGTCGAACACCACCGGCGGGATCAGCCCCGGCTTGGTGAGCACGTGCCAGAGGCCGAACACCGCCGCCAGCAGCCCGATCTGCCACAGGCGCAGGTTGCGCTCGCTCGGCTTGATCGCGTCCCAGAGCTTCATGCGGCGAGCTGCTGCCGGTAGCCCTCGAGCACCTGCTCGCGCAGCACCGCCCAGATGGCCTCGTGCAGTTCGATGAAGCGCGGCGTGACGCGCACCTCGGCCACGTCGCGCGGGCGCGCCAGGTCGATGCGGAACTCGCCGATCGGGCGCGACGCCGGCCCGGCCGAGAGCACGATCACGCGGTCGCTCAGGGCGATCGCTTCGTCGAGGTCGTGGGTGATGAACAAGACGGCCTTCCGCTTCGCGGCCCACAGCGCCAGCAGCTCGTTTTCCATCAGCTGGCGGGTCTGGATGTCGAGCGCGGAGAAGGGCTCGTCCATCAGGATGATGTCCGGGTCCAGCACCAGGGTCTGGGCCAGGCTGACACGCTTGCGCATGCCGCCGGAGAGCTGGTGCGGATAGCGGTCGCCGAAGCCGCCGAGGCCGACGCGGCGCAGCCACTCCTGCGCCTGCGCCGGCGCGTCGGCCACGCCACGGAACTCCAGCCCCGCCATCACGTTGCCGAGTGCGGTGCGCCAGGGCATCAGGCTGTCAGCCTGGAACATGTAGCCGGCACGCCGGTTCAGCCCGGCCAGCGCGTCACCGAACACCTGCACCGTGCCGCTGCTGGGCGCAAGCAGCCCGGCGCCGACGTTCAGCAGCGTGCTCTTGCCGCAGCCGGTGGGCCCCACCACCGAGACGAACTCGCCCTCGCCCACGCTGAGCGACACCTCGCGCACCGCGGTGTAGCGCTGGCCCGGCTCGCTGCGGCTGACGAAGGTGCAGGTGACGCCCGCCAGCGCCAGCGCGGGTGGGTTCATGTCTGCCCTCCTCCGTGCGGTGGATGCCGCGGCCCGCGTCCTCCGGCTTGCCGAGGCGCGGCGCCGCGGCCCCGCCTACTGTGAAGCCATGAGCCGCCGGGCAGTCCGGCCCGGGGCCATAGATCGACGGAGGTTTCCATGTCTCGCTTCATCGCTCGTCTCGCGGCCGGTGCGCTCGCCGCCGCCCTCGTGCTCTCCACCACCGCCTGCGCCGTCATGCCCTCGGGCCATGCGCCGATCGCGCAGGACACGCACGACTTCGTCGGCGGCCAGGACTGAGCCCGCACGCGCGGGTGTCCCCGCGGACACCCGCGCGCCCCGCCCGGCCCGGTCATGCCTTCGGGTACTTCGCGTTGGCCTTGCGGACGAACTCGTTGGTCCAGGCAGCGGCGAGGTCGAACCTGTAGTCCTTGATCGTGGCGTCGATGCTCTGCAGCGCGCGCACCGCGGTGGCCGCGCCGGCCTCCGGGAAGCTGCCGTCCGGCGAGAGCGCGCCCTTGGCGGCGAGGAAGGCGTCGATGTAGACGGCGCGGTCGCCGAGCAGGTAGCTCTCCGGCACCGCCTTGATGATCTCGCCCGGACCGGCGGCCTGGATCCACTTGTCGGCGCGCACGATCGCGTTGGCCAGCGCCTGCGCGGTGGCCGGGTGCTTCTCGACGAAGGGCAGCGGCGCGTACAGGCAGCCCGCGGGCATCGGCCCGCCGAACACCTTGTCGGCCTCGGCGACGATGCGCGTGTCCGAGACGATCTTCAGGTCGCCCGAGCGCTGCAGCAGCGTGATCACCGGGTCGAGGTTGCTGATCGCGTCGATCTGGCCGGCGCGCATCGCCGCCACCGCGCCGTTGCCCGCGCCCACGCCGACGATGGACACCTCGCCCGGCTTGATGCCGGCCTTGGCGAGCACGAAGTTCGCCATCACGTTGGTCGACGAACCCGGCGCGGTGACGCCGATCTTGCGGCCCTTCAGGTCCGCCAGGCCCTTGAAGCCCGGCAGCGTCTTCGGGTTGATGCCCAGCACGATCTGCGGCGCGCGGCCCTGCAGCACGAAGGCGCGCATCGGCTGGCCCTTGGCCTGCATGTTCAGCGTGTGCTCGAAGGCGCCCGAGACCACGTCGGCGCTGCCGCCCACCACCGCGCGCAGCGCCTGCGAGCCGCCGGCGAAGTCGGCCACCGTCACGTCCAGCCCCTCGGCCTTGAAGTAGCCCTGGCTCTCGGCGATGGTCAGCGGCAGGTAGTACAGCAGGTTCTTGCCGCCCACCGCGATGGGCAGCCTGGGCTTCTCGAGGGCCTGGGCGCGCACGAGGGCGGGCGCGGCGAGACCGGCGGTGCCGGCGGAGGCGGCGATCAGCAAGGTGCGGCGTTGCATCGTCGGGGCAGGGTCGTTGGCGGGGAGGCCGATTGAACCATGCTCGACGCTTAGAATGAATTCGATGAACCCCCTGCGCCTCCGCGGCCGCTCGCCGGGCCGCCTCGCGCGGGGCCTTTGGGCCGCCGTGGCCGGCGTGCTGGTGGCGTCACCGGCCGGCGCGGCGAGCGCCCCGGGCGATGCCGAACTCGTCGCACCGCCCTCGCTGTCGGCGCGCAAGGTCTACGAGCAGGCGCGTTCGCAGCTGGTGCAGATCCGCACCGTGCTCAAGGGCCGCGCCAGCCAGACCTCGGTCGGCTCGGGCTTCTTCGTCAGCGCCGAGGGCCACATCCTCACCAACTACCACGTCGTCAGCCAGGCGGCGCTCAAGCCCGAGCGGCACGACCTGGTCTACGTGACGGCCGACGGCCGCGAGGCGCCGGTCACGATCCTGCAGATCGACGTGCTGCACGACCTGGCGCTGCTGAAGGCGGCCGACGCCGACGGCCGGCGCTTCGACGCGCTGACGTTCCGCCCCGAGGCGCAGACGCTCGCGCAGGGCGAGCGCATCTACTCGCTGGGCAACCCGCTGGACGTCGGCTTCGCGGTGATGGAGGGCAACTACAACGGCCTGGTCAAGCGCAGCTTCTACCCGCAGATCTTCTTCGGCGGCGCGCTGTCGGGCGGCATGAGCGGCGGCCCGGCGCTCGACCAGGAAGGCCGCGTGATCGGCGTGAACGTGGCCCGGCGCGTGGACGGCGAGCAGGTCAGCTTTCTGGTGCCCGGGGCCTTCGCCGCCGCGCTGCTGGCACGCGGGCGCGAGTCGGCGCCGCTGCCGGTGCCGGCCTACCCGAGCGTCACCGCGCAGCTGATGACGCACCAGGCCGAGCTGACCGAACGTTTCATCCGCCAGGGCTGGAAGAGCGCGACGCATCCGCGCTACCGCGTGCCGGTGCCGGCCGACGAGTTCATGCGCTGCTGGGGCAGCAGCGAGGTGTCGCGCACCGGCGGGCTCGACCTGGAGCGCTCCGACTGCGTGATGGACACGCAGATCTTTGCCGGCGAGTTCAACACCGGCTGGATCGTGGTGCGCCACGAGAGCTACGACGGCAGCAAGCTCGGCGCGCTGCGCTTCGCGGCGCGCCATTCGGCGAGCTTCCGCAACGAGGGCTTCAGCCGCCTGCGCGGCGAGCTGCAGACGCAGCCGCAGTGCCATGAGGACTACGTCGACCGCAAGGGCCTGGTGCTGCGCGCCGTCACCTGCCTGCGCGCCTACAAGAAGCTGCCGCAGCTCTACGACGTGTCGGTGCTGGTGGCCACGCTCGACCAGAACCGGGCCGGCGTGCAGGGCCGCTTCGACGCCCAGGGCGTGAGCTTCGCCAACGCCCAGCGCCTGGCGCGGCACTACCTCGAGGCCTACGAATGGGCGCCGAAGTGAACGGCGGCGTGAAGGCCGTCGTCGAGTGGCTCGACCGCGACGGCAGCGCCCGCCCGCTGCACCCGGTGCACGACTGGCCGCTGACGATCGGCCGTGCGCTCGACAACGACCTGCTGCTGAGCGACCCGCATGTCGCCCCGCACCACGCCCGCCTCGTGCAGGGCGAGGCCGGCCTCGAGCTCGAGGTGCTGGACAGCGACAACGGCGTGCGCTGCGGCCGCCGGTTGCTGCGCCGCGGCGAGCGCGAGCCGCTGCCCGAGTCGGGCGAGCCGGTCGAGCTCGGCCTCGGCCGCACGCGGCTGCGCCTGCGCCTGCCCGGCCACGCGATGGCGCCCGAGCGGCCGCTCGAGCGCGAGATCACGCGCACCCGGCGCTACGGGTCGACGCTGCTGGTCGGCCTGCTGCTGCTGGCCGCGCTGAGCTTCAACACCTGGCTCGAGAGCGACCCCGACACCTTCGGCCGCAGCTGGGGCGCGATGCTGCTGACGGCCGTGGTCGGCACCGCGGTGTGGTGCGGGCTGTGGTCGCTGCTGTCCAAGACCTTCACGCGCGCGCTGCACTTCGGCTGGCACCTGAAGGTGTTCCTGAGCGCGAGCCTGGCGTGGATCGTGGCCGGCGTCGTGCCGGAGCTGCTGGCCTACGCGCTGTCGTGGCCGTGGATCGCCGATTTCGGCTGGGTCGCGGTCTACGCGATCGGCGCCGCGGCGCTGTACTTCCACCTGCTGGCCGTCGAGCCGGCGCGGCCGCGGCTGCTGCGTGGCGTGGCGCTGCTGGCGCTGGTGGTCGGCGTGAGCCTGTCGCTGTGGTTCAACCAGCAGCGCAGCGACCGGCTCGGTGCCGAGCTCTACATGAGCCACCTGTTCCCCCCGGCGCTGCGGCTGGCCCGGCCGGTGTCCACCGAGCAGTTCGTCGACGGCCTGGCCGCGCTGCAGCCGCTGCTGGACCGCAAGGCGCAGGAGAAGACGAATGGCGACCCCGGCGAAGACGGCGAGGAGTGAGCAGGCGCTCGACGCCACGGTGATCGTGACCGGCGGCAGCCGCGGCATCGGCGCCGCGGCGGCGCTCGCGGCGGCCCGGCACGGCTGGGCGGTGGCGGTCAACTACACCCGCGACCAGCGTGCGGCCGACGCGGTGGTGGCCGCGATCCGCCAGGCCGGCGGCCGGGCGCTCGCCGTGCAGGCCGACGTGGCCGAGCCCGAGCAGGTGACCGCCCTGTTCGAGCGCGTCGACCGCGCGCTGCCGCCGCTGCAGGGCCTGGTGAACAACGCCGGCGTGGTGGACCAGGCCGCGCGTGTCGACCAGATGGACGCGGCGCGCCTGCAGCGCATGTTCGCCGTCAACGTGTTCGGCAGCTTCCACTGCGCGCGCGAGGCGGTGCGGCGCCTGTCGACGCGCTACGGCGGGCGCGGCGGCGCGATCGTCAACCTCAGCTCGGCGGCGGCACGCCTGGGCGCGCCGGGCCAGTACGTCGACTACGCTGCCGCCAAGGGCGCGATCGACACCTTCACCGTCGGCCTGGCCAAGGAGGTGGCGGCCGAAGGCATCCGCGTCAACGCGGTGCGGCCGGGCATCATCGAGACCGACATCCACGCCTCCGGCGGCATCCCGGACCGTGCCAGGCAGATGGCCCCGCTGGTGCCGATGCAGCGCAGCGGCACGGCCGACGAGGTGGCGCGCGCAGTCGTCTGGCTGCTGTCGGACGAGAGCAGCTACACCACCGGCTCGATCGTCGACGTGACCGGCGGCCGCTGAGGCTTGCTCAGTATCCGCTGCAGTACTGGAAGTGCATCGGATCCTTGTTCTGCCCCGACCAGCGCCCGCCCCAGGTGAAGCCGTAGCCCTCGATCAGTTCGACCAGCCTCGGGTCCATGTCGCCCGCGGTGCCCATCGCGTTGGTCTTGTCGTTCAGGTCGAACGCGATGCCCCAGGTGTGCGTCGAGGGCTTGGCCTGGCCGCGCTTCATGCGCCAGTTGTAGCCGCCGCCAGTGGTCTTGATCGAGCCCCACAGGCCCTTGGCCATGATGTCGGCGAACACCGCCTCGTACAGCGGCACCAGCAGCTTGTGGCAGCGCAGGCTGCGCGCCGAGACGGCCAGGTTGAAGGTCAGCGGGATCGGCTGCGGCAGCTTGGCCGAGGCGAGGAACTGCGCCTCCCACTTCGCGTTGGCCTCGTTGTTCGGACCGGGCGGGAACTGCGTCAGGTCGCCGAAGGTGGCCTGGATCTCGGCCAGGCCGTGCGGGGCATTCGGCCACGGCATCACCCCGGCGCGCGCGCCCGCCGGCCCCTTCTTCTTCGGCGGCGCGAGCTCGGACTTGGCCGGAATGTGGATCGCCTGGCCGACGACGATGCTCTTCGCATCCGGCAAGCCGTTGTAGCCGGCCAGCGCGGCGGCGAGCTTGCGGTCGCCGAACAGCGCCTCGGCGATCTTCGGCAGGGTGTCGCCCTTGCGGACGATGTAGGGCTTGGGCATGGTCTTCCTCCGGTGGGTGAAAACAGACGGGGGTCACGGTGACGGCGGCAGCCGCGCCTGCAGGCTCCTGAGCCGGTCCGCCTGGTCGCGCATGCGCTGCAGGTGCTGGGCGTCGTCGGCACGGTGCGACAGCACCATCTCGACCAGCGCCTGCGACTCGCGCCGCACGCGTTCGAGCGTCAGGTCCGACAGCGCGCCCATGAGCTGCGATTTCAGCTGCTCGGGCGACGCGAACTCGCCGCGCAGGTGTACGGACGCCTTCTTCGTGAAGCGCTGCAGCCGGGACTGGGCCAGGCGACTGGCCTCGACCTGATCCGGCAGCACGGGATGTGTCGGGGCCATCACGAACACCAGCGTCTCCAGGTCGCGCCGCTGCGCACGATCGAACTCCATCTCGGTGATCGAGCGCGTCTCCCCTTTCGGCACGGTGCCGTAGCGCCGGCCGAGCACGCACAGGTAGATATCGGCGTCGTCGACCATCGCCATCGAACGCGCCACCGGGTCGACGTCGCGCACCGGCCGCTCCTCGAAACGATCCGGGTAGTAGCCGGTGGCCAGGCAGGCATCGCGCGCCACCGCCCGATGGTCGGGCAGGTCGTGCGCGGTGCTGCTGATCATCACCCTGAGGATGTCCGCGGCCATGGTCCCGGCTCGTCTGGCGGTCGCAGGCGTCAGCGTCGTGTCGATGCGCGACGGGCCGGGCTCTTGCGCGTGGCCTTCCGGGCGGCCGGGAGCGGCGCAGGCAGCGGTTTCGGTCGATCGAGCCTGCGCGCGTGGCCGGGCTGCAGGCGCTGCGCCAGCGCCTGCAGGCGGTCGGCGGTGCGGCGCAGCGCCCCCGCGCCGGTGCCGGCATCGAGCGACAGCGCATCGCAGAAGCGCGACAGCAGGTCCATCTGCGTGGTCACCGAGTCGACCTGCCCCGGCCGTGCGATCACGCCGGCCAGCGCCTGCACGTAACCCGCCGCGACCTCCTCGAGCGCGCCGTCGCCCTCGGTACCCTCGGCGCCCAGGCTGCCGTCGAGCAGGTGCTCGACCAGCCCGGCCTCGGCCTGCATCACCGCGTTCCAGAAGTCGGGGGCGGCGGCAAAGCGTTCGGCGGCCCGGCGGCCGGCTTCGTGCGCCAGCGCCACCGCGGCGGCGCGGTCGCCTTCGCGCCCGGCCCAGGGCGTCAGGGCCTCGAGCGCGAGCCGGTTCAGCAGCAGGTACGGGTCGGCCGCCGCGTCCGCGGCCGTGCCGCGGTAGGCGTCGCGGCTGTGCTCGAGCGCCTGGCGCAGCGCGGCCGAGATCTGCGCGGCCTCGTCGGGCGACGGGCTCGCCCCCAGCAGCAGGCGGGCGTGCAGCCCGGCCAGGCGCTTGTAGGCGCTGCCGAACAGGGCACTGCGCTCCGGGCTGCGGCGCGGTGCGGCGCCAGTCTCTCCGCCGAAGTCCGGCGCGGTGAGGCGGTCCAGCGTCTCGAGGCGGTACAGCGCGAGCTGGATCAGGTCGGCCCGGTTGCTCTGGTCCCCCAGGCGCGCCTCGACGTTGGCGAGTTGCTCGAGATCGCGGATCGGCACGCGGCCGCGCTGGTCGTCGGACTGGAGGGCGGCCAGGAAGGCCGCGCGCGACTTCGCGAAATCGCCCAGGTCGCGCCAGGTCGCACCGAGCGCGGACTGCAGGTCGCCGCGGGCCAGCCAGCCCGGCGGGCAGCGCTCGCGCAGCAGCGCCTCGAGCTGCGTGCGCTGCCCGCGCAGCGCGCGCGGGTCGCCGCTGCCGCGCCGCGCGACCTCGGCCCGCAACCCGGCCAGCGCATCCAGCAGCTCCTCGGGCGACACGAAGCGCTGCCCGGCGGCGGCGCCGGTGGCCGTGCCGACACGCGGCTCGGCCACCCAGCCGGGGTCGCCGTAGGCCTGGAACGCACCCCAGGTGATCTCGTCCGGATTCGCCTCCCACGCACGCTGGCGCGCGGTGAACACCGCCTCGCCGAACGGTCGGCCCTGCTGCAGCAGCTGCGCATAGAAATGCTGGCCGAACACCTGCGCGCTGCGGTCGTCGACCGCCCAGCCGGCCACCACCACGCAGCGCACGCCGATCTCGATCAGCTCGCGGGCCACGCTGGCGGCCAGCTTGTTGCCGTCGCGCAGCAGCGCGCTGTCGATCTTGCCGAGGTGGCAGCAGTTGAGAAACACCAGCTCGGGCACCGCCTCCATCGCGTCGATCTCGGCGGCGGTGATCAGCAGCCCGTCGGACAGCAGCACGCCGCTGCGCTTGCGGCCGTCCGCGTGCAGCAGATCGAACACGCCGTGGGCCGAGATGTGCAGCAGCCGCCAGGGCTGGCGATACAGCAGCGCCAGCACGTCCTTGGCGGTCTGCTCGGCGCCGATCACCGAGCGCACCTCGTACCCGGCGCCGCCCACCAGCGCCGCGATCGCCTGCGCCTCGGCCTCCGCCCCCTGCAGCGGCGGCGGCGGCTTGCTGGGCCGCTCGGGGGTGCCCGGGAAGGCCTGCTCGAACCCTTCCACCGACGGGTTGCCGACCACCAGCGCGGTGCGGGCCAGGCTCTGCCGCACCTGGCGGCGGTAGTCGGCCGACGCCAGCTGGCGCACGACCGCGGCGCGCAGCGCGAGCGGCCGCCGGTCGGCCTGCGCGCCGGTGGAATCGTCGGCCAGCATCAGCTCCCAGGGCAGGTTGGCGGTGTAGCTGTCGACCACCAGCACCACCCGGTCGAGCTGGCGCGCGGCGTCCTTGAAGTCGTGCGGCACCAGCAGCTGGAACAGCATGCGGCCGAAATCCTCCTGCCACACGGGGTTCAGGATCTGGCCGCGCACCAGCTTCTCGACCAGCCCGGGCTGGCGCTGCTGCACCACCGACTCGGCCCGCGCGCGCTGGCCGACGAACAGGAAGCGCAGCCGGTTCGGCACCAGCGCGCGGCGCGCCAGCGCGAACCCCTGCTCGCCGGTCGGATCGGGTGCCGCCGTCTCTTCGGGCCGGTCGGCGTCGATGACCATCAGGCGGGGCCAGTAGCTGCCCCCACCGGCGTCGAACAGGCGCTGGCGCGCGCCCTCGCCCTCGACCAGCTCGCCGCGGCACACGAGTTGCGTGCCGCGCTGCCGCGTTTCCTCGGCCAGGCGCGGCTCGAGCTGGCGCAGCGCATAGACGGCGGTGATCGCGGTGTCGGTGTAGAGCTCGACGATGTCCAGCCGGGCGATGCGGATCGCCAGGCGCGTCGACTCGTGGAAGCGCACGTTGGCCTGGTGCACGCCGCGCACCAGCGCCTCGACCGAGGCCCCCACCGTCAGGTTGGCCGACGAGTTGTAGCCGAGCAGCAGCGCCGCGAGCGGCAGCTCGCGCTCCTCGCGGCCGAGCACGTCGGCCGCGTGCAGCAGGTAGCGCAGCGCGCCGGTGCGCACCGCCTGGGTCAGGCTGTCCAGGGTCAGCGCCCGGTCGTAGCTGCCCAGGCCGGTGACGACGGCCCCCACCAGGCTGCCGCGCTCGGCCTCGAGCCGGTTGGGCACGCGCAGCACCGCCGTCGCCGAACCCAGCGGCCCGGGATACAGGCCGAGCCGGTAGCGCTCGCCGAGCTCGTTGCCGAGCAGCTCGCGGTCGATCAGCGCCTGCGGGCCGGCGATCGGGTCCTGGTCGTAGTGGCCCACCAGGATCGGCTGCGTCACGAAGCGCAGGTCCTGCGCCCGCACCGTCACCACGAGCTTGCGCTGCGGCTTCGAGGGCGTGCCGGCGCGCCGCTGCGTCGCCGCGCCGGTGATCCGCCGCTGCACCGACTCGGCATCCTCGACCTGCGGCGGGCCGGCGTCGTAGGCCACCGGCACGGGCTGCTCGAGCTCGCGGGTGACGCCCGGCTGCTGCGGCAGCGCGTCGGTGCGGCCGTTCTGCAGCAGCTCGACCAGGGCCGGGAAATGCTCGGCGGTGTCGGCCAGGTCGCCGTGCACGGCCGGCATGTAGTACGAGCTGCCGACACCGCCGATGCGGCCGGACTCCCAGCTCACCGAGCCGTCGCCGCGGCTGGTGCCGATCATCTTCAGGCGGCCGTCGATCTCGCGCAGACCGCAGGGCGTGTTGGCGGCCTGGCCGAACACGTAGATGGTGCTGCCCTCGTAGCCCGGCGGCAGCGCCGGGCGCTGCGGGCCGTCCTGCGCCCACAGCCAGCCGGCGGCGTCCAGCGCCTCCTGCACAGGGCGGCCGCAGCGGCCGTCGCCGAACCACAGGTCGCGCACCTTGCCGCCGAGCTGGCTCCAGGTCTCGGCGCGCTGGAAGTCCCAGTCGCTGCCGCCGTCGCTCTGGCCCTGGAACTGGTCCTGGAAACCCGGCTTGGGCAGCAGCGCGAGCGCGCCGCGGAAGCCGGCAACGATGTCCAGCAGCTGCTGCAGGTCGTGCTTCAGGTCCAGCCGCGCCAGCGCGCGCAGCGCGTCGCCCTTGCCGAGCAGGTTCGCGACCATCGAGTAGGCGCCCTGGTTCGGCGTGCCCAGCATGACGAAGCGCGCGCCGGGGCGGGCCATCAGCGTGTCCATCAGCGCGCGGTGCCGGTGGATGCAGGCACGCACCACCAGGCCGCCCATGCTGTGCGCCAGCAGGCGGATCGGCTGCGGGCTGCGCGCCATCAGCGCCTGCAGCCGCTCGGCGAGGCGGTCGGCCAGCACGTCGAGCGGCTGGCGCCAGTCATAGCCGAAGCGCTCGACGCGGTGGCTGGCGGCGAGGTGCGCGCACAGGCGGCCGTAGGCCAGCGCGAACAGGTCCTGCGGCACGACCTCGTCGCTGCCCCAGGCGATCTGCGCCAGGCCGCCGGCGGCCAGGTCGACCGGGTCGAACCAGATGCGGTCGTCGCCGCGCGCCAGGTGCGTGCCCATCACGCCTGGCAGCAGCAGCACCACCGGCCGCTCGCCGGTGTCGACCTCGCGGCTGGCGGCCTGCAGTGCCGCCTCGAGCGCGGCCGGGTCCGGCAGGGCGCTGAAGGCCGCCACGGCCGCCGGGTCGTCGGCCATCAGCCAGTCGTTCAGCGCGTCGCGCGTGTCGGCGTTCTCGAAGTAGCGGAAGTGCGAGACGTCCGCGCCACGGTCGAACTTGACACGCGCACCGGCGCGCGGCGCCACGCCGGCCAGCATCGCCGGCGTGTCGACCACCAGGTCGTTGTCGACCGCCGAGAACAGCAGGTGGTCGGTCAGCAGCACGCCCAGGCGCTGCAGCAGGTTGCCGCCCTCGATGTCGCCGGCGATCAGCCCCATGCGCAGCCCGTCGCGCACCGGCGCGTCGCGCAGCAGCCGCGCCAGCGGCGCGTCCGGCAGCATCGCCTCGATGCCCGGCACCAGGCGCGGGTTGGTGCGGTTCCGGGCGATCTCGATCACCACGCGCTTGAAGGCGGCGTAGTACGGGCTGCCGAAGAAGCCGGGCACGCGCCCGATCAGCGTCAGCAGGCCGGACAGGAACAGGTCGAAGTTGCCGCTGGCCAGCAGCGTGCCGGCGGCCGGGCAGGCCACGCGCACGTAGCGCTGCAGCTGCGGCTGCTTGGCCTGCAACTGCGCGCTCAGGCGCTGCAGCAGCTCGCGCTGTGCGGCGTGCGCGTCGCGCAGCTCGGCGATCACGCGCGCCGCCTCGGCCGGGTCGGCGTCGCCGGTGCCCGGCAGGTCGTGGCGGTACGCCGGGATCAGCGCCGCCAGATCGCCGGTGCACAGCAGGTCGCCGACCAGGCCGCCGCGCGAATGCGACACCAGGTCGACGCGGGCGCGTGCCGGCAGCAGCTCGAGCAGCGCGAGCGCGTTCTCGATCGGGCTCTCGGACAGCGTGCGGTGCTCGTAGCCGTACACCCCGCCGGGGTAGCGCTGCTCCAGCGCGGCCCAGAACTCGCGCCCGGCGCTGCGCAGGTCGCCGAAGCTGCCGAGCGTGTGCGAGCCGGTGCCGTGCAGGAACACCAGCATCGGGTAACGCTGCGGCTCGGCCAGCACCCGCGCATCGAATTGCGCGACCGGCTGGGGCGCCAGCTCGCCGCCGCTCCAGGCATACAGCCCGGGCCCGCGCGGCAGGCGCTTCTCGACGGCCCACATCAAGGCCTTGGTGCCGGCCCAGCTGACGCCCAGCAGCGCCAGGTCCAGCCCCGAGTCGCGCAGCGCATCGGCGACGATGTCGTCGGGCCGCGCCCCGACCCCGACGCTGAACACCTTGGCCACCAGCCCGCCGACGGCCTCGCCGAAGGCGCCGCGCGCCTGCGCCCCGCTGGCGCGCAGCTGCTCGAGCAGCAGCGTGCCGTCGGGCGCGATCAGTTCCGGGTGCGTGCGCCGCAGCGAGGCGGCCAGGCGCGCGGCGCTGCTGACCAGGATGCTGCCGTCGGCCAGCTCGAGCACGAGCACCTCGTCGTCGCCGGCGCGGTGCCGCAGCGTCGCCGCGGCGCCCGAGTCGCGGGTGCGTGCCCCGACGTCCCAGGTGCCGCGCGGCACCAGGTAACCCTCGGGCAGGAAGACGCTGCGCGCCGGATCGACGTCGCGCGAGACGCCGGCGAACAGGTCGGGCAGGCGCGCCTGCGGGGCCGGCTGGCCGAGCAGCTCGATCGCGACGGGCATCGCGGTTCTCCTCGCGTCGTGGATCGGATGGCGCTCAGCTGAAGATCTTGCGGTGCCGCGCGTCCTGGCTGCCGACGATCTGCGGGATCTGCGGGTAGCTCGCCGAGGGCAGGAAGGCCGGCGTGATGGCCTCGTGCCACTGGCCGTAGGTGGCGTTCTCCGGCAGCGACTTGAGCGCCTTGAGCGCGTAGTAGGTGAAGGCGCCGGCGGGCTTGCCGGCGATGCGCGCGTCGTAGCTGAAGTTGTTCGGCCCTTCCTTGCAGCCGGCCAGCAGCAGGTCGCCGAAGCGGCGCGACATGGCCTTGGCCATCGGCGAGGTGCCGGCCGGCGCCTGCACGCTGGCCGCCGGCTTGCCGCTGGCCGCGCGCGGCAGCTTGTCGGCCGGCAGCCAGTTGCCCATCGGCAGGAAACGCGGCCGCGGCACGTCGTCGGCGTCCGGGTCGGGCGCCGCGGCCCGGGTCACGGTGCCGGAGTGGCAGCTGTCGGAGACCAGCACCAGCCGCACGCCACCCTTGCGCGCGCCGAAGATCTGGTGGATCTCGTCGTCCAGCAGCGCGCCGCCGCCGGTCTGGATGTCGTACGGGCACAGGCCCTCGTCGAGGCCGTCGACCTCGTCGCCGCTCTGGTCGGGCACGTAGGTGCCGTGACCGGAGTAGGTGATGACCACCACGTCGCCGCTGGCGGCGCCGCCGATCACCGCCTGCATCGCCTGCGCCATCGCCGCCTTGGTGGCCTGCGCGTCGAGCAGCTTGGTGACCTCGAAGCCGCGCGCCTTCAGCTCCGCCTCCCAGGCGTTGGCGTCGTTGACGCAGCCGGCCAGGTCCATGTGCGTGCCGGGGTAGTTGTTGATGCCGATGCACAACGCGCGCTTGGCCATGGCCGACTCCTGTTGCGGTGGGGCGCCAGTCTAGGAGCCCGGGCGGCAGAAAGCGAGTTCAGCGCCCCCCAAACTGCCGGGCGATTGATCAGGCGCTGAAGAGCGTGCGCGTGTCCAGCCAGGTGACCTGGCCGGTGCGCTGCTCGACCGCCTCCTTCATGTGGCGCGTGCCGCCCGGGCCGTCGCCGCCACCGCCGTCCCACAGCAGGATGCAGCGCAGCTTGTCGAAGCCCTGCGCCAGCGCGGTGTAGAGCAGCCAGAGGTTGCCGCGCTCCCACACGTCCACGCCCGCGGGCGGCGCGCCCAGCTCCTGCGGCGCGTGGCGCGGCGCGTCGGCCAGGCGCGCCTTGAGCGCAAAGTAACGCGTGCGCCACTGCTCGCCGCCGCTGCTGCCGAGGATCGATGCGGCGACGAACTGCGGCTCGGGCAGCGGCTGCAGCAGCTGCACGCGCACGCCGCGCGCCGCGCAGGCCTCGGCGAACAGCAGGTCGCCGCCGGCCGCACCCTGGGTCAGCGCCAGGTCGCCGGCGCCGGCACCGAGCGCGTCGAGCGCCTGCTCGATCGCCGCCTCCGCGAGCGGCAGCTTGTCGGCCGGGAAGCGCGGCGCCTTGCGATCCGGCGCGTCGACCATGTGGCCCGAGAACAGCAACACCTGGCGCGGCACGAAGGGCGGCGCGAGCCGCGCCAGCTCGCGCTCGACGATCGCCAGCGCGGCGGCGGTCTCGGCCGGGCGGAAGCCGAGGTCGCGCAGCATCACGAGCGTCTGGCGCGTGGAGTCGAGCGCGAACCAGTCCTGGTCGGCCGCGGCCACGGCGCTGCCGTACTCGCGCTGCACCGCCTCGAGCGGGTTCACCAGCAGGCACAGCTCGGCATAGCTGGCGCGCGCCCAGTAGTCCTGCCGGTCACGCTTCTGCGCCGACAGCGCGGCCCACAGCACGCCGCCGGTCAGGTTGTCGAGCACGACCTGTGGCACCTCGCCGCCGAGCTCGCGCAGCAGCAGGTGCAGGGTGAGCGAGTTGATGCCCGAGTAGTGGTGCGAGGGGTCGGCAACAAAGGCCTGGTGGTAGGGCTCGATCGCGTCCTCCAGCAGCGCCCGGCCGGCCGCAGCCGCGGCGCGCCAGGCCGCTGCATCGTCGCCCGCCGCGCGCCAGCGCCGGATCCAGTCCTCCTTGGCGATGCGCCCGGCCAGCGACCAGCATTCGGCGTCGCGCGGGTGCTCCTGCGTCAGCCGGCGCGCGGCCTGGCGCGCCGCCTCGACCTGCCCGGCGCGGCCCAGCGCCACCACGCGTATCTGGCGGCACGCCAGGTGCGTCGGGTCGAGCGCGAGCGCGGCCTCGTACTGCTCGAGCGCGAAGCGCGGCTGGCCGAGCTTGAGCAGCGCGTCGCCGGCGGTCTTGCGCGCCTCGACCTGCAGCGCCTGCGTCGGCGTCTCGTCGGCCAGCACCAGCAGGTCGCCCGGGCGGCCCTGGCGCCGCGCGATCTCGACGCGGTCCTGCCAGCGCTCCTGGCGCTCGCTGAACTCGTTGCGCTGCGCCAGCAGCAGCTCGCGCCAGACCGGCTCGCGCAGGTGGTCGAGCAACTCGTAGACCGGGCTGATCACGCGCGCCGAGGAGGCGTCGCGGGTGGCCTCCAGCATGGCGACCAGGTCCTTCAGGTCGTCGGGCAGGAAGGCCGGGTCGGGTGCGCCGTCCTTCAGGTGGTAGACCAGCTTGCGGTCGCTGTAGACGTCGAACGGACTGGTCGGCCGCGGCCCCTGCACCAGCACCGCGCCGCGCGCGCGCAGCGCATGGCGCACGCCGAGTTCGTACCAGACGTTCGGGTTGTCGATCGTCAGGTCGACGACCACCAGGTCGGCCACCAGCAGCTGCTGGAACATGTCGACCCGGATGTCGCCGGCGCGACGGTCGTCGTCGGCGCGGAACTCGCGGTAGCCGGCCGCCTCGAGCGCCGGGCCGAGCAGCTGCTTGCGGATCGCGTCGAAGTCGATCTCGCGGCCGTCCGGGCCGGGCTTGCGGCCGAAGGGCATGGCGATGAAGGCGAGGGGTTTCATGCGGCAGGTCGCAGCGTGGCGCGCGGGGAGTCCGGCGCATACTGCGGCCGCCCGCCCCGTGGAGTCAACCGACCGTGCAAGGCTGCGCCTACATCGACGACCGCTACGTCGCCCCCGAGGACGCGAAGATCTCGATCTTCGACTGGGGCTTCCTGCACGGCGACGCGACCTACGACGTCGCGCATGTCTGGCAGGGCCGGTTCTTCCGCCTCGACGACCACCTCGACCGCTTCTTCGCCAGCCTGGCGCGCCTGCACCTCGACCCGGGCCGCACGCGCGCGCAGGTGCGCGCGGTGATGCACGAGTGCGTGCGCCGCAGCGGCCTGCGCGACGCCTACGTCGAGGTGCTGTGCACCCGCGGCCGGCCCGCGCCGGGCTCGCGCGACCCGCGCACCTGCACGAACCGCTTCATGGCCTTCGCGATCCCGTTCATCTGGATCGCCGATCCGGCGAAGCAGGCGCGCGGCGTCGACCTGGTGGTCAGCGACGTGCAGCGCATCCCGAGCGCGAGCGTCGATCCGCGCACCAAGAACTACCACTGGCTCGACTTCGTGATGGGCCTGTTCCAGGCCTACGAACGCGGCGCCGAGACGGCGGTGCTGGTGGATGCGGCGGGGAACGTCACCGAGGGCCCGGGCTTCAACGTGTTCGCGCTCGTCGACGGCGTGCTCGCCACACCCGCGGCCGGCGTGCTGGAGGGCATCTCGCGCCGCACGGTGATCGAGCTGGCGCAGGCGCAGGGCCTGCCGCTGCGCATCGGCCCGCTGGCGGCCGCGGAGCTGCGGCGCGCCGACGAGGTGTTCCTCAGCAGCACCGGCGGCGGCGTGATCCCGATCGCCCGTGTCGACGGCGTGCCCGTGGGCGGCCGGGCTGCCGGCGACTTCGGGCCGGTCACGCGCCGGCTGCAGCAGGACTATTGGGGGTTGCACGAGGATCCGCGCTTTGTCGAGACTGTGGCCCCCGCTTGAGATCCCTCAAGCGACCCATCCACGAGGAGTCCCGGATGCTGCGCACCTCCCCTGCCCTGCTGCTGTCGGCGGCGGCCCTGTTCGTCGCCGGCTGCGCCACGCGGCCGCTCAACGACGGCGAACTCGCCGTGCCGGCCGACTACAAGAGCTGGCCCAAGTTCCTCTCGGCGGTGCAGCGCCCCGATGCGAAGCAGGTGCGCGAGATCTACATGAACCCCGCGGCCGCGCAGGCCAAGGCCGGCGGCGCCTTCCCCGACGGCACGGTGTTCGTGATGGAGAACTACGCCGCGCTCGAATCGACCGACGGCAAGCTCGCCACCGGCGCGGACGGCAAGCTGATCAAGGCCGACCTGCTGCGCGTGTTCGTGATGGGCAAGAACCCCGGCTGGGGCCAGGGTGCGCCGGAGGCGCTGCGCAACGGCAGCTGGGTCTACGCGAGCTACCTGGCCAGCGGCGCGAAGGGCCCGGACGATCTCGCCACCTGCCGCGCCTGCCACCTGCCGCAGGCCGGCAAGGACTTCGTGCACCGCTACGACGAGTACTTCGCGCAGAAGAAGTAGGCGTCCCCTCGGTTAGCGCCGCTCCACCACCAGCGGCACCAGCTGCAGCGCCTCGCGCACCCGCTCCGCGCCGGCACGCGCCTCGTCGCGGCTGGCATAGGGGCCGGCCTGCAGGCGGAACAGCGCCGCGTCGCTGAACACGCCGAGCACCGGCGCGAGCCAGTCGACCTCGGCGATCACGCGCCGGTGAAAGCTCTCCGCGCCCTCGCGCTGGCGGAACGCGCCGAGCTGGATCCACCAGCCACGCTCGGCGCTGGTCAGCGGCCGCGGGGCCGGCGCCTCGGGCAGGGCCTCGGCCGGCGCCGGGTCGTCCGGCGGCAGCGCGGCCGGCACCGGCAGCACCGGCGGCGTCTCGAGCGGTGGTGGCGGCGGCACCACCGGCGGCGGGCTCGGCGCGGGCAGGGGCCTGGCCAGCGCCACGGCGCTGTCGTCGCGCCGCCAGGCGCCGCTGCGGATCTCCTCGAAGGTGAGGCGCTCCAGCTCGACCGGCGCGACGCCGCGCAGCAGGTCGAGCCTGAGCGCCGCGGTGTAGCTCAGGTCGACGATGCGCCCGGCGTGGAACGGCCCGCGGTCGTTGACGCGCACGATCACCTCGCGCCCGTTGGCCGGGTTGCGGATGCGCGCGTAGCTCGGCAGCGGCAGCGTCGGGTGCGCCGCGCTCATCGCGTACATGTCGTAGACCTCGCCGCTGGCGGTGCGCTTGCCGTGGAACTTGCGCCCGTACCAGGACGCGAGGCCGCGCTCGCGGAACGGCCGGTCGGCGGTCATCGGCACGTAGTTGCGGCCGAGCACCTCATAGGGCTTGTTCGGGCCGCCGTTGCGGATCGGCTCGATGCGCGGCTCGGCGTCCGGCACGCTGGCCAGGTTCGACGGCGGGTTGGCGCCGGGGCCGTCGCGGCCCCTGGGCGCCGAGCCGCAGCCGGCCAGCAGGGCCGACAGCAGCAGGACCAACAGGGCGATGGGGCCGCGCAGGAGGTGCACGGCGCGAGTGTAGGGTCGCGCCCGGACCGTCAGATCGCCACGCTCAGGTTCACCCAGGCGTCGGGCAGCCACTGCAGCACGGTGGCCTCGAGGCGCTTGTCCAGCCCTGTCAGGATCGCCGCGCCCATCAGACCCAGCAGCAGCGCGAAACCGCGGCGCACGGCCTCGACCCGCGCCAGCACCCAGTCGCGCACCCGCACGAAGCCGCGTCGCGACGCATACGCCACCGCCACCAGCGGCACCGCCGCGCCGAACCCGAACAATCCGAGCACGATGCCGCCGCGCGCCAGACCGCCTTCGCTGGCCACCAGGCTCAGCGCCGAGCCCAGCAGCGGGCCCGAACAGGGGCTCCAGACCAGGCCCAGCACGCCGCCGAGCGCCAGTGCGCCGAGCCAGGAGCCGCCGTCCAGTCGCGCCGAGGCGGCATGCGCGCCGCTGGCCAGCGGCAGCATCCACTGCGTGAAGCGCTCGCCCAGCGCCGGCACCCACATCACCAGCGCAAAGGCAATCAGCAGCGCCGCGCCGGCGTGCCGCACCAGCTCGCCGTCGAGCCCGAGCGAGGGCCCGAGCGCGCCGACCGCCATGCCGATCGCGGCGAACGAGGCGGTCATGCCCAGGCCCATCGCCAGCGGCGCCAGGCGGTTGCGCTGCAGCGCCCCGCCCAGCACCAGCGGCAGCAGCGGAAAGACGCAGGGCGACAGGGTGGTCAGGCTGCCGGCGGCCAGGCTGAGGCCGAGTTGCGGAATCGACAGGGCCATCGCAGGCAAGCGCTCAAAGCGCCGACTTGAGCGCGTTCATGATGTTCAGCTTGGACGTGTCGCCGACCAGCCGCGCCGATTCCTTGTTGCCGCGCAGCACGATCAGGGTCGACTGCGCGTTCACCTTGAACTGGCGCTTGAGCTCCTTCTCGTTGTCGTAGTCGACCTTCAGCACCGTCAGGTCCAGGCCCTTCTCGTCGACCAGGGTCTGCAGCGCCTTGTCCTGCGCGCGGCAGGTCGGGCACCAGTCGGCGTGGAAATGCAGGGCCACCGGCTTGTCGGCCTGCTGCGCCTGCGCCAGCGCGGCGGCCGAGTAGGGCTTGACCTCGAGTGCCTGGGCCAGCGCGGCGCCGGTCAGCAGCAGGGCGGAGACGATCAGTCGGGCGAATCGCATGGGCAGTCCTTTCGGGTGGTGCAAGGTGAGGTCGGTGGATCGGGACGCACGGGGCGTCGCCCACCCCATTCGCGCCGGCCGGCGATCCGGTTACAGCGCGCGGCGAAGATCGCGGTCGCGCGGCCGGCTGTAACCTTTTCGATCCGGCCGGCGAACTGATGACGGACTTGCCGCCCCTCGACGCCCTCGAAACCACGCTGCGCCCGCTGTGGCGCCGCGCGCAGGCCGGCGACGAGGCCGCCTACCGCCAGGCGCTCGAGCTGGCGGCGCAGCGGCTGCGCGGCTTTTTCGGGCGCCGCCTGCGCGAGCAGGCGCCGGACGTGGAGGACCTGGTGCAGGAGACCCTGCTCGCGGTGCACCTGCACCGCGGCACCTACGACGACAGCCTGCCGGTGACGGCCTGGCTGCACGGCATCGCGCGCCACAAGCTGGTGGACCACTGGCGCCGCCAGGGGCGCCAAGCCACCGAGCCGCTGGACGACCTGCCCGAGGCGCTGCACCCGGTGGTTGCCCCCGAGGCCGGCGGCACGCGCGACCTCGCCACCCTGCTGGCGTGGCTGCCGGCGGCGCAGCGCGATGCGATCGTCGACACCAAGCTGGAAGGCCTGTCGGTGGCCGAGTCGGCGCAGCGCCGCGGCGCGAGCGAATCGGCCATCAAGGTGCAGGTGCACCGCGGGCTGCAGAAGCTGGCCCGGCTGGTACGGGGCGGGACATGAAAACCTCCGACTGGATCACGCTGCTGGCCACCCGGTCCGGCCCGGCGCCGCGCCACCTGGTGGGCCGCCGCCTGCTCGCGGCGGGGCTGCTCGGCGCGCTGGCCAGCGGTGCCGCCACGCTGGGGCTGCTCGGCCTGAACCCGGCGCTGGCCGGCGCGCCGGCGGCGCTCGTGACCAAGCTCGCCTACCTGCTGGCGCTGCTGGCCGGCGCCGCGCTGCTGCTGGACCGGCTGGCACGCCCCGGGGCCTCGCCGCGCCGCGCCCTGCCCGTGCTGGCCGCGGCACTGCTGGGGCTGGGCGCGACGGCGTTGGTGAGCCTGGCCGAGGCGGCTCCCGCGCAGGCCGCGGCGCTGTTCTGGGGCCGCTCGTGGGCGTCGTGCCCCTGGCGCATCGCCGCGCTCTCGCTGCCGGCGCTGGCGGCCGCGTTGTGGGCCCTGCGCGGGCTGGCGCCGACCCGCCCGCCACTGGCCGGGCTGGCCGCCGGACTCTTCGCCGGCACGCTCGGCGCGCTGGGCTACCTGCTCTACTGCAGCGAAACCTCGCCGCTGTTCGTGCTGGTCTGGTACACGCTGGGCATCGTGCTGGCGGGGCTGGCCGGCACGCTGCTGGGCGCGCGCTGGCTGCGCTGGTAGGCCCGCGCCGGCAGCCGCGGCGTGATTTCCGCACGCCACCGCACACGGCGGGCTTGCCGCCGGTCATGGACGACCCCCGGGTAATCCCTAGACTGGCCGGCGCCGCGGCACGTATCGTGCAGCGCCAGCGCGATGGACAAACACTACCTCACCCCGCTCTTCTCGCCCGAATCGATCGTCGTGTTTGCCGGCCACCCGGAGGATGCGGCGCTCCCCGGCTCGCACGCCGCGGCGCTGCACCAGGCGCTGCGCGCGCAGCGCTTCAGCGGCAGCATCACCTTCCTCGACACCAGCACCAGCGGCACGCTGGCCGACCTGGCGCAGTCGCGCGCCGACCTGGCGATCATCGCGCTGCCGCCGGCGGAGATTGCCGCAGCGCTGGAGATCGCCGGCCGCGTCACCTGCCGCGCCGCGCTCGTGATGAGCAGCGGCGTCGACGCCGAGCAGGCGCGCGAACTGTCGCGCATCGCGCGGCGCGCCGGCATGCACCTGCTCGGGCCGAATTCGCTGGGCCTGCAGCGCCCGGTGCTGGGCCTGAACGCGAGCGCGGCCGGCCCGCTGGCCAAGCCGGGCTCGCTGGCGCTGGTGTCGCAGTCCGGCGCGCTGATCACCTCGATGCTCGACTGGGCGCGCGGCAACGCGGTCGGCTTCTCGGCCGTGGTCTCGCTCGGCCAGCATGCCGCGGTGGACATCGCGCAGGTGCTGGACTTCCTGGCCAGCGACCCGCGCACGCAAAGCATCCTGCTCTACCTCGAGGGCATCGCCAGCGCGCGCGGCTTCATGAGTGCGCTGCGCTCGGCCGCCACCGCCAAGCCGGTGGTGGTGCTGAAGGCCGGGCGGCGGCCGGCCGGCAACGCCGCGGCGCAGACGCACAGCGGCGCGATCGTCGGCAGCGACGACGTGTTCGACGCCGCGCTGCGCCGCGCCGGCGCGGTGCGGGTGCGCAGCTTCGTCGAGCTGTTCTCGGCCGCCAAGTGCCTGGCCTCGCGCTACCGGCCGGTCGGCACGCGGCTGGGCGTCGTCACCAACGGCGGCGGCCCGGGCGTGCTGGCGGCCGACTGGATCAACGAGATCGGCCTGCAGCTCGGCACCCTGTCGCCCGAGCATGCCGCGGCGCTCGCGCCGCAGCTGCCGCCCGGGGCCTCGCTGACCGACCTGATCGACCTCTCCGAGTTTGCCGGGCCGGCGCATTTCCGCGCCGCGGTGGAGGCGGCCAACCAGGACAAGGGCCTGGACGGCGTGCTGGCGATCCTCTCGCCCAAGCTCGGCATCGACGCCGTCGAGGTGGCCCGGGCGGTGGCCTCGATGCGCCCGCAGATGGGCAAGCCGCTGCTGTCCTGCTGGATGGGCGACGCCACGGTGGAAGCTGCGCGCGACGTGCTCGGCGAGGCCGACGTGCCCAGCTTCCGCTCGCCCGAGGCGGCGGTGGGCGCGTTCTCCAACATCGCGAGCTTCTACCGCAACCAGCAGCTGCTGCAGCAGACGCCGCCGCCGCTCACGGCACTCGCCAAGCCCGACATCGAGGGCGCGCGCCTGGTGATCGAGAGCGTGCTGGCCGAGCGCCGCAAGATCCTCACCGAGATGGAGAGCAAGACGCTGCTGTCGGCCTTCCACATCCCGGTGACCGAGACCATCCTCGCGCGCAGCCCGAACGAGGCGATGATGATCGCCACGCAGCTCGGCTTCCCGGTGGCGCTGAAGATCGATTCGCCCGACATCGCGCACAAGTCCGACGTGCAGGGCGTGGCGCTGAACATCATGAACGGCGCGAGTGCGCGCGACACCTACCAGGACCTGGTCGAACGTGTCGCCCGCGCCCAGCCCGGCGCGCGCATCAACGGCGTGACGATCCAGAAGATGGCCCCGGCGCGGCGCGGCCGCGAGATCCATGTCGGCGTGGTCACCGACGAGCCCTTCGGCCCGGTGATCGTGTTCGGCGCCGGCGGCACGATGATCGAGCTGATCGGCGACCGCGCGATGGAGCTGCCGCCGCTGAACCAGTTCCTCGCGCACCGGCTGATCGAGCGCTCGCGCGTGGCGCAGACGCTGGGCGAGTGGCGCGGCGCGCCGGCCATCGACATGGAGGCACTCGAGCAGATCCTGCTGCGCGTCTCGGAGATGGTGTGCGAGCTGCCGCAGCTGCGCGAGATGGACATCAACCCGATCATCGTCGACGAACACGGCGCGCTGGCGGTGGACGCGCGCATCGTGATCGACCATCCGGCAGCGGGCGTCGGCGGCCGCGCGAGCTACCACACCCAGGGCTACAACCACCTCGCGATCCTGCCCTACCCGGCGCGCTACGAGCAGGTGTGGCCGATGCGCGGCGGCGGCGAGTACCGAGTGCGGCCGATCCACCCCGACGACGCGCAGATGCTGCAGGCGCTGGTGCACGGCCTGTCGCCGCAGAGCCGCTACTTCCGCTTCGTCTCGTCGATGGCCGAGCTGCCGCCGGCGATGCTGGCGCGCTTCACGCTGATCGACTACGACCGCGAGATGGCGCTGGTGGCGGTGGTCGACGAGAAGACCGCGGGCCCGGACGGCGAGCCGGTGGAGAAGGAACGCATCATCGGCGTCTCGCGCTACGTGACCAACCCCGACCGCTCGAGCTGCGAGTTCTCGCTGGTGGTGGCGGACGACGTCAACGGCAAGGGCCTGGGCGCGCGGCTGATGGAAAGCATCATGCAGGTGGCGCGCGACAAGGGCCTGGCCGAGATGGAGGGCCTGGTGCTCGCCAACAACGGCAGCATGCTGAAGCTGATGCGCGCGCTCGGCTTCACGGTCAAGCCCTTCGCCGAGGACCGCGACTTCGTGATCTGCAGCCACGCGCTGTAGCGCGCAGGGCGTTCATGCGAGAGCGTCGCAAGGGGCCGAGGCTGCCGACGGCCCGTCTCGGTCGATGGCGCAGATGGGCTGCACGACGGCTTCGCGGCGTGACCGGTCGCTCGCCTCCGGCGCACCTACTCACACAGCCGGCCAAGAGCAGTCCCCCGGCCAGCAGCCCGAAAGCGGACCGCGGACTGATGGACAGTCCGTTCTACCTCAACGACAAGCGCTGACGACACGCTCACCGCATCGTCTGGAGTGCGCGCTGCACGCGCAACACGGTGGCGTCCCCCGGCACCGGCTCCACCTTGAACTTGAGCTTTCGAGCCAGCGCAAGCATCGCAGTGTTTTCGGCGATCACCAGGCCTTCCATCGTCTCGTAGCCATCGTGTCGCGCCCGGCGCACCAAGCTGGCCATCAGCTTGGTGGCGAGGTCGCTACGGCGCCAGTCCTCCGCCACAGTGACCGCGAACTCGCAGGTTCTGTCGGCGGCGTCGCCAGCCTGCACGTATTGCGCGGCACCCACGATGTCAATCGTGTCAGGTGCCGGTATTGTCGAGACGAACACGAAATCAAGCCCGGGCCGCGGATGCACTCCGCGCTGGAGGGCGGCGTCATCGAGTTTCCTCTTGTGCACCATGAAGCGGTAGTAGCGCGATTGGGCAGACAGACGCTCGAAGGCCTGAACGATCTCCGTCGCATCGGCTTCAACGATCGCGCGCAACGTCACCTCGCGGCCATCGCGCAAGGTGATGCGGCGCGGGCGATACTTCCCCGTCATCTCCGCTGCACGCGCGCTAGGCGGAGCCGACCGCCGGCGACGCCGCATTTGCTGTTGCGGCGGCATGGCGCAGTTCACGCCGCAGGATCTTCCCGATGTTGGACTTGGGCAGCGGCTCGGTGCGGAACTCGACGATCTTCGGCATCTTGTAGCCGGTGACGTGTTGCCGGCAATGTTCGAGCAGGGCCTGCTCGGTCAGCGCAGGATCCTTCTTCACCACGACGATCTTGACGACCTCGCCCGAGCGATCGTCGGGCTCCCCGATGGCCGCCACCTCTGCCACGCCGGGGTGCAGCGACACCACGTCCTCGATCTGGTTCGGAAAGACCTTGAATCCGGAGACGACGATCATGTCCTTCTTGCGGTCCGTGATCCTGAAGTAGCCGCGCTCGTCCACGAACCCCATGTCACCGGTACGCAGCCAGCCGTCGTGGGTGAAGACCTTGTCCGTTTCGTCCGGACGGTTCCAGTAGCGCGGCATGACCTGCGGGCCGCGTATGCAGATCTCCCCGACCTCACCGGCCGCGAGCTCATGGCCGTCGTCGTCGAGGATGGCCGCCTGCGTGGAAGGAATCGGCAGGCCGATCGTTCCGGTCCACTGCGTAATGTCGAGCGGGCTGGCCATCACGACCGGCGAGGTTTCGGTCAGCCCGTAGCCTTCGATGATGTCCACGCCGGTGCGCTGCTTCCAGCGTTCAGCCACCACACGCTGCACCGCCATGCCCCCCGCGCTGGTGAGCTTCAAGGCGCGCGTGTCGACCTCGGCGAACTCCGGCGCATCGAGCAGCGCCCGATACAGCGTGTTGACGCCGATGATGATCGTGAACGGATACTTCTTGAGGTCGTGGATGTAGGCCTTGATGTCTCTCGGGTTGGTCACCAGCACGGTGTGTGCGCCCATCTTCATGAACACGAGGCACGAGGTCAGCGCGTAGACGTGATACAGCGGCAACGGGCAGACGAACACCTCCTTGCCCTCCACCAGGTCACGCGCCATCCAGGCGGTCATCTGCTGCACGTTCGCGACCAGGTTGCCGTGCGTCAGCACGGCGCCCTTGGCCACGCCGGTCGTGCCACCGGTGTACTGGAGGAAGGCCATGTCATCGTGGGTCAGCGGGACGTCTTCTACGTCCTGCCCCCGGCCCGCAAGCAACGCCGTGTTCAATTCGGTTGCGCCGGCAATCTTCCATGCAGGCACCATGTGCTTTACGTACTTCACCACCACATTGGTGAGCAGCCCCTTGACCACGGGGAGCATGTCGCCGACCTCGGTCGTGATCACGACCAGGTTCAGCGTCGGGTTCTTGTCCAGCACTTGCTGCAGCGTGTGGGCAAAGTTCTCCAGTACCACGATGGCCGCCGCGCCCGAGTCCTTGAGCTGATGCTCCAGTTCGGGCACGGTGTACTGCGGATTGACGTTGACCACGACCAGACCGGCGCGCAGCACGCCGAGCAGCGCCACCGGATACTGCAGCAGATTGGGCATCATGATGGCGACCCGGTCGCCTTTGCGCAGGCCCAGCGTCCTCTGCAGATAGGCGGCGAAGTCCCGGCTCGAACGGTCGAGCTCGGCATAGGTCATCGAACTTCCCATGTTGCTGTAGGCGGGCAATTCGCCAAAGCGCTGACAGCTGCGCAGCAACATGTCCCTGAGCGAGGCGAACTGATGCACATCCACTTCGGCTGGAATCGTGGGTGGGTAGTGCTTCAACCAGATTGCTTCCATCTTGATCGCTCCTTCCAGCCTCGATTCAGGCAATTGGCCGAACATCGGTCGTCATCCGCCTCGAGGCGACTCGCGCAACCGCGCGAGCGTCAATGGTCGCCTTGTGCTGCTTGGCCGCGTTGAGCCATCTCCATGCGCGGTGAAGGCGATGAGCACGAGGCCCAGAGGTATTCCGGCTGACCGTGCCGGCTCGATACCGTCCGGGGCGATGCTCTGACTGAATGCGGAGGTTACTCCCGGCCGATCGGGCGGGCGTTCTCGCCCTGCTGGGGGAAACTGCCACGCCGCGCAACCGCGATGATCCGTCCGCTTCACGACCGAGCGAGCGGCCGGACGGGATCGTTTGCGGGTCCAGCCCATCGCGCCCTGGCCGACCGCTGTCAGTCTGGAGCAGTCTTCAGGTCGAACGGCTTGACGGGCAACTCGTGGCCAGCTCGGCTGCGGCCGCTGGCCAGGTTCGAAAGCGAGTCAGACTCAGCCCGCGTCGGGCTGGACGGCCGGCGCCGCTTGCGCGAAGGCGTCGAGCCGCGCGCAGGCTGCATCCACCGCCGCGATGCGCGGCCAGCGCGCCACGTCGACCTGGAAGCGGCGTGCGCTTTCCACCTGCGGCACGAGGTGCACGTCGGCCAGGGTCGGCGTGTCGCCGACACAGAACGCGCCGCGTGTCGCATCGGCGGCGAGCAGCGCCTCGATCGCGTCGAAGCCGGCGGCGATCCAGGTGCCGCACCAGGCGTTCACCGCGGCCTCGTCGGCGCCGAAGCGCTCGCGCAGCGCCTGCAGGATGCGGCGGTTGTTCACCGGGTGGATGTCGCTCGCGACGATCGCCGCGAGCGCCCGCACCCGCTGCCGCGCGAACGGTTCGGCCGGCAGCAGCGGCGTGCTCGGGTAACGCTCCTCGAGCCACTCGATGATCGCGCCGGACTGGATCAGCACGCGGCCGTCCTCGAGCTCGAGCGCGGGCACCAGTTGCTGCGGGTTGACGGCGCGGTAGGCTTCGCTCAGGTGCGCCTCGGTGCGCAGGTCGACTGCCACCTGCTCGACCGCGAGGCCCTTCAGGTTCAGCGCGATGCGCAGGCGGTGCGAGGTGCCGCTGCGGAAGAACGAGTACAGCTTCATCACGCTACTTTCGGCGCGGGCACGGCGGCGCGGCGCTCGGCCCGCTGGGCCACCGGCACCAGCAGCGTCAGGCACACCCCCAGCACCGCCAGTCCGGCCAGGATCTGGAACACCGAGTCCAGCGCCAGCCCGCCGCCCACCAGCAGGCCACCGAGCAGCGGCCCGGCCACGCCGCCGAGCCGTCCGAAGCCCGCACACCAGGCCACGCCGGCGGCACGCACGTTGGTGCGGTAGTAGTTCGCGACGAAGCCGTAGATCAGCGTCTGCGTGCCGCTGGTGCCCAGGCCGACCAGCGCCACCACCGCGAGCAGCACCGCCAGCGGCAGGTGCAGCGTGAGCGTGAGGATGGCCAGGGCGCCGAGCGTGAACGAGGCCGCCACCACCGGCTTGGGGCCGAAGCGGTCCGCCACGCGCGAGGCGAGCAGGCCGCCGAACAGCGAGCCGCCGTTGAGCACCAGCAGGAACGAGAGCGAGCCCTTGGCGTTGAAGCCGGCGCGCAGCATCAACTCGGGCAGCCAGGTGTTGAGCGAGTAGACGAGCAGCAGGCCCATCGCGCTCATGCCGCCGAGCAGCAGCGTCGGCACCCGATAGCCGGGGCCGAACAGGCCGGCGTAGCCCGGTTTGCCCTCGGCCACGGCGGCGACCGCCGCCACGGGTTGGGCGCTCGCGTCCACGCCGAACTTTGCCGCCACGCGCGCCGCCTCTTCGTGCCGGCCGCGCGACTTCAGCCACAGCACCGACTCGGGCATCTTGAAGAAGGCCAGCGGCAGCAAGGTGACCATCGGCAGCGCGCCGAGCCAGAACATGCCGCGCCAGCCGATGTGCTCGAGCAGCGCGATCGCGAGCGCCGCCGCCAGCACGCTGCCGAGCGGGATGCCGGAGTAGGTCAGCGCGTTGTAGAGGTTCTTCTTGCCCGGCGGTGCGTACTCGGAGATCAGCGCCGCGGTGGTGGCCAGCAGTGCGCCAATGCCCAGACCGGTGGCGAAGCGCATCCAGCCGAACAGGCTCGCGGTGGTGGACAAGGCGCAGGCCGCCATGCCGAGCGAGAACCAGGCGTAGGAGGCCAGCATCACCTTGCGCCGGCCGATCAGGTCGCCCACGCTGCCGGCCAGCAGCGCGCCGACCAGCACGCCGATCAGCGCATAGCTGCCCAGCGCGCCCGCGATGGCCGGCGTCACCGGCCCGAGCTGCGACGGGTCGCGCAGGAAGGTCGAGACCACGGTGCCGTAGACCACCAGGTCGTAACCGTCGAACACCAGGCCGGTCATCGCCAGGCCCACGATCCAGGCCAAGGCGCGGCCCGGGCGCGCGGGGCGCGCCCCTTGTTTCGTCGTCATCGCGGGCTCCTCAGGCGGCCGAGCCGACGCTCAGCGAGATCTCGCCGACGCCATCGATGTGGCCGGTGATGCGGTCGCCGGGCACGACGGCACCGACGCCTTCGGGCGTGCCGGTGAAGATCAGGTCGCCGGGTTGCAGGTGGTAGAAGAGGCTCAGGTCGGCGATCAGTTCGCGGATGTTCCAGATCAGCTTGCCGAGATCGGACTGCTGGCGCGGCTGGCCGTTGACCGCCAGGGCGAGCGCGCCCTGCTCCAGCACCACGCCCGGCATGGGGATGACCTCGGAGACGACCGAGGACTCCTCGACGTCCTTGCCCAGGTCCCACGGGCGGCCCTTGTCGCGCGCGGCGAGCTGCAGGTCGCGGCGTGTCATGTCCAGGCCGCAGGCGTAGCCGTACACGAGCTCGTGGGCCCGCTCCTGCGGCACGCGAAAGCCTTCCTTCCCGATCACGAGCACCAGCTCCATCTCGTGGTGGAAGTTGCTCGTCTCGCTCGGGTAGGCGACGGTCGCGCCGGATTCCACCAGCGTCTGCGGCGACTTGGTGAAGTAGAACGGCCGCTCGGCCGACTTGTCGACCGGCTTGCCCATCTCGACGGCATGCGCGTGGTAGTTGCGGCCGACGAAGAACAGGCGGTTGACGGGCAGGCGCGCGACCTGGCCGCGCACCGGCAGCGACAGCGGTGCCGGCGGGTTCCAGAGGTAGGTGGTCATGGGGATCTTTCGGTTCGGAGGATCGGGGTCAGCCGCGCACTTCGTAGACGCCCAGCTTGCGGTGCAGCGGCGTCTCGTCGGCGAGGAAGAGGAAGGACGGTTCTGTGGCCGAGCGGTTGGCGAGCACGATCTCGCTCCAGCCCGGCGCGCAGCAGGTGTCGGCCTCGGCGAGGGCGAAGGCGCGGCCTTCGATCGTGACGGTCGTGCCGCCCTCGATCTGGTGGAACACCGTCGCGGGCGATCGCACCGGCAGGCGCAGCGTCTGTCCCGGGCGCAGCATCTGCGCGTAGAAGCCGAGGATGTTCTGGGCGTGGCCGCCGGTCTCGGGGTTGGTGTAGGTCACCTGCACCGAGGCGAGCTGAGGCTGGTCGGCCGCGAGTGCCTGCAGCGCGGCCTTGGCCTCGGCCCAGGGGTAACGCAACATCGGGTAGGCCGTGGCCGTGCGCTCGAACACCGGCGTCGGCACGATGCCGCCATGCGCGTAGCGGCGTTCGGCCTGACCCGCTTGCACCTGCTGGCGCGGGCCGTCGACGTGGTAGCTCGCCTCCATGTAGTAGACGAGTGGCAGGTCCAGCACGTCGAGCCAGACCACCGGCGCGCTGCCGTCGTGGCCATGTTCGTGCCACAGGCCGGTGGGCGTGAGGATCAGGTCGCCGCGGCTCATCGGGCACTTCTGGCCGTCGACCGTGGTGTACGCGCCCTCGCCCTCGACGATCATGCGCACGGCGTTGGGCGTGTGGCGGTGCGCCGGCGCCCATTCACCCGGCAGCAGCAGCTGCATGCCGAGGTACATCGCGCTGCTGGCCTTCATGTTCTCCAGGCCGTGGCCGGGGTTGGCCAGCACCAGCACGCGGCGCTCGGCCTTCTCGATCGGCGTCAGCTCACCGGCCTTCAGAAGCAGCGGGCGCAGCGCCTCGTAGCTCCAGAAGGTGGGCTGCGTCAGCGGGCGCGGCTGGCCCGGCGGCAGCACGGCGCGCAAGCTGGGCCACAGCGGCACGAGGTTGAGCTTCTTCAGCGCCTCGACGTAGTCGGCCGGCAGGTCTTCGAGTCTTCCGAGTTCGTTCATCGTCGTCTCCTCACTTGGCGAGGCAGTTGCCCACGTTCCAGCCGTACAGCCACTCCATCGCATCGTAGAAGCGCTCCGGCGAGCGGCCGCGCCACAGGTCGTTGCGCACCAGGCGCTCGACGCCCTTGGCGTGGTAGATGCGCCCCATCTCGCGCGAGCTCAGCACGATGCGCGCAGTGCGGGCGATGCGCGAGCGCTGGTAGAGATCGAAGGCGCGCTCGAAGTCGTTGCCGTTGACGCGCAGCGCCTCGCCCAACGTGACCGCGTCTTCCAGCGCCATGCAGGCGCCCTGGGCCATGTACTGCGTGGTCGGGTGCGCGGCGTCGCCGAGCAGCGTGGCGCGGCCGTAGGTCCACTGGCCGATCGGCTCGCGGTCGGCGGTGGCCCAGCGCTTCCAGCTCTTGGGCAGGTCGATCAGCTGGCGCGCCTTCGGGCAGATGCCCTGGAAGTAGCTCTGCACCTCTTCCTTGCTGCCCTCGCGCACGCCCCACTCCTCCTGCTCGCGGCTGTGGAAGGTGACGACCACGTTGTACTGCTCGCCGCCACGCAGCGGGTAGTGCACCAGGTGGCAGTTGGGGCCGACCCAGATGCTCGCGGCATTCCACTGCAGGTCGACCGGGAAGTCCTTCTTGTCGACCACCGCGCGGTAGACCACGTGGCCGGTGACACGCGCCGGGTCGCCCACGTACTTCTGCCGCACCACCGACTTGACGCCGTCCGCGCCGATCAGCGCCTGGCCGGTGTGGGTGCGGCCCTGCTGGTCGACCACCATCACGCGGCCGGGCGACTGCTCGATGTGCTCGACCCGCGTGGAGGTGAGGAACTCGACCCGGCCGGTCTCCTGCGCGCCTTCGAGCAGCGAGAGGTGCACGTCGACCCGGTGGATCACCGCATAGGGGTTGCCGAAGCGGGCGCGGAAGGCCTCGCCGGTCGGGATCTTGCCGACCTGGTATTCGTCCAGCGCGTCGTGCATCACCATGTAGTCGGTGTAGACGGCGCGGCCGCGCGCCTTCTCGCCCACGCCGAGCGCATCGAAGGCATGGAAGGCGTTCGGCCCGAGCTGGATGCCCGCGCCGATCTCGCCGATTTCCGGGGCCTGCTCCAGCACCTTCACGCGGAAGCCCTGGCGCACCAGCGCCAGCGCCGCCGCCAGGCCGCCGATGCCGCCGCCGGCGACCAGCACCGGTTCGTCGAGGTTCACATTGCTCATCGCCTGTCTCCTTGTCACAGTTTGCTGATAATCAGTAAGCTGATGATCAGTCTAGGCGAAGATCAACCCGGCGCGACCCGGGTTTACCCTAGGTCAGTTGCTTGTGGAAGAAGCTTGTAGAAGAAGGTCGTGCCGCAGGGCACCCCATCCGGCATCAGCGCGTAACGCGGCACCTCGCCCACCCGCTGCCAGCCGGCGCGCGCGTACAGACGCTCGGCGTCGCCGCCGGTCACGGTGTCCAGCACCAGCACGTGGCGGCCCTCGGCACGCGCCACGTCGTCGAGCGCCGCCATCAGCCGCGCCGCGATGCCGCGCCGGCGGGCGCGGCGGTGCACCAGCATCTTGGCCACGTCGGCGCGGTGCGGCTGGTTCTCCGGCAGACTGAGGATCAGCTGCACGGTGCCGACGAGCGACCCGTCGGGCTCCTGCGCCACCAGCAGCGCCCGCTCGCCGGCCGCCACGCCCGCAGCCACGCCGCGCCAGAAGGCCTCGGCCCTGGCACGGGTCAGCGGCAGCATGAAGCTGACCGAGGCGCCGCCCTCCACGCAGTCGATCAGCACCTCGGCCAGCGCCGGCACCAGCGTCGCCGCCTCCTCGCCCGCCACGCGGCGGATGTGCAGGCCGTCGTTCATCGGCTCCTCCACGGCAGGCTGACCAGCGCCACGAGATAACGCGCGGACTTCTTGGTCGGGTTGTGCCAGACGACCGGGGCATCCAGCCGCATCGCCAGGCAGTCGCCGGCCTCGAGCCGCCACGTGTCGGGGCCGACGCTCAGCGTCATCGCGCCCTCGATCATCCAGACCTGCTGGTGCACCTCGCTCTCGCGCGCCGCATGCTCGTAGGCCACGCGCTGGCCGGGCGGGAAACACACGTCGACCAGCTGGATCGGCGAAGGCCAGGCCGGCGAGACGTTGCGCCGCACGTAGCCGGAGGCCGGATCGGTCCAGACCGGCTGCTCGGCCACGCGCGCCAGCGGCGCGGGCGGCGCCGCCCGCGCCGCGGCGTCGGCCTCGAACAGCGAGGCGAGCGTGACGCCCAGCGCGGCGGCCAGCCGGTCCAGCACCACGGCGGTCGGGCTGCTCCGGCCCCGCTCGATCAGCGAGATCGCCGAGCGGCTGACGCCGCTGCGCTCGGCCAGGGCGTCGAGCGAGAGACCGCTGGCCTCGCGCAGCGCGTGCACGCGCCGGGCCAGGCGTGGGGTGATCTCATCCATGCCTCCAGTTTACTGGAAGCAGGATCCACTTTTATGGAAGAACGTTCAGCCGGGCTGGAACGAGGCGAGCTTGCGCGCGTCGAGGATCTGGATGTCGCGCTTGTCGATGCGGATCAGCCCGGCCGCCTCCAGCTCGTGCAGCACACGCGAGAAGTACTCCGGCGTGAGCGACAGGCGCGAGGCGATGGTGGCCTTGCTGACCGGCAGCGAGACCGTGATCACCTCGCCGGTGGCGCAGTCCTCCACCGCCTGGTCGCGCAGCAGGTAGCCGATCACGCGCTGCATGCCGCTGTGCAGCGCGTAGGCCTGCACGTCGTGCACCAGGCCGTGCAGGCGGCGCGAGATGCCGGCCAGCATGCGCAGCGCGAACTTCGGGTCCTGCTCGATCTCCGTCAGCACCGCCGGCTTGCCCACCGAGAGCAGCAGGCTGTCGGTGAGCGCCTGCGCATTGATGATGTAGGGCTTGCCGGTGAACATCAGCGCCTCGGCGAAGCTTGCGCCCGGGCCGATCAGCTCGATCACCTTCTCCTGCCCGGTCGGCGAGAGCGCGAACAGCTTGACCTGCCCCATCACCGTGACGTGGAACTCCTCGCAGGGCTGGCCGACATGGAACACCATCTCGCCGCGCGCCAGGCGGCGCAGCTGGCAGCCCTGCGCCAGGCGCGCCAGCTCGGCCGGCTGCATGTCGCTGAACAGCGGCAGCACGGAGAGATATCGCGGCAGGTCGAACTGCTTCAGGTCCATCGCGGCAGGGGGATCGGGGTCGGCGGATTCTCGGCCGCGCACCCTTTCGGGTCTTGAGCCGCGTCAACCGCGCGACAGGGTGGCGACGATCTGCGCCAGGCGCCGGGCCAATTGCGCGGGCTGGTGCACCAGCGCCCAGGAGCGCGCGCCGAACAGATGCGGCAACCAGTCGTGGCCGGCCTCGTCGACGGTGACCGCGAAGGGCACCAGCCCGGCGGCGCGGGCTTCCTGCACCGCGTGGCGCGTGTCCTCCAGGCCGTAGCGGCCTTCGTAGACGTCGAGGTCGTTCGGCTTGCCGTCGGTCAGCAGCAGCAGCAGGCGCTGACGCTCGGGCCGCTGCGCGAGCTGTGCGGTGGCGTGGCGCAGCGCCGCACCCATGCGCGTGTAGAACCCGGGCTTGACCGCACCCACGCGCGCCAGCGCCGCGGCGTCCCAGGCATCGCCGAAATCCTTCAGGCGCTGGATGCGCACATGCTCGCGCTTCACCGAGCTGAAGCCCTGCATCGCAAACGGATCGCCGCTGGCCTCGAGCGCCTCGCCGAACACGTACAGCGCCTCGCGGATCACGTCGATCACACGCTGCTCGGTGCCCGGCACATGCGCCTCGGTGGAAAGCGACAGGTCCGCCAGCAGCAGAGTCGCCAGGCTGCGCTCGTCGTTCACGCGCCGCGCCAGCACCGGCGGGCTCTCGTCCGGCGCCTCGGCGGCGTGGCGCACCCAGGCGTCGAGGTCGAGCTCGTCGCCCTCGGTGCAGCCGCGCTGCCAGCGCGGCGCGGCACGCAGCGTCTCCATGCGGCGGCGCACGCGCCGCGCGAGCCGGCGCAGGCCGGGCGGCGGCACATAGGGCGCCGGCGCGGTGGCCTCGAACACCTGCAGCGCGCAATGCCCGGGCCGCAGCGTGCGCGCCTTCCAGTCCCACTCGGGCAGGCGGATGCCCTCGCCGAGCGGCCGGTCGTCGGCGCTGGCGCTCGGCAGGTCGAGGTCGAAGCGCACCCGCGCGGCGCAGGTGGCGCCGCCGTCGGCGATGGAGAGCGTCTCCATGTCGTCGGCGGGCGCGGCCGCGTCGTCGCAGGGGTCGTCGTCGCTGCCACGGTTGACCTTGACGAACTCGCTCCAGGTCATGATCGACTCGGCGCGGAAGAACATCAGCATCGCGTTGCGGTCGGCCGCCTCGGTGACGCGCTGCGCACGGCGGCGCCTGGCGTCGCGCGGCGCGCTCGCGGCGCCGGCCTCGCGCTCGGCCAGCTGGCG
>KZ836111.1 GCA_003265685.1 Piscinibacter caeni | reverse complement strand
CGACCCCGAGGCCACCGCGCGGGCGATCCGCGACAGCGCGCGCCGGCCCGGACTCGCCGCCCAGGCCGGCCGCGTCGGCCCGGCCGAACGGGCGCCCGACCAGCGCCTCGGCGACGGCATCGCGCAGGGCGCGCGCGGCGACTGCCTGAAGGGCGAGTACCTCGGCGCCGGCATGGGCGTGCTCTCGCTGCCCTTCCTCGCCGCGGCCGCGCTGCGCGACAGGTGCCGTCACTGAACCATGGCCCGCCGGATGGCTCCTGTGGCGCATGTGCGGCCGCGGGCCACTGCCTACAGTGCGTGGCATGCGACTCCACCACCACCCCCTTTCCACCACCAGCCGCGCGGTGCTGCTGTTCGCGGCCGACCAGGCGATCGCGCTCGACCTGCGACTGGTCGACCTGTTCGCCGGCGAGCACCTCGAGCCGCCCTTCGCCGCGCTCAATCCGAGCTGCCAGGTGCCGGTGCTCGAGGACGGCAGCTTCCGCCTCACCGAGACCACGGCGATCCTGAAGTACCTCGCCGCGCGCCACGGCAGCCGCGCCTACCCGGTCGATGCGCGCCTGCGCGCCCGGGTCGACGAGCGGCTCGACTGGCTCAACACCGGACTCGCGCGCGACCTGGCCTACGGCTTCGTCTACCCGCAGCTCTACCCGCACCACCGCCGCGCCGACGACGCGGCGCAGCAGGCCACCCTGGACTGGGGCCGCCGGCAGGCGCGGCGCTGGCTCGGCGTGCTCGACGCCGCGCTGCTGGGCACCCACAACCGCTGCCTGTGCGGCGATTCGCTCACGCTGGCCGACTACTTCGGCGCCGCGCTGCTCTCGCTGGGCGACGCGGTCCACCTCGACTACGCGCCCTGGCCGAACGTTCACGCCTGGCTGGCGCGCATGAAGGCCCTGCCCTGCTGGGGCGACGTGAACCGCGTGTTCGAGACCCTGGTCGTCGCGCCGAATCGCACGCGCCGCTTCGCCGCCTTCCACGACGAGGTGACGGCATGATCCGCGGCCTGCACCACAACGCCTACCGCTGCCGCGACTCCGAGCAGACGCGCCGCTTCTACGAGGATTTCCTCGGCCTGCCGCTGGCCGGCGCCTTCCCGATCCGCGAAACCAAGACCGGCCGCGCCGCCGAGGTGCTGCACAGCTTCTACCGCCTCGGCGACGGCAGCTTCCTGGCCTTCTTCGAGGCGCCCGACCAGCCCTTCGAGTTCAAGCCGCAGCACGACTTCGACCTCCACATCGCGCTGGCCGTCGACGAGCCGGCGCTCGGGGCGATGCTGCTGCTGGCGCAGCAGGCCGGCATCGAGGTGCGCGGCATCTCCGACCACGGCTTCATCCGCTCGATCTACCTGCGCGACCCGAACGGCTACGTCATCGAGCTGGCCGCGCCGGTGGACGGGGCGGACCGTCAGCTCGATGCGCGCGCCGCGCGCGCCGAGCTGCAGCGCTGGCAGGACGCCCGCGGGCGCTGACGGCCGCCGGGCGCGGGCTTGCCCGCTTGGTGATGCCGCGCCGCCTCGTGTAGCGTCTCGGCCATGCCGCACGACCCCGCCGACGCCGAGCGCCGCGACTGGATGCGCCAGGCCGCCTGCGTGGCCGGCGCCTGGGCCGCCGCGGGCACGCTGCCGCGGGTGGCCGGCGCGGCCCAGCCGCATCCGCGCGCGCTGCTGGTCGACCGCCTCGGCGACCCGCTGCGCGCGGGCACGCTGGTGCCGGGCGAGGCGCAGCTCTTCAACTACCCCTACCTCGCCGCGCCGGTGTTCCTGCTCGCGCTCGAGCGCGAGGTCAAGGNCTCGCCGCGCCGGTGTTCCTGCTCGCGCTCGAGCGCGAGGTCAAGGCCACCGAGCTGGTCACCGAGGCCGGGCAGCGCTACGCCGCGCCGGCCGGCGTCGGGCCGCGGCGCAACATCGTTGCCTTCTCGGCGATCTGCTCGCACAAGCTGATGTACCCCACGCCGCAGCTCAGCTTCATCGGCCCGCGCGCCGGGCGCGGCAGCGAGCCGGCGCAGGTGATCCACTGCTGCGGCGACCAGTCGCGCTACGACCCGGCGCAGGGCGCGCGCGTGATCGGCGGCCCGGCACCGCAGCCGCTGGCCGCGGTGCTTCTCGAGTGGGACCGCACCGCCGACCGGCTGCACGCCATCGGCCTGCAGGGCGGCGAGATGTTCAGCGCCTTCTTCGAGAAGTACGCCTTCCGGCTCGAGACCGAGCTCGGCGCGAAGGCGCGCGCGGCCTGCGGGCCGACCGCCGCGGTGCTGCCGGCGCGCGCCTACAGCCGCCAATGGCAGAGCTGCCCGGCGTGAGCGGCGCCGTCGCCACGGCCGAGCCCGACTCGGCTGCCGCCTGGTGGCGCCTGGCCTGCGCGCTGGCGCTGATGACGGTCGGCTCGTGCGGCATGTACGTGGTGGCCGTGGTGCTGCCGGCGGTGCAGGCCGAGTTCGGCATCGACCGCGCCGAGGCCTCGCTGCCCTACACCGCGCTGATGGTCGGCTTCGGCCTGGGCGGCGTGCTGATGGGCCGGCTGGCCGATCGCCACGGCGTGCGCGTGCCGGTGCTGCTGGGCAGCGCCGGCATCGCCGCCGGCTTCGCGCTGGCGGCCAGCGCGCCGGGCATCGCCGTGTTCACGCTCGCGCACGGCCTGTTCCTCGGGCTGCTGGGTTGCTCGGCCACCTTCGCGCCGCTGGTGGCCGACACCACCTTGTGGTTCGTGCGCCGGCGCGGCATCGCGGTGGCGATCTGCGCGAGCGGCAACTACGTGGCCGGCGCGTTCTGGCCGCCGGTGGTGCAGGCCATCGTCGAGGGGTACGGCTGGCGCACCGCCTACTTCGGCCTGGCCGGCGTCAGCCTGGTGGCGCTGCCGCTGCTCGCGCTCGGCCTGCGCGGGCGGGCGCCGGCCTTCCAGGCGGCCCCGGCGCGCGCCGGGCGGCCGGCGCCGCAGCCCTCGGCGCGGCCCTTCGGCCTCGCCCCCGCGCACGCGCAGGCGCTGCTGTGCGTGGCCGGCGTGGCCTGCTGCGTGGCGATGGCGATGCCGCAGGTGCACATCGTCGCCTACTGCAGCGACCTCGGCTACGGTGCCGCGCGCGGCGCGCAGATGATGTCGCTGATGCTCGGCTTCGGCATCGTCAGCCGGCTGCTCTCCGGTGCGATCTGCGACCGCATCGGCGGCCTGGCCACGCTGCTGCTCGGCTCGGCGCTGCAGGGGCTCGCGCTGCTGCTGTTCCTGCCCTTCGACGGGCTGGTGTCGCTGTACCTGATCTCGGCGCTGTTCGGCCTCTTCCAGGGCGGCATCGTGCCGAGCTACGCGATCATCGTGCGCGAGCATTTCGAGCCGGCCGAGGCCGGCGCGCGCGTGGGCACCGTGCTGATGGCCACGCTGTTCGGCATGGCGCTGGGCGGGTGGATGTCGGGCAAGGTGTTCGACCTGACCGGCTCCTACGACGCCGCCTTCCTCAACGGCATCGCCTGGAACCTGCTGAACCTGAGCATCGCCGGCCTGCTGCTGCTCGGCTGGCGGCGCACGCGGCGCCTTGCCGCGACCTGATCCGGTCGCGCAACGCGCCATTCGGCGACCTGGCTTGACGATTGGGTGAGTGCGATCGGCCAGCAACCGCCGTTCATGACCGGCAGCCTTCGGGCCAGCAATGAACATCCCCGCCTCTTTGGCGCAAAGTGGCGATCGAGGGTCGTTCGAGACGGCACGGCTCGGACCTCCTCGCGGTCCATCGTGGTCCGCGCCGACCGGCGGCGACCTACTCCCGGCCTGCCGGCCCGCGTGCCTGGCTGAGTGCGAAGCCTTGGCGCGCTGGCTGACTGCGAGCTCGCGGGCTTGACGCAAAGCAAGCGCACTGCGAATCGGGCAGTTCAAGCGCCCGAGGCGAGGGCACCTGAGAGCCGTGCCTTCGGTGCGCGTGGCAACATTGATCCGATGAATGCTTTGGGGACGGTGGAGGTCAGCGGGGTGGTGGCGAACGCGATCGCAGCCGAGGCGCTGGTTCGCGGCGAGGCGCTTGCGGAGTCCGCCGACGAGTCTGTCGCCGCCCAGCGTCGGCGTCATCTTCGCCAGTGGCTTGCGCTGGCAGTAGGACTTCTGGTCGTTGCGTTGCTGGTCGGGCTGCATCTGCGCACGCAGTTGGACGCCCTTCGCCAAGAACAGGAGGACAGGCTACGTCAGCAAGCCTCGCTGCTGGCCCAGCAGTTCACGCGGCAGATCGCGGCCGTCGATGCCGGCCTGCTCACCGTGCTCAACGACCTGTCCGCCTGGGCCCCGAAGCAGGATTGGGCCGCGGTGAGTCTGCGTCTGAAGGCGCTGGACAGCGCGGTGATCGCCACCCGCACCATCCTGCTGCTCGATGCCCAGGGACGCGTGATCGCATCGAGCCGGCCAGAGCTGACGGGCGTCGATGCGTCGGCGCGCTCGTTCTTCCAGGCTGCGCGCACCGCGGCCCCAGGCCTGCAGGTGTCGCCGCCCTACCGCACGCAGCTCGGTGTCTGGGCCTTCAACGTCTCTCGTCCCGTGATTACCGCCGACGGCCGCTTCTGGGGCGTCGTTACCGCCACGCTCGACCCCGAGTGGATCGCCGTGTCCCTGGGCACCACGAACTACGCAAGCGACATGTGGGCGGCTCTGGCGCACTCCAGCGGACACCTGGTGCAGATCGTGCCAGCACCGCCGAAATCGGTGGGTGGCGTCGACCTCGCCAAACCCGGGGCGATGTTCACTCGTCACCGCGATTCGGGAACTGCCGAGTCGGTGTTCACTGGTTCGATCGCGTCCACGGGTCAGGCTCATCGCATCATCGTCCAGCGCACGCTGCTCGCCGATCTGCCGCCCGACAGCCGTCTGGTGTTGGCGCTGTCCCGCGACCTCGACGCGGTGCTCGCGGCCTGGTGGCAGCAGGCCTGGGCTGGCGCAGCGTTCATCGCCCTGCTGGCCGGGTTTGGGAGCTTCGGCCTGGCGCGCGTGCAGCGCGGCGAGCGGCAGGCGGCCGCGGCCGCCGTCGCGGCGCGTCAGGCGCTGCAGGCGCAGGAGCGGCGTTGGGCGCTGGCCTTGGCCTCGATGGACCTGGGCGTGTGGGACGCCGATCTTCCAAAGGGTCGCGAGTACCACTCCGCCAGCTTCTGCCGCCTGCTCGGGTTGCCCGACGCGGAGGGGGCTGAGGCCGCCCTGGCTTGGCAGGACAGGCTGCATCCCGACGATGCCCCCGGCGTGCGGCAGCGGCTCGAGGCGCACCTCGTCGGACGCAGCCCGGCTTTCGAGGCCCGCTGCCGCCTGCGTGCGGGTGACGGCAGCTGGCGCTGGATGCGCATCGGCGGCCTGGTGGTCGAGCGGGCTGACGGCGGTGATGCGAAGCGCATCGTCGGAACCCTGCACGACGAGACCGATCGCGTGCAGGCCGAAGCACTTCGCCGGGAGCGGGACCGCGCCGAGGCCGCAAGCCAAGCCAAGAGCGTCTTCATGTCCAACATGAGCCATGAGATGCGCACGCCGCTGAACGCCGTGCTCGGCTTCGCGCAACTGCTGCGGTGGCGCATCGGCCAGCCCGGCGCCGACCTCGCCGAGCAGCGGCGCCAGATCGAACTCATCGAGCAGGGCGGGCGGCATCTGCTGGCACTGGTCGAGGACGTGCTGGACCTGTCGCGCGTCGAGCGCGGCCAGCTCGACATGTCGCTGCAGCCAGTGGCACTGGCGCCCCTGCTGTCTCAGGCGGTTGCCCTCGTCGAGCCGCTTGCGCGGCAGGAGGGGCTGCAGATCAGCCTGAAGCCGCCGCCCGAGGAGGCCACGGTGCGGGCCGACCCGCTGCGCCTGAGCCAGGTGCTGAACAACCTGCTGGCCAATGCCATCAAGTACAACCGTCCGGCGGGCTCGGTGATGGTGCACTGGCGGCGCGACGAGGCAATCGCGGCCGACACGGGCGAAACGGCACGTGGCGGTTGGCGCATCGAGGTGCAGGACACCGGTCGCGGGCTCAGCGCCGAGCAGCAGGCACACCTGTTCGAGCCCTTCAACCGCCTTGGCCACGAGAACTCGGCGATCGCCGGCACGGGGCTGGGCCTGGTGCTGTCGCGCCGGTTCGTCGAGCAGATGGGAGGTCGGCTGACGGTGAGCAGCGAAGTCGGCGCGGGCAGCACCTTTTCCGTCTGGCTTCCTTCGGTATGAGGCGACTCTGACTGTGCCATCGCGGCGCGGCGGTGGCCTTCGGTCCACACGCTGACACCCTTGCGCCATTGGTGAACCCCGGGGACCCGCCGACTCCGCCTTTGGGAGTGCCCGCGACTGCACTGACGCAGCAGTTCGCGCCAAACTGACGCTGAAGGCGCGCCCGGTACATATGGGCTCCGCTCTCGAACTGCGCTTCACCGCCCGTCCCCGGAGGGTGGCTGCCGAGTGCCACGGCGATCAATGGCGCACGCCGCAAGGGCGGCAGAGCTTCCCGCGCGAGCAGGAGATTCGCCGGAGCACTGTGCTCAAGATCATCCAGGAGCAGTGCAATCACAACGACACGCAGCGCGCAACGATCACCGCCGCGCTCGTGCCACGGGACGTACGGGTCTCACCTCCGGGTCGAGAGGTCGCGTCTATCTCCTCGAAGACCGATCGTTCAGACTGTGTCGGGGCGAATGGCTGCAGTAGGCGAAGACAGTACCTGCCCTACGCCGAGGTCTGCTCTGCGGACGGCCCGCGATTTCGGCGGCGTCACCTGCTCGCGCACGCGACAAGGCCACCGGTGTGCATGGGACAAGGCAGGTGTCCGACCACCCCAAACAGAAGCCACCGCCAAGATGACCGGCGCGCTCCTGAGGCCTACTGACGGTTGACCGTGTCGCGCGTCAAGCCGTAGCGCTGCATCTTCGCGTAGAGCGTGCTCTTGGCTATGTGCAACTGACGTGCCGCCAGCGTCAGGTTGCCGCCGCTGGCGCTGATGGCGCGCCGGATGAGTTCCTCCTCGCCTTCGGCCATGCTGCGCACGCCGGTGTCGCCTTCCTGCGCGGGCGCCGCGCTCGTCGCCGCAGCCTCGACGAATTCGCGCGGCAACGAGTCGAGCGTCAGCTCGGGGGTCTCGGACAGCAGCACGGAGCCCTCGATCAGGTTGCGCAGCTCGCGCACGTTGCCCGGCCAGGCGTACGACTCCAGCGTGCGCAGCACATCGGCATCGATCGTGCCGGTCGCGAGGCCCTGCTCGCGCCGGAAACGCGCGAGGAAATGCAGGGCAAGGCGCGCAATGTCGGTCTTGCGCTCGCGCAGCGGCGGTATGCGCAGGCTCGTGACCGCGATGCGGTAGTAGAGGTCCATGCGGAAGCGGCCTTCGGCGATCTCCTTGCGCAGGTCGCGGTGCGTGGCCGCGATCAGGCGAAAGCTGACGCGGCGCGGCGTGTTCTCGCCGAGGCGATAGATCTCGCCCTGCTCCAGCACGCGCAGCAGGTTCGGCTGCATGTCCAGCGGCATCTCGCCGATCTCGTCGAGGAACAGCGTGCCGCCATGGGCCGCTTCGATCTTGCCGACCATGCCGCCCTTGCGGGCGCCGGTGAATGCGCCTTCGGTGTAGCCGAACAGCTCGCTGGCCAGCAGGTCGCGTGACAAGCCACCGCAGTTCAATGCGACGTAGGGCCCGCTGCACGCACCGTGGATGCCGCGCGCGAACTCCTCCTTGCCGACACCGGTCTCGCCGAGCAGCAGCACCGGCGCTTTCGAGCGTGCGAGCTGGCGTGCCTTGGCGATCACGTCCTGCAGCACGGCGTCGCCGGTGACGAGGCCCGCGAAGGCGTCGCTCTCGTGGGCGCTGCGGTCAACTGCAATCGCCGGCGCCTTCAGCGCTCGCGGCGGCATGCCGCGCCCGCCGCTGGCCGGCACGACCAGCAGCGTGCCGAGTTGCTCGCCCTTCACGATCAAGGGCTCCAGCCACTCAGGCCGCATCCAGGCAGGCAGGGAGCCCTGCACGGTGTGCCGGCCCAGCCGGCTGGCCGCCAGTTGAGGCAGGCGGCGCGCACCGGCAAGGTCGATCTCGCCGCCCACCGAGGCGATCACCAGCGGCGCCTGCGCGTTCGCCTTGATCGGGCAGCCGCGCCGGTCGAACAGCACGACGCCGTCCTGCCCACCGCCCGCCAGCCGGTTCACTGCATGGTCCAGCAGGCGGTAGCGGCGCTCCATCTCGCCGGCCGCCAGGCGATGCTCGATGCGGCTGGCGGCGGTGACCACCAGCGCGAGGGTTTGCCGGTTGTAGCTCTGCGAGAGGCCGGACACGTCGAGCACGCCGACGATCTCGCCGTCCAGCGGGTGACGCACGACCGTGGCCGAGCAGGTCCAGCGCTTGATGCCTTCACAGAAGTGCTCGGCGCTGTGGATCTGCACCGGCTCGCCCATCGCCAGCGCGGTGCCGATGGCGTTGGTGCCGCACAGCGCCTCGCTCCAGACCACGCCCGGCATCAACCGGATGGTGCCGGCCGAGTCGAGTGTGCGCACGTCGCCCTCGGTGGCCATGATCGTGCCATGCGTGTCGGCCAGCGCCATCAGGGTGCCGGTTTCCGAGAGGAAGTCGCGTGCACAGGCCATCACCGGTGCGCTGGCTTCGAGCAGCTCGCGCTGGCGCTCGCGCAGCAGGTACAGCTCCTGATCCGGCAGCGGTTGCGGGCCGCTGCGGGTGTGCGGGTCGACCTTGGCGTGCAGGCAGCGCTGCCACGAGGCGTCCACCGAGGAACGCAAGGTCTCGACGGGCCGCGCCTCACCGTTGAGGAAGGACTCCCACGCGGCCTTGACCGCCGGCTCGTCACCGGGGTTCGAGAAAAGCTGCTTGGCCGTGGATGCCATGCCTGTCTCCAGCGGCCGTGTACTCCGGCCTGTGCGCTTGCATCATAACGAGCGGCGCGCGGTCGCCGGCCAGCGCGCCCGGCCGCTGCGAAGCGGCCGGCGACCCCCTCGGGGGGTGACCGCGGCACGCCGCGGTCGGGGACCGTCAATCCACGCGTTCTGGCAGCGGCAGCTTGACCCACTCCTTGTAGAACGCGTCGATGTCCGGCTCGAAGTCGTGGATCACCGGGTACCAGGGTGTCGGCGCCTCGACGTCGTGCAGCGCGCCGCATTGCGGACAGCTGTACTCCCGGTAGACCTGCCAGGCGGTGTCGGGCGCCATCAGCTTCGGGTAGACCTCGGCCATCGCCTCCTCGTCGTCGCGCACGTAGAGGTTCGCGTGCAGCTTCCAGTTCTCGCGCCAGTCGCAGAACACGTGGCCGCAGTCGCACTGCGTGACCCACTTGCTGGTCTTGGCCTGCTGCACGATGTGCAGGTGGGGGCCCAGCGGCAGCACGATGCGGTCGGTCCAGCCGAGCTTCTTCTGCAGCGCGGCGAGGTAGAGCTCGAAGCGCTCGGCGTCCTTGGGCATCGACAGCATGCGCAGCGTGGTGTCCCAGTCGAGCTTGCCATCGACCAGGTTGCGGACTTGTTCACGGGTGTAGGTGGACATTGCTCGTCTCCTTGAAAGGGTTCATTCCTCGACCAGCACGACGGTCTTCACGTCGGGCATCTTGGACAGGTCCATGCGGAACTTGGAGCCGTAGCTGGGCACGTCGAGTTCGTCCTCGGTCAGCGTCCAGGTGTCGGGCAGGTGCCAGAAGTCGCGGAACTGGCGCTCGAACTTCTCCGACAGGCCGAAGCTCGTCGCGAACATGTGCTGCACCTGCGGCGACGCGTTCTTGGTCAGGATGCGCTCGCGCTCCTCCTTCATCCACTCGCGTGTCGGGATCGAGCGCTCCATGCGCTGGCGCCGGATCTCCAGGCGCTGCAGCGCCGTCTGCCGGGCGTCGACGGACCACACGCCGTTCGCGTCCTTGGTGGCCACCGCGCCGTAGACCTTGCGTGCGTACTCGGGCAGCAGCAGCGCGTTGTTCAGGTCCTTGGCGATCGCGTCGATCTCGCGGTCCAGCGGGTCGCCGAAACCGGGGCCGCCGCGCAGGTAGTTCAGGTACAGGTCGTAGTTCTCGTAGCAGTCCTCGGTGGTCATGCACTGCTGGTCGCGCTTGACCGTGGCGCCGGCGTTCAGGTGGTTCTCGTAGTCGGGCAGGTCCGGGTTCGCGTCGCCGCCCAGCGGCAGGCTGTCGCCCAGCGCGATGCGCTCCTTCAGCCCGGTGTTGTGCGCCTCGAAGCGGTAGCCGGTGGCCGCCGGGTAGCCGCCCATCAGCCCCCAGTCGCTGTTCATGTAGCCGTTGCCCATGAAGAACATGGTCCAGTCCTGCGCCTTCCAGACCATGCGCAGCGTCTCGAAGCCGCAGCCGCCGCGGTACTGCCCGTAGCCGCCGGAATTGGCCTTCACGTTGCGCCCGAGGTAGAGCAGCGGTTCGGCCATCTCCCAGATCTCGATGTCGCCCATGTCGCCTTCGGGGTTCCAGATGGCCGCCGCATGGTTCAGCCCGTCCTTGATCGCGCAGGCGCCGGTGCCGCACGACGAGGCCTCGAAGCTGTTGACGGCGTGGATCTCGCCGTCCTGGTTGATGCCCCCGCCCTGCAGCCAGTTCGAGGTGTTGGCGTTGCCGGCGTTGACCTCCTCGAGATAGCCGCGGCTGAAATAGGCCTGCGAGAGGCCGCGCCACATCGTCGTCCAGGCCGAGACCAGGAAGTGCCACGCGTAGGCATGGCCGGTGCGGCGGTCATCGGGGTTGTTCCACGCGCCCTTGGGCATGTGGAACTCGGTGCCGAAGTAGGCGCCGTCGTTGATGCGCTGCGTCGGCACCAGCGTCTGCGTCATCATGACCCAGATGCCGCTGGTGAAGGCCACCTGGTGCGCGTTGTACGAGTGCCAGCCCCAGCGGCTCGCGCCTTCGAAGTCGAGGCGCCACGAGGCGTCGGCGCGGATCTCCATCTCGACCGGCGCGTGCATGATCGAGTCGAGCTTGGCGAAGGCGTTCGAGGTTTGCACGTCCTCGTGCTTGTAGGGCACGTCGACGAAGGCCACCTTGCGGTACTTGCCCGGCAGCGTCATGGCCTTGATGCGGGTCTGCAGGCCGCGGCGGCCCTCCTCGATCACCTCGAAGCCGAACTTCTCGTAGGCCTCGAGGCCTTCTTCGCGGATCACCTCCTCGACCAGGTCGCGGATCATGTGGCAGCCGGCGATGCGGGTGCGCTCGTCGAGGATCCAGTACTTGGGCGTGCGCACCGAACGCTGGCTCTCGTGCAGCCAGTCGCGCAGCGGCGTGTCGTTCACGCCGGTCTTGCGGCAGGTGATCATGTAGCCGTCGCCGAAGCGCTGCGTCTGGCCGGTGGACATCGAGCCCGGCGTCACCGCGCCGGTATCGATCACGTGCGTCACGCCGCCGACCCAGCCGATCAGCTTGCCCTGCACGAAGATCGGCACGATGGTGGCGATGTCGCAGGGGTGCACGTTGCCGATCGCGCAGTCGTTGTTGGTGAACATGTCGCCCGGCTGGATGCCCGGGTTGTTCTCCCAGTTGTTCTCGATCATGTACTTGATCGCCGCGCCCATCGTGCCCACGTGGATGATGATCCCCGTGGAGGTGAGCACGCAGTCGCCGGCGGCGTTGTAGAGCGTGAAGCAGAGTTCGCCTTCCTGCTCGACGATCGGGCTGGCGGCGATCTTCTTGGCCGTCTCGCGCGCATGCACCAGGCCTCCGCGCAGCTTGGAGAACAGCTTCTCGTAGCGGATCGGGTCGCGCTCGCGGAACTCCAGGCGCTTGAGACCGTTGTAGTGGCCGGTCTCGGCGGTGCGCGCGAGGATGGCGTCGCGGAATTCCTTCAGCGACTGGCCGGTGCCGAGCAGGTCGGCGATGCCGACTTCCTTGAATGTCATCATGTTCATGGCAGGTCTCCTTACTTCACTTCTTGCAGGTGGAAGAGGCGGTGCTTGTCGAGCGTGGTCGCGAAGCCCTTGGGCACGACGAAGGTGGTGGCGTCGGACTCGACGATCGCCGGGCCGGCGATGGTGTTGCCCGGCTTGAGCGCTTCCATCTTCCAGATCACCGCGTCGTGCCACACCTTGTGGCGGTACAGCGGCCGCGTGCCGCCGCGTGCCTCCGGCGGCGGCGTGGGCCCGCCGTCCGGGTCTTCGGGCAGCACCGGCTTCTGCGTGGCCACCATGCCGCGCATGATCGCGCCGGTGACCGAGAAGCCGAGCTCGGGCGAGCGCGCCGAACTCGCGTAGACGCGGCCGTACCTGTCCTCGAAGGCCTCGACGATGCGGTCCCAGTCCTGCTCGGTCGATGCGCCGGCGATCGGCGAGTTGATCTCCAGGTCGTTGAGCTGGCCCATGTACTGCATGCGGTAGCCGGGACGCAGGATCACGTCCTGCGGCGCGAAGCCGTTGATGCGGAACTCCTCGATCACCTTGGCCGCGAGGTCGGACCAGGCCGCCTGGATGGTGGCGGCAGCCTGCGCCTTCTGCTCGGGCGAGGCATGCTGCGGCAGCGCCAGGTCGACGCTCTTGTCGTAGCGGTACTCGAAGTCGGCACAGGCGCAGCCGAAGGCCGAGAAGCCCGCGGCCCAGGCGGGCACGACCACGTCCTTGAATCCCAGCCCTTCGGTGTAGCCGTAGGTGTGCACCGGGCCGGCACCGCCGTAGGAGAAGCACACGAAGTCGGTCGGGTTGTAGCCCTTCGCGCTGACGTTGGAGCGCAGGTACTCGCGCAGCTGCAGGTCGAGCAGCTCGATCACGCCGGCTGCGGCGTCTTCCACGCTGAGCCCGAGCGGGTCGGCGATCTGCGCCTTGATGTGCTCGCGCGCACGCTGCACGTCGAGCTTGATCGCGCCGCCGAGGAAGTTCTCGGGGTTGAGGTAGCCGAGCACGACGTGGCAGTCGGACACGGTCACCGTGTCCAGGCCACTCTCGGGCCAACACGTGCCCACGCGATAGCCGGCGCTGTCGGGGCCGAGCTTGAGCGCGCCGCTGTACGGATCGAGCCGCACAAAGCTGCCGGCACCGGCGCCCACCGAGTCCATCGTCACCAACGGCAGCGAGAGCACCAGGCGCGCCATGTCGGGGTCGGACGCGATCGCGAAGCTGCCCTTGGTGATCAGCGCCATGTCGAACGAGGTGCCGCCGATGTCCGAGCAGGCCACGTTCTCGTAGCCCAGCGTCTCGCCCAGCAGCTTGGAGCCGATCACGCCGCCGATCGGGCCCGAGACGATGGTGCGGGCCAGCTCCTTGGCCTTCCAGCTGATCGTGCCGCCGTGTGTGGCCATCACGCGCAGGTCGAACTTCGCGCCGTGTTTCTTGAACCGGTCGCTGACCTTCTTCAGCGTCTGGCGCGAGGGCTCGGCCGCGTAGGCTTCGAGCACCGTCGTGTTCATGCGGTGGCTCTCCTTGCGCTGCGGGTAGTAGTCGACCGACGCGAAGACCGGGACGTCGGCGCCCAGCTTCTTCAGTTCGTCGCGGCACACGTCGCGCGCGCGCTGCTCGCTGCTGCCGTTCTTGTGCGACTGCAGGAAGCAGATGACGATCGCCTTGGAGCCCTGCGCGACCAGCTCACGCGTGGCCTGGCGCACTTCGTTCTCGCGCAGCGGGATGACGATCTCGCCCTGCACGTCGGTGCGTTCGGTGACGCCGCGCGTGCGCGACAGCGGCACCAGCGGCTCGTCGTAGCGGTGCGTGTTCAGGTGGATGCGTTCCTCCAGCGCATAGCCGAGGTAACTCTGGATCGCGCGGCCCATCGAGTGCACATGCTCGAAGCCCTTGTTGACCATCAGGCCGACGTCCAGGCCCTTGCGCTGCACGACGCGGTTGAGCATCGCGGTGCCCGAGTACACGCAGGTCAGCAGCTCGGGGTAGACGTCGTCGACCTCGCGCTTCCAGTGCGCCAGCGCGTCCTGCGACGAGTTGAAGATGGCGAGCGACTCGTCGCCTGGATTGCTCTGCGCCTTGCCGACGACGAAGCGGCCGTCCTCGCGGACGAAGAAGGTGTCGGTCATCGTGCCGCCGGCATCGATGCCCATCACCTGGACCGGTGATTGAACTTGCATGGGTAAGTCTCCTGAGTGAGCGTTGAACCGGATGCCAGCGGCGCTGCCACCCCCTGAGCGCTCGAGGCACTCGGGGGATCTCATTGCAGTGGCCGTGCCACGCGTCGCTCGGACGCGCGAGACCTGCTGCAAGTGCTTGATTCGATTGGGGGCGCCTCGGGTTTACGCGCAGCCTTGGACGCTGCTCGCAACGTCTCGGCGAGCGTTCGATTTCCGGCCGATCGACCGGAAATCGTTCGTTCTCTGGTGACCACCGGAACTGCTCTTCTCGGGGCATTGCCGGGCGGGAGGTCGCCTTGGCACGGGCAATGCAGATCGACCGTCAATCCTGCGAGGTGGTCATCGCTGGGCGCACGAGGAGATCATCATGAACACGCAGACGATGGAACGAAGCCGCCACGAGTTGCGCTTCGAATCGCTGTTCGACACCGGGCGCGCCTACGCGTTTCCCTGCGATGCGGGCGGACATGTCGACATGGATTCATTGAGTGCCGTGGCGCTCAACAACTATCTCTACGCGCGGGCAGTGGTCGGTCGCGAGTTCCAGCTGCCATCGATTCAGAGCTGCCTGGCGTGCTCACAGTGAACGCCGTCGAACCGGGGCTCCTGTGGCCTCATTTCGCCGGCTGACTGCATCCAAGACCAACGATGAACCTCGCCCACTTGTTGCTCCGGCAAGCGCGCCAGGCGCCGGATCGCCCTGCCGTCTTCAGCGGCACGCAGTGCGTTGCCACGCACGCCGAGTGGGCCGCGCGCAGCGCCGGCCTCGCGCAGCGCATGCGCGAGGCGGGGCTGGTGCCGGGAGACAGGGTGCTGCTGTTCATGCACAACCACCCGCGCTACCTGGAGCTGCTGTGGGCGGCCTGGTGGGCGGGGCTGGTGGTGGTGCCGGTCAACGCCAAGCTGCATCCGAAGGAGGTCGAATGGATCGTCGACGATGCACAGGCGCGCTGGGCCTTCGTGACGGCCGATGTGGCGCCCAGCGCGCTGGCCGGGCTGGAGCGGCAGGTCGAGATCGAGTCCGCGCAAGCCGACCTCTTGCTGGCGCCCGCACGCGATGCTCTGGCTGTTCCCGTCGCCGAGCGCGGCCCGGATGATCTGGCGTGGTTGTTCTACACCAGCGGCACCACGGGCCGGCCCAAGGGCGTGATGCTGACGCTGCGCAATCTGATGACCATGGGCCTGGGCTACTTCGTCGATGTGGACGCAGTGTCGGCGCAGGACGCCATCGTCTACGGCGCGCCCATGTCGCATGGCGCCGGCCTCTACGCCATCCCCCACCTGATGGCGGGCGCGCGGCACGTGGTGCCGGCCTCGCGCGGGGTGGATCCGGCCGAGCTGTTCGACTTGGGCTGGCAACTCGGGCCGCTGTCGACTTTCGCGGCGCCGACCATCGTCAAGCGCCTGGTCGACTACGCGCAGCAAGCCGGCCTCGGCCCCGAGCGCTGCGCCCAGGCCTTCAAGACCATCGTCTATGGCGGCGCGCCGATGTATCGCGCCGACATCGAACGTGCATTGCGAGTCATGGGGCCACGCTTCGTGCAGATCTACGGTCAGGGCGAGACACCCATGGTCGGCACCGCCCTGTCGCGTCATCACCTGGCGGATGCTGGCCACCCGCGTCACCTCGAGCGCCTGGCTTCGGTGGGCGTGGCACAGACGCCCGTTCGAATCCGGGTGGGAGACACGAACGGGCGCGAACTCGCGGCGGGAACCGTTGGCGAAGTGTTGGTCAAGGGCGACAGCGTCATGGCCGGTTATTGGCGCAACCCCGCGGCCACCACGGCCGCTTTGCGCGATGGTTGGCTGTTCACCGGGGACGTGGGCTGCCTCGACGCCGACGGTTTCCTCACCCTGAAGGACCGCAGCAAGGACCTGATCATCAGCGGGGGCTCCAACATCTACCCGCGCGAAGTGGAAGAGGTGCTGCTCACGGCGCCTGGCGTGGCCGAAGTGGCGGTCGTCGGTGCACCGGATCCCGAGTGGGGCGAAGTGGTGGTGGCGTTCGTCGTGCCCCGGCCGGGCGACGCGCTCTCCACCGATCTGCTGGACCGACACTGCCTGGCGCGGATGGCACGCTTCAAGCGGCCCAAGCGCTATGTGATGGTGGACACACTGCCCAAGAACAACTACGGCAAGGTGTTGAAGACGGTCTTGCGTGAGCGAGCCGAGGGATGACGCGCGGCGTGCCAATATCGGTCGGTCAGGCACAGGCGTGTCCGCATCCCAGGCTCGAGTCGAACCATGAACGGCCGCTTGCCGACTGGCAGTCGACATGGCTCGAATGACGCGGCCAGGCGCCAAGCGGCCTCGTTCGTAGCCGTCATCCGCCTCGCTTGATGGCGGCCAGCTGTTCGCGGATGATGCGCTCGGCATCCTCACGTGGCAGGTCGATGCCGCCCAACAGCGGGCGCACCTCAATGCAGCAGGGCTGGCCAGGGAACGGCGCCGGAAAGCGCTGCGCCCAGGCCAACGCCTCGTCGTGCGAGCGCACTTCGATCAGCGTGTAGCCGGCGATCAGTTCCTTGGTCTCGGTAAAGGGACCGTCCGTGACGCGCGCCCGGCCGGCGGCGTCGTAGTGCACGCGAAAGCCCTGGCTGCTGGGCTGAAGACCGGCACCATCGAGCAGCACGCCGGCCTTGGCCATCTCGTCGTGAAAGGCCATCATGCGCGGCACCAGCGTAGGGTCATCGGGGAAGTCGCCAGCCTCGCTCATCGCGGTGGCGCGAACCTGGATCATGTACCGGGGCATGGACGTCTCCAATCGCAGCGGACCCAACCACGACGAACGGCAGCGGCGCATGTCGACAAGCGCTCAGCGCTCAGAGCCGCACAACTCCGGCTGGCAGCCTTGCGGCGGTGTAGCCAGGGCAGCGAATGTCTCTTCCGGGTCGCGCCTTGACGGCCAGGCCTGCGAGCTCACCGCCCGGAAGCTGTTGGCAATCTTGGGGATGCTCCGCAGCTGACGTTCGTCGTCGGCAGTCCCGGCCAGGAGCAGTCGGAGCGGGGTGGCCGCTCTTGGCGCGCTTGACCCGGACGGGACGCGGGTGGCGCTTTCCTTGTCGCTGGCCGCTGCAAGCCAATCGCGGGCAGCGACACTGTGCCTACACTCAGCCAATGGCGCGAAGCTGAAGGAGCCCCATGAGCGCGTACGTGATCTTCGATGTCGAGATTCGTGATCCGGCCCGATACCAGGCGTTCATGCAGGGCGTCAAGCCGGCGCTCGAAGCGGCCGGCGCACGCTACCTGGCGCGTGGCGGCGCGCACAAGGTCTACGAGGGAGACTGGACGCCGCGCCGCATCGTGCTCATCGAGTTCCCTTCAGTCGCAGCATGGGAGGCCTTCTACAACGGGCCCGTCTACCAGGGGCTGAAGGCCATTCGCGACGAAGTGAGCTCGGCCCGGCTGGTCTGCGTCGAAGGCATGGCCCCGTGACACCCGCAGCGCCCCTGCGCATCACCGTGCTGGGTAGCGGCTCGGTGGGCCTGGCCATCGCAGCGAGTTATGCCCACGCCGGGCAGCACGTCACGCTGCTGGCCCGCGGCTCGACCGCCCCGCAGCTGCGCAGCGAGGGCGTCCTCGTCAGCGGCGTGTGCGGCGATCACCGCATCGATCCACAACAGCTGAAGGTGTGCGACGCCGACCGGCCGGACGCCGAAGACGTCGCCTGCGACGTCCTGATCGTGGCCACCAAGGCCTATCAGGTCCGGGAGGCGCTGACGAGCCTGCTGCAGAACGCACCACAGGCCTCGATGCCGCCGCCGGCACCGAAGGCCGTGCTGTTGCTTCAGAACGGCTGGGGCTCGGCCGACGAGGCCCGTGCCGTGCTGCCGCCTGGCGTGCCCGTCTTCAGCAGCATCATGATGATCGGCATCGAGCGGCGCAGCCCGGCCCATGTCAACGTCAACGTCCAGGCGAGCCCGATCCGCGTCGGCACCTTGTACGAGTCGGCGCCCGAGCTGATGCGCGACGCGGTGCAACGCGGCCAGGCGGGCTTCCTGCCCATCACCTACGAGCATCCGGTCGAGCCGGCGATCCTGAACAAGTTCCTGTTCAACACCTGCCTGAACGCCATCGGCGCGATCACGCGCATGACCTACGGCGAACTGGTGAGCAACATGCACACGCGGCACCTGATCAAGCAGCTCGCCGACGAGACGATCCGCGTCGTGCGGGCCGAGCGGCACGCCGAAGTGGCCCTCGACGGCGACAGCTACGTCGAGCAGACCCTGACGCCGTTCGTGCTGCCCAAGGCGGCGGCGCACCGCTCCTCGATGCTGCAGGACGTCGAGGCCGGGCGCAGGACCGAGATCGACTACCTGAACGGCGCCGTTGTGCGCATGGGCCCGCGCCACGGTGTCGCCACCCCCGCCAACGATGCGGTCGCGAGCCTCGTGCGCGCCCGCGAAACCGGGAAATCGACATGAGCATTCAAGGCTTCGTCGCCACGCATGCCAAGGACACGCACTTCGAGCGCGGCCTGCGCGCCTTCTTCGAGTACCGCGACCTCGGCATCAAGGCGGCCACGCAGGGGCGCGTCGCGGCGCACGTGATCCGTGCTGCGGCCGGTACCGAGTTCGCGAGCCAGCCGCACCTGCACCGCACCGAGTTCCAGCTCGTCTACGTGCTCAAGGGCTGGATCGAGTTCGAGTACGAGGGCCAGGGGCGCGTGCGTCTGGAGGCTGGCTCGTGCGTGCACCAGCCGCCGGGCATCCGCCACCGCGAGCTGGGGCATAGCGACGATGTCGAGATGCTGGAGATCGTGTTGCCGGCGGACTTTTCGACCGAAGTGGTGGCCTCAGTCAATGGCTGAGGGCGGCTTGACCTCATCCTGAGGGCGTGGAGCCGCCCGATCGGCCCGGGTGCAACACCGCGTGCATGGGCTGTGCATCGCCGGCCAGCGCCGCGGTCATCGCGCCCGCCCAGCGCGGGTTGTGGCGCTTCAGCGACAGCTTCAGAGCGCCCAGGTCGAGACCGCCACTGTCTCTTCTGGGTCGATGAGCGACACACCGCCGAATCGATCGAGCACAAGCTCGACTCACGCCGCCGCCGCCAACGGCCGCAGCAGCGCCGGCAGGCACTGCGCAGCCACGCGCGCCGCGTCCTCGATCGGGCCGAGGTGGCCGAGGCCGTCGAGCCGCACCAGCACCGCGCCCGGTACCCGCTGCACCAGCCGCTCGGCCACACGCTGCGCCGGGCGCGGCGAGCGCGTGCCCGTGAGCAGCCGCAGCGGCATGCGCAGGGCCTGGTAGGCCGCCTCGGGCACCGGGTCGCCGAACAGGGCGTCGAACTCGGCACACACCTTGGCCATGCGCGTGGCCACCGCCTGGCGGCGCTGCGGGGCCAGGCCCTGCCAGGTGCCGGCGCGCGACCAGTAGTCGACGAAGCGCTCGGCCGCGCCCTCCGGCCCGCGCTCGCGCAGCAGCGCGCCGATCTCCCGGCCCACCGCGACGATGCCGCGCCACAGCGCCGGCTCCGCCTCGCGCAGCAGCGCGAAGCGCACCGGCTCGTAGAGCGTCAGGCTGCGCACGTACTGCGGCCAGCGCAGCGCGACCTGCAGCGCCACCGAGCCGCCGTAGGAATGCCCGAGCAGGTGCACGCCACCGGGCACCGCGGCGATCTCGGCGTGCAGCGCCTGCGCCTCGTCGTCCAGGGTCGTCGCGGCGCCCTCGCCCCAGCCGGCCAGGCCGTAGCCGAGCAGGTCGGGCGTGCGCAGTTCCACCGCGGCCGGCAGCAGGCCGCGCCAGCCCTGCCACTGGCGCCCGCCCGCGCCGCTGCTGTGCAGCGCGACGAGCACGTTCGGGGTCGCGCGGGAAGAGGCATCGAAGGTCATCGGCATGGTCGTCTCGGGCAGTCGCGTCGATGGCGCAGCATCGTCGGCCGCGGTAACACGCCGATGTCGCCGCGCCGCGCCGCCGGGTTGCATTGGCAACGCGTCTGTATCGGGCGCGTATCGGTCCGGTTTCGCCCCTCCCCGGCAGCGGCCGAGCGGCCTAGACTGGCTGCATGCCCGCCCTCGACGACCGCCTCGCCGCGCTGCGCCGCATCGCGCTGGCCGTGGCGCAGCCCGGCGGCAGCGATCCGTTCGGCATGCTGGTGGACGAACTGGCCGGCGCGCTGGGCTGCGGCGCGGTGTTCATCGCCGTGGCCGCGGACGCACCGGCGGGCAGCCTGCGCACGCTGGCGGTACGGCTCGACGAGCGCCGCCTGCGCAACTTCGAGTACCCGGTGCGCGGCTCGCCCTGCGAGCAGGTGGTCGGGCACGACTTCCGCTACGTCGCGCGCGGCGTGGCGGCCGAGTTCCCCGCCGGCACGCTGTTCGCGGCCCAGGGCATGGACTCCTACGCCGCCTACCCGCTGCACGACGGCAGCGGCGCGCCGCTGGGCCTGCTCGCCGCGCTGGACCGCCAGCCGGTGGCCGGCGGCGACGCCGCGCACGCCGAGGCGATGCTGAAGATCGTCGCGGTGCGCGCGGCGGCCGAGCTCGAGCGCAGCGCGGCCGGCGCGGCGCTGCGCCGCTCCGAGGCGAGCTACCGCGCGATCTTCGATGCCGCCGAGGATTCGATCTTCATCCACGACTGGGACAGCGGCGCGATCCTGGACGTCAACCCGAAGGCCTGCGAGACCTACGGCTGGGCGCGCGAGGAATGGCCCGGCCTGAGCGTGGCCGACATCAGCGCCAACGAGCCGCCCTTCACCGCCGAGGAGGCCGCGCGCTGGCTGGCGCTGGCGCGCGGCGGCGCCTGCCCGCCGTTCGAATGGCGCCGCCGCCACAAGGACGGCAGCCTGCACTGGGACGAGGTGCGCCTGAAGCCGGCCACCATCGCCGGGCGGCCGCACCTGCTCGCCTTCACGCGCGACATCACCGAGCGCAAGGCCGCACTCGAGGCGCTTGCCTCGCGCGAGGAACAGTACCGCGCGATCTTCGAGGCCGCCTCCGACGGCTTCCTGCTGTGGGACGCGAACGAGCGCGTGGTCGACGCCAACCCGGCGCTGCTGAGGCTGTACGGCTACACGCGCGAGCAGGTGGTGGGCCACGGCTACGCGGCGCACCTGCCGGCCGACTACGTGGCCGAGCGGCTCTCGTTCGTGCGCCGCGCGCTGGCCGGCGAGACGGTGGCCGTCGAGACGATCGCGCTGCGCCCCGACGGCTCGCGCTTCGAGATCGACCTGCGCGTGATGCCGTTCCGCCACCGCGGCCAGCCGCACGCGCTGGCGATCGTGCGCGACATCAGCGCGCGCCGCGAGCACGAGGCGCAGCTGCGCCAGGCGCAGAAGATGGAGGCGATCGGCCAGCTCACCGGCGGCATCGCGCACGACTTCAACAACATCCTGACCAGCGTGATCGGCTGGCTGGTGATGGGCCAGGAGCGTGCCGAGGCGGCCGGCGACGCCACGCTCGCGCGCCAGCTCGGCCAGGCGCAGCAGGCGGCGCAGCGCGGCCGCGACCTGATCGGCCAGATGCTCGCCTTCGCACGCCGCCGCCAGGGCGCGCGCCGCGTGCTGGCGCTCGCGCCGCTGCTGCGCCAGGCGCTGCCGCTGCTCGCGGCGACGCTGCCCGGCTCGATCGAGCTCGACGCCGCCGGCCTCGGCGACGGCGCCGACTCGCCGTCCGTCGAGGCCGACGCGGTGCAGCTCGAGCAGGTGCTGCTGAACCTGTGCCTGAACGCGCGCGACGCGCTGCCCGGGCACGGCCACATCCGGCTCGGGCTCGGCACGCACGACGGCGGCGGGCACTGCCGCTCCTGCGGGCGGCGCCTGGCGCCGGGGCGCTGGGTCGAGCTGCATGTCGAGGACGACGGCAGCGGCATCGCGCCCGAGGTGATGCAGCACATCTTCGAGCCGTTCTACTCGACCAAGGAGGTCGGGCGCGGCTCGGGCATGGGGCTGGCGATGGTGCACGGCATCGTGCACGACCACGGCGGCCACCTGCTGGTGGACAGCACGCCGGGTCGCGGCGCGTGTTTCCGCGTGCTGCTGCCGCCGGCCGCGGCGGGCCGCGCCGCGGACGCCCCACCGACCGCGCCGGTGCCGGCCGCAGCGCTGCCGCGGCGCCTCGCGGGCCGCGTGCTGCTGGTCGAGGACGATCCGCAGGCCGGCGACTACCTGGCCGAACTGCTGTCCGGCTGGGGCCTGACGGTGGTGCTGCGGCGCGATCCGCTGCAGGCGCTGGACTGGCTGCGCAGCACCTCCGCGCCGGCCCAGCTGCTGCTGACCGACCATCGCATGCCGCACATGACCGGCCTCGAGCTGGCCGGTGCGGCACGGGTGCTGCAGCCGGGCCTGCCGGTGCTGCTGGTGAGTGCGCAGGCAGCCGGCTTCGACGCCGCCACCCTGGCCGCCCACGGCGTGCAGGCCGCGCTGGCCAAGCCGGTGGACGGCGCGCAGCTGCGCGCGCTGCTGCACGGCCTGATCACGGCGCCGGGCTGACGGCGAGGTCGTCTCAAAGCCCGAGCCGGCGATCGAACTGGGTCAGCACGCGCAGGCGCGTCGCCTCGACGAGGCGCTCGGACTCGGCCCAGTACGACAGCAGTTCGCCGCGCGCGAGGCCGAGGTCGCGCAACGTCGCCTCGTCGAGCTCGGGCAGCCGGCGCTCCTGTGCGCGCTGGCGGCGCTGCAGTCGCCAGGCCTGGGCGCGGCGGCGCCACGCGTCGGCCACGCGGGCCAGGTGGGCGAACAGCGGCGCCCATCCGCGGACGGGCCATGCGAGAGTTTCCATGTCGATCTCCTTGCAGGCCGCGCGCGGGCGCGGCCGGGTTGCGGCGGCTCCGGTGGCGGCTCAGGCCGCCATCGGCAGCGCCATGGCGGGCTGCAGCGGCACGGCGCCCATCAGCGGCGCGAGCGCCTCCAGGATGCGCCCGGCCTGTGCCTCGTCGAGCAGCGCGAACAGCGTCTTCTGGAAGCGCGGCTCCATCACGCCCGAGACGATGTACTGCCAGCGGTAGGCCTTCAGCACCAGCGCCTCGATCTGAGCGCGCTGCGCCGCATCGAACGAGCGGCCGGCACAGGCGACGAAGTAGTCCGCGTCGGCGCCCGACTGCACCTGCAGGATGCCGTCGACCGCGCCGACCAGCGCGATCAGCTCGCCGACCGCCTGATCGCGCTGTGCCGGTGTCAGCATCGCGTCGATGCGCAGCAGCTCGATCTCGTCGAGCACGGCGTGCTGCGACTCCTCCTTCCAGTGGAACAGGAACACGTCCTTCCACAGCGGGCAGATGTCGGCGCTCGGCGCGATGCTGGCGCGGTAGTGCGCCTGGGTGAACAGCTCGATGTCCAGCGTCAGCGCCATCACCGCCCAGTCGCCCTGCGCCAGCACGGCGCGCGCGACGGCGTTCGGGTCGGCCGTCATCTCGTAGCCGGCCGGCATGGTCTCGGCCATCATCTGCACGAGGCGGCGAAACAGCTCCTGGTGCTTGAGCTCCTCGTCGGTCATGCGCACCAGCGCCTCCAGCGCCACCTGGTCGTCGAAGGCCTGGGCGCGGCCCAGCTCCATGGTCTTGGCGGCGATGAAGCGCTCGACCAGGCCGAAGATGTAGGCGTAGGTGCGGCCCTGCACCTGGCTGAGCAGGCGGCGCTCGTCGCGCGACAGGAACGGCAGTTCGTCGACCAGCGACAGGCCGGCGGGCAGGAAGCCCCGGCCGAGGTCGAAGCGGCGTCCGCGGATCAGGTCGGCATCGATGTCCCAGCGCACGCGCTTGGAGATCTCGATCACCTTGGCGTGGCGCGGGTTGGCGGCAGGTACGGAGTGCATTGACGGAGTCCTTGCGTCGAAAGCGCCGGCGGCCCCATGCCGCGCAGCGTGGGGCGGACTGTGGGCCGGCGAGGTAACCGCTTCGCTGCGTGGCGCCGGCGCGCGCGGGCGCACATGTAGCCTGCTTGTTGTCTCGTGTATCCGGACGCGCACGCCGCGCGCACAATGCGCGCCATGGGCCCGACTGCGAACCTGCTGGTCGTCGACGACGACGCCTCGGTGCGCCAGATGCTCACGGAGTACCTGGGCGGCCACGGCTACGCCGTGCGCTGCGCCGGCGACGGCGCCGCGATGCGCGCCGAGCTGGAGCGCGAGCTGCCCGACCTGGTGCTGCTGGACCTGCGCCTGCCCGGCGAGGACGGCCTGAGCCTGGCGCGCTTCCTGCGCGAGCGCTACGACCTCGGCATCGTGATGGTGACCGGCGCGGCCGAGATGGTCGACCGGGTGATCGGCCTGGAGATGGGCGCGGACGACTACGTCGCCAAGCCCTTCGACCCGCGCGAGCTGCTGGCGCGGGTCAAGAGCGTGCTGCGGCGCATGCAGGCGCGCGTGCCGGAGGCGGCCGAGGCCGCGTCGTCGTCGGCGTCGTCGCCGGTGTTCGCGCGCCAGCGTTTCGGCCGCTGCGAGATCGAGCTCGAGTCGCGCCGGCTGTTCGACCTGGCCGCCGGCGGCGCCGAGGTGCCGATGACGGCGATGGAGTACGACCTGATCCGCGTCTTCCTCGCCAACCCGAACCGCGTGCTCTCGCGCGACCAGCTGCTGCTGCAGACGCGCAACCGCGAATGGGAGCCCTTCGACCGCTCGATCGACATCCGCATCGGCCGGCTGCGCCGCAAGATCGAGCCCGAGCCCGGCGCCGAGCCGCGCTGCATCCGCACGGTGCGCAACGGGGGCTACGTGTACGTGCCGGGCTGAGAAGGTGTGAGAGAACCCTGCATGCCCGCGTTGCCCCCGAGAACGCGCCCAATCGAGGCGCAAAGCACAGACGTGTCGGGTGACACGTCGAGCATTTGCAACGACGAGTGGGCGCGTTCCCGGGGGCAACCCGCAGGGCCGGGGTACCCAAGGGCCCTGGGCCGCGTTGCGTCACTGGCCCAGACGGCCAGTCTGGGCGGCGTGCCGCGCCTTGCCCAGGGCCCTTGGCCACCCCGGCGCGGGCATGCTGGGTTCTCTCACACCTTCTGAGGCCGGGCGAGGAGCTGCCATGGGACCTGTCGCCGCGACGTTCTGCCTGCTGGCCGCCCTCGCGTCGACGGTCGCCCGGGCCCAGGGCGAGGCCGAGATGCTGCGCACCCTGGCCGGTCGCGCCCCCGACCTGCGCTTTCCGGCCGAGGCCAGCGCCGCGGCGCCGGCGGACGACGCCGGCATGGCGCTCTACCGGCCGGCCGGCAGCGGCCCGTTTCCGGCGCTGGTGATCGTGCACAGCTGCGGCGGCATCCGTGCCGAGATCAACGGCTGGGCCCGCGAGGCGCAGGCCCGCGGTTATGTCGCGCTGGTGCTGGACGCGTTCAGCCAGCGCCGGATCAAGTCGGTGTGCGTGCCGTCGCGCGACAACGCGGCGGTCAACTTCCCGCGCGGCGCGAAGGACGCGCTGCAGGCCGTCGCCCACCTGGCCGGGCTGCCGTTCGTGGACCCGCAGCGCATCGGCGTGCTGGGCTTCTCGTGGGGCGGCACCGTGGGCCTGCTGAGCGACGGCCAGGGGGTCGCGGAGTCGCTCGCCGGCGGTGCCGGTCCGGCGGCCGTGGTCGCCTTCTACCCGCTGTGCTTCCTGCCTGCCCGCGCCACCGCCAGCGGGCGCGATGCGGAGTTCGTGCGCCCTGACCTGCGCTCGCCCCTGCTCGTGCTGCTGGCGGGCCAGGACACGGAGGCACCGGCCAGCGAGTGCAGCACGCGGCTGCAGCGCCTGAAGGACCAGGGCCGTCCGGTCGACTGGCACGAGTACGCCACGGTCACGCACTGCTGGGACTGCAGTTCGCTCGACGGGCTCAGCAAGACCGACTTCCTCGGCCACGCAGTCGTCTACCGCTACGACAAGGCGGCGACCGCCGATTCGGTGAACCGCAGCTTCGAGTTCTTCGACACCCGGCTGAAGCCGCGTTAGCCCTGCACCGCGCGCTGTGCGGCGCGGCGGTGCGCGTCGCCGCCGTAGGCACGCGCTTCCTCGCGCGCGCTGTACACGAGCTTGATGACATGGTCGTCGGACGAGCGGCGCGCGCGCTCCTCGAGCTCGGCCCACGACAGCCCGGCATCGTGCGGTTCGGTGGCGTCCAGCACCACGCCGCTGGCCACGACCCCGGCCGCATAGGCACGCGCATAGGCCCGCAGCGCGGCGCGGCGCGCCGCATCGTCGGGCAGGCGCGGCAGCAGCAGGCGCATGGCATGCGCGCTGGTCACGAGGTGCAGCACGGTGAAGTCGCGCGTCGCGGCGTAGCGCCCCGCGGCAAACTCGGCCAGGCGCTGGAGCGTGCCGGCGTCGATCTCCAGCGCATTCGCATGGCGCTCGAAGCCGACCTGGCGCGCCGCCTCGCGCATGCGCTCGAAGATCAGCCCGCCCTCGATGCGCACGACGATCTCGGCGTTCAGCGCCTGCAGCCACGGCGCCGGATCGCGCTGCGGCGGCACGGCCGGCTCGGGCGCGGGCAGCGGCAGGTGGCGCTGCGTCCAGTAGGAGAGGCCGGCGGCGAGTTCGCCGGCGTGGCCGGCGTCCAGGGCGTAGGCCGTGCGGATCAGGCCGTGGAAGGCGGCCGCGCCGACACCTTCCATCAGGCCGGGCAACACGGCGTGCAGGCAGGCCTCGGTGCCCTCGGCCCCCAGCCGCGCGGCGAAGCCGTCCTGCAGTTCGGCGAAGCCCTGCCCGGCGCCCTGCCGGCCGACCAGCGAGAGGCGGCGCGTGTAGTCGTCGAAGAACACCCGCAGCCGCTCGCCGTCCGCGCCGAGCCGGTGCAGCGCGACGAGGGCCATCGGCAGGTGGTTGCTCAGCGCGCCGGTGTACTCGGGCGCGTAGCGCAGCCCGGTGGTCAGCAGTTCGCGCAGCACGGCCTCGCTCATCTCAATCTCCTCGGGCCGCGCGCTCTTCCTCGCGCAGCCGCAGCACGCGGCGCTGCACCTTGCCGGTGGTGGTCATCGGCAGCGCGTCGATGAACTCGATCTCCTTCGGGTACTCGTACGGCGCCAGCTTGCCGCGCACATGCTGCTGCAGCTGCGCGACGAGTTGCTCGCTCGCCGCCACGCCGGGGGCGAGCACCACGTAGGCCTTGACCACCGCGCCGCGCTCGCGGTCCGGCTTGGGCACCACCGCGGCGTTGGCCACGGCCGGGTGCTTGACCAGGCAGTTCTCCACCTCGCTCGGGCCGATGCGGTAGCCGGCGGCCTTGAACACGTCGTCGCTGCGGCCCTGGTACCAGAGCCAGCCGTCCGCGTCCATCACCGCGGTGTCGCCGGTGCGGCACCAGGAATCGGCCGGGTCGCCGCTGAACTTGGCGCGCGTGGCCGCCTCGTTCTTCCAGTAGCCGAGGAAGAACACCGGGTCGGGGTCGCCGTGGATGTCGCGCCGGTGCACCGCCACGTCGCCGGGCGTGCCGCGCGGGCATTCGTTGCCCTCGTCGTCGATCACCGCGACGCGGTGGCCCGGGTAGGCGCGGCCCATGCTGCCCGGGCGCGCCGGCCAACCGGGGTGAGCGCGGCCGCGCGCATCGCGGTACTCACCGCAGTTGCCCACCACGTAGTTGATCTCGGTCTGGCCGAACATCTCGTTGACCGTCACGCCGAGCGCGTCGCGGCACCAGGCGAACACCGCGTCGCCGACCGCCTCGCCCGCGCTCATGATGGCGCGCAGCGGCAGGTCGTAGCGCTCGCGCGGCGCCGGCACGGCCTTCATCATCGCCTTCAGCGCGGTCGGGAACAGGAAGGTGTTGGTGACGCGGTGCCGCTCGATCAGCTCGAAGGCGCGCTCGGGCTGGAAGCGGCCCTGGTACGCGACGATCTCGCGGCCGAAGTACAGCGTGGGCAGCAGCGCGTCCATCAACCCGCCGGTCCAGGCCCAGTCGGCCGGGCTCCAGAACACATCGCCCGGCTGCGGGAACCAGTTCTGGCTGCAGACGAAGCCGGACAGGTTGCCGATCAGCGCGCGGTGCGGGATCAGCGCGCCCTTGGGCGGGCCGGTGGTGCCGCTGGTGTAGATCAGCACGGCGGCCTCGTCGGCGCGTGTCGCCTCGGCGTCGAACTGCGGGCGCTCGCGTGCGAGCAGCGTGTCCCAGTCGTGGTCGCCGTGCCCGGCAGCCCCGCCCACCGCGACCACGTGCACGAGGCCCGGGCACTGCGCCCGCGCGGCGCGCAGGTTGGCGATCGCGCTCTCGTCGACGATCGCCACCGCGGCCTCGGCATGGTTGAGGCGGTACTCGAGCGCCTCCGGCCCGAACAGCATCGACAGCGGCATCGCCACCGCGCCGAGCTGCCACACGGCGAGGTCGGCCACCGCAGTCTCGAAGCGCTGCGGCATCACGACGGCGACGCGGTCGCCGCGCCGCACGCCGAGCCGGTGCAGCGCGTGCGACAGGCGGTTCGCCGCGGCCTGAAGGTCGGCGTAGGTGAACAGCGCACGACGGCCGTCCTCGTGCTCCCAGCGGATCGCCACCGCCTGCGGCGTGTCGCGCGCCCAGCGCCCGCAGCACGCTTCGGCGATGTTGAAGTCCGCCGGCACCTGCCAGCGGAACGTGCCATGCAGCAGGTCGTGGCTCATGGTTGCGCAAAACGCTGCAGCGCGTCGCCCGTCACGCGGCAGATGCGCCAGTCGGGCAGCACGCTGGCGCCCATCTTCTCGTAGAACGAGATCGCGTTCTCGTTCCAGTCGAGCACGCTCCACTCGAAGCGGCCGCAGCCGCGTTCCACCGCCACGCGGCCCAGGCGCTCGAGCAGCGCGCGGCCGAGGCCGCTGCCGCGGTGGGCGGGCTGCACGTACAGGTCTTCCAGGTAGAGGCCGGGCCGGGCCAGGAAGGTGGAGAAGTTGGTGAAGAAGAGCGCGAAGCCGACCGGCGCGCCGCCGGCCGCCGGCTCGGCCACCAGCGCCTCGGCCACCGGGCGCGGGCCGAACAGGTGCGGGTGCAGCGTCTGCGGCGTGACCTGCAGCAGGTGGGTGAGCTGCTCGAACTCGGCCAGCTCGGCGATCAGGCCGACCACGGCCTCCATGTCGCGCGGTTCGGCGGGGCGGATCGTGTAGTCGTCCATGCGGCGATTCTGCCGGCGCCGCCGCCGTACAGTGCCGGGCATGAACCCGAGCGTCTACCAGCCGCGCCGCGCCGCGCGTTCCCGCTTCGTCACCCTGCGCGGGCTGCGCCACCATGTGCTGGAGTGGGGCGAACCCGCGCCCGGGCACGTGCCGCTGGTGATGGCGCACGGCTGGATGGACGTGGGCGCGTCGTTCCAGTTCGTCGTCGATGCCTTCGAGGCGCAGCGCCACGTGATCGCCTTCGACTGGCGCGGCTTCGGCCAGTCCGACCCGGGCGGCGGCGACAGCTACTGGTTCCCCGACTACCTGGCCGACCTCGACGCCCTGCTCGACTGCGCCGAGCTCGGCCTGGCCGGCCGCGCGGTCGACCTGCTCGGACACAGCATGGGCGGCAACGTCGCGATGCTGTACGCCGGCGTGCGAGCGCCGCGGGTGCGCCGGCTGGTCAACCTGGAGGGCTTCGGCATGCCGCGCATGCCCAGCGAGCTGGCCCCGCGACAGTACGAGAAGTGGCTCGACCAGCTGCGCGAGCCGGCGCGCCTGAAACCCTACGACGACCTCGCGGCCGTGGCGGCCCGGCTGCGCGAGACCAACCCGCTGCTGGCCGCGGACAAGGCCGCCTGGCTGGCCACGCACTGGGCGGCGCCGCTGCCCGGCGGCGGCTTTGCGCTGCGCGCCGACCCGGCCCACAAGCGCATCAACCCGGTGCTCTACCGGGTCGAGGAGGTGCTGGCCTGCTGGAAGCGCATCGCCGCGCCACTCCTGTGGGTCGAGGGCGACCGCACCGACGTGGCCAAGTGGTGGGGCCACCGCTACCCGCGTGCCGAGTTCGAGGAGCGCCTGGCGGTGGTGGCCCGGGTCGAGCGCTGCACGCTCTCGCCGGCCGGGCACATGCTGCACCACGACCAGCCCGAGGCCCTGGCCGAGCGCCTGGAGGCCTTCCTGCGCTAGCATGGCTGCGCACCAGCAGTAACGGAGGCCGCAGGTGGGCGCCGCCGGAAAAATCCGCAGGCTCGGGTTCCGCAAGTGGTACGAACGCGAGCTGCTCAGCAGCCACGCGAATCTCGTGCTGCTGCTGCTCGCCGCGGTCGGGCTGCTGGCCAGCGCCGAGGTCTACACCGCGCGGCTGCCGGTGCGCGACCAGCTCGAGGTGCTGCTGGCCGCGGCGGCCAGTGCGGTGATCGGGGTGGTCTCGCTGCGGCGCTACCTCTACCTGCTGAACCACGCCGAGTACGTGGCCGACCAGGCGGTGTGCGGCAGCTGCGACAGCTACGCCAAGTGGGACCTGCTCGACGAGCAGGCCGAGGGCACCCGGCTGGCGGTGCGTTGCCGCCACTGCGGCCACCGCTGGACGATCGACCTTTAGCCCTGGTTCGCGCGGGGTGGCCGATTTCGGTGCTTTTTGACACCGGTCGCCATGGATGTTTCTTCTTGTGCGCACGAGGGTCGGATCGCAGTAAGCTTCGCGCGCTTCGACCGACCTCATGTCCATCATCTACGCCAAGACGCCACTGGGCCTGCACGAGATCGCCACGCGCGAACGCCGGCTCTCGCCGCGCCTGCGTTCGGCGCTCATCCTGGTCGACGGCAAGCGCGACGAGGAAGAGCTGGCGCGCCTGATCCAGAACGCCGACGAGACGCTGCGCGCGCTGCTCGAGGCGGAGCTGATCGCCGCGGTGGCCGGCAAGCCCGGGCGCTCGTCCAAGCCGGCCGAGCTCGACGAAGCCCCGCCGGCCGAGCCGCCCGGCATGTCGGCGGTGGAGCTGGCCACGGCGCGCCGCGACGCGGTGCGTGCCCTGAACGACCTGCTCGGCCCGGAAGCCGAATCGCTGGCGCTGCGCATGGAGCGTGCCGCCGATGCGGACCAGCTGCGCGTGGCGCTCGAGCGAGCCGTTCAGTACATCGCCAACGCCCGCGGCGGCGGCGCGGCGGCCAGCTTCGCGGCGCGTTTCCTCAAGACCTGAGTCTGAGAGGCATTCCAACGCACCCGCGTTGCCCCCGGGATCGCGCCCAAACGAGGCGCAAAGCGCAGACGTGTCGGGTGACACGTCGAGCATTTGCAACGACGAGTGGGCGCGATCCCGGGGACAACCCGAAGGGCCGGGGTATCCAAGGGCCCTGGGCCGCGTTGCGTCACTGGCCCAGACGGCCAGTCTGGGCGGCGTGCCGCGCCTTGCCCAGGGCCCTTGGCCACCCCGGCGCGGGTGCGTTGGAATGCCTCTCAGACTCTGAGCCAGCGCAGCGCCCCCGCGGCCTGCGCCAGCGCGGCCCAGTCGGTGCCCAGGCGCCGGGCGCGCAGTACGGGCCACAGGCGCAGCAGCAGTTCGGCCGTGACCAGCGCGTCGGCCGCCGCGCGGTGGCGTGCCGCGCAGCGCAGGCCGTAGTGCGCCAGCCAGTCATCCAGCGCCCGCTCGCCCTGCTGCGGGTGCAGTAGCGCCAGCAGCGCCGCCAGGTCCAGCCAGGGGCGCGCCAGGCGGCGGCCGAGCGTGGCACGCATCGCACGGTCGATCAGCGTGCGGTCGTAGCCGGCGTGATAGGCCAGCACCGGCGCGCTGCCGACCCAGCGCTCGAAGGCCTCCAGCGCCTGCGCCGGTGCCATGCCGGCGCGCTGGGCGCCCACGCCGACGCCGTGCACCAGCACGTTGGCCTTGTCGGCCGGGGCCTCGGGCTGGCGCAGCACCACCTCGAGGCTGTCCGCCAGCAGGATGCGCGGTGCCTCGGCGGCCGGGCAGACGGCCACGGCACCGATGGCCAGCAGGCGGTCGCGCCGCGGGTCCAGCCCGCTCGCCTCCACGTCCAGCACCACCCAGCGCCGGGCGTCGGGCGGCGCCGGGCGCGTCCACCAGCTCACCGCGCGTAGTCCAGCACCAGGCGCTGCTGCAGCTGCCGGGCCACGCGCAGGGCCTCCTTCAGCATGCGCCGGTCGATGTCGTTGAGCGACTCCAGCGCCACCAGGTTGGTCGCCGCGGCGTCGGCCAGCTGCACGCGCAGCCGCAGCGTCTGCAGGATCTCGAAGGCCTCGGCCCAGGCCTCGCCCTCGTGGGCCGGGATGCCGAGCGCCTGCGCCGCGGCGTCCAGCCGCGCCCGCGTGCCGGTCGCCTCGATGCCGTGCGCCAGCGCGTACAGGCGCGCCGCGTCGACGAAGATCGCGCTGCCCTGCAGCTTCAGGTCGATGCACTCGCGGCCGTCGAGCTTGCGGCCCTCCAGCGCACCGCGCCAGTTCAGCGGCGGCCGGCGGGCCAGCGCGTTGAGCGCCAGCTGGTGCTGGAAACGCGGCAGCCGCGCTGCCTCGCGCGTGACCAGCGAGCGCAGCGGCGCCGCCAGCGCGGCCTCGCCGGCCAGCGGCCGCAGGTCGAAGAAGATGCTGGCGGCCAGCAGGTCCTCCGGCGCGCCGTGTTCCATCCAGTCGGTGAAGCGCGCGGCCCATTCGGCCTGGTCGAGGCAGCACGCCGGCCGCCCGGCCATGATGCCGCCCGCACACAACGGGTAGCCGCAGTCGGCCAGGCCCTGGTTGACCTCGTCGCCGAGCGCCAGCCAGGCGGCGCGCTCGGAGGCGGAGGTGTCGTCGGCCAGCACCAGGCCATTGTCCTGGTCGGTGGCGATGGTCTGCTCGCCGCGCCCCTCCGAGCCGAAGGCGAGCCAGCAGGCACGCCGCAGGTCCAGCCCGAGGCGGCGCGCCGTCAGCTCGACCAGGCGCTCGGTCAGCCGGTCGTTGAGCCGGCTGATCAGCTCGGTCAGCTGGCGCGCCTGCACGCCCTGGCCGAGCAGGTTGCGCGCGAGCTGGCGGATGTCGGCGGCCAGCGCGCGCAGCGTGGCCAGGTCCGGCGCGCGCTGCAGCGCCCCGCTGGTCTGCTGGATCGACAGGCGCTGCAGCGCGAACAGGTCGCGCTCGGAGACCATGCCCAGCAGGCGCGTGCCGTCGGTCACCGGCACGTGCCGGATGCCGTGGCGCGACATCAGCAGCGCCGCGTCCTGCGCGCTGTCGCTGCCGCGCAGCAGGTGCAGCGGCGTGCTCATCACCTCGCGGATCGGCGTGGACAGCGGCCGCTGCGGCAGGGTGACGCGGCCGAGCACGTCGTGCCGGGTCAGGATGCCCAGCGGCGTGCCGTCGGCCTCGGCCACCAGCACCGAGCCGATGCGCCGCTCGTGCATCGCGCCGAGCGCCTCCGACAGCGGCGTGTCCGGCCCCACGCTGAACGGGGCCTGGCGCACCAGGCCCGCCAGCGGCGCCTCGAGCGACTGCTGCTCCAGCGCACGGGCCGCGACGCCGCCCTGCAGCGCCCGGCGCGACAGCTCGAGCAGCTGCGCGACGCGGCTGTTCAGGAACTCGGCCAGCGGCGGGCAGTCGGCCGCCACCTCGTGCACGCGCTGTGCCGGCAGCAGCAGGCAGAACAGGTCGCCATCGGCGCGGTAGGTGGCGGTGACGGCCCGCCCGCCGAGCGCCGCGCCGACCGGGAACAGGTCACCGGCCTCGTAGTGCAGCGCGCCGTCGGCCTCGGCCACGCCGCGCCGCCCGGTCACGCGGCCGCTGCGGATCACGAGCAGCTCGTCCACCGGCCCGCTCTCGGGCCCGAGCACGATCTCGTCGGGCGCGTAGTAGGCCTCGCGGGCCGCGCCGAGCAGCCGCTCCACCTGGGCCGGCGGCATCTGCGCGAACGGGGCGTGGCGCATCAGCTCGTCGCGCAGCGCGGTGAGCAGCGTGGCGGAGGGCACGGGGTCGGTGGCCATGGCGCGCATGCTAGGGCCGACCCGGTCGGCGAGCCACGGCCTGCGTCAAGAAAAGAAAAAGGCCCCGCTCGGGCGAGCGGGGCCGGTTGAGGGAGCGTGACGGGCTCAGCCGCGCGCGAGCTTCAGGTCCGGGTAGCGGACATGCTCGACCAGCTCCTGCGTGTCCTTGCGCGGGGCCGGAGTCAGCAGGCTCACGATGATGATCACCGCGAAGCCGATCGGCACGCCGAACATGCCGGCCGAGATCGGCTGGATGCCCCACCACAGCTCGATCGGCGAGGTCACGCCGAAGATGCCGCGCAGCCAGGGCTGCGTCGTCACCATGTAGTAGAACGTCGTGCCCAGGCCGGCAACCATGCCCAGCGAGGCGCCCCACTTGTTGGCGCGCTTCCAGAAGATGCCGAGCGTGAGCGCCGGGAAGAACGCCGCCGCTGCGAACGAGAACGCCGCCGAAACCAGGAACAGGATGTCCGCCGGCTTCTGCGCCGCCACGTAGGCCGCCATCAGGGCCACCACCAGCAGCAGGACCTTGGAGATCGTCACCCGGCGCGCGGTCGGCGCGTTCGGGTCGATCATCTTGTAGTACAGGTCGTGCGACAGCGCGTTGGCGATAGTCAGCAGCAGGCCGTCGGCGGTGGACAGCGCCGCGGCCAGGCCGCCGGCTGCCACCATGCCGGAGATCACGTACGGCAGACCGCCGATGGCCGGGGTGGCCAGCACGATGATGTCGCCGCCGATCTTGATCTCGCCGAGCTGCAGGATGCCGTCCTTGTTGATGTCCACCACCGACAGCAGCGCCGGGTCGACCCGGTTCCACGCGCCGATCCATTCGGGCAGCTTGTCGAACGGCGTGCCGACCACGAAGTTGAACATCTCGAACTTCACCAGCACGGCCAGCGCCGGCGCGGTGAAATACAGCAGGAAGATGAAGAACAGCGACCAGGTGACCGACTCGCGCGCCTCCTTCACCGACGGCGTGGTGTAGTAGCGCATCAGGATGTGCGGCAGCGCGGCCGTGCCCACCATCAGGCAGAACACCAGCGCCAGGAAGTTGCGGCGCGACTCGTCGTAGGTCTTCTTCGCCTTCTCGTCGCCGTTCGGGTCGCCGGCGAACTGCTGGGCGTGCGGAACCATGCCGCCCAGCGGCTTGGCGCGCGCCTCGTTGGCGGCCTTGGCGGCCGTCCAGGCCTTCTTCGCGTCGGCCTCGGTGGCGGGCACCGCGGCGAGCGCCTTCTCGGCCGCCTGCACCTGCGCGAGCGGCGCGTTCTCGGCCTTCAGGTCGGCCACCTTCTTGGTGGCGGCTTCCTTGTCGGCCGCCAGCGCCGTCGGGATGTCCTTCAGCTTGGCGTCGAACTTGTCGGCCTCGGCCTTGAACGCGGCGATGACCTCCTTCTCCTTCGGGTCCTCGCGCAGGCGCTTCTCGGCCTCGGTGACCTTCTGCAGCTGATAGCCGTAGATCGCCTGCGGCACCGGCACGCCGGTCTGCTTCACCGACAGCCAGACCACCGGCACCATGTAGGCGATGATGAGGATGATGTACTGCGCCACCTGCGTCCACGTGACCGCGCGCATGCCGCCCAGGAACGAACACACCAGGATGCCGCCCAGGCCGACGAAGATGCCGATCTCGAACGCGAGGCCGGACAGGCGCGTGGTGATCAGGCCCACGCCGTAGATCTGCGCCACCACGTAGGTGAAGGAGCACAGGATCGCCGCCAGGATGCCGATGAAGCGCGGCAGGTTGCCCTCGTAGCGAGCGCCGAGGAAGTCGGGGATCGTGAACTGGCCGAACTTGCGCAGGTAGGGCGCGAGGAACAGCGCCACCAGGCAGTAGCCGCCGGTCCAGCCCATGATGAAGGCCAGGCCGCCGTAGCCGGTGAGGTACAGCGTGCCGGCCATGCCGATGAAGCTGGCTGCGCTCATCCAGTCCGCACCGGTGGCCATGCCGTTGTAGACGGCCGGCACGCGGCGCCCCGCGACGTAGTACTCGGCCGCGTCGGTGGTGCGGCTCATGATGCCGATGCCGGCATACAGCGCCACCGTGGCGATCAGGAAGATGAAGCCGATCCAGTTGCGCGGCAGGCCCATCTGCTCGAGCACCGCCAGCACGACGATGAAGGTGAGGAAGCCGCCGGTGTACCAGCCATACACCTTGTTGAGCTGCTTGCGGAATGCCGCGTTGGCCGAGGCGCTGGAGGCGCCGGCCTTGTCGAAACTCATGCCTGCCATGTCATTCCTCCTCGGCGACGCCGTGTTCCTGGTCTAGCTTGTTCATGTAGCGTGCGTAGAACCAGATGATCAGCACGTACACGATCAGCGCCCCCTGGCTGGCGACCCAGAAGCTGAAGGGCCAGCCGAAGAACTCGAAGTTCAATTCCCGGGCGTAGTACCCGACCACGTAGGTGACGAAGAACCAGAGCGCGAGCAGGATCGAGGTGATCCTGAGGTTCTTGCGCCAGTAGTGATGATGTCGCTCGCTCAACTGCTGCATGCGTGTGCCTCCGACGTGCTCTCTTCCGGGGATGGCCCGGCCCTCTTGCTGCTAAGACTCCTGCACCGCCAGCCCGGTCTCGCGCTCGAGCTGCGCGGCGACCTTGGGCTCGAAGCCCTTGAGGTGGCGGATGATCCGGCGCGCCTCGTCGGGCTCGTGCCGGTCCACGTGCACCCGCGCCAGCTGGTACCAGCCGTACGGGCTCATGGGCTGCAGTTCGGTGTTGCGCTTGAGCGCGACGACGGCCTCGTCGAAGCGCTGCCGGCGGATCAGCGTCAGCCCGAGGCCGTACCAGGCGCGGTCGAGCTTGGGATCGAGCTCGACCGCGCGGCGGAAGGCGCCCTCGGCCTCCTCCAGCCGGTCGGCCTCCTCGAGCAGGAAGGCGAGGTTGAACCAGTCGGCGGCGCTGCGCTGCGGGTGCGCCGCGACCAGCGCCTGCGCGTCGGCGACGGCCGCCTCGCGTGCGCCGCGCTGGGCGCGCAGGTGGGCCCGGCTGGCCAGCGCGTAGGCATCGCCGGGGAAACGCGCCAGCATCGTGTCGAACACCTGCTCGGCACCGGCCGACCGGCCCAGCACCAGCAGGCCCAGGGCGTGCAGCTTGAGCTGCCAGTAGTGGAGTCCTCGCGCGTTCAGCGGCATTGGTCGATCCCGATCTGCAGGCAAAGGTTGATGCGAACGATGGTGACCACCAGCCACACCATCGCCAGCAGGACGACGGTGGCCAGCGGAATGTGGCGGTCGAGTACGACCCGCGGCGTCAGCAGGCGCACACCCTTGACGAAAGGCTTCGTCAGCACCTGGAACAGCTGGTAGAAGAGGTTGCTGTCGCGCCGCTGCCCGGCCAGCAGGCCGAGCACGAACTGCCCGACCATGGCCATCAGCGCGATCTCCGCGACCAGCTTCACCGACGAGACGAACAGGAGCATCCGCACCCTTCCAAGAGAGGTGCGAGACTTTCTTACGCGGCGGCTTACAGCTTTCTGACAAGGTGGGCCGGGCTGCGCGCTTCCCCGGGTCGGGCAAACCCGCAATCCCGGCCCGAAAGAACCGCCAGGGCGCGTGCGCAGACCACCATGCGAGAATGCGCCCCTTTCCGGAGCGGCCCGCACCATGGACATCGAACGCATCAACCAGATCGGCAACTCGCTGGCCGACCTGAGCGCGCGCACCGACGCGCTGCGGAGGTATCTTTGACTACGACCGCAAGGCCCTGCGCCTGAACGAGGTCAACGCGGCGCTGGAAAACCCGAACGTCTGGAACGAGCCCAAGCGCGCACAAGAGCTGGGCCGCGAGAAGAAATCGCTCGAGACGGTGGTCGACACCATCCGCCACCTCGAGTCGAACCTGGCCGACAACACCGAGCTGTACGAGATGGCCAAGGGCGAGGACGACCTGTCCAGCCTCGCGGCCATCGAGGCCGAGACGGCCAAGCTGCGCGAGATCGTCGAGCAGCTCGAGTTCCGCCGCATGTTCAACAACCCGGCGGACCCGGCCAACTGCTTCATCGACATCCAGGCCGGCGCCGGCGGCACCGAGGCCTGCGACTGGGCCGCGATGCTGCTGCGCCAGTACCTGAAGTACTGCGAGCGCAAGGGCTTCAAGGCCGAGGTGATGGAGGAGACCGAGGGCGACGTGGCCGGCATCCGCAGCGCCACCGTCAAGGTCGAGGGCGACTACGCCTTCGGCCTGCTGCGCACCGAGACCGGCGTGCACCGCCTCGTTCGCAAGAGCCCCTTCGACAGCTCGGGCGGGCGCCACACCAGCTTCGCCAGCCTGTTCGTCTACCCCGAGGTGGACGAGTCGATCGAGATCGAGATCAACCCGGCCGACGTACGCACCGACACCTTCCGCGCCAGCGGCGCGGGCGGCCAGCACATCAACAAGACCGACTCGGCGGTGCGCCTGACGCACATCCCGACCGGCATCGTCGTGCAGTGCCAGAACGACCGCAGCCAGCACCGCAACCGCGACGAGGCCTGGCAGATGCTGCGCTCGCGCCTGTACGAGCACGAGATGCGCAAGCAGCGCGAGGCGCAGCAGAAGCTCGAGGACAGCAAGACCGACGTGGGCTGGGGCCACCAGATCCGCAGCTACGTGCTCGACCAGAGCCGCATCAAGGACCTGCGCACCAACGTCGAGATCAGCAACACGCAGAAGGTGCTGGACGGAGACCTCGATGCCTTCATCGAAGCCAGCCTCAAGCAAGGTGTCTGAGGTCCAGGCGCTCCTGTTCGACCTCGACGGCACGCTGATCGACAGCATGCCGCACCACCACGACGCCTGGGTCGAGTGGCATGCGCGGCGCGGCCTGAGCGTCGATGCCGACGCCTTCTTCAAGGCCACCGCCGGGCGCACCAACGCGGAGATCCTCGCGGAGATGTACCCCGCGGCGAGCCGCGCCGAGATCGACGCGCTGGCCGACGAGAAGGAAGCCATCTACCGCGAGATCGCCGCGCGCACGCTGGCGTTGATCGGCGGGGCGCAGCGTTTTGCCGAGGCGGCCAAGGCGGCCGGCCTGCGCATGGCGGTGTGCACCGCCTCGACGCCGGAGAACATGGCGCTCGCCTTCGGCCGCTTCCCGATCCGCGACTGGGTCGAGACCGTCACCAGCCCCGCCGACGGACTGCGCGGCAAGCCCGAGCCGGACATCTTCCTCGAGGCCGCGCGGCGCCTGGGCGTGGAGCCCGCGCGCTGCATCGTGTTCGAGGACGCGCCGCTGGGCGTGGAGGCGGCCCGGCGCGCCGGCATGGACGCCGTCGCGCTGACCACCACGCTGCCGGCCGAGGCCTTCGCCGGCTATCCCAACCTGCTGGCGACCGCGGCGGATTTCGCCGGGCTCGACCTCCCTTCCCTGCTCCGCAAGAGAGAACAACACCATGCGTGAAGGCATCGCCCAGGTCGTGCGCCGCGAGGACTACCGCGCGCCGGCCTTCTGGATCCGCACGGTCGAGCTGACGTTCGACCTCGACCCGGCCAAGACCCTGGTCAGCAGCCGCATGACGCTGCAGCGCAATGCCGAGCGCCCCGGCGAGCCGCTGGTGCTCAACGGCGAGGGCCTGACGCTGCTGCGCGTGCTGGCCGACGGCCAGAGCGTCTCGTTCCGGCACGAGGGCGCGCTGCTGGTGATCGACAACCCGCCGGCCGGCGATGCCGAGGGCCGCTTCACGCTCGAGATCCGCAACACCTGCGCTCCCGACCGGAACAGCGCGCTGTCGGGCCTGTACACCTCGGGCGGCGGCTTCTTCACGCAGTGCGAGGCGGAGGGTTTCCGCCGCATCACCTACTTCCTCGACCGGCCCGACGTGATGGCGGTCTACACCGTCACGCTGCGCGCCGACAGGAAGCGCTACCCGGTGCTGCTCTCCAACGGCAACCTCGTCGAGCAGGGCGAGCTCGACAACGGTCGCCACTATGCCAAGTGGCACGACCCGTTCCCGAAGCCGAGCTACCTGTTCGCGCTCGTCGCCGCCGACCTGGTGGCGCGCCAGCAGCACGTGCGCACGCGCTCGGGCCAGGACCACCTGCTGCAGGTCTGGGTGCGCCGCGGCGACCTGGAGAAGACCGAACACGCGATGAACTCGCTGATCGCCAGCGTCATCTGGGACGAGGCGCGCTTTGGCCTGAAGCTCGACCTCGAGCGCTTCATGATCGTCGCGGTGGGCGACTTCAACATGGGCGCGATGGAGAACAAGGGCCTGAACATCTTCAACACGAAGTACGTTCTGGCCAACCCCGCCACCGCGACCGACGGCGACTACGCCGGCATCGAGAGCGTGGTCGGCCACGAGTACTTCCACAACTGGACCGGCAACCGCATCACCTGCCGCGACTGGTTCCAGCTCAGCCTGAAGGAGGGCCTGACGGTCTTCCGCGACCAGGAGTTCTCGCAGGACATGGCCGGCTCGCCGACCGCGCGTGCCGTCAAGCGCATCGAGGACGTGCGCATGCTGCGCGAGCGCCAGTACCCCGAGGACGCCGGCCCGATGGCGCACCCGGTGCGGCCCGACCAGTACCTGGCGATCGACAACTTCTACACCGCCACCGTCTACGAGAAGGGCGCCGAGGTGGTGCGCATGATGCAGACGCTGGTGGGCCGCGAGGGCTTCGCCAAGGGCATGGCGCTGTACTTCGAGCGCCACGACGGCCAGGCCGTCACCTGCGACGACTTCGCGCAGGCGATCGCCGACGCCAACCCCGGCTCGGAACTCGCGCGCACGCTGCCGCAGTTCAAGCGCTGGTATGCGCAGGCCGGCACGCCGCGCGTGAGCGCGCGCGGCCGCTACGACGTGCTGACGCGCCGCTACACGCTCGAGCTCTCGCAGCAGGGCGTGCCCACGCCCGGCCAGCCCGACAAGCAGCCGTTCGTCATCCCGCTGGCGATGGGCCTGCTCTCGCGCGACGGCCGCGCGCTGCCGCTGCGCTTCCACGGCGAGGGCGGCGAGGCCCCCACCGAGCGCGTGCTGGTGCTCGACGAGCCGCGCAGCGTGTTCACCTTCGTCGACCTGGACGACGAGCCGGTGCCCTCGCTGCTGCGCCACTACTCCGCGCCGGTGACGCTCGCCGACGACCTGGGCGACGCCGACCTGCTGGTGCTGCTGCAGCACGACGCCGACGCCTTCAACCGCTGGGAGGCCGGCCAGCGCCTGGCGCTGAACCGCCTGCTGGCGGCGATCGACGGCGAGATCCCGGCGCAGCTCGACGAGCCCTTCGTCGGCGCGATGCGCGGCGTGCTGCGCCACCCGGCGCTCGATGCCGCCTTCAAGGCCCTGGTGCTGACGCTGCCGAGCGAAGGCTTCATCGCCGAGCAGTGCCGCGCGGTCGACCCGCAGAAGATCCACGCCGCGCGCGAGGCGATGCAGCTGCAGCTGGCGCATGTGCTGCGCGACGACTGGGCCTGGGCCTGGGAGGCGCACCAGGTGCGCGGCGGCTACCGGCCGGACCCGGTGTCCGCGGGCCAGCGCGCGCTGGCCAACCTGGCGCTGGCGATGCTGTGCCTGGACGGCACCGCGCGCGGCGAGGTGCTGTGGCAGGGCAAGGCCTACCAGCGCTTCAAGGACGCCACCAACATGACCGACCGCGAGGGCGCGCTGTGGGCGCTGCTGGCGGCGCATTCGGAGATGGCCGACCTGGCGCTGCCGCGTTTCCACGAGATGTTCCGCCACGAGCCGCTGGTGATCGACAAGTGGTTCCAGCTGCAGGCCACCGCGCCCGAGCGCGAGGGGCGCGTGTTCGCGCGCGTGAAGGCGCTGATGAAGCACCCCGACTTCACGCTCGCCAACCCGAACCGGGCGCGCAGCCTGGTGCGTGCGCTGTGCGCCGAGAACCCGGCCGCCTTCCACCGTCACGACGCCGCCGGCTACGTGTTCTGGGCCGAGCGGGTGATCGAGCTGGACGCGATCAACCCGGTGCTGGCCTCGCGCATCGCCCGCGCGATGGACCGCTGGAGCCACCTGGCCGAGCCCTACCGCAGCGCCGCGCGCGAGGCGATCAGCCGCGTCGCCGCGCGCCCCGAACTCTCCGACGACGTGCGCGAGGTGGTCAGCCGCGCGCTGGAAGGACATTGAGGACACCATGGCACGCCGAGTCAGCCTGACGCAATACCTGGTCGAGCAGCAGCGCGAGCACGGCCACATCCCGGCCGAGCTGCGCCTGCTGATCGAGGTGGTCGCTCGCGCCTGCAAGACCATCGCGATCTCGGTCAACAAGGGCGCGCTCGGCGAGGTGCTGGGCAGCGCCGGCACCGAGAACGTGCAAGGCGAGGTGCAGAAGAAGCTCGACATCATCGCCAACGAGGTGCTGATCGAGGCCAACGAATGGGGCGGCCACCTCGCCGCGATGGCCAGCGAGGAGATGGACTCGATCCACCTCGTGCCCAATCGCTACCCGCAGGGCGAGTACCTGCTGCTGTTCGACCCGCTGGACGGCTCCTCCAACATCGACGTCAACGTCAGCATCGGCACCATCTTCTCGGTGCTGCGCAAGGTCGGCCACCACCGCGGCGTGAGCGAGCAGGACTTCCTGCAGCCCGGCCGCGCGCAGGCCGCCGCCGGCTACTGCATCTTCGGCCCGCAGAGCATGCTGGTGCTGACGGTGGGCGAAGGCGTGGCCGTGTTCACGCTCGACCGCGAGATGGGTTCCTGGGTGCTGACCGCCGACCGGCTGCAGATCCCGGCTGACACCAGGGAGTTCGCCGTCAACATGTCGAACCTGCGCCACTGGGCGGCGCCGATGCGGCGCTACATCGACGAATGCCTGGCAGGCCAGGAAGGCCCGCGCGGCAAGGACTTCAACATGCGCTGGGTCGCCAGCATGGTGGCCGACGTGCACCGCATCCTGACGCGCGGCGGCATCTTCATGTACCCCTGGGACAAGCGCGAGCCCGACAAGCCCGGCAAGCTGCGCCTGCTGTACGAGGCCAACCCGATGAGCTTCCTCGTCGAGCAGGCCGGCGGCATGGCCACCGACGGCACGCAGCGCATCCTCGACATCGTGCCGACCGCGCTGCACCAGCGCGTCAGCGTGCTGCTCGGCTCGAAGAACGAGGTCGAGCGGGTGACGGGCTATCACCGCGAGGCAGCGGGGGGCTGAGACCCTGTGAACTGAGGGACGGTTCGCGCCCCATCGGCCCGACACGGGAAGCACCGGCGACGTGACCCCGGACCGCCCGCCCGCGTCGCCGGCGCAGCTTCCCCACGGCGCGGTCGGCTTCCCGACCGCGCTGGCGACGGCGGTCGGCCTCGTGATGGCCAGCCCGGTGATGCTCACGGCGAGCAGCGGCGTCTCCGTCGGCGGCCGGCTGTTCTTCATGGCGATGCTCGTCGCTGCCGCGCTGATGGCCCTGCAGGCGACCAGCTTCGCGGAGGCGGCGACGCTGCTGCCGACCGCCGGGTCGGTCTACGACTTCATCGCCTGCGGGCTGGGCCGGGTGGCCGCGATCACGGGCACGCTGTCGACCTACCTGCTCGTCCACACCTTCGCCGGCACCGCCGAGACCGTGCTCGCCGGGGTGATGGCGACGGTTCATTTCGATGCGCTTCACGCGCTGCTGGCCGCGCACGAGGCCACCTGGGTGGTCGGCGTCGCGCTGGTGCTCGGCTTCGCGACGCTGAACTTCTTCGGCATCCGGCTCTTCGCCCGGGTCGAGATCGTCGTCACGGCGGCGATGTGGCTCACGCTGATGGTGTTCGGCATCGGTGCCCTGCTGCTGCCGGTGCCCGCCGGCGCGTCCCCGGACCTCGGCGCCTCGCGCATCGGCGACGATGCCGCCGCCGTGTTCTCGCTGGTCGGCATGGCCCTGTTCATGTTCCTCGGGCTCGAGTTCGTCACGCCGCTGGCGCCGTCGGTGCGCGCACCGCATCGCACCATTCCCCGTGCGATGTACCTCGGCCTGCTCGGGGTGCTGCTGTGCACGACGCTGTGGGGCGTCGCGATGCTGCGGCAGGTGCCCGACGTGCCGGTCGGCGACGGGGCGCTGCACCTGCTCGAGACCCCCATGGCCGTGCCCCGGCTGGCGAGCGCGGTGCTCGGCCCGTGGGGCAAGGTGTGGCTCGGCTGCGCGTTCCTGCTCGCCGGCGCGGCGACGATCAACACGCTGATGGCCACGCTGCCGCGTCTGCTCTACGGCATGGCGCTGGACGGTGCCCTGCCGCGCGCGTTCGCCTGGCTGCATCCGACCTACCGCACGCCGGTGCTCGGCATCGTGGTGTCCGCCGCGATCCCGATCGTCGGGGCGATCGCGGTGCGTGGCGACGTCACGCGCATCATGCCGCTGGTCCTCGCGGGCGTCTGCGCGTGGTCGGCGTCGTACGTGCTCGTCAACCTCTCGCTGGTGATGCTGCGCTGGCGCCGGCCCGATCTGCCGCGCGCCTTCCGCACGCCGGGGTTCCCGCTGCCGCAACTGCTGGCCACGGCCGGCATCGTCGCCGCGCTGACCGACATTGCCCCGCCGACGATTCCCGCGGCGGCGGTCTACGGGCCGTTCGCCGCGGTGTCCTCGGCCTGCCTGGCCTATGCGCTGGTGTGGACGGTGCTGGTGCGCCGGCAGGCGCCGTTCGCGCCGGTGCCGGTGGAGCAGGTGCTCGAGCGTGAATGGGGATCGGCCGCGCCGCGCACCTCGGCCTGATCCCGTCGCCGACGTTCAGTGGTTGTGGCCGTCGCCGTGGCCGTGCGGCGCGCCCGCAACGCTCGCCGGGATCGCATGGCCGGCGGAGCCGCGCGGGCTCAGCACGCGGGCCCTGGCGTTCAGCGCCGCGCGTGGCTGCGGCACGGAACCCGCAAAGGCATCGAGCGCCGCGACGACCTCGCCGCCGACCATCGTCAGCAGCACGCGGTTGCGGCCGAGTTCCTCGGCGGGCACGCTCAGGAAGTCGCGTTCGAGCACGATCAGGTCGGCGAACTTCCCGGCCTCGATGCTGCCGAGCTGCTTCTCCAGGCGCAGCTGGTGCGCGGCATCGACCGTGATCGCGGCCAGCACGTCGTCGCGCGACAGCGCGGGGTCGGCGTTGATCGGCCCTTCGAAGATCGGGGCCAGGCTCGCAGCGCTGTGCGGGTTGGTCGGGTCGCCCGAGCGCGTGACGCCGATCTTCAGCGCGAGGAAGGTGTCGAACGGGTCGATCGGCCAGTCGCTGCCGTGCACGATGCGCGCGCCGGCACGCTTCAGGCTGCCCGAGGGCTCCATGCGGGCGAAGCGCTCGGCGCCGAGGTGGTTCTCGGTGTCGCCGATCGAATAGGGTGCGCGCTGCGCCCACTGGAACGACATCGTCGCCATCACGTCGAGCGCGGCGAAGCGAGGGTAGTCGGCCACCGCCACGGTCTCGTCGTGCGCAACCGCCGGCCGGAAGTCGGCGTTGGGCCGCGCCTGCCGCGTGGCGGCCACGGCATCGAGCGCGGTGCGAACCGCGCGGTCGCCGGTGGCGTGCAGGTGCATGTCGAGTCCGGCGTCGACCGCCGCGAGCATCAGCGCCCGCAGCGAGGCCGGCGTGTAGTAGAGCTGGCCGCGGTTCGTGCCCGGCACCCACTGCGGCGCCGCCTCGGTGCCGATGTTCTGCAGGTAGGGCGTCAGCACCGCACCGGTGTCGGCCGGCGCGTTGACGACGCCGTCCACGAACACCTTCACCACGCGCGCCCGGATGCCGGGTGCCGGAACGGGCGCATCGGCATCCGCCTGCGCGGCCAGCGCCTTGACCTTGGCGATCTCGTCGGCGGGTGCCTGGTTGGCATTGTCGGCATCGACGTTGATCGCCAGGTTCACGCGCGCGGTCAGCTCGCCGCTGCCGCGCAGCGAATCGAACACGCGCAGGTGCGGTTCGCCGGCGGCGGCATCCATGAACGTGGTGATGCCCTGCGCTCGCAAGGCGGCGAGCGCGGCACGGCCCTGCTTCAACTGGTCGGCGTCGCTGTCCGGCGGGATCGCCGCCTTCAGTTGGAAGCCGGCCGCGTCCTCGCAGATGCCGCTGGGCGTGCCGCTGCCGTCGCGCAGGAACTTTCCGCCGGCGGGGTCGGGCGTCGCCGCGTCGATGCCGGCGAGCGCGAAGGCGCGCGAGTTGGCGAGCACCGAATGGAAGTCGGACGAGGTGACGGCGATCGGCCGCGTCGTCGTCAGGCCGTCGAGCAGCGCGCGGGTCGGGTCGGCGTCGAGCGAGGCGGTCGACTGGCGGTCCCAGTTGACTGCCTCGAGCCAGGTGTCCGGCCCGGCATCGGGCGTGGCGTCCAGGCACGCCTGCAGCTTCTGCCCGAGCTGCGCGCGCGTCAGTGGCTGGTAGTTCAGATCGCACAGCAGCAGCGCACGGCCGCCAGCCAGCGAGTGCAGGTGCGCATCGACGAAGCCCGGCATCAGCATGCGGCCGCCGAGCTCGATCACCTGCGTGCGCGCGCCGATGCGCAGCGTGGCGTCGGCATCGCTGCCGACGAAGTCGATGCGACCGTCGCGCACCGCCACCGCCTGCGCGATGCGGCGCTGGCCGTCCATCGTGACGACCTTGCCGCCGCGCAGCACGACGTCGGCCGTCTCGATGCCGCTGCCCCCGCCGCCGCAGCCGACGACGACGCCGATCACGGTCGCCGCCACGAGCAGCGCGCCGCCTGTCTTGCTCAACCTCATGGGCTCCCCCGGATCCGCCCGACATGGGCGTGGCGAAACTTAGCCGGCGCCGCGCGGCGGCAGCCTCTGCAAATGAGGAGGGGTTCAGCCCTGACGGCCCGACTGCCGGGGCAGCTGCCGGCGCGGCGGCTGCCCCGCGAGCACGCGGCCGAGCGCCACCTTGTCGGAGACGCCCAGCTGCAGGTAGGCCTCGCGCAGGTAGGTGCGCACGGTGGCCGGCGCGAGGCCGGTGTCGCGCGCGATCTCCTTGTGCGAGCGACCGTCGGCGTACAGCAGCGCGACGCTCATCTGGCGCGGCGGCAGCAGCGCGCTGCGCCGCTGCGGCGCGAGGCTGAGCAGCACCAGCTCGCCGCAGCGCTGCGTGCCGAGCCGCCGCCCGCCGAGCTTCAGCGTGGCCGGCGCATCGCGCACCGCCAGGGCCAGCCCGGCGGGCAGCCGCGTGCCGTTCCATTGCGGGAAGCGCTCGCGCAGCAGCAGCGCGAGCCGCGCGCCGACGTAGACGAAGTCGCCCGCGGCGTCGACGAGGCCGTGGGCGTCGCCGATGTCGCTGCCGTCGCCGACCAGCGCGGCGATGCGCGCGCTCCAGCGCTGCATCAGGTGCGCGCTGAAGTGCTCGAACAGCACCCGGTGCGCCGCCTCGAAGGGCGGCGACGCGCGGCGCCGGTACAGCGAGACGAACTGCAGCAGCCCGCTGCCCGGCAGCGCACGCGTGATCGCCATCACGTGGTACAGGTCGTGGCGCCGGGAGAAGGCCTCGACGGCGGGCTCCGGGTCGGCATAGCCCTCCTGGCTGACCACGGTGTCCAGCCGCTGCATCGACTCGCTGGCGAAGCGGTCCGTCGCGCCGATGCGGTTCCACTCGCGTGCGAAGTCGGCGCTGAGGTTGATCCGGCCGCTGAGCCAGTTGTGCGGGGCCAGGCCGTCGATGCCGCCGGAGCTCTCGCCCCACCAGGCGGCGTCGAAGGGCACGAGGCTGCGCAGCCCGGCCAGCCCGTCGCTCATCAGTCGCGACGGCGAGACGTCTGCCGGCAGCCGGTCGAGCGCGAGGAGCTGTGCGCTGAAGGCTTCGAGCGTGTGCCTGCCGATCTGCATCGGCCGCGAGTGTAGGGGGCCCGCTCAGCGCCGCGCCGCGATCCACCCCTCGATGCGCCGCTCCAGCAGCGACAGCGGCAGCGGACCGTCGCCCAGCACGGCGTCGTGGAAGGCGGCGATGTCGAAGCGCTCGCCGAGCGCCTGCCGCGCGCGCTCGCGCAGCTGCTGGATCTTCAGCGCGCCGATCTTGTAGCCGAGCGCCTGGGCCGGCCAGGCGAGGTAGCGCAGCACCTGGCTGCGTGCGATCGGCGGCCACAGGCCGGCCTCGTCGACGAGATAGGCCACGGCCTGCTCGATGCTCCAGCCCTGCGCGTGCAGCCCGGTGTCGACCACCAGCCGCGCCGCGCGGAACAACTCCATGCGCAGCAGGCCCACGTGGGCAGCCGGGTCCTCGTACAGCCCCATCTCGTGGCCGAGCGTCTCGGCGTACAGCGCCCAGCCCTCGCCGTAGGCGTTGATCCAGCTGCGGCGCCGGAAGCTCGGCAGGCGCATCTCCTGCTGCAGCGCCATCTGGAAGTGATGGCCCGGCTGGCCCTCGTGCAGGAACAGTGCCGCCATGCCGGTGGATTCGTAGCCGGCCGGCTCGTTGATGACGGCCCAGAAGATGCCAGGCCGCGAGCCGTCCTCGGCCGGCACCGCGTAGTGGTCGGACGCGGTGGCGCGGGTCAGCTCGGGCTCGGGGCGGATGTCGAGCCCGGCGCGCGGCCTGCGGCCGAACAGGCGCGGCAGCTGCTCGCGCACGCGCTTGTCGATCTCGCGGTAGGCCTCGAGGATCTCCGCCTCGCTGCGGAAGGGCCGGAAGCGCGCCTCCTCGTGCACCCAGGCGAACAGTCCGCGCGGCTCGCCCGTGTAGCCGAGCGCCGGGCCGAGCCGCGCCAGCTCGCCCTGGATGCGCGCCACCTCCTGCAGGCCCAGCGCGTGGATCTCGTCGGGGCCGAGCTCGGTGGTGGTCTGGTCGCGCACCCACTGGCGGTACCAGGCCGCGCCGTCGGGCAGCGCGCCCCAGCCCGGCGCGCTGCGGCTGGCCGGCAGGTACTCGCGCTCGAAGAAGGCGACCAGGCGGCGCATCGCCGGCGCCACCTGGCGCTCCACCGTCGCGCGGTAGGCCTGCTGCAGGCGTTGCCGACGCGCCGCCGGCCAGCTCGCCGGCAGGCGCGTGGCGGGGCTCCAGAAGGGGTTGTCCTCGAGCCGCCGGCTGCCCAGCGTGCGCAGTTGCTCGAGCGTGGCCTCGACCACCGGCCGCGGCGGCACGATGCCGCGCGCCACGCCCTCGCGCAGGTTGTCCAGCGCCTGCTCGGTCCAGGCCGGCAGGCTGCCGATGCGCTTCAGGTAGGCACGGTGCTGCGCCTCGGTGGCGAGCGGCTGCTCGGCCTGCCCGCTGGCGAAGTTGGCCAGCAGCACCGGCACCGAATCCATCTGCTGCAGCGGCAGCAGATGGTCGTCGAAGCGCTCGAAGCCCAGGCGCCGCTCCAGCTCGTTCGACAGCACGTCGTGGGTCAGCACGTCGGCCGGCGCGAGCGCGTCGCGCGGGATCTGCGCCAGCTCGCGCTGCACCTCGCGGTACATCGCGAAGCGCGCCCGGCGCTGCGCCGGGGCGATGGTCAGCGGCAGGCGGTCGTCGAAGCGGTTGTCGCCCAGCAGCGTGGCCGAGGCGAGCGGGTCGAAGCGCGCCTGCGCCTCGTAGTAGCGTTCGGCCAGCGCGGCGAGTGCCCGGCCCGGCTCGAGGGCGCGCACCGGCCCGGCCAGCGCGGCGAGCAGCGCCGCGAGCCCCAGGGCGGCGCAGCGGAACCATCGTGACCCGGGCACCGTGACCGTCATGCCGACTCGCCAGAAATGCGGACGCGCGAGCATACGGCCTCGCCGCGGGCGGTGGACGCCGCGCGGCGATTGCGTCAGAGTTGCTCCCTAAAACACCAGGGGCCCGCTCATGATCGGAAGCCTGCCGCGGCGCGCCCGCCGCCTCGTCGTGCCGCTGGTGCTGGCGCTGGCCGGGTTCGCTGCCCGCGCCGCCGGCACGCTGACCTTCTGCATCGAAGCCAGCCCCGAGGGCTTCGACATGGCGCAGTACGAGACCTCGCCGACCTTCGACGCCGCGGGCATCGCGCTGTACGACCAGCTGACCGCCATGGCGCCTGAATCGCTCGAGCTCAAGCCGGCGCTGGCCGAGTCGTGGCAGGTCAGTGCCGACGGCCTGCAGTACACGCTGATGCTGCGCCGCGGCGTGAAGTTCCACGCCACGCCCTGGTTCAAGCCGACCCGCGAGCTGAACGCCGACGACGTCCTGTTCTCGTTCCGCCGCATGCTGGACAAGCAGCACTGGGCGCACGCCGCGGCGCGCAACGGCTTCGTCTACTGGGAGGGCATGGGCATGGGCGCGCTGGTCAAGGCGCTCGACAAGCTCGACGCGCAGACCGTGCGCTTCACGCTGACGCGGCCCGAGGCGCCCTTCCTCGCCAGCCTGGCGGTCAGCGCGATCGGCTCGGTGTACTCGGCCGAGTATGCCGAGCAGCTGCGTGCCGCCGGCCGGCTGGAGGAGCTGAACACCAAGCCGGTGGGCAGCGGGCCGTTCGTGCTGAAGAGCTACCAGAAGGACGCGGTGATCCGCTACACGGCCCACCCGGGCTACTGGGCCGGCGTGCCGGCCGTCGAGCAGCTGGTGTTCGCCGTCACCACCGACCCCGACGTGCGCGTGCAGCGGCTGAAGGCCGGCGAATGCCTGGTGGCCGACGTGAAGAACGAGTCGGCGCCCCAGTTCGCGGCCGCCGACGGGCCGCGCGCGATCGCGGTGCCGGAGATGACCACGGCCTACCTGGGGCCGAACCACGACAAGCCGTTCCTGCGCGACAAGCGTTTCCGCGAGGCGCTCTGGCTCGCGCTCGACAAGGCGGCGCTGATCCGCGCCGCCTACGGCGGCCGCGCCACACCGGCCACCAGCTTCCTGCCGGCGCAGATGTGGGGGCGGGACGGCACGCTGCCCGAGCGCCACGACCCGGCACGCGCGCGCCAGCTGGTGCAGGCGAGCGGCTACGACGGCCGCGAGCTGCAGCTGTTCATCGCCGACAACTCGCTGGCGCGGCGCCGCGGCGAAGCGATCCAGGCCGACTGGGCGCGCATCGGCGTCAAGGTCAGGCTGCTGGCCTACGAGATCGGCGAGTTGTACAAGCGCACCGGCAAGGGCGAACACGACATCACGCTGCTGTCCTGGACCAGCGACAACGGCGACCCCGACAACTTCCTGAGCCCGAATCTCGCCTGCGCCGCGGTGGCCGGCGGCGGCAACAAGTCGCGCTGGTGCCACCCGCCCTTCGACGCCCTGCTCGACGCGGCGCGCAAGACCGGCGACCGGGCACGCCGCATCGAGCTCTACCGACAGGCCCAGCGCATCCTGTACGACGAGATCGGCCTGATCCCGCTGGTCTACCCCGAGAAGACGGTGGTGGTGAGCCCGCGTGTGCAGGGCTTCGTGCCGAACGTCCTCGGGCTGCACGACTTCCGCCACGTGCGGCTCAAGTAGGCGGGGCACTTCATGGCACCCCAGGCGGCAGGACGGGTGCGGCGTGCGGCGTGGGCCGTGCTGCTGGGACTCGCCGGCCTGGTCCCGCTGCCGGGGCAGGCGGCCGGCACCCTGACCTACTGCGCCGTCGGCAGCCCCGAGGGCTTCGACATGGCGCAGTACGAGACCGAGGCGACCTTCGACGCCGCCGGCTCCGCGCTGTACGACCAGCTCACCGCGATCGCGCCCGACTCGCTCGAGGTCCGCCCGGCGCTGGCTGAGTCCTGGCAGGTCAGCGCCGACGGCCTGCAATACACGCTGAACCTGCGCCGCGGCGTGAGCTTCCACACCACGCCCTGGTTCACGCCGAGCCGCACGATGAACGCCGACGACGTGCTGTTCTCGTTTCGCCGCATGCTCGACAAGAGCCACCCGGCCCACGCGGCCGCGCGGCGCGGCTTCATGTACTGGGATGGCATGGGCATGGGCCGGGTCGTGCAGGCGGTCGACAAGCTCGACGACCGGACCGTGCGCTTCACGCTGAAGCGCCCCGAGGCGCCCTTCCTTGCCGACCTGGCGATCAGCCCGATCGGCTCGGTGTATTCGGCCGAATATGCCGAGCAGCTGCGGGCCGCCGGCCGGCCCGAGGAGCTGAACAGCAAGCCGGTGGGCACCGGGCCCTTCGTGCTGAAGAGCTACCAGAAGGACACCGTGCTGCGGTATGCGCCGCACCCGTCCTACTGGGCCGGGGCGCCGGCGATCGACCAGCTGGTGTTTGCGATCACGCGCGACTCGGACCTGCGCGCGCAACGCCTGAAGGCGGGCGAATGCCTGATCGGTGACATCAAGAACGAGGCCGCGGCCCAGTTCACCGCCCCCGGGGGCCCGCGCGCGTTGAGCTACCAGCCGCTGGCGACGCTGACGGTCGCCCCGAACCACGAACACGAGTTCGTGCGCGACCGGCGCTTCCGCGAGGCGCTCTGGCTCGCGCTCGACAAGAACGCGCTGATCCGCGGCGCCTACGACGGCCATGCGACGTCGGCCACCAGCTTCCTGCCGGCGCGCATGTGGAGCGTGGACCGCGCGCTGCCCGAGCGCCGCGACCCGGCGCGCGCGCGCCAGCTCGTGGCCGCGAGTGGCTACGACGGCCGCGTGCTGCAGCTGTTCGTCACCGACGACCCGTTCTCGCGCCGGCGCGGCGAGCTGCTGCAGGCCGACTGGGCGCGCATCGGCGTCAAGGTCGCGCTGCAGGCCTACGAGGAAGCCGAGGCGCTCAGGCGCACCAGCCAGGGCGAGCATGACCTCGCGCTGGTCAGCTGGTGGAGCGACAACGCCGACCCGGACAACTTCCTGACGCCGGTGCTGTCCTGCGAGGGCGTGGCGAGCGGCACCAACAAGTCGCGCTGGTGCGATGCGCGCTTCGACGCGCTGCTCGACGCCGCGCGCCGCAGCACCGACCGGGCACGCCGCAGCGAGCTGTACCGCCAGGCCCAGCGCCTGGTCTACGACGAGGTCGCGCTGATCCCGCTGCTCTACCCCGAGGGCACCGTGGTGCTGAGCCCGCGCGTGCAGGGTTACGTGCCGGGCGCGCTGGGCCTGCACGACTTCCGCGCCGTGCGGCTGAAGTGAGGCCATGCACGACGGGCTGCTGCACAAGCTCGCGCGGCGCAGCCTGCAGGCCGCGCTGACGCTGCTGGGCATCACCTTGCTGGCCTTCGGGCTGGTGCACCTGATCCCGGGCGACCCGGTGCAGATGATGGCCGGCACGCGCCGGCTCGATCCGGCCTTCCACGCCGAGATGCTGCAGCGCCTCGGGCTGGACCGTCCGCTGCCCGAGCAGTACCTGAAGTACCTGCTCCAGGCGTTGCAGGGCGACCTGGGCCGCAGCCTGGTGACGCAGGAGCCGGTGCTGGCCGAGTTCCTGCACCTGTTCCCGGCCACGCTGGAGCTGACGTTCGCGGCGCTGCTGTTCGCCGCGCTGCTGGGCGTGCTGGCCGGCGTGGTCGCGGCGGTGCGGCAGGGGCGCCTGCCCGACCGCCTGGTCGGCGCGCTCAGCGCCTTCGGCAGCGCGGTGCCGGTGTTCTGGTGGGGCCTGCTGCTGATCATGGCCGGCGCTGTCGGCCTGGCGCACTGGGCCCCGGCACTGGCGCTGCCGGTGGCCGGGCGCATCGCGCTCGAGTACGACGTCGCGCCGCGCACCGGGCTGATGCTGGTCGACGCCTGGCTCGGCGACGAGCCCGGTGCGTGGCGCTCGGCGCTCTCGCACCTGCTGCTGCCGGCGATCGTGCTCGGTACCGCGCCGGCGGCGATGCTGGCGCGCATGACCCGCGCCGCGATGCTCGAGGTGCTGCGCGCCGACTACATCCGCACCGCGCGTGCGCAGGGCCTGGGCGAAGCGCGCATCGTCTGGCGCCACGCGCTGCGCAACGCGCTGCTGCCGCTGCTGACCGTCGGCGGCATGCTGGCCGGCTCGCTGCTCGGCGGCGCGGTGTTCACCGAGACGGTGTTCTCCTGGCCGGGCGTGGGCAGCTGGCTGGTGCACGCGATCGCGCGGCGCGACTACCCGGTGCTGCAGGGCGGCGTGCTGATCACCGCCGCGTTGATGGTGCTCACCAACCTGCTGGTCGACCTGCTCTACACGCTGGCCGACCCGCGCCTGCGCCACTGAATCATGCCGTCCACCGGGCAACGATTCCTGCAGCGCCGCGGCACGCGGCTCGCGCTGGCACTTCTGCTGCTGATCGCGCTGGCCGCGCTGGGCGCCGACCTGCTCGTGCGCGACGCGCCGGCCGAGCAGTTCCGCGACGCCCTGCTGCAGGCGCCCGACGGCCTCGGCGGGCGCCACCCGCTGGGCACCGACGAGCTCGGCCGCGACCTCTGGTCGCGCCTGTTGCACGGCGCGCGCCTGACGCTCGGCATCGCGCTCGGCGCCGTGCTGACCGCGCTGCTGCCGGGCGTCGCGCTGGGCCTGCTCGCGGCGCAGTACCCGCGCCGCTTCGGCGCGCTGGTGCTGCGCGTGGCCGACGTGCTGCTGGCGCTGCCCGGCGTGCTGCTCGCGATCGCGGTCGTGGCGGTGCTCGGCCCCGGGCTGCTGAACAGCGTGCTCGCGGTGGCGCTCTCGTCGCTGCCCGGCTACTTTCGGCTGGCGCGCGCCGCGGCGCTCGGCGAACTGGTCAAGCCCTATGCCACCGCGGCACGCGCAGTCGGCGCCGGCCCGCTGCGCCTGATGTTCCGCCATGTGCTGCCCAACTGCCTGGGCCCGCTGATCGTCAACGCGACGCTGGATTTCTCCGGCGCGCTGCTCACCGTCACCGGCCTGGGTTTCCTCGGCCTGGGCGCGCAGCCGCCGACCCCCGAGTGGGGCACGATGCTGGCCGGCGCACGCGACTTCATCGGCCGCGCCTACTGGGTGATCGCCTGGCCGGGCTTGGCGATCCTGCTGACGGTGCTGTGCGTCAACGTGGTCGGCGACGCGCTCGCCGATGCGCTCGATCCGCGCCGGGGCGACACCGCCTGAGCCGGCTCAGACGATGACCGACTGCTGCGCGATGCCCGCGTCCACCAGCACATGCTGGCCGGTCATGCCGTCGGCGTCGTCGCTGGCGAGGAACAGCGTCGCGCGCGCCACGTGGCCCGGGTCGAGCCGGAGCTTCAGGCACTGCGCGTCGAGGAAGGCCTGGTCCGCGGCCGGGTCGCGGTGCAGCGTGGTCTGGCGCTCGGTGACGATCGCCCCGGGCACCAGCGCATTGACGCGGATGTTGCGGCCGCCGAGCTCGCGCGCCAGCGTGCGCGTCAGTCCCAGGATGCCGGCCTTCGCGGTGGTGTAGCCGACGAGGTTGGGCCGGCCGCGCATCCAGCTCACCGAGCCCATGTTGACGATGCTGCCGCCGCCCGCCTCGGCCATGCGCGGCGCCACGGCCTGGATCGCGAAGAAGTAGTGCTTCAGGTTCAGCGCGAGGCGGTCGTCCCAGAACTCGGAGGTGACCTCCTCCATCGTGTGGCGGTCGTCGCGGCCGGCGTTGTTGACGAGCACGTTCACCGGGCCCTGCTCGGTCATCAGCGAGTACAGCAGCGCCTGGTAGGCCGCCACGTCGCGCACGTCGCAGGCGCCGTACCAGGGGGCCGGGTGGCCGGCGGCGACCAGCTCGTCGATCAGCGCCCGGCCGCCGTCGGGCCGGGTGCCGCAGAAGGCCACCCGCGCGCCCTGCGCCGCGAAGGCGCGCACCAGCTCGGCGCCGATGCCGGAGCTGCCGCCGGAGACGAACACCAGCTTGTCGCGCAGCGAGGCGTAGCGCGTGTACTCGCGGCCCATCAGCACAGCTCCGCCGGCAGCAGGTCACGCATCGCGACCGGCGCGCCGGTCTCGATGCTGCGGTGCGCGGCCAGGCCCACGGCCACCGCGCGCAGGCCTTCGTCGAGCGGAATCTCGGCGGGCCCGCCCTCGCGCACGGCCTGAGCGAACTTCTGGTGCTCGATGTACGAGGCGCCGAAATGCTGGCCGGCGTAACGGATGTTGGTGTCCCACACGCGCCGCACCGAGACGCCGCGGCCGGTGCCCGAGGGCTGGCCCCAGACCTCGCGCCGGCCCCAGTCGGCGCGCCGGCCGTGGCGCAGCATCAGCGACGGCAGCAGCGATTCGAGCTTGCCCTCGTCGCCGACGATCACCACATGCTCATTGTCGGTCGAGTTCTCGGCGAACATGCACAGATCGAGCATCGCGCGCGCGCCGCTGGCGTACTCGACGATCACGTAGGCCGAGTCGAGGATGTCGGGCACCTTGCCGTCGTATCGTTCGTCGAGGTGGTTGACGCGCTGCCCGCCCGAGGCGAACACCCGCACCGCGCGCTCGCGCAGGATCAGCTCCATCAGGTTGAAGTAGTGGCAGCACTTCTCGACCAGCGTGCCGCCGGTGTTGGCGCTGAAGCGGTTCCAGTCGCCCACCTTCGGGTAGAACGGCTCGCGGTGCTCGCGGATGGCGACCTGGTGCAGCCTGCCGATCTCGCCCGCATGCGCGATGCGGATCATCTCGGCCACCGGCGGCATGTAGCGGTACTCCTGCGCGACCCAGGTGATGGCCTGGCGGCCCTGCGCACGCTGCAGCAGGTCCAGCCCGTCGGCCACCGTGGTGACGAGCGGCTTCTCCGCCAGGATGGGCAGGTCGGTGGCGAGCGCATCGCGCAGCACCGCGGCATGCGTGTGGTTCGGCGAGGCGATCACGATCGCGTCGCACAGGCCGGAGGCCAGCAGGTCCTCGTGGCGCTCGAAGAGCCGCGGGCGCCAGCCGTCCACCAGCGTGGCGGCAGCCTCGCGGCTCGGGCCGTGCGGATCGGCGATCGCGGTCACCTCGGCGCCGCCCATCGCGTGCAGGTTCAGCAGGTGCTCGCGGCCCATGCTGCCGCAGCCGATGATGCCGTAGCGGATCTTCTGCTTCACTCCAATCAGCCCTTCAATCCGCCTTGAGTCAGCCCGCCGACGACGCGTTCCTGGAAGGCGGCGATCAGCACCGCGATCGGCACGATCGCGACGATCAGCGCCGCCGAGATGATCGGCCACGGGAACGTGAACTCGCCCTGGTAGAGCGTGATGCCCACCGGCAGCGTGCGCATGCTGGCGCTGGCGTTGAGCGACAGCGCGAGCAGGAACTCGTCCCACGCGTTGACGAAGGCGAGGATGCCGGCCGTGAACACACCCGGCGCGGCCAGCGGCACGACCACGCGCACCAGCGCGCCGACGCGCGTGCAGCCGTCGATCATCGCGGCGTTCTCCAGGTCCTTCGGGATGGCCTGGAAGAAGCTCACCAGCACCAGCGTGCACACCGGCAGGTTCAGCACCACGTAGGGCAGCACCAGCGCGGTGTAGGTGTTCAGCAGGTTCAGCGCGCGCATGGTCTCGAAGATCGGCACCAGCAGCGTGACCAGCGGAAACATGCTCGAGGCGACGATGCAGGTCAGGATCATCTGGCGCCGCTTCAGGTTCAGCCGCGCAATCGCATACGCGGCGCAGGCGGCCACCAGCAGCGAGCACACCGTCGCGATCAGCGCCACCCAGACGCTGTTGCCGAGGTAGCGCAGCAGCGGCTGGTCGGTGAAGGCCTGCACGTAGTTCTGCAGCGTGGCGTGGTGCGGCCAGTAGGTGATGGGCTTGCTGACGAGTTCGGCCTCGGTCTTCAGCGAGGTGAGCAGGATCCACACCGCCGGGAAGAAGCCGTTCAGCACCACGATGCCGGCGGCGATCAGCCGCAGCGACTTCGGCGAGAGAAACGGAAGCTGCCTGTCGACCATGGCCTCACCCCGCGTTGCGGCCGATGCGCCGCAGGTAGACGGCCGTCACGGCCAGCGAGAGCAGGAACATGAACACCGCCAGCGTCGAGCCGTAGCCGACATCGAGGTAGTCGATCGTGGTCTTGTGGATCAGCATCGCGAGCGTCTCGGTGGCGTTGCCCGGGCCGCCCTTGGTCATCGTGTAGGGGATGTCGAAGGTCTGCAGCGCCGTGATGGTGCGGAAGATCAGCGCGACGATGATCGAGGGCATCAGCATCGGGATCGTGATCTGCCAGAACTGCTGCCAGCGGCTCGCGCCGTCGACCTCGGCCGCCTCGTAGAGCGACTTCGGGATCATCTGCAGGCCGGCCAGCAGGATCAGCGCCATGAAGGAGCTGGTCTTCCAGACGATGGTGATGCAGATCGCCGTGAAGGCCCAGTTCGGGCGCAGCAGCCACATCGTCGGCTCGCTTCCTGACGATGATGGGCCGAAGCGGCGCAGCAGGTCGTTGACCACGCCGTACTCGGTGTGGAAGAACCACGCGAAGATCAGGCCGGCGAAGGACAGCGGCAGCGCCCAGGGCAGCAGCAGCGCCAGGCGTACCGGCCACTGCCGCTTGAACGGCAGGTTGGCCAGCATCGCCAGGCCGAGGCCCACCACCAGTGCGCCGGGCACCGTGATCAGCGTGATCAGCACGGTGTTCTTCGTCGCGTTCCAGAAGTCCTTGTCCTGAAGCACCAGGACGTAGTTCTCCCAGCCGACGAACTTCGCCGTGCCTCCACCGGACAGGCGCAGGTCGAAGAAGCTGTTCCAGATCAGCTTGCCGATCGGGTAGACCACGATCAGCGCCAGCAGCAGGAAGGCCGGCGCGAGCAGCATCACGCCGAGCGTGCGCTCGTCGGGGTCGCGCGCGCGGTCCAGCCAGCTTCGTTGCGCCATCGCCGTGTCCTCAGCGCATCACGCGCTTGAGACGCCCTTCGATCTCGTCGACGCCTTCCGCAGGCGTCTTGGTGCGCGCCAGCACCGCGCTCGTCGTGGTGCGGATCACGTCGCTGACCTGGCCGTACTCTTTGGACAGCGGCCGGCTGCGCCCGGCGATCACCACCTCGGCGGCGTCCTTGAACCAGGGCACGCTCTTCACCACCTCGGGGTCGGTGTAGACGCTCTGGTAGGTCGGCAGCAGCGAGCCCTCCGAGGCGAGGAATTTGCTCGCCTCGGGCGAGGACATGAACTGCACCAGCTTGGCTGCCGCAGCCTTGTTCTTCGAGAACGCGCTGACGGCCCATTGCCAGCCGCCGACGCAGGTGGCGCTCTTGCCGCCGGCCATCGCGGGCAGCGGCATCACACCCACCTTGCCGGAGACGGTGCTGTCCTTGTCGTCCTTGAAGCGGTCCCAGGCGAAGCCCCAGTTGATCGCGAAGATCACCTGGCCGGCCTTGAACTCGTTGACGGTGTCCGGCGTCTTCACCTCCGCCACGTTCTTCTTGATCACGCCCTGGTCGACCATCGAGAGCCACTGGCTCAGGCCCTTCACCGCCGCCGGCTTGTCCAGCGTCATCTTGCCGCTCGGGTCGTTGAAGTCCTTGCCCTGGCCCCAGTAGGGCAGCAGGAAGGTGCAGACCGCGCCCTCGATCGGCGCGCCCTGGATCGACAGGCCCTGCAGGTTCGGGTTGCCCTCGGCGGCCTGGATCTTCCTGGCCGCGGCGGCGAGCTCGTCCCAGGTCTTGGGTTCGGCGATCTTGTGCTTCTCGAGCAGGTCTTTCCGGTAGTACATGAACATCGCGTCGGCGAACGCCGGCATCGCGGCGAGCTTGCCGTCGACCACGTTGCTGACCGAGTAGACCGGCAGGTAGGGCTTGAGCACCGTGCCCGGCGCGCCGATGTAGGCATCGAGCGGCTCGAGCCAGCCGGCGCCGAAGTACTGCGCCGGATTGACGATGTCGATCATGTAGACGTCGATCGCCGAGTCCTTCGCGTTCAGCACGGTCGAGAGGTACTGGCGCTGCAGCTCGGAGGTGGCGCCGCCGGTCTCGATGTCGATCGTGACCCCCGGGTTCTTCTGCTGGTAGACGTCGAACAGCTTGCGCATCAGGTCGGGCCGCTGGCCCGAGCCGCCGGAGAAGACACGCAGCTTGGTGTCGGCGAAGGCGGCGCCCGTGGTCGTGGCGAGGCCGGCCGCGAGGGCCAGCGTGGCGAGCATCGAAGTACGGCGTTTCATCGGTGTCTCCTTGGTGTGGTCACAGGGCCGCGCCCGACGCGGCGTCAAACAGGTGCAGGTGTTGCGGTTGCAGGTGCAGGGTGCGGCGGCTGCCCGGCGCGTCGCGGAAGCTCGCCGGGCAGCGCGCCACCAGCTCGGCGGCGCCGACGCGGAAGGTGACGAGCGTCTCGGCGCCCAGCGGCTCGAGCAGCAGCACCTCGGCTTCGAGCGCGGCACTGTCGTCGCTGGCGCGCGCGAGCGTCAGGTTCTCGGGCCGCACGCCGAAGCGCAGCGTGCCGCCGTTCACCTTGGGCTTGAGCGCCGCCGGCAGGGCCATGCGCACGCCGCCCAGGTCGATCTCGTCCTGCGCTACCCGGCAGTCCACCAGGTTCATCGGCGGCGCGCCGGTGAAGCCGGCGACGAACAGTGCCGCCGGCCGGTTGTAGATGGCGTCGGGCGTGTCGTACTGCATCAGCTTGCCGGCCGACAGCACGGCGATGCGGTCGGCCAGCGTCATCGCCTCGACCTGGTCGTGCGTCACGTAGATGATGGTCGCGCCCAGGCGCTGGTGCAGCTTCTTGATCTCGGTGCGCATCTCGTGGCGCAGCTGCGCATCGAGGTTCGACAGCGGCTCGTCGAACAGGAACACCTTGGGCTGGCGCACGATCGCGCGGCCGATCGCCACGCGCTGGCGCTGGCCGCCCGAGAGCGCGGCGGGCCGGCGCTCGAGCATGTGGTCGATGTGCAGCAGCCGGGCCGCGTCCATCACGCGGCGCTTGATCTCGTCCTCCGGCGTCTTGCGCAGCCGCAGGCCGAAGGCCATGTTGTCGTACAGCGTCTTGTGCGGGTAGAGCGCGTAGTCCTGGAACACCATCGCGATGTCGCGGTGGCGCGGCGGCAGCTCGTTGACCACCTGGCCGTCGATCGCGATCGTGCCGCCGGAAATCGTCTCCAGCCCGGCCACCATGCGCAGCAGCGTGCTCTTGCCGCAGCCCGAGGGGCCGACGAAGACGACGAACTCGCCATGGCGGATCTGCAGATCCACGCCATGGATCACGGTGAGCTTGCCGTCGTAGCTCTTGACGACGTTCTTGAGGTCGACGGTGGCCATGTCAGTAACCGCCCTGCTCTTTGATCGCCGGTGCGCTGGCCTGCGTGAGGCTCTGCACCAGGCCGGACGCCGTGCGCATCAGCATGCCGAGGTCCGAGGCCACGGCGACGAAGTCGTAGCCCATCGCGCGGTACTCCTGCACCGCCTCCGCGGTGCCGCCCACGGTGCCGATCCAGCGGCCCGCGGCGCGCGCGCGCCGGGCCACGTCGGCCATCACCGCCTTGACCTGCGGGTGCGCCATCTGGCCCGGCACGCCGAGGCTGCCGGAGAGGTCGGCCGGGCCGAGGAACAGTCCTTCGACACCCGGCACCGCGGCGATGGCCTCGAGCCGGTCGACCGCGGCCTGCGACTCGAGCTGCACGATCACGCTGATGCGCTGGTTGGCGGCACGGTAGTAGTCGGGGATGGTGCCGAACAGCGAGCCGCGGCTCATCGCCGCCATGCCGCGCACGCCCTCGGGCGGGTAGCGCGTCGCGGCCACCGCACGCGCGGCCTCCTCGGCGTCCTGCACGAAGGGCACCAGCAGCGTGTGCACGCCGGCATCGAGCACGCGCTTGATCGTGACGGTGTCGTTCCAGGGCACACGCGTCACCGGCACGAGCCCGGTGCCCGAAAGTGCCTGCAGCAGGCCGACCAGCGTCTGCAGGTCCAGCGGCGCATGCTCCATGTCGACCACGCCCCAGGCGAAGCCGGCGCGGCCCATCGCCTCGGCGACGATGGGGCTGCCGGACATCAGCCAGGTGCCGAGCGGGGCGCGGTCGCCGGCGGTGTTCATCAGGTCGCGGAACGGGTTCATGTCAGCACCGCCCGGCCGTTCCGAAGGTACTGAGCGCCCCCTCGGGGGGCAGCGAACGGAGTGAGCTTGGGGGTTTCATGTCAGTAGATGGCCGGCTCGGGGCTGGGCGCGTTGCCCTGCAGGAAGTCGAAGTCGCAGCCTTCGTGCGCCTGGGTCACGTGCTCCTGGTAGAGCCGCGTGTAGCCGCGGCTCACGGCGCGCGGCGGGGCCTGCCAGGCGGCGCGGCGGCGCGCCAGCTCGGCCGCGTCGACCAGCATGTCGAGGCGGCGCGCCGCGACGTCGAGCTCGATCAGGTCACCGCTGCGCAGCAGCGCCAGCGGCCCGCCGACCGCAGCCTCGGGGCTGGCGTGCAGGATGCAGCTGCCATAGTGCGTGCCGCTCATGCGCGCATCCGACAGGCGCACCATGTCGCGCACGCCGCGGGCAAGCAGCTTCTTCGGGATCGGCAGGCCGCCCCACTCGGGCATGCCGGGCGCGCCCACCGGGCCGGCGTGGCGCAGCACGAGCACGGTGTCCTCGTCGACGTCGAGTGCCGGGTCGGCGCAGCGTGCGTTCATCTCGGCGGGCGAATCGAACACCAGGGCGCGGCCGCGGTGGCGGAAGAACTTCGGGTCGGCCGCGCTCAGCTTCATCACCGCGCCCTCGGGCGCCAGGTTGCCGCGCAGCACGGCGAGCGCGCCGTCGGCGCTCACCGGCCGGGCAAGCGGGCGGATCACCTCGTCGTCGAGCACCTTCGCGCCGGCGATGTTCTCGCCCAGCGTGCGGCCGGTGACCGTCATCTCGCCGAGCGAGAGCTGGCCGGCGATGCGCTGCATCAGCGCGGGCAGGCCACCGGCGTACCAGAAGTCCTCCATCAGCCGGTCCCCGCTCGGGAACAGGTTGGCGAGCACCGGCACCTTGCGGCCCATCGCATCCAGGTCGTCGAGCGTCAGCGCCACGCCGGCACGGCGCGCGAGGGCGATCAGGTGCACCGCGGCGTTGGTGGAACCGCCCAGCGCCATCTGCACCGCCGCGGCGTTCAGGAACGAGCCGCGCGTGAGCAGGCGCGAGGGCGTCAGGTCCTCCCAGATCATCTGCACGATGCGCTCGCCGCAGTCGGTGGCCATGCGCGGGTGCGCCGCGTCCATCGCCGGGATGGCCGTGCTGCCGGGCAGCGCCAGGCCGAGCGCCTCGACGATCGAGGTCATCGTGCTCGCGGTGCCCATGGTGTTGCAGGTGCCGGGCGAGCGCGTCATCTTGGCCTCGAGCGCGATCCACTCCGCATCGCCGATGCGGCCGGCCTGCTTCTCGTCCCAGAACAGCCGGGTGTGCGTGCCCGCGCCGATGCGGCGCGTCTGGCCGGCCTCGACGCGGCGGTCGTTCAGCATCGGCCCGGCGGCGCAGAAGAGCACCGGGATGTCCATGCTGATCGCGCCCATCAGCGTGCCCGGCGTGGTCTTGTCGCAGCCGGCCAGCAGCACCGCGCCGTCCACCGGCAGCGAGCGCAGCAGCTCCTCCACCTCCATCGCCAGGAAGTTGCGGTAGAGCATGGTGGTCGGCTTGACCATCACCTCGCCGAGGCTCAGCGCCGGCAGCTCGAGCGGGTAGCCACCCGCCAGCAGCACGCCGCGCTTGACGCTCTCGGCGCGCTCGCGCAGGTGCGCATGGCAGGGCGAGAGATCGCTCCAGGTGTTGATGACGGCGACGACCGGGCGCTCCATCACGTCCTGCCGGCGCACGCCCATCTGCTGCATGCGCTGGCGATGCGCGAAGCCGCGCATGCCGGCATCGGCAAACCAGCGGCGGCTGCGCAGCTCGGCCAGCGATTTGGGCGGATTGGAGGAAGTCCCCATGGCATCGAGTCTTGTTAGCGCTAACATTACTGCCATGACCTGCCGCCCGCCATTCAGACAAACCCGGGAGTTCGCATGACGCCGCACCCGACGCCGGCGCGCCGCAGCCGCCGCGGCCACGGGCGCGCGACGCTCAGCGACGTGGCCGCGCTGGCCGAGGTGACCAAGATCACCGTCTCGCGCTTCCTGCGCGAGCCCGAGCGCGTGGCCGAGGGCACCGCCGAGCGCATCCGTGCCGCGCTCGCGGCAACCGGCTACGTGCCCAACAAGCAGGCCGGGCAGCTGGCCAGCGGGCGCTCGAACATCGTCGCCGCGCTGATCCCCAACCTCGGCCACTCGATCTTCGGCGAGACGGTGCAGGCGCTCAGCGAGGGCCTGCAGGCGGCCGGGCTCGAGCTGCTGCTCGCCTCCACCGGCTACTCGCCGCAGCGCGAGGAGGAGCAGTTGCACACCGTGCTGGGCTGGGCGCCGGCGGCGGTGGTCGTCACCGGGCGGCGCCACACGCCCGGCGCGCTGGCGCTGCTGCACGAGGCGCATGCCGCCGGCACGCCGGTGCTCGAGGTGTGGGACCACCACCCCGAGCACAAGGCGCCGTTCGCGCAGATCGGCTTCGACCACGCGCAGGTCGGCCGCGCGATGGCGCGCCACCTGCTCGACGCCGGCCACCGCCGGTTGGCCTACCTTGACAGCGGCGTGGCCACCGACTTCCGCGCGCACGAGCGCGGCGCCGCCTTCGTGGCCGAGGCGAAACAGGCCAAGGCGAAGGTGACGATGCTGACCGCCGTCACCGGTGACCCGTTCGATGCCGGCCGGCAGGCCTTCACCACGCTGCGCGCGCTGCCGGCCCTGCCGAGCGCCGTGGCCTGTGCCAACGACCACCTCGCCTGCGGCCTGCTGCTCGAGGCGCAGGCGCGCGGCGTGGCCGTGCCGGGCGAGCTGGCGCTGCTCGGGTTCGGCGACTTCCCGGTCGGCCGGCAGCTGAAGCCGGCGCTCTCGACCGTTCGGCCGCCGAGCCAGGAGATCGGGCGGGCCGCCGCCCAGGCGGTCGTCGAGGCGCTCGAACACGCGACCCCCGCGCGCAGTCAGGCGCTGCCGTGGCAACTGCTCGCCCGCGGCAGTACCGCTCAGTCGGCCTGAATCTTCGCGCTGGCGATGATGCCGGCCCAGCGCTCGATCTCGCTCTTCAGGAAGGGCGCGAACTCGCTCGGCCCGCGCGCATCGACGCGGAAGCCCAGCTCGCGCACTCGCGCCGCGACCTCGGGCAGGTTCATGATCGCCACCGCCTCGGCACCGAGCTTGGCGACGATGGCGTCGGGCGTCGAGCCCGGCACCATGATCGCGGTCCAGTTCTCCACCTGCAGCTGCGGCAGGCCCGCCTCGGCGGTGGTCGGCACGTCCGGCACCTGCGGATGGCGCGCCGGGCCGGTGACCGCCAGCGCGCGCAGCTTGCCCGACTTCACGTGCGCGATGCTCTCGGGGAAGTTGGAGAAGATCACGTCGAGCTGGCCGCCGATCAGGTCGGTCATGCTCGGCGCGCCGCCCTTGTACGGGATGTGCTGCATCTGCACGCCCTGCGTGCTGGCGAACAGCGCCTGCGTCAGGTGTGGCGGCGTGCCGTTGCCCGAGGAGCCGACGTTCAGCACCCGCGCCTTGGCCTGCGTGACCAGGTCCTTCACGTCCTTGATCGGGCTGGCGGCGGGAACGACGATCAGCATCGGCGAGCCGGCCAGCAGCGCGACCGGCTTCAGGTCGTGCTGGAAGTCGAAGCTCGCCTTGCCCTTGTAGAGCGTCACGTTGGCGGCATGCGTTAGCGTGATCGCCAGCAGCGTGTTGCCGTCGCCCGACGCCTTGGCCACCGCGTCGGCGCCGATCTGCGCGCCGCCGCCGGGCTTGTTGTCGATCACCACGTTGACGCCCCAGCGCTGCCCCAGCCGCTCGCCCACCACGCGGGCCATCACGTCGGTCAGCCCGCCAGGGGCGAACGGCACCACGTAGCGCAGCGTGGCGCCGGCCTTCGGGTAGTCGTTCTGCGCCCAGGCGGCGCCAGGAAGCAGCAGGGCCAGCGCCTGCAGCAGTTCGCGTCGTTGCATCAGTCCAGTCTCCGGAAAGCTGCGCATGCTGCCGGCGGGCACGGCGCCGCGCAACCGGTATCGTTATGCGGATCCCGCGTGGAAAACCCTCAGGCGCGCCACTGCGCGAGCAGCGCGTCGCTCACCTCCAGCCCATCGGCCTCCGCCCGGCGGCGCAGCGCCTCGCGGCGCGCCCCGGGCAGGCGCACGCCCTCGTCCTTCAGCATCTCCGCCACCAGCGTCTCGACGCGCTCGAGGTAGCGTTCGCGTCCGGCCAGCGCGCCCGGGTCGACCACGATGAAGGCCTGCCCGATGCCGGGCCGGTTGCCCTCGTCGACGAAGAAGCTCGAGGCCTCGAAGCCGAAGTTCGCGCCGATCAGCGCGGTGACCAGCAACTCGACGACCAGCGCCAGCATCGCGCCCTTGGGCGAGGAGAGCGCGCCGATCGGCAGCATCGAACCCTCCAGCGCGGCCTTCGCGTCGGTGGTCGGGTGGCCGTGTTTGTCGAGTGCCCAGCCTTCGGGAATCGGCTCGCCCTTCTTCGCCGCCACCATCACCTTGCCGCGCGCCACTTCGCTCAGGCTCAGGTCGATCAGCAGCGGATCGCCCGAGCGACGCGGGAACGCCGCCGCCACCGGGTTGGTGCCGAAGATCGGGTGCCGGCCACCGGCCGCCGGCATTGCCGCCGGGGAGTTGGCGAAGCCGAGGCCCACCATGCCCGCGGCCGCGGCGAGGCGCAGGTGGTCGACGATCACGCCGGCATGGTGACTGTTCGCGACGCCGGCGAACGCGACACCGTGCTCGCGGGCCGCGGCGATGGCCTCGCGCAGCGCCAGTTCGCAGGCCGGGAAGGCCAGGCCCGCCTTCGCGTCGACGAGCACCGCCCCGCCCTTGCGCGCCACCACCTCGGCCTGCGCGCGACCATCGGCGCGGCCGTTCTTCAGGTGCGTGGCGTACTGCGCCACGCGCGAGAGCCCGTGCGAGCCGAGGCCCTGCGCCTCGGCCAGCACCAGCGCGCGGGCGGTGGCCTCGGCCATGCCCGCACTCGCGCCGGCGCGGATCAACGCGCCGGCCACTTCGGCCTGCAGCTGCCCGAGCGTCAACCTCATCGCAAGGCCTCCAGCACCCGCTGCGCGATCAGCGAGCTGACCCGGTCGTTCGCCTCGGCGCTGAGGCCCGCGATGTGCGGCGTCAGCAGCAGGTTCGGGCAGCCCTGGAAATGCGGTGCCGCGGGCAGCGGCTCGGTGCCGAACACGTCGATCGCCGCGCCGCCCAGGCGCTTCTCGCCCAGCGCGGCGGCCAGCGCCACCTCGTCGACGATGCCGCCGCGCGCGGTGTTGATCAGCACCGCGCCGGGTTTCATCGCAGCGATGCGCGCCGCATCGAACAGGCCGCGGGTGGAGTCGACCAGCGGCACGTGCAGGCTGATCACGTCGCTCGCCTTGATCACCTCGTCGAGCCCGGCACAGCGCACGCCCAGCTCGGCGAAGGCCGGGTGGTCGTCGTCCATCATCGCGTCGAAGGCGCAGACGTCCATGCCGAGCGCCTTGGCGAGCCTGGCGACCAGCTGGCCGATGCCGCCGAAGCCGATCAGGCCGAGCGTCTTGCCGCCGATCTCGCGGCCGTTCTGCAGCGCCGTGCGCGGCCACGCGCCGCCTGCGACCTCGGCGGTGGACGCATACGCGCCGCGCAGCAGCAGCATCGCGCTGGCGATCACGTACTCGGCCACCGACAGCGCGTTCGCGCCGGTGGCCGGGATCACGCGCAGGCCCTTCGCCTCGCAGCCCGGCACGTCGATGTTGTCCAGGCCAACGCCGAGACGCCCGACCACCCTGCACTTCACGAGCGCGGCCAGCAGTTCGCCGCGCACCTGGGTGCGGTTGCGCACGATGATCGCGTCGGCGCCGGCAGCTTCCTTCCGCAGGCGCGCCGCGTCGTCGACCAGCTTCGCGTCGTAGAGCACGTCGTGCGACGCCGCGAGCGACGCGACGGCGCGCTCGTCCATGAACTCCGTGATGACGACGCGGGCCATGTCAGGCGGACTCGTAGAGACGCGTGAGCACGAACTCGCGATGGCCGAGCGCCTCGGCCGCCGTGAGCCGGCCGTTGGCCGTGCGCAGCATGCACTCGAGCAGCCGGTCGCCGGCCTGGTCGAGCGTGATCTCGCGCTGCAGCAGGCCGGAGGAATCGACGTCGATGTGCTCGCTCATCAGCCGCACCGTGCGCGGGTTGGCGCAGATCTTGATGACCGGCAGGATCGGGTTGCCGATCACGTTGCCCTGCCCCGTCGGGAAGAAGTGCACCACGTAGCCCGAGGCGGCGCACAGCGTCACCATCTCGGCCGCGGCGGAGGACGAATCCATGAACCACAGGCCCGGGTGGGTGGGGATCTCGGCCTTGTCGATCACCCCGTCGACCGTGCACTTCTTGCCGATCTTCTGGATGTTGCCGAGCGCCTTCTCCTCGATGGTCGTCAGGCCGCCGGCGATGTTGCCCTTGGTCGGCTGCGACTCGGAGAGGTCGGTCGTCTTGTGGCGGTTGATCATGTCCTGGTAGCGGTTGAACATGAACATGAAGCGCTCGCGCACCGCATCGTTGGCGCAGCGGTCCGCGACGATCTTCTCGCCGCCGGTGATCTCGCTGGTCTCGCCGAAGCACAGGTAGTTGCCCAGCGGGTGCAGCTTGTCGAAGGCGTTGCCGACGGTCGGGTTGGCGCCGCAGCCGCTCGTCGTGTCGCTCTCGCCGCACTTGGTGGAGACCCACAGCTCGGAGATCGGGCAGACCTCGCGCTGCTTCTCGCTGGCCCACTGCACGTACTCGCGCGCCACCTTGCTGGCCTTCATGATGGTCTCGTGGTCGCCATGGCCCTCGATGCCGAAGCCGGTGACCGGCTTGCCGGTGGCGGCGATGCCGTCGACCACCTTCTTGGTCCAGCCGTCCTCGATGCCGATCACGACCACGGCCGCGACGTTCGGGTTGCAGCCCGCGCCGATCAGCGTGCGGAAGTGCAGTTCCAGGTCGGCGCCGAACTGCAGGCGTCCGTAGGGGTGCGGGATCGCCAGCGTGCCCTTGATGTTGTGCGCCACGGCCTCGGCCGCGGCGTTGGACAGGTCGTCCAGCGGCAGGATGACGACGTGGTTGCGCACGCCGACGCGGCCGTTCTCGCGGCGGTAGCCGAGGAAGGTGGTGTCTTTGGAGATCACGGACATGGGGCTACCTCTTACCAGCGCTTGGTCTTGATGTTGTGGACGTGGGCGTGCTCGCCCGCCTTGATCGGCGCGACGACCTTGCCCATGTCGATGCCGTACTTGATGACGGTGTCGCCGGGCGCCATGTCCTTCAGCGCGATCTTGTGGCCGATGGGAATGTCCTGGCGCGCGTCCATCGAGATCATGCGGTCCTCGTCCATGATCCAGCCGTTGAGCGTCATGCCGGCCTTCACGCCCTCGACGACGACCACCGCGACGGTGTCGTGGGCGTCGTGCAACACGAAGTGATTCATCCTGTCTGGCTCCTCGTTCGGCCGCGCGGTCGGCGGCAACGGAGCGCATGCTCGGCCCGGCATTGCCAGCTGTCAAACAGGTCATATAGATGACTTGCAGGATCGGCGCCGGCCGGCAGAATGCGCCGCCATGCCCGCCGCCGCCTCGTTCCGCCCGATCGCCCCCGAGGCCGCCGGCATGCCGCTGTACCGGGTGGTCAAGCGTGCGCTGCTGCGCGCCATCGAGGGCGGCGAGCTGCCCCCCGGCGAGGCGCTGCCGGCCGAGGCCGCGCTGGCTGGCGCGTTCGGCGTGGCCATCGGCACGCTGCGCCATGCGGTCGACGAGCTGGTGGCCGAGCACATCCTGGTGCGCCGCCAGGGCCGCGGCACCTACGTCGCGACGCACGACGCCGACCGCTTCCTGTTCCAGTTCTTCCACGTCGAGCGCAGCGACGGCCTGCGCGAGGTGCCGCAGGTCGAGCTGCTCGGCTTCGCGCGCGAGCGGCTCGAGGACGAGGCGGCCGCCGCGGCGCTCGGCATCGCCGTCGGCGAGATGGTGGTGCGCTTCGAGAACCGCCTGCGCCTGCAGGGCCGCCCGGTGGTGCACGACCTGATCACCGTGCCGGCGCTGCTCTTCAAGGGGCTGACCGAGAAGCGCCTGCGCGAGCGGCCCGGCACGATCTACCAGCTCTGGCAGACCGAGTACGGCATCACCGTGGTGCGGGCTCAGGAGCGCGTGCGCGCCGTGGCCGCCGACCGCGGCGTGGCCCGCGTGCTCGGCATCACCCCCGGCACGCCGGTGCTGCAGGTGCGCCGCAGCGCGCTGACCTTCGGCGACAAGCCGGTCGAGCACCGCGTCTCGACGGTCCACACGGCCGTGCACGAGTACGTGCAGACGCTGTCGCGGCCCGCATGAGGGCCGGCCTCGTCGCGGCGGCCGGGCTGGTGCCGGGCAGTGCGCTCGCGGCCGTGCTCGCGCTGGCGGCCACCTTCGTCTCCCAGCTGCACGGCGGGCCGCAGCTGCTGTACGCGCTGTTCTTCGGCATCGCCTTCCACTACCTCAGCCACGAGCCGCGCACCAAGGCCGGCATCGAGTTCTGCGCCCGCCAGGTGCTTCGCCTCGGGGTCGGCCTGCTCGGGGCGCGCATCACCGCGGCACAGATCGCCGCGCTCGGCTGGGTGACCGCCGGCATCGTGGTGCTGGCGGTGCTGACGACGCTCGGGCTCGGCCTGCTGCTCGCGCGCCGCTTCGGCATGACGCGGGCGCAGGGCGTGCTGTCGGGCGGCTCGGTGGCGATCTGCGGCGCCTCGGCGGCGCTGGCCATCGCCGCGGTGCTGCCGCGCGCGAAACATGGCGACCGCTTCACGCTGATGGTGGTGATCTGCGTCACCGTGATGTCCACCGCAGCGATGGTGATCTACCCGCTGATCGCACGGGCCATGAACCTGCCACCGGAACTCGCGGGGCTGTTCATCGGCGGCACGATCCACGACGTGGCGCAGGTGGTCGGCGCCGGCTACACGCTGGGCACCCAGGCGGGCGACACCGCCACCATCGTGAAGCTGTTCCGCGTCTCGATGCTGGCCGCCGTGGTGCTGGTGGTGAGCCTGGCCTTTCGCGCCGAACGCGAGCGCGGCGAGCCGGTGCATGCAGCGAAGCAGCCGCTGGTGCCCTGGTTCCTGTGGCTGTTCGCCGCGCTGGTGGCGCTGAACTCGGCCGGCGTCATCGCGCCGGCGCTGCAGCAGGGCATGAACCTCGCCTCGCGCGCGGCGCTGGTGCTGGCGATCGCCGCGCTGGGCATGAAGACCAGCTTCATGCAGCTCGCGCAGGCCGGCTGGCGGCCGATCGTGCTGATCCTGGTCGAGACGCTCTGGATGGCCGGCCTGGTGCTGGCCGCGATCGCCTGGCGGGCCTGACACCGCCATCGGCTATACTTGCGGGCTTACGCCGGTGTAGCTCAGTTGGTAGAGCAGCGCATTCGTAATGCGAAGGTCGGGAGTTCGACTCTTCTCACCGGCACCAATAGAGACAAGGACTTGGGGCCCTGCCCAGCGAGTTCTTGGCGCCGGAGCAAGTGCCCGGCAAGTGCAGCCCGCCCCGTGCGGGCTTTTTCTTTCGGCGGCCTCCTTTCGAGGCATCCCTGAAGCTCCTTGGCGTTCGGTCACTGCCACTGCGGCAGTGCAACCGCAACCCAAGGAACTTCACCATTCGGAGTCTGCAGCGACCTGGCGCCCGGTCGGGCTGCCGCGCCGCGGCGGCGGCATTGCCCGAGAACCCGTCCGGTGCGGCGGCGCTGGCCGGAGGTGAGCGCGCACCATTCGTGACGTGCTGCACTGCCTGCCGCTTCAGATCGGGCAGGCACGGCCGATTGAAGACACTGGATCACCAGCCGCCGTGAACCGACTTCGCCCACAGCCCTGTCCCGCCTTGACCTGGCTGCGCGCGATCGCCGTCGTGGCGACGCTGCTTGCGACGTCGCTCGTGCAGGCGCTGCCGGCGCGCTGGTCCGCGCTGGCCGATGTCGCCTTCCAGCGCGTCACCTCCGAAACCGGCGTACCGAACGCCCTCGGCCCGACTTCCATCACGCAGGATGCGACCGGCTTCCTGTGGATCGGCACGCAGGACGGCCTGGTGCGGTGGGACGGATATCGCTTCGACCGTTTCCGGCCCGCGCTCGGTGCGCCGCACACCCTGCCCGATGCCTACGTCCAGCGGCTCCATCTCGACGCGGCCGGCCGCCTGTGGGTCGGCACCCTGTCGGCAGGCCTGGCACGCTACCGCGCCGAGTCGGGCGACTTCATGCGCGTGCCGGTGGGCTCGGGGGGGCTGCCGCACCCGAACGTCACCTCGATGGCCAACGCACCCGCCGGCGCCTTGTGGGTCGGCACCGATGCGGGCCTGTCGCTGATCGACCCCGAGACCGGCCGCCTCGTGCGGCAGGTCGCCGACTTCGACGGCGCGGCGGCGCGTGTGCTCTCGCTGTTGGCCGACCGGCGAGGCGTGCTGTGGGTGGGCACCGACCGGGGCCTGTTCCGCGCGGCGTCCGACGGCACGGCGGTGCAGCATGTCGCGCTGTCCGACCGCATCCAGGCCAGCGTCACCGCCTTGATGGAAGACGACCAGCAGCGCATCTGGGTCGGGACCCGCCATGCCGGCGTGGCGGTGCTCGATGCCTCCGGCAGCCCCGTAACCCGCCCGCTCGCGGACGACAGCATCGGCCAGCATCCGGTGGTCGCCATCGCACAGGCGGCGACCGGCGACGTGTGGATCGGCACGACGGACCACGGTGTGCTGATCGTCGATCCGCGCACGCTGAACCGACGTTGGGTCCGCCACGAGCCGCTGCTGCCGCAGTCGCTGGACGACGACAGCATCTGGGCCCTGCATGTCGACCGATCGGGCCTGATGTGGGTGGGCAGCGGTCGCAGTCTGCTGCGCCACGACCCGCAGGCGCACGAAGCGCTGGCGACCTTGAGCGCCATGGGCGGCGGCACCGGTCTGTCGGGGACCCAGGCCGACGCCGTGCTGGCGATGCCCGACGGCCAGGTGTGGGTGGGCAATTCGAAGGGCATCGACGTGCTCGATCCCTCGCGGGCGGCGCCGGTGCTGCGCATCCGCTCCGACGACAGCCGTCCCGGACGGGCCCTGCCCGAGGCGCCGATGTTCGGACTGCAGCGCTCCGCCAACGGCATCGTGCATGCGGGAACGGACCAGGGCCTGTACCGCATCGATCCGCGCACGCGCCAGGTGCAGCACGTGCGCTGGGCGGCGCGCGACCCGGGCAAGGCGGTCTGGGCGCTGCTGGCCGACGGCGATGCCCTGTGGGTCGGCGGGCAGGATGGCATCTGGCGTGTCCGGCCCGACAGCAACCCGGTCGTGGCCGAAGCGCTCGATGTCGAGATGCCCGACCGCCGGTTGGAATTGCTGGCGCATGGGCCGCAGGGCCGCCTGTGGGTGGGAACCCGCTCGGGCCTGTTCCTGCTCGACATCGAGCGGCGAACGGCGCAGCCGTATCTGCAGGGCTCCTGGGTGCCGGCGGGCCTGGGCACGGTGGTGGTCAACGCGCTGCTGCACGACGTGGAGGGCGACCGTCTGTGGCTGGGCACGGCGGCGCTGGGCATCGTCGTGGTGGACGCGCCCTTCGGCAGCGCACCGAAGGTCCAGGTGCTCGGTGTCGAGCAGGGCCTGCCCAACCTCAACATCAGCGCGATGCTGCGCGACGCCCAGGGGCGCGTCTGGGCCAGCACCGACGACGGCCTGGTGGTGATCGACCCGCGCGATCTGGCGGCCAAGGCGCTCGGGGCGGCCGACGGCGTGCAGATCGCCACCTACTGGTTCCACTCGGCGGCGGCGTCGACGGATGGCGATCTGTTGTTCGGCGGCCTCGGCGGCCTGACCATCGTGCGGCCGGATCGCCTGCAACCCTGGCGCCACCAGCCTGCCGTCGTGTTGACGCAGTTGCGCGTCGACGGTGCGGTGCAGCCGGCCGGCGCGCTGCATGCAGCGCAACGCGCGCTGCAGCTCCTGCCTGGCACGCGCAGCATTGCCGTGGAGTTCGCGTCGCTCGACCTCTCTGCACCGGAGCGCAACATCTACGCCTACCGCCTGCGGGGTTTCGAGGACCGGTGGACCGAAGTGCCGGCGAACCACCGGGGCGCGACCTACACCAATCTTCCGCCGGGTGACTACGAGCTGCAGGTCCGCGGGTCCGATCGTCAGCGGCAGTGGTCTGCGCATGAGCTGAACATCGGCCTGACGGTGCAGCCCGCCTGGCACCAGACCGTCGTCTTCCGCATCGCGCTGGCCGCGTTTGCGCTGGCCGGCCTGTACGCCGTCGTCCACGCGCGCACGATCTGGCTCCAGCGGCGCAGGCGGCAGCTCGAAGCCCTGGTGGCCGAACGCACGGCGGCGCTGGAGCAGCGCACGGCCGAGCTCATCGAAGGCGAACGCAAGATGGCCGAGATGGCCTACACCGATTCCCTGACAGGCCTGGCCAACCGGCGGCAGTTCGAACTGCTGTTCAATCACCATGCCGCGACGGCGAGGCGACAAGGCTTGGAGTTCTCCCTGGCCCTGATCGACCTCGATCGATTCAAGCTGGTCAACGACACCCTCGGCCATGCGGCGGGCGATGCACTGCTCGTCGAGGTGGCACGCCGGCTGGTGCATGCGGTGCGTGATTCGGATGCGGTCGCCCGCCTGGGCGGCGACGAGTTCGCGCTGCTGATCAGCAGCTCGCTCACCGATGAGACGGCCGGCATCCTGTTCGAACGCATCCTCGCGGCCTTCGACGCTCCGATCCACCACGAGGGACGCGAGATACGCACCAGCCTGAGCATCGGCGTGGCCGGGTTCCCGCGTGACGGCAACGACCTGGACGTGTTGTATGCGAGGGCCGACGCCGCGCTCTACCGCGCCAAGGAGGCGGGCCGCAACACCTGGCGCAGCTGGGAAGGCCCGTGCGACACCGGGCACGACGGCGGGGTCGCCGGCGGTTCGGCCTCGAGCGCAGAGACGGCGGGCCGCTTGCCGTCACCGGTGTCGGTGTAGGCCCCCGGGCGGATGGCCGGCCATCTGCCGCCGGCCACGAGCGTCTGCTCAGCGAAGTTTCGAAGCCGGTGCGCCGCGGCGAGATGCGCCGCGGCGGTCGGGCGCCGGCCCGCGAGGGCATCGACTTGGCCGAGCTCGCGGTAGCCGGTGGCCGCCATCGACGCGTCCCCGCAATGCCCGGCGCAGGCAATCGATGCCTGCGTCGACCGCGCCGGCGGGCAACGATGCCAGCCCCGATTCCAGCAGGGACTCGACGACGGCCATCGGCGACACCCCGCTGGGCGGCGACGAGAGCGTGCGCCGCGCGGCGCTGCGCAGTGCAGGGACGACGCCTGCCCCAGCTGCTCCCTGAACAGCTTCTCGGTGGCCTCCACATGCGCCGCACGCTGATCTCCGCCAGGCGGACCGCTCGCTGTGCATCGCCCTGTCCTGGCGCAGCCGCGCGTCGACGAGGCCGGCGACCCGCTCGCGCTCGATGAGCAGCCCGGTGGAGAACTCGGGCCCGCACTGCGGCTCGATGCCTGCCAGGAGGATGCGCCGGCGCCCTCAGCGCGGCGCCGCCCCGCGCCGCCCGCTGCGCACCTGGGCCAGCGGCCGCTTCCCCTTGAGCTGGCGCTCGATGCCCTCGTTGAGCGCGGCGCGCAGCGCATGCACCTCTTCCACGTGGCCGTAGATGCCGGGGAAGCGCAGGTCCAGCCAGAGCCACAGCGTACAGCCGCGCAGCGCCTGTTCCATGCGGTCGAGGCGGCTGTGGCCGTCCACCGCCTCCAGGAACCAGGGCGTTCCGGCCCGCCCCAGCAATGCGTGGCGGCTGCTCCAGTCGAGGAACTCCTGCAGCTGCGACTCGGTGCGCGTGTCCACCGGCGCCTGGGCGTAGATGAAGCGCTGCTTGAGCGGCAGCTTCGCCGCGCTCTTGTCCAGCGCCTCGGCCAGCAGCAGCATCTGGTCCAGCTCGGCCACCGCGAAGTGGGCGTCGTCCAGGCGCAGTTGCTCGACGAACACGCCGAGCACCTCGCGCAGCTTGGTCTTGTGCAGCCGCGCGGCGATGGTCTTCACGTGCCAGGGGTTGGGCGCCACCGGCGCCTTGAAGTCGCGCGGCGCCTGCGGGCGGCGCTGCAGCAGCTCGCGCAGCTGCCGCAGCGCGCCCGGCTCGGCGCTGTCGAGCACGCCCACGAAGCCTTCCTCGTGCAGGCCGAAGCGGCCGGCCCGGCCGGCGATCTGGTGCACCTCGGATTCGTCCAGCGGCCGGTCGCCCGCGCCGTCGAACTTGGCCAGCGTGCTGAACAGCACGCGGCGGATCGGCAGGTTCAGGCCCATGCCGATCGCGTCGGTGGCCACCAGGATGTGCGCCTCGCCCTGCGCGAAACGCTCCGCCTCGCGCCGCCGCACCTCGGGCGGCAACGCGCCATAGATCACCGAGACCGGGTGGCCGCCGGCGGAGATGCGGTCGCGCAGGGCCAGCACGTCGCGCCGGCTGAAGGCCACCACCGCGTCGCCGAGCTGCAGCGAGTCGATGCCGATCGGCCGGGGCAGCAGCTCGACATGCTGCTTGCGCTCGAACACCCGCACCGTGCAGCGCTCGCCGCACAGCCCGAGCAGCCGCTCGATGGCCGGCACCGCGTGCTCGGAGCAGATGACGATCAGCTCGTTGGCCGGCACGCCGACGATGGCCTGCGTCCAGGCCCAGCCCCGCGCGGCGTCGAAGATCATCTGCGCCTCGTCGACCACCGCCACGTCGATCGGCCGGTCGGTGGCCACCATCTCGATGGTGCTGGAGACCACCCTTGCGTCGGGCGCCGGCACGTTCTCCTCGCCCGTCAGCAGCGAGCAGGCCACGCCGCGTGCCACCAGCCGGTCGCGCCCCTCCAGCGCGAGCAGGCGCAGCGGCGCGAGGTAGGCGCCGTCGTGTGCCTGCGCGAGGCGCTCGAAGGCCGCGTGGGTCTTGCCGCTGTTGGGCGGGCCGACGAACAGCGTCACGCTGCGCTGCAGGTGGCGCGCCTTGGTGAAGGTGTCGGGGTAGCCCTGGAAGGCCAGGTCCTGGTTGAGCGAGGCAAGCGTGTCGAGCTCGGTAACCCGGTGCTCCCAGCGGTCCTGCGTGCGCGTGCAGGCCGCCAGCAGCTCGGCCAGCGGCTGCGGGCGTGCGCACTCGGCCTGCAGGCGCGGCAGCAGCTCCTCCAGCCGGCGCGGCTGGTAGGCATGGCTGCGCGCGACCAGGGCCGCCAGATGCGCCGTCACCTCCGCCGCCTGCGGGTGCGGCGGGGCCGGGCCGAGGGCGGCGCGCAGGGCCGCCTCGTCGCCGCTGCGGTAGAAGGCCCAGGCGCTGGCCGCGTCCACCGCCACCCGGTACAGCAGCGGGATGCGCCAGGCCGCCCCCTCGGGCACCGGCACCTGCAGCGCCTGGCTCACCAGGCGAGTGAACTCGCCGGCGTGGCGCGTCACGCCCAGCGCCTCGAGCGCCGCGGCGCGCTGCAGCACCAGCGGCCGCGCGCCCGGGCCGGTGCCGACCGCGTCGAGGTGCGCCAGCGCGGCGTCGATCGCCGCCGGGTCGATCCAGCGGCTCGGCCGCCCGCCCGCGGCGGCCTTCTGCAGCTGCACGAGGCCGAGCTGGTCGAGCCGCTTGTCGGTGGCGCCGTCGCCGAAGTCGGCCGGCGTCAGCACCTGCGGCAGGCTGTAGGCGGCCTGACGAATGCGCTCCAGCGCTGCGCGCCCGAGGTGCTGCGGCAGCCGGGCGGCATGGCGCGGGTCGGGCAGGTTCGGCGGCTCGCGGGGCGGTTCGGGGGCGGCGGCGCTGGTCTTGGCTGGCATGGGCGGAACATCGAGGGGCGCCCGACTCTACCCGCTGCACCGGAAGCGGGCCCGCGCCGCCTGGCCGGCGGCCGAGGTGTGAACTCGGTGTCCAAGCGTTTCGCTGGCTGGGAAATCGGGCGGTCACGAACCAGAATGCTTCGACCGGCGACGCGTTCCACGGCGTCGCCCCACGACAACATGCCGACCCATTCCTCGCTCCCACCCCTCAAGTTCGCACCGCCGGCCCTGCTGGTGCCACGGCCGCTCGGCGAGCGCCGCGATGCCAAGCAGGACAGCGCCTTCCAGGAGGCCGCCTGCGCGGGCCGCCGCTCGCTGGCCAAGGAACTGATCGCCGACCGCAAGCGCTGAGCGGCCGTGACGGGCCGGGTCGGGCCGGGTGGTACGCTGCGTTCCGCCCGCAACCCTTTCCACCGCCCGGTGGACGGCTCCATGCCCTGCGACCCCTCCGAGGCGCGCAACGCCCACCGCCCGAGCCCGGGCGCCGCAGCCTGCCCTGCCCGATGAGTGGCACGTCGTTCACCGGCAAGACCGTGCTGGTGGTCGGCGGCACGAGCGGCATCGGCGCGGGCATCGCCGCGGCCTTCGCGGCCGAAGGGGCCGAGGTCAGCGTCACCGGCGTCACCGACGCGGAATGCGAACACGCCCCGCCGGCCGTGCCGGCGCGCACGCTCGACGTGCGCGACGACGCCGCGGTGCGCGCGCTGGTGGCCTCGCTCGGCGCGCTCGACGTGGTGGTCAACTGCGCCGGCGTGATCCGGCGCGGCGCGGAGCACGACCCGGCGGTGTTCGCGCAGGTGCTGGACATCAACCTGAACGGCACGCTGCGCGTCTGCGCCGCGGCGCGGCCGTTGCTGGCGGCGCGGCGCGGCTGCATCGTCAACACCGCCTCGATGCTGAGCTTCTTCGGCGGCGGCCTGGTGCCGGCCTACAGCGCCAGCAAGGGCGGCGTGGCGCAGCTGACCAAGAGCCTGGCGATCGCCTACGCGGCCGAAGGCATCCGCGTCAACGCCGTCGCCCCCGGCTGGATCGCCACCCCGCTGACGCAGGCGCTGCAGGACGACCCGGCGCGCAGCGGCCCCATCCTCGCGCGCACGCCGCTGGGCCGCTGGGGCACGCCGGAAGACGTGGCCGGGCCGGTGCTCTTCCTCGCCAGCCCGGCGGCGCGTTTCGTCACCGGCATCGTGCTGCCGGTGGACGGTGGCTACCTCGTATCCTGAGTGCATTCACGATGACGACCGACGACGACAAGTGGCAGCCCTACCGGCACCCGATGCCCAAGGAATCGCCGCCCGAACTGGTGATCCCGGATGCGATCCCGCACGACGAGCGCGTGTGGGTGCCGGTGGACGAAAACGTCTGGTTCCGCCCGCTGTGCCTCGCGGCCAGCCGCGGCTACTGGATGAACCTGCTGCGCGTGCGGCGCGCCGGCGTGCTCTCGCGCCACCGCCACCCGCAGCCGGTGCACGGCTACGTGATCAAGGGCCGCTGGCGCTACCTGGAGCACGACTGGGTGGCCACCGAAGGCGGCTACGTCTACGAGGCGCCGGGCGAGACGCACACGCTGGTGGTCGACCCGGACGTCGAGGAGATGATCACGCTGTTCCAGGTCAACGGCGCGATGATCTACGTCGACCCCGACGGCCGCTGCACCGGCTACGACGACGTGTTCACGCGCATCGACAAGTGCCGCGCGCACTACGCGGCGGTGGGACTGGGCGCGGACTTCGTCGACCGCTTCATCCGCTGAGCGATCGCCCGCGACGCTGCCATTCCTGGCAGCACGCTGCCAGGGCCTGGCAGGCGCCGGCACCCGGCGCCGACCGGCAAGTGCTTGTCACGCATGGCGTTTGCGCCGCGCGGGCGGCTGGCATGGGGCTTGATACGGACCACCGTACCGACCTCACCGGAGCCTTGCCATGACCGTCACCGCCCTGCCCCCCGGCGGCGCCAGCGACCCCGAGCGCCGCACCTGGCTGATCGCCACCGGCGCAGCCGGCGGCGCGGCGGCCCTCGCCACCGCCGTGCCCTTCGTCTCCAGCCTCGCGCCCAGCGAGCGTGCCAAGGCCCAGGGCGCCTCGGTCGAGGTGGAACTCGGCGACATCCCGCCCGGCGGCATGAAGACCGTCGAGTGGCGCGGCAAGCCGGTCTGGATCCAGCGCCGCACGCCGCAGATGATCGCCGCGCTGAAGGGCCAGGAGGCGGCACTCGCCGACCCGGACTCGACACGCGACGACATTCCAGCGGCACTGCGCAACCCGGGCCGCTCGATGAAGCCGGACATCTTCGTCGCCGTCGGCATCTGCACCCACCTGGGCTGCTCGCCGAGCGCGGTGGCCCAGGGCGGCGGCAACCCGAGCGTCGGCGCCGAGTGGCACGGCGGCTTCTTCTGCCCCTGCCACGGCTCGACCTTCGACCTGGCCGGCCGCGTGTTCAGGAACAAGCCCGCGCCGACCAACCTCGAGCTCCCGCCGCACCGCTTCGTGGGCGAGACGCGCCTGGTGATCGGGGAGAGCGACAGCGCCTGAGCCGGGTCAACCGGCGGGCGCCCCGGCCGGCGTCGAATGCGCCGATGCAGCCGGCGCCGCGGCGCAGGAACTGGTGGTCTACGTGCGCGAGGGTTGCCCGCACTGCGCCGACGCCAAGGCCTGCCTCGCCGGGCTGGCGGCGCAGCGCCCGGGGCTGCACGTCGTGCTGCGGCCGGTGGACAGCGACCCGGCGGCGCGCGCAGAGCTGATCGCGCTGTCGCAGGCGGCGGGGGCCTGGCCGCCGGGGGTGCCGACCTTCGTCGCCGGCGGCCGGGTGCTGGTCGGCTTCCAGGATGCCGAGCACACCGGGCCGGAGATCGTGGCGCTGCTCGACGGCGCCGCGCCGGCGCCGGCCGAGCTTCGCAGCCGCCTGTTCGGCACGCTCAGCGCGGCCCGGCTCGGGCTGCCGCTGTTCACGCTCGTGCTCGGCCTGCTCGACGGCTTCAACCCCTGCGCGATGTGGGTGCTGCTGTTCCTGCCTTTCTGCTGTCGCTGCTGGGGCGGCTGCACGACCGGCGCCGCTGCGCGTCGGGCTGGCGCTGCTGGCCCTGCTGATCGGCGCGCTCAACCTGAAGGATGGCGCGGCGCCGGGTCGCGGCCCCTCGCTGGCCATCCCCGCGGCCGCCCGGCCGGCTCTGGTGGCGCGCATGCACGCCCTGCCCCGGGCGCACAGCCTGGCCGCGCTGCTGGGCGGCACGGCGCTGCTGGCGCTGGCGGTGAACCTGGTCGAGCTGCTGTGCAGCGCCGGGCTGCCGGCGCTCTACACGGCCGTGCTCGCGCAGAAGCAGTTCCCGCCGGCCCTGCACCACGCCTACCTGGGCCTGACCACCGTCGGCTACATCGCCGACGACAGCCTGATGGTGGCCAGCGCGGTGGCCGCGCTCGGCGCGGTGCTGCTGCTGCGACCCCACTGGCTGCTGGGTGGCTCCTGACTCCAATATCATCGCGAGCTGATATTTGACCCTCCCCCAGGAGACGATCCCGTGCCGAGCCCCGCACCGACGGCCGCCGCGCGCCTGGTGCGCCGCACGCTGGGCCGCGCCGCGCGCCCGCTGCTGCACCGCGCGTTGCTGCGCGGCCTG
>QJOU01000033.1 GCA_003265685.1 Piscinibacter caeni | reverse complement strand
GACCCCTGAACCAAAGATACAAGGAGAAGGTATGACAACCCTCGGATCGATCCGGCGCGCCGCGCCGGCCCTGGCCGCCCTCGTCCCGGCCCTGCTGTCGCAGGCGGCCCTCGCCCAGGGCTTCGACAAGATCAACACCACGGTCACGAACGTCAACACCATCCTGGTGACGATCTCGATCGCGGTGGTGACCATCGCGATCATCTGGGCCGGCTTCAAGATGATCTTCCAGGGCGCGCGTCTGGCCGACGTGGCGAACGTGCTGATCGGCGGCACGCTGGTCGGCGGCGCCGCCGCCTTCGCCAGCTACATCGTGACCTGACCGGCAGGCTCGACCATGCAAGGCGAAGCCATCTACAAGGGCGCCACGCGCCCGGCCATGAAGCTGGGCATCCCGCTCGTGCCGCTGGTGGTGCTGTTCGGCACCGGCATGCTGCTGATCATGTGGGGCGGCACCCTCGTGAGCTGGTGGATCGCCCTCGGTGTGGTCGTGGCATTCGTGCCGGCCCTGCTGTGGATGCGCTTCGTGACGTCCAAGGACGACCAGCGCTTTCGCCAGATGTTCGTCGCCATGAAGCTGCGCCTGCACGACCGCAACCGCCGCTTCTGGCATGCGCGCAGCTACGCGCCCACCCTCTTCCGGGGAGCACGAGATGCTTGGCATGTCTAGGGCCAACGGCGCCGACGTGCGGCCCGGCCGCAGTGGGTTCCGTCCCCGGCACTGGGCACAGGCCCAGGCGGAGAACCCGCTGGCGCGCTTCATCCCGTTCTCGTCGCTGGTCAGCCCGCAAGACGTGATCACGCGCGGCGGTGACTACCTGCGCGTCTGGCGGCTCGACGGCGTGGCCTTCGAATGCGCCGACGAGCACCAGATCGGCGAACGGCATGAAGCCCTATGCAGCTTGCTGCGCAACCTGGCCGGCGGGCAGTGGGCGATGTGGACGCATCGCCTGCACCGCGTCGTCACCGACAGCCTGCAGGACCCGTCGCAGCCCGGCTTCGCGCGCGATCTGTCGCAGGCCTACCAGGCCAAGCTCGGTGAGCGCCGGATGATGAGCAACGAGCTCTACCTGACGTTGGTCTACCGGCCCAACGTCTCCCGAGTGAGCCGGGCCCTGCAGTCGACACAGCGTACCCGCGCGGCCATTGCCGAAGCCCAGGCCGAAGCGCTGCGAGTGATGGAAGAGCGCACAGCCCTGGTCGGCCGAGTACTGCGCGGCTTCGGGCCTGAACTGCTGGGCGCACGCGAGCACCGCGGCCGGACCTACTCCGAGCTGGCCGAGTTCCTCGGCTACCTGGTCAACGGCTGCTGGCGGCCGATCCCGATGACGGCCGGCCCGCTCTACCGGACGCTGCCCACGTCACGCCTGTCCTTCGGCGGCGACAAGCTCGAACTGCGCCAGGGCGACCAGCGTCGCTACGCGGCCCTGGTCGACATCAAGGAGTACGCCGACGCCGTCGAGCCCGGCATCCTGAACGCCCTGCTCTACGAGGCCAGCGAATTCATCGAGACGCAGAGCTTCTCGATCCTGCCGCGCCGCGAGGCGATGCGCGCCCTCGAACTGCAGCGCGACCAACTGATCGCCAGCGACGATGTTGTGGCCAGCCAGGTCGCGGAGATGGACGTGGCGCTGAACGAACTGGGCGACGGCCAGTTCTGCATGGGCGAGTATCACTACAGCCTCGTCATCTTTGGCGAGGACGTGGCCGATGCCGGCCGCCGCGCAGCGCAGGCCATCGGCGCGGTCGGCGAAGCCTCCAGCCTGCAGCTGTCCCCGGTCGACCTGGTGGCCGATGCCGCCTGGTTCGCCCAGATGCCGGGCAACTGGCAGTGGCGGCCCCGGGACGCCAAGCTCAGCTCACGCGCCTTCGCGGCGCTGTCCAGCGGGCACAATTTCGCCCGCGGCAAGCGAGACGGCAACCCGTGGGGTGAGGCGCTGGCGTTGCTGCGGACGCCCTCGGGCCAGCCCTTCTATCTGAACCTGCACAGCAGCCCGGAAGGCGAAGACTCGGCCGACAAGAAGCTGCCGGGCAACACGCTGATCATCGGCTCGACCGGCGTCGGCAAGACCACGCTGGAGATGTTCTTGCTGACGCTCACGCGCAAGTGGGACCCGGCGCCGCGCCTCGTGCTCTTCGACCTGGACCGCGGCTGCGAGATCGCGATCCGCGCCCTGGGTGGCCGCTACTTCACCTTGGAGGCCGGCAAGCCCACCGGCTGCAACCCGCTGCAGCGCGAGCCGACACCGGCGCGCATCCAGTTCTGGGAGCAGCTGATACGCACCTGCATCGCCACGCCGGCCATGCCGCTGCTGCCGGCCGACGAGCGGGCCATCGCCGATGCCGTCAAGGCCGTGGCGATGATGCCGGCGCCGCTGCGCCGCTTCTCGACCGTGCGGCAGAACCTGCCCAAGGCGGGCGAGAACAGCCTCTTCGAGCGGCTGGGCCGCTGGTGCCAGGGTGGCGCGCTCGGATGGGTCTTCGACCAGGCCGACGACCGGCTCCTCGACCTGCATGCGGCCAACGTGATCGGCTTCGACACCACCGAGTTCCTCGATCTGCCCGAGGTCCGCACGCCGGTGATGATGTACCTGCTGCAGGTGATGGAAGAGTTGGTCAATGGGGAGCGGCTGATCTACGTGATCTCGGAGTTCTGGAAGGCGCTCGACCACGAAATCTTCAGCGACTTCGCCAAGCAGAAGCAGAAGACGATCCGCAAGCAGAACGGCCTGGGCATCTTCGACACGCAGAGCCCGTCCGACGTGCTGCGCCACTCCATCGGCCGCACGATGATCGAGCAGAGCGTGACCAAGATCTTCCTCGCCAACCCGGAGGCGGTGCGCGAGGAATATGTCGACGGTTTCGGGCTGACGCAGGCCGAGTTCGACATCGTGCGCAGCCTCGGCGCACAGGGTGGCCGGCACTTTCTGGTCAAGCAGGGCCATGCCAGCGCAATCTGCGAGCTGGACCTGGCCGGGCTCGAGGACTACATCACCGTGCTCTCGGCCACCACCGACAACGTGGTCCTGCTTGATGCCGTGCGCGAACGGCATGGCAACGATCCGTTTCAATGGCTTCCGGTGCTCCTTCGTGAGGTTCAGGATCGGAGGTTTCGTACCTCCAGGAGAGCCGCATGAAAGCTGTTCGTCATCTCCTCGCGCTGGTTGCGTTGGCACTCGCAGCCACAACCGCCAGCGCCCAGTTCGTCAAGGGCAACGAGGCCGTGAAGATCATGCCCGATGGGACCAAGAAGGTCGAAACGCCACCGACGGCCGGGGCGCTTCTCGCGAAGCCGTGCCCCGCTGCAACGCCCGGGTGTTCAGGTGGCGGCTGGAAGATGGTGGAGACGCCAGAGGGCTTGATGGAATGCACGGAGGTCTACGCAAGACCGTCCACTTGCCGAGCATCAACCTACGGCTCTGAAAAGCGATCTCGCGTGTGGGTCGTGAAGACCGGATCGGAGTGGAAGCACTGCCAGTACCCCGATCTAAGCAAGGGCTGCGTGAGCATCAAGAGCTTGCCAAACCCGGCAGTGCAGTAGCAGGAACTTGTGTCATGTTCACCTGGGTCGGCAATCAGTTCAACACCGTGCTCAGTACCTACGTGCTCGGCGTGGTGTCATCGTTGATGACCGCGATCGCTCCGATCGCGCTGATCTGCATGACGATCTGGGTGACGCTCTACGGCTGGGCCGTTCTGCGCAATGAGGTTTCCGAGACGCTTCCTGTCTTCATGTGGAAGGTCTTCAAGATCGGCCTCATCCTGGCCTTCGCGCTTCAGTCCGGGTTCTACATCAGCAACGTGGCAGACAGCGCCAATGCGCTCGCCACAGGCGTGGCGACTACCTTCCTGCCGGCAGCAACTGACCCGATGACGGTGAACTCACCGTATGCGCTACTTGATGCCTTCAACGATCAGGCCAGCCTGCTGGTTCTCGATCTGCTGAAGGAGGCAGGGATCATGAGGCTCGACCTTGTCTTCGCCGCCGTGGTCACTGCCTTCGGCAACGTGATCTTCCTTTGCATCGCGCTCTTCGTCGTCACGCTCGCGAAGCTGTTCTTGACCTTCGTGATCGCAGTTGGTCCGCTGTTCGTCCTCTGCCTCGCATGGCGGCCCACAGCGCGCTTCTTCGACAGCTGGCTGTCCATGGTCCTCAACTCCGTGGTGCTGACCTGGTTCGCGTTCTTCGCTTTGGGCCTGAGCATCTACATGGGGCAGGCCATGGTGCAGGTCATTCAATCCCAGGGCGGCTTCCTCGGCCCGACCTTCAACGTCGTCGGCGAGATTCTGAAGTACTGCGTCGTGATGATCCTCATGGCCATCATCTGCTTCCAGGCTCCGAGCCTCGCCTCCGCTCTTACTGGCGGTGCCACAGTCCAGCAGGGCATCCAGATGATCCAGAACGCCATGATGGTCTCGGGCCTTCGCTCGGCGTCCTCCGCGCGGGGTGCGGGAGCCGCGGGCGCAGCCGGCGGTGTCGTGCGCGCTGGTGCCGGCCTGCCCTATGCCGCAGGCCAGGCCACGGGCGCCGCCGCTGTCGCCACCGGCAGGGCAGCAGGAACCATGGCCGCGGGTGCCGGCGCCGTGGTCCGACAGGGATACGGCGCGGTGCGAACCGCTGCGTACAAGCTCGCCGCACTTCGCGGCCGAGCGTAGCCACCAACCCGTTGAAGGAGCGTGAGATGAAGACTCGTCTGAAGGCCGCTGCCGCCGCTGTCCTCGTTGCCGGCAGCCTCGGTGCCGGGAGTGCGCGTGCACAGGGCATCCCCGTCATCGACATCGCCAACCTGATCCAGACCATCCTGCAGGTCCTGAACGATGTCACCGAGATCAGCAACCAGGTCCAGCAGATCACCCAACTGCAGGATCAGCTCAACAGCATCAACGGCATCCGAAACCTCGGCAACGTGTTCAACAACCCGATGCTGAAGAACTACGTGCCGGCCGAGGCCTACACCTATCTCAACGCGATCAACACCTCGGGCTACTCCGGCCTGAACGCCACGGCCAAGGCGCTCCGTGATGTGGGCATGGTCTACAACTGCATGGACCTCGCCGGCGACGCCCGCACCAGCTGCCAGGCCGCGCTGGCGCAGCCGTACCAGCAGAAAGGCCTGCTGCAGGACGCGATGAAGTCGGCCGCGGGGCGCCTTTCGCAGATCCAGTCGCTGATGGGCCAGATCAACGCCACCACCGACCAGAAGGCAGTGCAGGAGATCCAGGCCCGCATCGGCGCCGAGAACGCGTTGCTGGCGCACGAGATGTCCCAGGTGCAGATGCTGCAGGGCATGGCCGACAGCGAGGAGCGCATCGCCCGGTCGCGCGAGCGCGAACGTCAGTACCAGATGCTCACCCGGACGGGGAAGGTGGCCGACTACCTGCCCTGACGCCCGTTCGCCTAACCGCTGCGCCGGGCCTTAGGCGCAGCTCCACGGAGGTCCCCATGAGTGCCGTCCTGACGCCAGGAAGAGCCGCTGCATTGCCTGAACGCCCGAGCGACCGAGCGCAGGTTGATCCCGAGACGACGACGATCGACGCGAATCGCGCGTGGGAAGTCGACCGTGCGCTGATGCTCGAACGCTCGGAGCGTCGGGCGTGGTGGGTCGCCATCGCCGGCCTGGTGCTGGGCCTGATCGGCATCGCCGCGGTGTTCGTCCAGGGTCCACTGCGCAGGGTGGTGGAGATTCCCATCGTGGTCGACCGGGTCACCGGCGAGGCCACTGTCCAGCAGCGGCTCTCCGTAGAGACCATCCCGCCGATGGAGGCGCTGGACAAGCACAACCTTGCCACCTTCGTGCGGGCCCGCGAGGGTTACAGCTGGATGTTCCTGCAGCGCGACTTCGACCAGGTGGCGCGCATGGCGGTGCCGGCTGTTTTCGCGGACTACAACCGGCAGTTCGAGGGCGACGGTGCTCTGCAGAAGAGGATCGGTGCCGCCGAGGACTGGCGCATCAATGTCATCGGCGTGCGTCTCGCTGCGTACGGGCGCCCCGGCAACCAGGGCGAGGCCACGGTCACCTACGACAAGGTGGTCCGCCTGACGGACCGCAACCTGCCCGAGGTCACCACCCGGCACGTAGCGAGTGTCGTCTACCAGTACCAGCCCAAGGTGCTGGCCAAGGAGCGCGACCGGCTCGAGAACCCGTTCGGCTTCGTCGTCACCGCCTACCGTTCCGATCCCGAGATCAACACCGCCGCACCGGGGGCCAAGCCATGAAGTCGACGGCCTGGCTGGCCTCCCTCGCCTGCGTCGCGGCCTGCGGCTCCGCGGTGGTCGCTGCGGAGCCTGCGGATCCGCGTCTGCGCGAAGTTGTCTACGACCCGCGCGCCGTCGTCACAGTCCCGGTCAAGCGCGGCGTCGTGACTCTGGTGGTGCTCGATGCGGACGAGTCGATCACCGAGGTCGCAGCAGGCCTCGGCGGCGACTGCACGAAGGCCGACGCCGCCTGGTGCGTTGCTGCGCAGCCCGGTGGCCGCAACCTGTTCGTCAAGGCGAAGAGCTCGGCCAGTGCCGCGAACAACCTGGCCGTGGTCACTGACCGTCGCACGCACACCTTCCGCTTCGTGGTCCTCGCCGACAGCGATCCGAAGCCGCCGGTGTACCGACTCGTGGTCAAGGCACCGGCTCGAACGGCGCCTCCGGCGCGCCTCGCCATGCGCGATGACGTGCCGCTCGTCGCGCTGCCGGTGGTGCCGCCGCCTCCGCCGCCACAGCAGGTCGTCGCCGAACGCCTGCAAGCCAAGCCGCAGGTGATGAACACGCAGTACTCGATCGCCGAGGGCGCCGGCTCGCAGGACATCGTGCCGACTCTGGTCTACGACGACGGCCGCTTCACCTACCTGCGTTTCCCTGGCAACCGCGAGGTGCCGGCCGTGTTCCATGTGCTGGGTGATGGCAGCGAAACGCTCGTCAACGCCCGCATGGAAGACGACCTGCTGGTGGTCGATCGCGTCAGCCGCAAGCTGATGCTGCGCGCCGGGTCCGCCGTCGTCGGCCTCTGGAACGAGGCCTTCGACCTCGACGGGCGACCGCCCGGCGACGGCACCACGGTGCCGGGCGTGCAGCGCGTGCTCAAGGCCGATGCCGGCAGCAACAACGCGCCGACCGGCACTCGGAAGGGAGCGACGCCATGACGCAGGACCCTCGCGACACGCGCGACAGTGATCCCGACCTGAGCGCCGAGACCGCGGCCGACGGAAACACGATCTCGCCGCTGCCCGGCGAGCCCGGCATCCCCAACGTCGCGGCCCGGCAGCGCATCTCGATGTCGAAGAAGGGGCTGCTGGCCGTGCTCCTGCTGATCGGCTCGCTGGTGGCCGTCGCCGCGTTCACGATCCAGCGCTTCTCGGCCAGCGGCAAGAAGGCGGACGAGCAGTCGAAGCTGGTGAAGGACAAGCCCACCGCCGCCACCTCGGAGCCTCGCCGGCTGGAGATGCCGCCGGCCCTGGCTGCCAGTGCCGCGGTGGCCACCGCGCCGCGCATCCCTGCGCTGACGCCCACGGCCGACGAGCTGGCCGAGCCCATCGGCGTCCGGCGCACCGGCTCGGGGGCGGCCGCATCAGGCGGCCCGAGAGTGGTCCCTCCTGAGGATGCCCCCGTCCTGCTGGTCACGACCCGGCCTGGGGCCCTCCCGCCGCCTGGCGCCTCCACCCGAAGGGCGGATGCCTCGCTCCCCCTCGCGGAGGGATCCCCTGCGCCCGAGGCTACAGACCCGAACGATCCGATCGCGACGACATCGCGCAACCTGCAGGGCTACCAGCGCCAGTTGCAGGGCATGCTCGAGAGCCTGACCAAGACCGCGGCGCTGGCGACCGGCCAAGCCACCGGAACCATGCCTTCAGGGGCACTCCTCGGCGGGCCCCCGGTGGCAGGCACCCCACCCGTCGGCGGGCCCGCGACGGGAGGAAGCCTCTTCGGGGGCCAGCTTCTCGGGTCCACCACCCCGAAAGTGGCGGCCTCGATGCTGGGCAACCGCAGCCTGACCCTCCCCAAGGGCACGGCCTTCACTTGCGCACTGAAGACCAAGGTCATCAGCGCCACCTCGGGTCTCGTCGGCTGCCAGGTGCAGCGCAACGTGTTCAGCGATGACGGCCGCGTGCTGCTGATTGAGCGCGGCTCGCACCTCGACGGCGAATACCGCATCGCATCGGTCCGGCCCGGCACGGTCCGCATCCCGGTGCTGTGGACGCGCATCCGCACGCCGCTGGGCGTGACGGTGGACATCGATTCGCCCGGCACCGGCCAACTGGGCGAGTCCGGCATCGACGGCTACGTCGACAACCGCTGGGGCGAGCGCATCGGCGCGGCCATGCTGCTGTCGCTGATCGACGACTCGGTGAAGCTCGTAATCCAGAACCAGGCCAGCGACCGGCAGACCGACACCATCGTGCTGCCGTCCACAGCGGCCAACACCAGCAAGCTGGCCGAGAAGGTGCTGGACAGCACGATCAACATCCCGCCGCTGATCTACCAGAACCAGGGCGGCATCGTCGGCATCTACGTCGCCCGCGACGTGGACTTCTCGTCGGTGTACGAACTGAAGCCGACGGCCATCGCCCCGCAGCGCGAGGGCACGCCATGAACCAGCACGCCTGCGAGCACGAAGACCTGGGCGAAGGCTGGTGCGGCGACGCCACCTCGGTCGTCGAGTTCCTGCGGCCACTGCGCGAACAGTTGGACGCACCCGGAGTGCTGGAGGTGTGCGTCAACCGGCCTGGGGAACTACTGGTCGAAACCGTGCGCGGCTGGCAGACCGTGCCCGCGCCCGAGATGACCCAGGAGCGCTGCCTGTCGCTCGCCACGGCCGTTGCCACCTTCTGCGACCAGCAGGTCAACCAGGAGCGCCCGCTACTCTCGGCGACGCTGCCCAGTGGCGAACGCATCCAGTTCGTCATTCCGCCGGCCGTGCCGCGCGGCACCGTGTCGATCACGGTGCGCAAGCCGTCGCACCTGATCAAGCGGCTCGACGACTTCGAGCACGAAGGCCTGTTCGAGCGCACCGCCACCGTGACCCGGACACCGAACGCCGAACTGCTGCCCTTCGAGCGCGAACTGGTGGAACTGAAGGACGCCGGCCGCTACGCAGAGTTCCTGCGCCTGGCGGTGCGCAAGCACCAGACCATCGTCGTCAGCGGCAAGACCGGTTCCGGCAAGACCACCTTCATGAAGGGCTTGGTCGAGGAAGTCCCGAAGCACGAGCGCCTCATCACGATCCAGGACACGGCCGAGCTGACGCTGCCGAACCACCCGAACGTGGTGCACCTGTTCTACAGCAAGGACGCCCAGGGCACGGCCCGGGTGACGGCCAAGTCGTTGCTCGAAGCCTGCCTGCGCATGAAGCCCGATCGCATCTTTCTCGCCGAGGTGCGGGGCGACGAGTGCTTCTACTTCGTGCGCCTCGCGGCCTCCGGCCATCCGGGCAGCATCACCAGCGTGCACGCCGGCAGCTGCGCGCTGGCCTTCGAGCAGATGTCGCTGATGATCCGCGAGACCGGGGCCGGCGGCGGCCTGCGCATGGACGAGATCAAGTGGCTGCTGAGCGTCGTCGTCGACGTGATCGTGCAGTTCGATCGCGACGAGCGCGGGCGCTTCATCTCCGAGATCCTCTACGAACCCCGGCGCCAGCGGCTCGGGCGCTGGGATCAGCAGACGGCGGCGGCATGAGCGGCGTCGCAGCTCTGCCGTTCTCGGCCTGGCCCATGGGCCGCAAGGTCGCCGCGGGTGTGTTCGGCGTGGTGGGCTACGCCGCACTGGCCTGCGCGGCGGTTTATCTAGCCGGCGTCCTGTTTCTGGTGCTGAACAAGGCGAACCCGAAGCAGGCCCAGTTCACCAGCATCGTCCACTACTGGGACCTGTACGCAGACGATGCCCAGCTTCGCAAGAAGCTCCAGCTCGCGATCGGCGTCTCGGGGATCGGCCTGCTGATCCTGCTACCGGCCGGCCTCGTCGTCGCCGCACGGCCGCGCCGGGCGCTGCACGGCGATGCCCGCTTCGCCAGCCCGGCCGAGGTCGATCGCGCGGGACTGACCGGCGGCGATAGGCAACCTGGCATCCTCATCGGCCGACATCGTGGCAGGTTCCTCGCGCTGCCTGGCCAGCTCTCGGTGATGTTGTCGGCGCCGACCCGCAGCGGCAAGGGTGTGGGCGTCGTCATCCCCAACCTGCTGAACTGGCCCGACTCGGTCGTGGTGCTCGACATCAAGGGCGAGAACTACGACATCACGGCAGGCTACCGGGCGGCGCACGGCCAGGCGGTCTATGCCTTCTCGCCCTTCGACGAGGACGCACGCAGCCACCGCTGGAACCCGCTGACTGCCGTTCGCTCCAGCCCGCTGCACCGCGTCGGCGACCTTCTCACCGTCGGCCAAGTCTTCTTCCCCAACGACGGTAGCGGCACGTCGTCGGAAGCCTTCTTCAACGACCAGGCGCGCAACCTGTTCCTCGGCCTCGGCCTCGTTCTCCTCGAAACCCCCTCGCTCCCCCGCACCATCGGCGAGATGCTGCGCCAGTCCTCGGGCAAGGGACGGTCGCTCAAGGACCACCTCAGCGGCCTGATCACCCAGCGACGCGAGGAAGGCAACCCACTCACCGAAGAGTGCGCAGATGCCTTGCAGCGGCTGCTGTCGAACTCGGAGAACACGCTGTCCAGCGTGGTCGCCACCTTCAACGCGCCGTTGACGATCTTCGCGGATGCCATCGTCGATGCCGCCACCAGCGCCGACGACTTCCGGCTTGAGGACGTGCGCCGCCGTCGCATGTCGATCTACGTTCGCATCCCGCCGAACCGGCTGGCCAACGCCCGTCCGCTGCTGAACCTCTTCTTCTCGCAGCTTGTCAGCCTGAACACTCAAGCCCTGCCCGAGCAGGACCCGACGCTGAAGGTCCAGTGCCTGCTGGTCAACGACGAGTTCACGGCCATGGGTCGCGTGGGCGTCGTCACCAACGCTGCTGCGTTCCTGGCCGGCTACAACCTACGCCTGCTGACCGTGGTGCAGGCCATGTCGCAGCTCGATGCCGTCTACGGCGACAAGGAAGCCCGCACCTTCGCCACCAACCACGGCCTGCAGATCCTCTACGCGCCGCGCGAGCAGCGCGATGCCGACGAGTACAGCGCCATGCTCGGCCACTTCACCGAGCGCGCCACCTCGCGCGGGCGCAGCCGGTCCTTCAGCGGCCACGGGCACAGCACCGTCAGCCGCAACGAGAGCGAGCAGCGCCGTGCGCTGCTGCTGCCGCAGGAGTTCAAAGAACTGGGCAGCGAGCGCCTGGTGGTGATCTTCGAGAACTGCAAGCCGATCTTGGGCGAGAAGATCCGCTACTACCGCGACAAGGCCTTCACGTCGCGCCTGCTTCCGGCCCCGATGGTGCCGCGCATGAACATGGACCTGCACCTGGCGCGCGTGCAGGAACGCTGGCGCTACGCCGACGATGAGCTGGGCCTGGGCGACAGCGTGGAGTACGAGCAACTGGCCTACGACATGAGCCGGCTTCCGGACCTCGTCGATGGCGAGCCCGGCCAGGTCGCTGAAGGCGTTCTCGACTTCTTCGTCGGCCCTCGGCCAGGCGATGCCGTGGCCGGCGGTGCGATCGAGGCAGCCGCCGACGACGACGGTGCCCTGCTCGGCGATGACGGTGTCCAGATCGCCGAGCCGTCGACCATCGAGCGCGCCGACATCACCTAGCCCCGGGAGCATCGACATGCGAACCAGCATCGCCCACACACCCTTCATACCTTGGCTCTTCGCGCTGGCTTCGTGCAGTTCGCCGCCGAAGCCACCGACCGTCGACGAGTCGCAGAAGCGGCCGGTGAACTCGCAGATGGCCGTCGAACTGCAGGTCTGCAAGAACGACCTGCAGAACACGCGCCTGCTGGCCACCGAGTCCAGCCGCATCGCTGAAACCACCGCTGCCACGCTGGCCAACATGGCAGCGCGCCAGCAGCTCCTGGCCGCCATGCAGGCGCCAGCCGCCCAGCAGGTGAAGGCGAACAGCGTCTTCACCGTGCGCTTCGACTTCGGCAGCACGCGCGTCGCCATCCCGCCCGACGTGACCGCCGCCCTGGTCGAAGACGCCAAGGCATCGCCGCTCGTCCTGCTGCGCGGGCGCACCGACGGCACCACCGACGCGCCGGCGGAGAGCCGCATCGCTCGCGACCGCGCCGCGGCCGTGCGTGACTACCTGGTGGCCGCGGGCGTGGACCCCGCACGCATCCGCGCCACCTACCAGCCCGCCGGCGACCACGTCGCCGACAACGCCAGCGCCGGAGGCCGCAACCTGAACCGCCGTGTCGAGATAGAGCTGTACCGCGCGCTGCCGGTGGCGCTGAGCACCGCAGCGGTGGCGCAGCCGTGAGTTTCCATTCAACCCACCATCGCGAGGTCGCCATGGATGCAGACAACTCCCCCGTCCGCCAGGCAGCGCCAGCCCAGGGCGGCACCGTAGAGCCGGCCAATCGCGCACCCGTGGCGATCGCGCGGTTCCAGACGCCGACGGACACGACTGGCGAGCGCTACGAGATGCGCGACCCCTTCGCCGAGGTCACTTACCGCGCGAACACCTTCTCCGAGATGGTCACGAAGGCGGATCAAGTCGGCAGCACGCGCATCGTCGCGGTAGCCGAGGACGGCAAGCGCACTCCGATCCAGAAGGTCGACGGAGAGTGGCAGCGCGGGCAGCAGCGCCCGGCCTTGCCGGAGCGGCCTCTGGACCCCGTGCCGGCTCGCGACGAGGTGCCCGAGGCCACCAACGTGGTCCCGATGCCGGGTGCCGCCAAGGCACCTGCGCAGCCCGAGCAGGTGGATGCGAAGGCCATCGCCAAGATCGACGCTCAGGCCGAACGCACCGCCCTCGTGGCCCGCCTCGAATCCGCACTGATGGACCGCTACATCATCAAGCGCGCGCCGGTGACGATGGGCGACGTGACCATCGGGCGCACCGAGTACCGCTTCCGGGGCGACACCTCACGCGTGGCCTTCACCGAGTCGACCTTCCGCCTGGCTACCGACACCAACAGCCCGTCGGTCGCCCGCTCCATGGTCGACGTGGCCGAAGCGCGCAACTGGAAGGCGCTGCGCGTCTCCGGCAACGAGGACTTCAAGCGCATGGTCTGGCTCGAGGCCTCTGTGCGCGGCGTGAAGACGCTGGGCTACGAACCGAACCCCGGCGACCTGGAAGTGCTGAAGCGCGAGCGCGAGGCACGCCTCGTCAATCGCATCGAGCCGGCCCGCGACGCTGCTACCGCGGCGGCAGCCCCCACCGACAAGGCGTCGGCCCGAGGTGGCGGTGGCCGCAAGGCCGTGCTCGCCGCCATCGAGGCGGTGCTGGTCGCCAAGAAGGTGCCGGAGAAGCAGCGTGCGGCCGTGATGGCCGCCGCGACCGAAAAGCTAGCGCAGCGCATCCGCGATGGCCAGGCTCCTAAGGTCAAGGTCTACGACAAGGCGGCCCCGTCACAGCGGCCCGTCGTCATGCCGACGCCCGAGATCCAGCGCACCCGCGACCGCGCCGCACCAGCACCTGTGCGATGAGGCCACGGCGGTGGAGATTCCGGCCCAAGGCATCACAGCACCGGCCGCGGTCTACGAGATCGCCGGCCGCCGCTTCGAGATCGGGTCGCGAGGCTTCGCCGACGCCATCGCCGACGCCCACGCCGCCCACCAACGTCCCCGCTGCCTGTGCCTGGCCGAAGGCGTCGAGATGTACGTGGCGCGCCTTGGCGAGGGCTTCATCGTCAAGCGGATGCCCGACACGGGAAGCCATCACGCGCCCGACTGCCCATCCTACGAACCGCCGGCCGAGTTCTCCGGCCTGGGGCAAGTGCTGGGCAGCGCGATCACGGAGGACCCGGCCACTGGCGAGACCACGCTGAAGCTGGACTTCCCACTGACCAAGATGCCGGGCAGATCGCAGATGCCGCCTGCGGGCGGCGACAGCGACAGCGTCACCAGCGACGGCGCCAAGCTCTCGTTGCGCGGCCTGCTGCACTACCTGTGGGACCAGGCCGAGCTGACGCGATGGCATCCGGGCTTTGCCGGCAAGCGAACCTGGAGCACGGTGCGCAAGCACCTGCTTCTGGCCGCCGAGGACAAGGTCGCTCGCGGAGGCTCACTGCGCTCGCGCCTTTACATCCCTGAGGTCTTCTCGGTCGAGCAGCGCGACGCAATCAACGCGCGGCGGATTTCACTGTGGTCACAGGCAGTGGCAGTCCCTGGCAAGCAGCAACAGCTGATGCTGACGATCGCGGAGATCAAGGAGATCGTGCCTGCGCGCTATGGCTTCAAGGCTGCGTTGAAACATGTGCCTGACCAGGCCTTCGCGCTGGACGAGCAGATCTATCGCCGCCTGGCACGGCGCTTCGAGCGCGAGCTGGCACTCTGGGGTGCCGCCGAGGACATCCACATGGTGATGATCGCGACCTTCAACGTCGCAACGGCGGGGATCCCCACCATCGTGGAGTTGTCGCTGATGCCGGCGACACAACACTGGCTGCCGGTCGAAGACGGGTACGAGAAACAGCTCGTTGATCGACTGGTAGTCGATGGGCGATCCTTCGTGAAGGGGCTTCGCTACAACATGGGTGCAGGAAGCGAGATCGCCAGCGCAACGCTGACCGACTGCGAGGGTTCCGCACCGTTGCTCTTCGTCGATCACTCGGGCATCTACGGCAGCAAGCAGCAGATTCACGCGGGCGATCCTTCCGTTCCCGTGTGGCGATGGAATCCATCGAGCGAAGCCATGCCATCGCTGCCGCCCCGACACCCACATCACCCAACGGCCGTCGAATCTGCGGTGGATTTGCGATGAACGGGCAGTTGCTGGTGTCTCCGTCAAAGTGGCATAAAACCTCGGTCAGCTAGTTGATTCGCCCGAGGAGTCATACCATGCCCGCCGCTTACACCTCTACGCAGCGCACCCAGGCCCTGGCGCTGCTCCGGCGGCGTGGGATGACGCGGCTTGCGGAGTTCAACGCGGCAGGCATCACAGCCCCCACGATCAGCCGCATGGGGCGCGCCGGCGAGGTGGTGAGCCTTTCCCGAGGGCTCTACCAGCTTCCCGTTGCCGAGCTCGGTGAGCAGCAGTCCCTGGCGGAGGCAGCGCGGCTGGTGCCCAAGGGCGTCATCTGCCTCGCCTCAGCTCTGGCATTCCACGGGCTCACAGACCAGCTGCCGCCGAAGGTCTGGATCGCCATCGGGCGAAAGGACTGGCGCCCTCGGGTCACCTACCCGCCGATCCGTATCGCCCGGTTCTCCGACGAGCTACTGCGCCGCGGCGTCGAGCACAGAAAGATCGCCGGAACCTCAGTGCCCGTGTTCGGCGTGGCCAAGACGGTGGCCGACCTCTTCCGCTACCGCCGCACGGTAGGCGATGCGCTGGCCATCGAGGACCTGAGGCAGGCATTGCGGCAGCCCAAGGCCACGCCTGCTGAGATCACTCGGGAAGCGAAGGCCGCAGGCGTCTGGGCCACGATGGAGCCCTACGTGATGGCGCTTACCAGCGATGCCTGATCGCCCTCGCAATGTCGTCGCTTCAGTGCGCCAGCGCCTGTAGATCAGCTTGAAAACGGCGCTATGCGCCCTTGGCCCACTTTGCAAGCGACTTCTCAAATGGCCGCGCGACGGTCTGTCGGCCAATAAAGTACTTCCGTTCATCCTTCGCAAGACCTGCGATGGCAAACAACATCGCCCTCTGCTGCCACGGATCCATTGAGGGGTAAGCCTCCTTGAGCTCGCGAACCCAGTCCAAAGCTCCATTCACTCGGGCTGCCAGAATTACTTCCCGTCTGACAAAAGCGTCAGAGGACTGGAATAGCTTGTGCAATCTCGCAAAGTGATTGATGTGCTCATTCCTGGAAAAGAGGCTTAGAACAAGCAATCTGAAGTATTCGCTGGACTTCACCTCCGGCGCGCGTAGCAACTTAAGTAGCATTGAGCCTACGCGCTTCCAGTCCACCGGAGAAACGGACTGAACAGACGCAAGATAGAAGCAAATGTTGGCAAAACACGGGCCAAGCTCATCAAGGTGATCGAGAGATACTTCGATGGCGCCGGGATGACCAATCTGCGCCAGACGGCGATAGAACCAGCGCAGACGAATGTAGTCGACTGGGTCCGAAGCAATGTACTCTTCAATTACCCTTCGAATGGACTCAGGGGAGATAGCAGCCCAATCGTCTGTTGACACCTGAGAAAACGATATCGTTTTGTATGGGTTGCCGCCCGAGTACTTCGTGATCAGCGCCAGGAGCGACTTCTCGTCCGAGTTGATCGGACGATCTTCAATCATCTGCCCACACAAGCGACGGAAATCATCCGGCGCATAGTACCGTGTCTTATGGCGCTGAAGCGTGAGCCGTTGTTGCTTGTCCAGCACCGTGGCAATGGTCGAAAGCGCTGTCTTTGCTTCCTTGTCTGACTTGCAGAAGACGATTATGTCATCTGCATATCGAATGAATTTCACACCTGCTGCCACAAGGCTGTTGTCAACAGGAACCAGCGTTGCCTCGGCTATAAGATGTATTGGGTGCGGGCCAACCGGAACTCCACGCGATACACCTGCAGTAGTTGACTCCAGCAGGCTGACAATCCATTTGACAGCCTGGTTTGGGAGTCCTGCTGAAATCAACTGGTTCTCGACTGTGTGGTGATAGACCTGATTATAGAAGTCGGCTATATCGCAGTAGAGAACCTTGGCGCATCTCGATGCATGAATTGCTGCTGCGGACCAAAAGTTGTTCCAAGCTGTCTTGCTGCTGTACAGACCGTCGGGCAATGTAGGCTTAAATCGGTAGCTGAAAACACGCGTCGCCGGTAGTCGAAGGTCCTCAATTTGCTGACCGTACTGAAAGATGAGCGCAGACAGAATGATCGAGTCTTGTGGATCGAGTTGGGTCGCTTGTCGATAGGAGATTTCGTCCTTCGGAACGATAAATCGACGACAACTGCCTGGTGGAAAGTTACCCAAATCGGCGCCGGCGATTTGTCCTACAAAGTGGGCCTTCTCCGCAGCCACGGCGTCAACTTCAAGTACCTTTGGGAAAAGGTCACCATCGGAATGAGCCTGGACGAAGTCCACTGCCCACTCCAGCGAAGTTGCAAGAATCGCCATGATTACTGTGGTGATGAGTTGGCCGAGAGACTACAAATCTGCTCGCACAGGAGTCAGTCAAGCTCCCTGACGGCCGATGATCTCGACATAGCCGATCAGATCCGCCGAATAGCTGCCGTCGCCACTCGCAGCACCCTTGTGCCTGAGTTCTCGCTGCAACGTGGGCTCCACGGCGCGCGCGAACATCTCCAGTCGCTGCTCCGGTAAGTACATCGGCGCCGTGTCAGGTGCCTGGAGGTACCGCTCGCATTGCCTCTCAACGGCCGGCACCCGCGTGCCGTCTTGCTTGACGGCGATCGGCTGAACCACTACCCGACGTTCGCCATTTCCGGTAGACGCCTCAACCATCCAAAGAGAAAGCAGGACGGGGTCTTCGACGTCCGCCGCAACAGCGATCCCGACATCCTCAGGCGGCAAGCTCCGCCACCGACCCAGTTCTTCCTGCACTAAGGGGTGGTCGAGCCCCAGCAGGTCCACTTCATCGTGGCTGGTGGCGGTGTCTCGACTCAGCGTGAAGCGCGTGCGAAGGGCACCGTCGATGGTCACGAGATCGTACGTCTGGTCATCGACCTTGATCAGCCTTTGCTTGCGATCTGCGACGGCTGCGGCCAGGAAGCGCACGAGGCGATCCAGGCTAGACGACACATCGGAGAACGGCTTGTAGTCGTCGAGGCTGAAGCCCTCGAGATCCTGAAACAGGTCAAACACGACCTGGCGGGCCTCGCGGGAGTTCGAGAGCGCCGCCTCCAGTTCAACCTGCGTCCGCTTGAGCTCGGGATCCGAGAGTGCCTCCTGATAGAGGCGGTCGTAACTCAGCCGCTCGGACAACTGGCCGAGGATCTGCGCACGCAGGTCTTCGGCAACATTTCCCTGGTCGTCGACCTTGCCCACGGTCCGGGCAATCTGGGTCAGCTTCTCGTCGAGCAGCAGGAAGATGCGCCCCTCGATGGTGTCCGACAGCACGAGGTTGTAGACCTGCGCCGTGTGGCTTTGCCCGTAGCGATGGATGCGGCCGATGCGCTGCTCCACGTCCATTGGGTTCCAGGGCAGATCGAAACTGAACAAGACGCGCGCGAATTGCAGGTTGATGCCCTCGCGTCCGGCTGCAGTACACACGAGAACGCGCGGTCCATCCTTCTGCCGGAAGCGGCGCTCCGCCGCCACCTTGGCGCCGTGGTCGCCACCGCGGAGCACCACCACGCCTTGTCCCGGGTAGGCCTGATCGATTTCCCTTGCGATCAACTCGACCGTACCGAGGTAGGTCGCGAAGATCACGATCTTCTCATTGGGGTTCTGGCGCCAGAGGTGGCCAAGGCCGTCGAGCAGCTTCTGTGCCTTCGTTTCCCGCTGCTGCGGGAAGACGCGCAGCAAGTCACCGATGCGCAGGCGCTCCTCGGGCAGGTGCAGTTCAACCACCGCCGACGCTGCCTCTTCTGCATGCGTGGCAGAGAATTCGCTGCCATAGGGGTCAGACGCCAGCTCCAGCGCCTCTTCGTCCAGCCGCTTCACCAAGCGGTACTTGAAGTCCGCAAGCAGGCGGTCCACCTCGCTGCGGCCGATGCTGTCGCGTACCAGCTGGAACTCGTCATGGATGAGTTCTCGTGCCTCATCCATCAAGCGCTCGCGCCCTTCGATGTCGAGTTCCTTGTCGCGCAGCAGGGCCTCGTGGATCGTCAGCATCAACAGCCGCCGCTTCAGCGTTCGGCGAACCGCCGCGAAGCTCGAAGCTGCGATCTTCTGAAAGATCGCCATCAGGAAGCCGAGCGCCTGGCCCTTGCTGCCCTGGCGCCGGGCCAGATCGAACCCGTCCTCGAGGTATTCGCGCAGCTTCTCGTAGAACAAGCGCTCTTCCTGGTTCATCAGGAAGGACTCGGTGTGGACACCCCGCCGGGCGAACAGTGGCGATCCATCGGGCTCGCAGGCGTCGGCCTTTGTGCGCCGGAACATCACGGTGTTCAGGCGGTGCCGGTTCTCCAGCATCTCTTCAGGGCTGCCGAACAGGGTTGGGTTCAGCAGTTGGACCAGCATCCAGAACTGGAAATGATTTCCCTGGTGTGGCGTTGCCGAAAGCAGCAGCAGATCACGCGAGTGATCCTTCAGCGATTCGGCGAGCTTGTAGTTCTCGGTCTTCCGCACCTTGCCGCCGTTCCGGTACGCGGTCAGGTGATGGGCTTCGTCGAAGACGACCAGGTCCCAGCGCGGTGCATCGAGAAGCCGCTTGATGCGCGCGGGCCGCTTCAGCGTGTCAATGCTGGCGATCAAGCGGTCGTGCTTGGCAAAGGCGTTCGTCTTGCGATCGGTGATGTCACCTTCGGAGCCGAACACCTCGAACTCGAGGTTGAACACCTCGTTCAGCTCTCGGTGCCAGTTGTTGACCAGGCCGGCGGGCACGACCATCAGCGCTCGGTTCAGCTCACCACGGCTGGCAAGCTCTCGAAGGATGAGCGCCGTTTCGATGGTCTTTCCCAGGCCCACCTCATCTGCGATCAGGTAGCGCCGGGGTGATGCTGTCGCAATGCGATGCGTCAGTACCACCTGGTGCGGCAGCAGATCGATCCGCGCCGACGTCAGGGCCGAGGCGCTCTCCATGACCGGCAGCGCATGGGCCTCGTACGACAGCCATGCCCGGCGCACACGGTCGGACCCACCATCCACGGCGCGAAGCACGCGCTCGGTGCGCGTGAGCTCGCGGCGCACTGAGCCGACCGGCACGCGTCGTTCGCCGACGCTGAAGAACGCGCGCAGGTAACCGTCCCGCGCCGGGTCCAGAACAACGCCCTGCCCGAACTCGTGGTGCGTGATGCGCTCGCCAGGCTGGAACTGACCTTCTGCTTCCACGTGCCGGCCTCAGGTGATCCGCAGATGGAACAAGCCCGCCGGCTTGCTGCCCTCTCGCAGAAGGATCTCTTGCGGGTACTCGTTCGCCTCGCCCCACAAGATGCGGCCGAAGTCGAGGTGGCTACCGCGATGAGGCGCCTCGCAGACCCAGGCCACCGCGTCACTGGCCGTTTGCACCTTGAGCCGGCTCTGGCCGAGCGGCAGCCAGAAGATCAGCGCCGCCTCACCGCCGTACTCGTCCTGGAACGCAAGGATCGCGGCCTTGATTGCATCGCCCAACCACGCCTCGGCGTCGTCGGGCGCCAGGAGATCGAGCCCCCCCTCGAGCCCCGCCACGACCAAGGTCCGACCGCCATTACTGGGCAGGTCATTCGGCCAGTTGCCCACGGCCTGGAGCAACTGTCGCAGGCTCCAGACCTCCGAGGCCGAGCAGACCTGGTTGCGCGCCTCTTCGTCCCAGACCCAGCTGGTGCCCCGCCGCTGCCACACGGTGTCCAGGACTTGCCTCACAGCTCGTACTCCTCGAACAACGAGCCCTGCGTCGGCTTCACCCCTTGCGTGGCGGCCCAGGCGTTGTAGATGGACACGGCGCGGGAAGCCGCGTTTCGAGTCGCTTGATCCGGCCCGTTGCGATGCAGCCACTCCAGTAGCGGCTTGAGCGCGACGTGGGGCTTGAAGTTCTCGTTCTTCAGGGTATCGGAGGCGTTGATGCCACTGCCGTCGAAGCAGGCCCCAATGAGCACGAGAGACTGATCGAGGTCGGAGGTCAAGCGGCGGCGGTGCTTGCCGGACCACTCCCGGGCGAAATCCAGTGGATTCACGCGCGTAAAGACTTTATTTTTCTCCGCACACCAACCGCGTTGCTCGAACTCGTCCGGCGTGGTGATCGAGCCCTTCAAGAACTTCTGCAGCTGGTCGCGCTTGAGCTCGCGCGCTGTGCCGAAGGTGCGGAGAAATTGCCGAGTGATCGGCTCGGCGTTGACAGGCGGCGGCTCTTTGCCCTTGTCAGAGTCTTCGTCGATGAGTTGGTTGATGCCGACGAGCGCATCCTTGACCGAGATCGCGCGCCCTTCGTCAACGTAGACCCTGCCGTAGTGGCGAGAGAAGTACTCCAGCGCCTTCCCGCGTCGGATCACCTGGATGTCCGCCGCAGGCAGGCCCTCCTTCGCGTGGTTCTCCAGCATGGCCTGGAGCTGGCGCACATCGGCCATCACCTCGCGGCGCATCCGACCCCAACTGACCGCCCTAGGCTCTTCGGTACGCTTGCGGCAGACGTGAATGACGTCGTACTCAATTTTCTGCGCACCAAACTGCGCGTTCTCGCCCTTTGTTTCGTCCGAGCGGATGGGATAGGTCGCTTCGAGGTAGAACCCCGCATCGAAAAGCGATTCCAGCACCGCTACCCACGGCTCATCCTCGCTGTGGTGGAAGGTGAAGGCCAAGATGCCGCCAGGCTTGAGCGTGCGATGCGCCTCACGCCAGCACTGCGTGAGTAAGCGTTGGTAGAAGCCGTCTGGGTCTTCCGGCTCGCGGAACTTGTTGGCAACCGCTTCCAGCGACTTAGGCGTGTAATCGGCGAAGAAGTATTCGGGGTATTTGTTCTTCAGCGCCAGTCGCAACCAAACGTAGAAGAAGTCTGCAAACTCGGAATACTGAACCAACTCGCTGAAGGGTGGGTCTGTGATTACCAGGTCCAGACTGCAATCTGCAATCTTCTCTAAGTCTGTAGACGATCCGCAGAACACCTCTGCATCCTGCATTGGATCACCTGGGTAGACCTTCTCGCTCTTTCCGCCGAACTCGTCTGCAAGCGAGGCTGCTTGGCTTCGCAAGCCTTCACCACTGACGATTTCCCAAGGTCGAATTGACCAATCTCGGCCTTCGCAGATTCCTTCGACACTGGATGCCCAGTTGCCACGTCCAAGGGACGCGAAGACACAATTCTCGACAGGGAGTGATATCGGGCGATAGTTATTGCCAGAAAAGAGCGGCTCCAGCTTGTCCGCTTGGGTGTTCCAAAAGCAAAGCAGGTTCTGATTTCTCAGGTACTGCTGGAAAGCACCGAGGACAAACTCACGGATGGGCCAATCGTATGCACCGGTCGTCACGATGGCCTTCAGAAGCTGCGCGTGCACGAGCAACTGCCGCGGATGGAACATCATTCTCCAGTGTGTCTGCCAATGCGCAGTCTTGAAAACATCCTTCACAGTTGCGCGCAAACTATCCGGGACTTCCGAGCGCGGCCAGTAATCTTTCAGATCTCCTTCTTTACGCGCGTCCCATTCAGTTAGTGCCGCGTCGTACTGGCGGGCATGAGCCACGCCGTGAGCAGCGAAGAATCGACCGTTGTAGGGCTTGCCTGCTTCGTCACGCTGGGGAGCGTAGCCCTGCACCGCGTAGGCCGCCATTGGCGCGGTGTCGTTGGTAATTGCTAGCGAACTCACGAGCGTTTGCTTCGCACCGCAGGCGGCACACGCGTAACCGCCACGAGCAATTGTGGTGCTCGGTACCGTACTGAACTTCGTGTTCGTCTCCGGGTCGGTCACTTCATCCGGCAGTGAGCCACGCACTTCCAGCAGGCGAATCTTCGCGGCGCGTGCCGCGTCCCAGCGCGTGGTCGCCGCCACGTCATCCTGCGCTGACCCCCCGTAGGACTGGCCGCTTGCGTCCTGCTTCGCCTCGCCCGCCAGCCACTGCGGATGCACCAGCAGGCTCAACTCCACCTTCTTGTTCTTGCCCTTGCCCAGATTCACCATCGCGGCGTGGCCGCAGTGCGGGCAGATCACGCCCTTCTTGCGGTCAAGCACCGAGTACGGCGCTTCTGTGGGGGCAACATAGAACGGCGCGTCGGGAGCCATGCGCGCCGCTTCTTCCTCCACATCGAACGCCTCGCCGCACTTGCCGCACGTGCGTTCCCAGTGCTTGACGGTGAGCGTCTTCACCGCCATCACCGGGCTGCTCATGATCGGTGTACGGTGACCGCAGCCGGTCACCTGACAAGGCCCGTGCTTAGCCCAGAATGTGTAGATGATCTCCGGGCCCTCGTAGCGATAGTCTTTGCGCTCGTCACGGGGGATGGTGAGCGGGTCGAAGTCAGCCGGCATCACCTTCTTGGTCGGCAGGTGGGTCCACTTGCCTTTTTCGCCCTCCGGGCCGTCACAGTAGTAGTACGGCATGATCTGCGGCTTCACTTCCGCTTCGATGTCGGCGAGCAGCTTCTTTACCTGCTCCAGATCGACATTGGCCAACTCCTGCTTGACCACGAACCAGGCGACGGGATTCAGATCGTTGCCGGTCATCTGCATACCCAGGCGCGAACCCTCGACCAACGTGGTTCCACCGCCCATGAAGATGTCGGCAACCTTGAGATGCTTGAAGGCCCCGCGCTTCTGGTGGTTGGCGTAGTAGTTGTCCCACACCAGCTTGGCCGCATGCGACGGATCGTCTGGCGCCTTGGTCGCCGCTGCGATCAGCATGGAACGGAAGACACTGGACCGCCGCCTCGCCCACCACTTGGACATCTGGTAGATGGGTTTGCCGGCGTTGCCTTCGATGATCGCGACCTGGTTCACCGGAAGGATCGGGAAGTCCACCTCCAGGCAGGTCTTTGGCCTATTCGGATCGCTGAAATCGACAGTCTCCAGGGCGACAGTCTTGCCGGCACCGACGGCCTTCGCAACTTCCTGCGCCAGTAGTTCTTTCTTGTTGGCCATTCGGCGCGTTCCTTACTTGGTGAGTTCGACGAAGGGCGAAAGCACTTCGAGCAGCGACAGGCCGCCATGCGTCAGCGTTGGGTAGCCACCCTGGCTGCGCCATTTCCGCCGGCCAAGGGCGAGGAGGTGCGCACCGTGCGGGCTGTTGATCTGCAGGGCAACAGGGGGAACGAAGGGTCCGGTGTCGCCAGTGCCGGCTGCGCTGCGGCCACTGGAAAACGTCTTCTTGAGGAACTGGCCGACCTCGCCTTCTGCGTCGGGGAAGTAGCCGGTGGCTGCATAACCATGATCCGAGGTGATGACGAGTCGCCTCCCGGTCGCGAGCCGTTCGACGAAGGACCAGAAGTCGTCCCCGCTGAGCTGGCCGGCAGCATCGCGCGTCAACAGGTCCAGACCCTGGCCTGCGCCTGATCCATCATGGACCTTGCTATCCGGCCAGTGATGCCAGAACACCCAGTTCGGCGTGCCGTTGATGAGGCCCTCGCAGTCCTTCCAAGGCATGTCGACGCATTCGGTGTGCGCGGGTTGCAGCTTGTGCGCGAGGCCGCCACCGTTGTTCTGCAGCTGACTCCGGCTGCCGAAGCCCAGGGCCCGAGCGAACTCGTTGGTCTCACCCGGCAACTCCGACGCCGTCGCGGTCACCTGGTGCAACGCGAAGCCTCGTTCCTTGGCTCCCTGTAGCAACCAGGGCAGTTCTCGGAGCGACAAGCCATCCAGGATCAACACCGCCTTGGCGCTGTAGGGCTCGTTCCACCACTTCACGAGCTGATCCGAGGTACGCTCGACGGTATCGCCGAACGCCTGCCAAAGATCCCACCCGCTGGATGACAAGAAGTGATCGAGTGCGCCGATCTCACGGTCGCGCTTGATGACTTCGCTGGGCGCGTTGCCCGGGGCCAGGGGCTTGGAAGCGATGTCAACCGCGCTGCCCACGATGGCCTGCCACGCCTCTTCGACCGACCCTCTGGTCAGGCGCTGCAGCAGGTTGGCATCGAGCCCCATCACTTGTCCTCCTTCTCGAGGCTGAGCTCGAAGGTCATGCCATCGGGCAGCTTCTTGAGAAGCTCCTTCAGCTGCGCCCCTGTCGCGGCCGACACCTTGATCGAGACCTCCGCCACCTGGGTGGCCGGCCCGATGCCCCAGCCTTCGAGCTTGCCGATGAGATTGAGCGGCGACGTAGCAGGGTTGCTCAGAGGAACGCGCGGCTTGGCGCCCATCGTCGGGCTGCCGCCGCCGAAGATTCCACCAGGCGGCGGGGCCGCGCCACCTGGCGTCTGCTCCCCGCCGGGGACAGTTTGCGGCGGGGGCGGCGGTGTAGTGCCACCACCAAAGAGGCCACCACCACCTGCGCCACCTCCCGGCTGAGGGGTCGGCGGCGTCGCGCCGCCGGTGCTGGGCACCGCCGACGGCACCATGAGGAAGACCTCATCGAGCTGTCGGCCCGTGTACGAGAGCTTCGGCCGCAGGCGCTTCCAAGCGACGTCTTCATCCTCGCCGGCGTGAGTCTGCAGGTACTCGAGCCCGCGCAGGTTGATGGCGATCTTGCCGCGTGCGCACAGGCGCACGAGGCGCTCCTTCATGACTGTCTCGCCCAGCCAGGGAATGCAGTCATGGCCTGCGGGGCGAGGCTCTTGCAGTTCGCGCAGCAACTTGCCAACAGGCGCATTGTCGGCGGCTGCTTCGAGCACAAGCTCTTCGAAGTCCTCCGGCACGAAGAGGTCGTTGGTCATGGCCTCTTCAATGGCCTCGGGGATCTGCGCCCCTTGCTTCTTCAGGCTCTCGACGTTGAACCGGGACAGGTGCGAGTTCTGGTGGTCGTAGCGATGCAGGACGGCGAAGCGGTCGAACCGCTTCTTCAGGTTGTCGCGCAACGTGCCCTCGAACTCCTTGTGGAGCTTCTTGTATTCGGGGTTCTGCCCGCTCCACTCCTGCGCCTTCATCTCCGCACGAGCCAGGATGAGAAGGTCGCGGTCGAGGAAAGCGTTCGTCGAACCCGATCGTGGCAGCAGAAAGCGGATGGTGTTGCGCCGCTTCTGCAGGTGGTCCTTGAGCCAACGCCCCAACTGATGCTCGAGCTTCTCGGGCTCTTCGGGCAGCACGAGGATGGGCAGCCGTTCGTCCCAGCGGTCGGGCTGTTCGGCTTCGTCGAGGGACGACCAGGGATCCGTCAGCCATGTCTTCGGCAGCGCGATCACCCGGAATGTCTTGGCGACCTCGTCGGTGCCGCCGATGACGTACCGCACTTGCTTGGCGAGCTGGGCCTGATCCGAACCATCGGTGAAGAGCTTGTCGTTGCGTGCACAAGCCATCAGCTTTGCGCGCGGGTTCTCCTCTTCCCGGAACACCAGCCTCGGGCCATCCTGGTGGATGTTGAAGCTGTTCTCGACGATGGTCGCGAGCTCGACCTGGAAGGCGTTGTCGTCTACGGCCTTGCCGCGGGTGATGTCCACCTGCAGCGTGGCTGGCTCAGCGCCCGCGAGATTGCCCACCGCAATCGATCGCAGCCAGAGCGCACCCACGATCTCCTGCAGGTGCGGGGCGGCGGTCTGGTGGTCGTAGACCGCCTCCGTGACCGAGATGATGTTCTGCTGGGCCTTCTCACGCAGCGTGCGGTGGTGCTCGTTGGAGACCGAGTCCAGGAGCGCGCCGATGCCCGACGCATCATCGTCCAGGCGGAAGTCGGCAGCCGTCAGCACGGGAGCGGCCTCGCCCCTGCTCTTGTAGAGATTGGCCAGGATGCGAATCATGTCGCGCGTCTCCTGGGCATCGGTGGCGATGAGGACCTGCTCTTCCAGCAGACGCAGCAGATGCGGCGCGAATGGCCAGGATTCGACGAATTCCTTGCGCTTGCGGTCCTGCTCGGACGGGGGCACATCGAGTAGGCGGAACGCCTCTGTCACGTGCTGGGCCACCAACGATTCGATCGTGCCGCTCGCCATCTGCATACGGTTATCGAACAGGCGGTGCAGAAGCATCCGACGGCGGTCCTGCTGGATGCGTTCTGCGTTGCCTCCGGCCTTGAAGTCGATCGCTACGGGATTAACGCGATGCACCTGCTGGTACGCATCGCTCCCGCCGTTGCGCACAGAGATCACTAGCACCAGCAGATCGGGCCGTTCCTTGGCGATCTCGGACAGGATCTGGATGAAGTTGAACGCCCAGTTCTTCCAGGGGTACTGCTTGGTGTTCGTGAGGCCATCGAACCAGGTTTGGAACTCGTCCAGCAGCAGCATGGTCGGCGTGTGTTCCAGCAGTTCGACGATGAGCTTGTCCGACGGAATGTCCGTCTTGGCAGCGCCCATACCCTCCCACTTGCCTTTGATATAGGTGCCGTGGGGATGTCGCTCGAACAGGAGGTCCCAAAGGAACTTGTAGCGCTGCCGATGAAGGCTTTCGCCGATGACTTGCATGCCTTCGCGCAGTGCGATCTTTCCGATCTTGGGATCGCCCAGCGTCGTCGCCCACGAGTTCAGCCAAGCTCCCGTGGACGCCGCATCGTTCACGGCGTGATAGAGCGCAGCCATCAGGTGCGACTTACCGAGGCCGCGTTCGCCGATGACCACCACCGGGCGCCCCTGGTTGGGGCCGACCGCTTCAATGCCCTTCAGCAAGTCGTGCGTCGGATACGTGATCTCTAGGAACTGCTTGGCAGCAATCTGAGTCGCGCCGGTGTTCGAGTCGTTGGACAACTCGATGGCCGTGCCCTTGAGGCGTTTGCCTCGAAACTCCTCACGCAGTTGCAGTCCAAGCATATGCGTTCCCTCTCGTAGTTCGTTGTGTACTGCTCATGCAAAGCAGCACGTGTTCGGAAGATTGGCCTGCTCAACGCGACCAGAGAACACGCCGCTCTCGGCCAGATGGCGCGGCAGCGGGGTCAATGGGTCGATACGGCTCTTAATGCCGAAGGTTCCGGCAGCAATTGAGCAAGGCGAAAGAATCATTAGGCCGCAACCCTCTCGGAGGAACTAGGGTCGACGCCAGGAGCGATCGCGGCGCTCTCCACGCCGTACAGCGTTGGGGTGTTGCGCAGCCAGAGCTGGTGTGCGGCTGGATCAAGGTGGTGGTCCGGGCTTGCATCAACCGACCATCGGCGCAGGACGTAGCCCGCCAGAGCGGCCCTCGCTTTAATTCGCAGCACGCCATCGCGCATCGCGAAGTCAGCCTCCACGGCTCTCGGTTGCTTCAACCCTGGGTGCGGGACCAACTCGAGGTCAACGACGCGAGACCACTGCTCGTCGGAGCCGAGCAGTTCATGCTCTGACACCGTGCCATCCAACTCTTCGGCTTTGGCGATTCGAGTAAGGACGAAGTCGGCAAAGCGAGCCCGCTGTCGATCGAACGCCCGCACATGCCAGCGCAAGCCGTTGTCTGCAAGAGCGACGGGCACCACCTCGCGCTTGGTCATCCCGGACGTGAGCGACAGATACGAGACCCTGACCGCACGGGACGCACACATCGCCCGAGTGATGGTCGACAGAATGGTCAGGTTGGGCCTGGCTAGGTTGCCCGGGCCCTCGCATGGCGCAATGCGTCGGAGTCTGAGCTCAAGCCCGTCGCCGAACCCTTGAAGCAACCAGGCAAGGATTCGATCTGTCGAGAACTCGAAAATCGGCTTAAAGCGCGGCGTGGGCCTGTAGCAGCGCGCCGCCACGTCATAGTTGAGGTTTCCGGGCTCAAGCTCGCGATATGCGCGGAGATCGCGCGACGACGCTGCAGGCTTGATCCCGAATCGCGCCTCGATGTCGGCGCGTCTGAGCTCGCCCGTGAAGTAGGCCCGCATCTCGAGGTAGGCCAGCCTCTCGCGCTGGGCCTGGGACAGTCGATCGACGGCAGGGCTCAAGGCTCGACTCGGGTTGCGTCCATGTGTCAGGAAGAATAGCATGCGATCATCATTTTGATCACCTTGCTCAGGCGGCACTTGGCGGTAGTCGTTGAAGCCGGGAAGCAGATCTCAATCGCATGCCGCCCCGTTTCGATCTTCGCCACGGCGTCAACGAGCCGATGGCTCTCTTCCTCGCCGCATGTCGTGTACGTCGGCGTTCTGCGATCCTCATGCATTGAACTGGATGCGGCGCCTGCGACTGACTGGTGGATCCGAGGTGGCGAGAGGCACGCAGGCCGCCATGGCCATGGCTCTGTATGCTGCCCGTTAGATCAAGGGCAACGCAAACTTCGACACTGCATCATTTCGCGCCATGACACATACGCTTTCATGGGACGAACGCCTGCACCATCGCGATCAGTTGAGAGCGGCGAGGTACGCAGCACTTGCCGATGCCGAAGGATTCCACGAAGTCTGCTATGCGCTCGAAGCATTGGGCCTGCGACTCAGTCAACGCAAGGCGCATCTTGGTCGATACCGTGAGCCCATCGCAGCCCTGGCGATGCAGTCTGTCGTGCTGTCCGATCTATCTGGTCGCTTTCCAGATCGATTTGGCACATTCGAGTCGCCGTACGAACAGGTACGAGTTGCTCGAAATGACGCCATGCATACGGGCGCCTACGCACGTCATGCGACATCGGCGGCGATTGAACTCTGCATCGGCTTGGAGGAGGCGCTCATGAACGAGCAGCAAATGCCACGACGCAAAATCAAGGACTGTATGGTGAGGATGCCGGTGTCAGTTGAGCCTTGGCAGCCAGTTGCGCAGACTCGTCAATTGATGCTGACGCATTCGTTCTCATTCGTACCGGTCTTTGCCGACAGGTGGAAGCTAGTATCCGAGACCTCTATGGCCAGGTACCTTCTTGGCCGAGAGGACTGGCCAACACGACTTGCGATGCCAATCTCGGAAGCGGTTACCCACGGCCTTGTCCTCGTGGACGCGAGAGTCGTCGACGCAGCAGATGAGGTAGAGGCTCTCGTCGCGGCCATTGACCCAATGAAGGAGCCGCAAACGCTATGGCTGGTTGTTGACGGTCACGAGAGGTTGACCGGCGTGCTCTCTGCCTTCGAGCTGATGTAGCCCGGAGTGCAACCAACGATCCGGCACATGGATGCTGTTCCTATCGCCGTCTCATTGAACGGCCGCTCATTCACGCTACGCTGGGCGCGCAGTGAAGGTCTGCGTCAACCAGCGCGAGGCCGTGACCCGAACCCGTATGTGCGCAATCGGTCTTCGTCTACCAGGTGCCTACATCCTGCTGACCTGAACTCGGCCGCGGCCCGGGCGCGTCTCACGTCTCCAGCGACGCAGTCGCCGTGATGGCCTCGAACTGCTCCAAGATCTCGGGCGTCCTCGAGCGCAGGAACTTTGAAATCGCCTCGTTGCCCAGCAGTTTGACGAGGTATCCTCGGACAAGCACAAACGTGAGGACATCCTGGCCGAAGTTCTGCTCGACGAGCTTGTACTGCCCTTGGAGGCTGCTCATCTCCCTCTCCATGCGGGCCATCTGCTCTTTCGAAACGCCGGCCAGCTTCCTGGGCTTCTTGCCCGCAACGAGCAACTCCGGCGGCGTAGCTGCCAGGAGCGCCTCGGCATAGGCAACCGTCATCGTGTTCGCAGAAACCAGAAGCTCGACGCACTCAACCTGCCGCGTCGGCTTCATCTTCCGGATCACGCGAGACAACTCGGCGGAGAATTGGCGATCCTCCAGCAGCGCACAGGCCTCGGGGCACACCCCGTCGAGGAGGTTCATCTTCTTGCGCACATGGCTGACGTCGACGTTCAAAGCCTTGGCCAGCCGCTCGGGCGCGACGCCGCGCTCCAGCGCCCGCCGGATCATGTAGTGCTCCTGGATCGAGCTTAGGCGGTTCACCCGGTTGTTGTAGGTATAGGCCTCGTCGTCCAGCGCCTCCAGACAGGGCGCCTCGGTGCGACCCAGCTCTCGCAGTGCGAGGAGTCGCATGTGGCCGTCGAGCAGTGTGAAGCTGCCTTCGACGCCAGCCATCGGGCTAACCGTCAGCGGCTCGATCAACCCGACCTCCGCGATCGATGCCTGGATCTGCTTGTACTTTCTCGATGTCACCAGCCCGAGAGGAGCCTTACGGGACGGAAGAATCCGGTCGACCGCGACCATTCGCGGCGTGGGCACGAAGCCCAGCTCCACCTTGCTCATGACGCTGCGCGCGCGAGCCCTACGCGCTCGGCCAACTGCTTCGGCATGCTGTCGAGGCCCTCGGCGCGCAGCAGGGTGACGAAGTGATCGTCCGCCACGAGCTGCTTCATCGCGCTGATCACGAAGAGCAGCCTCTGCTGCGTCAGCTCGGCCTTGCGCACCATCAGCTTCTGCCGCTCGACCTCCTGCTGGTAGGAGCGCACGAGGCTGCTCGAGGTCACCATCTCCCGTTTCCGCGAAGTCGCCCGGCTCATCGACTTGCCCAGGGTCTTCCGACGCTCGATCACCTTGCGGGCTTCCATCAGGCCCTTTCCGCGAAGCGTGCCTGCCTCGTAGGCCTCCTGCAACGCGTTCTGGATCGCCTTGTCATCCTCGCCAGCGCGGACAATCGAGATTGCGGCGTTGAGCGGGATCTCGCCTCGCTCCACGGCGACGATCAGACGCTGCTCTCCTTGCTGCAGCAGGGTCAGCACGCCCTGAACGTAGGTCAGCGTGAGGCCGGTCTTGGAGGCGATGACCTTGGGCGCATAGCCCTTCTCCCGAAGCTGCTCGATGCCGGCCAGCAGCTCCAGCGGCCGACACTGGCGCCGCGCGATGTTCTCAGCCAGGCTCATGATGAAGGCATCCTCGTCGCTTGCGTCAACGAGCAGCGCCGGGATGGTCAACTCACCGAGAGCCTTGAACGCCTTGAGGCGCCCTTCGCCGCACACTAGGAGAAAGCGCTCGGTGCCGTCGCCGGCAGTTCGAGACGTGACCGTGATGGGCTTCTTCAGGCCCACGCGCCTGATACTGCCCACGATCTCGTCAAAGACCTTGTCGTTGCGCTCGCGCGGGTTGAGCACATCGACACGCGTCACGTCGATCATCCGGACTTCGGCCGCGTTGGCATTGTCCTTCATGCGGCCCACCGCACCCGTGTGCGCTCTGCCATAGCGTACAGGTAGTCGAGCGTGTCGAAACGGTAGCTTTCGAGTTCGACGGCGTTGTGCTCCTGTAGGCTCAGGCGCGGCGCGCCGAAGTCCAGACGAGGCAGGAGGTAGTAGTCGAGAGCCTCGGCATTTGCCGCGTCCAACCGAACTGCGATGGTGATGTCAGGCTGCAAGCTCGTGTCGAAGCGCACCTTCCATCGCCGGCCGCCATGGTCCAGCACCCTGCAGCGTGCCAGCACGACGGAGACGGAGAACTCCCGGTTGACCTGCAGCAGCTCGGTGGACGGCTCGCGCCGGACTTCACCGCCCAGCTCCGCGATGCGCCTCTCTGTCTCGGCCACGACCATCGGGTGCATGCGACGAAGCGCCCGGTTGATTTCGAGGAAGCGATAGTCCCGGTCCGGCGTGAAGCCTACAAGCTGGTACGCACGCACCAGGCTGCCGAACCGGTGTGCGTAGACCGTGCTCGACGGCATGCCCTCGGCCTCGTCGATGACGAGGCCGGACAGATAACCGCGGTTCTGGAACAGGCCGCGCAGGCGCTCAAGCAACTCCTCATCGGTGTAGCGGCGGGCGCGCGCCCGGATGATGCCCTGCGCTGTGTAGAAGACATCGGCCGCGACGACTGGCTTGAAGGCGCCGTCGCGGCGGATCCACATGTCCGGTGGGTTCTCCACCCGCAGCTTCTTCAGCTTGAACGAGATCCGGTTGTAGACGTTGGCGCCGACGTACTTCTCGTTCGTGAGCACCTGATGCACGGTGGCGCGTGTCCAGTCCCGGTCCAGGTCGGTCTTCACACGCATCCCGTTGAGCCGGGCAGCGATCTGGGACTCGACAAGCCCGTCGCCGACGAACCACCGGAACATCTGGTTGACGATCTCCACCTCCTCGTCCGGGCCTGGCATCAGGATGACCCGGTCGGTCTGCAGGCTCTTGTGCTCGCCACGCGAGAGCGAAGCCTTGAACTGGCCAGCCTGGTCGACAAGCACCCGGCGAAGGCCGAAGCCGGCGGGTCCACCCTGGCGGAAGCCGAGTTCGATCAGCCGACACTGCCCCGCAAACACCTTGGCCGACAGCTCACGGCTGTACTCCCCGGCCATCGCCCGCTTGACGCCCTTGACGATCGTCGACACCGGGGAGCCGTCGTTCTCGAACTGCTCCGCGCAGTAGGCGACCTGGATGCCTGCCCGCCGGCAGATGTACTCGTAGTAGGCCGATTCGTCGGCGTCCTGGAACCGCCCCCATCGGCTCACGTCGTAGACGAGGATGACCTGGAAGTCCACGTTGCCGGTCTCGACGTCGCGGATTAGCCGCTGCAGGGCCTCGCGACCGTCGATGCGCAGGCCGCTCTTGCCCTCGTCTGCATAGGTCCGGACGATTTCCAGGCCGCGCCGCTCAGCGTACTCGCGGATCTTGTCGCCCTGGTTCTCGGTGGAGTACTGCTGATGCTCAGTGGACATCCGGACATATCGGGCGGCACGCATGCTCGGTACCGACGTGCCGGTGCCGCCATCTTCGGTGGACATGGTTGTGCTTGCTCAGGGTGCTCGGTGAGGACACTCACCGTCCGGTGTGTCGCTTGCTGCGGACATGGTGCGGTGATCGGACGATCAAGGTATCAGCGGCGCACTTGCGCGCCGAGCGAGTCCTCTCTTTGCAAACATGCTCATGAGGGCCCGTCCCCTCTCACGGGCGCGAGTTCCACGAGGAAGCACACGTCCATCTTTGCAAAGCGATCGATGGCCAGGATCTTCAGGCGGTAGATCCCCGATCCGAGCAGCTCGGCAACCTCGGCCTGATCTGCTGCCGAAGGCTCCGTGGCGCGTGCTTCTTGCAGTCGGGTGCGTTGACGCTCGCGGTTCTGCTGCGTGTACTCGGGGTTCCGTCGGCGGTACTCTCGCCAGTAGTCGGGGTTGCGAGCCAGCCACGCTTCCTGTGCCCGTGCCTGGTTCTCCCGGTAGTCGGGGTCTTCCAGCCGACGGGCGCGCTGCCACAGCTTGCGTCTTTCCCGCTGGCAGGCGTCCTCTGCGCAGTAGCTCTGCTCGGGAACCTGCGGCAGGACCTTGAAAACCTGGCCGCAGGCAGCGCATCGACGACGGGCGGGCATCAGACCTCCTTCCGAGGCCTCGACGCGGCCTGAAGTCCGAAAGTGGACCTCAAGAATGGGTTAAAGATAACGTGGTTTAGAAGCGCTCAGCGTCCGACGCTCGGCGCAATGTCTGAGCGTTCAGTCAAGCCCGGCCGTCCAGAGGGAGCGAAGACCAGTGACCCAGTCGTTGCTGCAGCCTTCGGATCGGCGCTTCGTGCCGCCCGGTTGGAGCACAACCTGGCGCAGGAAGCCCTAGCGCACTCCGCCGGTGTAGAGCGCTCGCACGTGGGGAAGATCGAGCGCGGCGAGCACATGCCGACCATGGCCATCGCGCTCAAGCTGGCGGTGGCACTCGGCCTCAGCCTCTCCGAACTGGTCGTCAGGATGGAAGCCGAACTTAAACGAGGCAGCCGGGCCGCAGCGAAACCCTGACGGCCAAGCTCTGGGTGAGGGCCGCGCCAAGGGATCGGCCGAAAGTGTCGAACTAGCCGCGCGCCACGGCCGTCAGCACCGTGACTCAGGTCAGCACTTCGGCCTTACCGGCGATCAGAGCCACGGAGAGGCCGCTGCTGGAGGTGGCGAAGAATCGGTCAATGTCGTCCACCGCCTCGTAGGGCAGGAACTTGACTTTGTCGCGCAGTTCGAGGCGGCGGAAGGCCGGGCGAAGCAGCTGCTCCCGCACGCGGTTTCGCTTCTCCACCGGCGCCACGATGAACATCGGGTACGTGGTGTTCGGCGCCAGGATGGACAAGTCGGCAAACCGCAGCAGGCCGGAATAAATGGCCGTGGTGTTCTCGATCTCGAAGGCGGCGTCGATGCGGAACTCCTCCTTCCACACCACGTCAATGTTCTCGACGTAGGACTTGGGCAGGTCGATGCCGGCGGCGAACTCGGTCTCGAATTCGTTGAACTCGTAGACCTTACGAAGCTTGCCCTGGTCTCCGGCGGGCACCCAGACCTTCTCGCCTGCCTTCAGGCCCAGGCTGGCCAGCTTCCACTGCATTTTGACGTGGTCGCTGACGACCTCGCTCGCCAGGACGGCGTCGACATCCTCCCGCTCCACCTCAACCAATGGGGGTGGCGCCGGCTCTTCGGCTTTCGGGGCTTCGCGCTGCTCGACGGCCTTGCCGCTTCTGAGCCGAACCAGAATCGAGTAGAGGTCGTCGTAGTGCTCGTAGAAGCGGCCGAGGCGCTCCTCAGAGACTGATGTGAAGCCGCGCAACTGGTAGTTGGGCTCGTAGCCCAGCAGCCTGCAGAACTCGACGAAGGGCACGCCGACTTCAATCGGATTGGCGATGAAGTACACCAGATCCCAGCCTTCGCTCGAATCACCGTTCAGGTTGCGCCAAAGCTCCCGCGACAGGTCGGGGTTGATCGCCTTGTAGGCGACCTTGCCCATCAACTTGATGGCCTCGCCCTCCACGATCAAGAGGTCATCGCCGACACCCATGCGTTCGAACTTCGCCCGGTTGGCAGGGCTGTTCCTGGAACCCCAGACCGCAATCGGACGGTTGCCGAAAACCTCCCTCAACCGCTCTACCTGGTCTCGCGACAGGAATCGAGCAAGCCGCTCCATCGGCACCCGGTTCTGGATCGTGTCCCGGTAGTGAAGCATGGCCTCGGCGTTGCCGGGCGGCATGTAGAGCAGGAAGATGTTGCGCATCAGCGTTCAGCAGACCGACCGAAGAACCCCTGGTTTGGCAGCAACTGTACGCGGTTGATGATCGGTACCGGGGTTGATGGCGGGCCGCACCCTGCTGACTAATGATCACCTCTCGGGAATGCGCGGCACTGGCTGGCCTGAAGCCGATCGAGTCGGCTCATGATCCCGCCGGATGGAGACCTCGGTCTTGGGCATCTCTCGAACGAATCTTGCGATCGATCGCGCAAGCTCTCGGTCGGCGCGGCTTCCCGACATCGCCAAGGCCTGGCCAAGCCGATTCCACGCGTCCACCGCCTCCGCCCGCGTCGCGATTGCGCGCACGCCACTCTTCGTGCCGACCTTGGAGGTACGAAGTCGGCCATCCTCGCGCGCCTTCACGCGCCACAGCGGATCGTAGTTCCGGCTCTTGCCGCGGGTGGCCTGTCGCGTCGCTTCGGCCTCAATGCCGTGCCCGCGCAGCTTCTCAGCAAAGGTCTCGCGCCACCGATGCAGGTCAGCTTTGCGCGGAATCAGGCGCTTGCCGTGCCTCGACTCCGCACGCACGCTGATGTGAACGTGCGGGTTGGCCTGGTGATCGTGCAGGACCATCACGTACTTGTGGTCCGCCAGCTCGGCCTGGGCGAACTCGCGCGCTGCGCGTTGCACGGCAAGCGGGTCTGTTCCCCGCGGCATGGACAGCATGATGTTGAACGCTGCGCGCCGGTGGCCAGGCTCGGCTTTATCGGGGATCAGTGAGCCGCCGAAGCGCCACTCTTCTGCCAGGTCGTACAGCGCGTCCTTGCCTCGCATCGTCTCGCCGCGCTGGTCCTCGATCTCCAAGCGCCCGCTCTTGCTGATGTAGCGAAAGTGCGCAGCGATGGCCCTCATGCCGCGTCCACCGCCCGTCACCTTGACCATGACTTGCGGCGCACGACGGACCACCGTCGCCTCAATGCGCCTGCGGATCGCAGCAGCGCGCTGCCGGGCGGCCTCGCCCCTGAGGCGCGGTTGCGGCTTTACCTTGACGACGCGGTTACCCGGATAGAACAGGCGGTCGCCCCAGGTGATCAGGACGCCGTCGATGTTGGGTGGCTGTGCCATGCGGATCTCCTTGCGTCAGTGCGGAGAGCGAGCGGGAGGCGGAGCATTGCCGCCGCGCGGCTGCAGGTCTGCCAGCGCACGAGCGGCCAGCTCGAGATGGCGGCGCACGTCGCCGGCCAGGGTGTCCAGCATCACGCGGTACGGCCTGGCAGGCTCCACGTTGGCCTGGCGCAGCAGCGCCGTCAGCCGGTGGATGTTTCGGCTCAAGGTCGCCAGTTCGGCGCTGGATGCCATCAAGGAAGCGATGTGCTCGGCACGGCCACCACCCGCCGACAGCACGGGCACGTTGGCGATGAGACCGGCCAGGTAGGCTCCTCTCGACAGGCCCGCTGCACGCGCGCCAGCGGCAAGTTGCTGCGCCTCCTCCGCGGTCATGCGGATCGACAGCTTGACGCTGGCGGCACACGAAGAGCCGCGGCTGGGCGTGTCCGCACGTTGCGGCTCGCACTCCACGCCGAGCCCGAGATCGCGGGCCACTGCGCCGCGCACCAGCACCGAAACGCTGACGCGTTCGGCCTGCGCACGCGCCACCAGCGCGGCCTTCAAGCCGCGCATATCGACAGTGACGAAGTCATGGGCAGTGGTGTTCATGAGCCGACGGATGGAGGGGCGCGAAGCGCTTGTGAAACTGGCGGCAGGCCGCCTATCTCTGCACTCACCTTGAAGACCAGTATTGGCTCGGATCGAGGCAGCTTGCCTGCGAGATTTGGGACGAAATGCCGCACGCGCTGGCGTCATGCGCGCTCATACGATGGCCTTGACTAGGCACCGCGTAGGCGATGCATAGCCAGTGACCAAGCGATGCATAGGCAATGCACAAGGTTGACCAACTCACGGTCACCCGATGCACAAGAGCCGCACAGCGTGCGTAGCGATTGCGCAGAACCTGCACAACGCCTGAACAGCGACTGACCGACGAGGAGCCGATGAATCTGATCCCGGTCCGCCCTCCCGGCCCCAACGCACGGAAGGCTCGAGCGTATGCCGCCGACATCGTCAATCTCCGCGCACAGGGCTACACGTTCGAGGCGATCCGCGAGGCGCTGGCGGGTGCCGGCGTGCACGTGAGCAACAGCACCGTCCAAAGGGAAGTTGCGAGGGCCGTCGGGGAGCGGCGTGCAGGCCCGGACCGGACGCCTTCAACAACCGTTGCCGGGGCGCAGGACCTGCCGAGCGTGTCAGTCGCGATGCCTGCCCCTGCCGCGCCCCGGCAGGACACCCCCGGCGCGGTGTCGGTCCGTAACTTCGACTGCAAGCAGGACGCCGAAGCGTTCTTCGCCTCTCACGAGAGCAACCCTCTCTTCACCACCAAGGAGACCTCATGAAACTCGCCGTCATCAACTTCTCGGGCAACGTCGGCAAGTCCACGGTGGCCTGCCATCTGCTGGCGCCTCGCATCCCCGACTGCCAGGTCGTCGCCGTCGAGAGCATTAACGCGGACAACGGCCAGGCGGTGACGATCCGCGGCCGGCAGTTCGCGCAGTTGCAGGAGTTCCTGCAGAGCGTCGACAACGTCGTGGTCGACATCGGCGCGAGCAATGTCGAGGAACTCCTCAAGCTGATGAGGCGCTACCGCGACAGCCAGCGGGACTTCGACGGCTTCGTCGTGCCGACCGTGCCGGACCGCAAGCAGCAGCAGGACACCGCGGCAACGCTGGCAGAACTGGTGCGCATCGGCGTACCGCCAGAACGACTGCGCGTGATCTTCAACCAGGTCGACGAGGAGGATCCGGTCGAGACCACCTTCGCGACCTTGCTGGCGTACTGTGCGTCGAAGGGCATCGCCAGGCCGAACCTGTCGGCGGTCGTCCCGTTCAACGAGGTGTACTCGCTCGTACGTGGCACAGGCCAGACGCTGGCCGACCTGGCGGCGGACGACACCGACTACAAGGCCCAGATCGCCAAGGCCGAGTCTCAGACCGACAAGGTTGCCCTGGCACGTCGCCTGGCGATCCAGAGGCTGGCGCGCGGCGTTGTGACGGAACTCGATGAGTGCTTCGCGGCGTTGGACCTGCAAAGCCTTGCGACGCGCGATCCGGCGGTGCCTGCGGCATGACGAATCCCAAGACGACCCGCGAAGCGCTGATCGTCGATGCGCTCGGCGAGGCGGCCAAGCTGATCGCGCAGGTCGAAGCGCTGGTGCCGGCACTGGATCTGTCGCGGCAGGCCCTGGCCGACGCACACAGCGGGCTCGCAGGCCAGCTCACCACCTTCGAAACCCAGGTGGCGGCCTTGTCCGAGAAGGCGAAGGTCCAGGTGGTGCAGCACATCCTCGCGCGAACCGATGAAGCGGCGCGTCGGTCGGCCGACGTACAGGCTCGGGCGATGGCCGACGCCGCGCGCGTCGCGTTCGGCGCAGAGCTCGGCGCCACGCTGCAGCGGCTGCAGACCGCAGTCCATCCTCCGGCAGAGCCGCCGAGATCGCGGTGGGAGCCATGGCTGACACACGCGGCCGCGGCAGCGACGGCCTCGGCCGTGACCTGGGCCGTGGCGGTTACGCTGTGGACGCGCTGAACGTCGGCCTGCAGGGTGACATCACCCAGTGTAGGATTCAATCCTACAGCCGCGAGGACCGCCATGCGCTCGACCCAGCAGTTCAGCATCACCCTGCCCCACGAGATGGCCGAGGCAGTGCGCGCGAAGGTGGCCTCGGGCGAGTACGCCACGGAAAGCGAAGTGATCCGCGATGGCCTGCGCGTGCTGCTGGCGCGCGATCGCGCTGTCGAGGATTGGCTGCGCAAGGACGTGGCCGCCGCCTACGACAAGCTGAAGGCCGAGCCTTCGCGGGCGGTGGCGGCCAGCGCCGTCAAGGCGCGCCTCGCCGCCGTCCACAAGAAGGCTTCGGCGAAGGCCTGACAGCCTACGAGGTCGTTTACGCCCCCGAGGCCAGCGACCAGCTCGAAGTTCTCTACCTGGACATCGCAGGACGGGCCTCACCGACGATTGCGCAGGACTACTGCAGCGCCGTGATCGACACCTGCGAAGGTCTGTCGCTCTTCCCGCACCGGGGCGTGCCCCGTGAAGACATCCGGCCCGGCCTCAGACTTACGCACCACAAGGGGCGCACAGTTATCGCATACGCCGTCGACGACGAGCACATGGTGGTATCGGTCCTCGGCGTCTTCTACGGTGGCCAGGACCACGAGCGTGCGATGACCGAGGGCTGGGGGCTGAGGGCTCATAGGTCAGCCCGTGCGCACGAGCGCTGAATGTCTCGGGCGCCGCGTGCAGCCGTAGGCAAGCGCGGCGCCGGTATTGCCGCGGGCCGGCGACAGCCGGCCCGCGCGTTTCGGCAGGCGCCACATGGGCCTGACACGCCGGCCCAGTCGCCGGGCCGGCGTGCCATCAGGTCAGCCCTTCAGCTTGCGCATCTCCTCGGCCAGCATCCACAGCGCACGGTTCAGGCTCACGCCGCGGTCGATGCTGCCCACGGGCCGGGTCTGCAGCCGGCGCCCCTGGGCGCTGCGGCCCGGCTGCCCGCCGCGGATCACGTTCTCCTGCACGCGCTGGAACGTCGTCCACAGGCTGTGCCCGATGTCCTCGGGCCGGCGAGCCTCGATCAGCTGCTCGGCCGTCACCGGCGCCGGGGCATGGCCCCCGCCCTCCTCCACCGTGCGCTCGCCGAAGCGCAGTGCCAGGGCGGCCGTCGCGAAGGCGATCTCCTCGGGCGGCTCGAGCTGCAGCGCCTTCATCGCCTCGGTGTGCTCGCCCACCGCCTCGAACTCGTCGAGCACGCGGAAGGCGCCTTCGATCACCTCGCCTTGGATGTTGCCCTTGTGCGGGATGCGGATGTCCTCCACCACCTCGCCGACCACCAGGCCGTTGCAGCAGACGAAGCGGAACATGCCCGCGAGCATCTGGTAGCTGCTGGCGCCGTCGTGGCTGTTGATCAGGATGATCTCGTTCGCCTCGGTCCAGGTCTGCACCTGCCCGGCGTGGCGCATGCGGATCATGTGCTTGGTGAACTCCGCCTTGCCTTCGACGCGACTCTGCCCCTGGGCGACCATGAAGGGCTCGAAGCCCTCCTTGCGCAGGCCGCGCAGGACATCGATGGTGGGGATGTAGGTGTAGCGCTCGGAGCGGCTCGCGTGCTTGCCCTCGGCGAAGATGGACGGCGCCGCGGCGCGCATCTGGTCTTCGCTCAGGGGCTGGTCGCCGCGCATCACGCGGGTGTTGCGGGCAAAGCGGCTCGCCAGGGTCGGGGTCGAGTACATGATGGTTTCCTTCGATCGTTGAATGAAGTTCGAAGGGCGGGCGCGGCTCAGTGGCTTCACGCCCACCCGATGAGGGTTCAGGCGTCGGCGTGCGCCGGCTGGCGCGCGGCGCGGGGCTTGCGGCTCGCGGCCGGGGTGCTGGAGCGCTCGGCGCTGTTGGTGCCGCCGTCGGTACCGGGGCCGCCGTTGCGGCGTGCTTCGCTCTCGGCGCGGCTGTCGAGGTAGTCGATCTCCTCGGCGGTGAACGCCATCCCGTAGACGGTCTCGCCGTCCTTCTCGTAGTTGTTGTTGCGCAGCCGGCCGACGATGTTCACGTGCGAGCCCTTGCCCAGGTACTCGGCGGCGTTCTCGGCCTGCTTGCCCCACAGCGTCCACTGGATCGCGGTGGATTCCTCCTCGCGGGCCTCACCCGAACCGCGCCGCGTGTTGCTGATCGCGGTCAGCACGGCCTTGGCGATCTTGCCTTCGCGGCCGTTGACGAATTCGAGCTTGACGGCACCGGCCAGGTGCGCGTGACGCTGGATGACAGAAACGTTTGCCATGACGATCTCCGATCGAGAGCAACCAGCCGGGTCCCGGTCCGGGTTCCCTGAAAACTGATCCTCTCGCTCGGACTCCCTTGCTCCCGCCCACGGGCGGGCGGGGGGTGGGCATGGCCCCTTCCCTCACGGGAAGGGGTTGGGGATGGGTGGTGTTCTTCGCAGCCGAAGCAGTGAGCCGGTTTCCCGGCCCACCGCTTGAAGATCCCCCCACAAGTCCCCCTCGCAATTCGACGGGGGCGCGTGGGGGGAGCGCGGTGGGACGACTGGCGCACGGGCTGCCCCTCCCCACGGGCGGCGCAGCGCCGCGGCCGCTGTGCCAGCTCGCCTGGCGCAGCGGTTGCAGCGTAGCCGGCCGAACGATCACGAGCAGCGGCGGCTCTGCGGCCGACGTGCCACCGAGCGCAGCGAATGGCGCGGCGGTCGAGCCGCTGCGAGCACTTCAACGCATTCGGTCTTCAGCGGCCCGGCTCCGGGCTTGGCGGGTGACCGGGGTGGCGTTCGGGACGCGCGAGCACCGAGCGGAGCACAGCGCAGCGACCTGCGAGCCGGCCCGATCGCCAAGCGGGCGTCGGTCCTGCGCAGCAGGACGGACGAAGCAGCCCGCGATCCCCGGGCATGGGAAAGGGCCGCCGCGTGTCTCAGCCGGCTCCGCCGGCCTGACCGTGTTGCGTCAGGGATGGAAGCCCGTCAGGGGTGAGACGCCGGTACCCCGGTGGCTCGACGCGCAGCGCGACAGCCCGGCCCCGCGCAGCGGGGAGACGCAAGGCCGACTCAGCGTCAAGAAGTGAGATGCATCGGCAACATCCCACCTCGCGCTACCTGGCACTGAAGTCACCCCAAGAAATGACGACCCCTCCATTTGAGGAGAGCCTTCGATCACGATCGCCGTCACTGGCGTAGTACCCTTGAATGACGTGTCGTACTCTGCGCAAACCTGACAGATTTTCCTTGGCGATGCCCATCCAATCCATCGGCATGGAGATCCTCACCATCAGGGAGCTCTCGGCCTACCTCAAGGTCATGGAGCGCACGATCTACCGGCTCTCCGCAGCACGAAAGATCCCGTCCTTCAAGGTCGGGGGAACTTGGCGCTATTCCAAGGCTGACATTGACCTCTGGATCCGGAAGCAGTCGGAGCCGGCAGCGAATGCGCGCAATCCAGAGGAGGAAGGACGTAGTCATGTCGAATGAGCAGCCAGTCGAAAGCGAACAGCTCGAACGATCGCTCATCGAGATCGCCGTCGAGAGCTGGCGCTTCTCGCGCCTGTTCGCGCGTCTCGTGAGCAGGCTCGACGCGGGTGACAGTTCGCGCTATGTGAATCAGTTGCGCTACTTCCAGAAGAAGCTGGAAGAGAGTCTGGAGGCAAGCGGCCTGCGACTCGTGAACGTCGAGGGACAGCCATTCGACCCCGGCATGGCAGCATCGGCGCTGAACATCGGTGACTTCGGGCCCGACGATGTGCTCTTGGTCGAGCAAATGGTGGAGCCCATCATCATGGGCCCCGAGGGTCTTCGAAGACAAGGCACGGTGATGCTCGGGAAGGCACACGCATGAAATACATCGGCATAGATCTCGGTACGACCAACAGCGCCATCTGCTCCTATGACGGAGAGACTGTCCGCCTGTACAAGAGCCCCGACCAAAACGACGTCACGCCGTCGGCCATCTTCATTGATCGACGCGGCAACAAGTATCTTGGCAAGCGCGCCTACGACAGCGCAGCAAAGAATCCGGACAACGCCGCCACGAAGTTCAAGCGGATGATGGGCACGAGCACGCCGGTGAAGCTCGGCGCGGTGAACATCACGATGACGCCAGAGGAGTGTTCTGCCGAGATCCTCAAGCTCTGCTTCGGATACCTGCCTGAGGAGATTCGCAACGGTGGGCAGACAGGAACCGTGATCACGGTTCCGGCAGCCTTCAACCAGATGCAGAAGGACGCCACGCTCGCTGCCGCCGAAATGGCCGGTCTCGGCAACGTGGCACTGATGCAGGAGCCTGTTGCCGCCGTGATGTGCGTCATGAAGCAGCGCAAGGGCGACGGCGTCTTTCTCGTCTTCGACCTGGGGGGCGGCACGCTGGACATTGCGCTGGCGGAGAGTATCAGCGGCCGGGTGAGTCTCCTCGCGCACGGCGGTGTCGCGATGTGCGGAGGTACGGACTTCGACCGCTCGATTCTCGACAACGTCGTCAAGCCATGGCTTCAGCAGAACTTCGATCTGCCGGAGGATCTCAGCGCGAATCCGAAGTACAAGTCCCTGTTGAGGATGTGCCTCTGGGCCGCCGAGAAGGCGAAGATCGAGCTCTCGGCCAAGGAGGAATCCGTCATCACCCTGACAGAGTCCGACTTGGGCGCGACCGACGAGTCCGGGGCGGAGGTCTATGTCGATATCCCGTTCGACAGGGCGCAGCTGGACGACCTGATCGCCTCGAAGATCGACGAGGCGATCCGGTCCGCACGCGACACCCTCGAAAAGGCCGGCCTGAGTCCTAACGATGTGGAACGGGTGGTCTTCGTTGGCGGCCCGACCCAATACAAGCCGCTGCGCGACAAGGTGGCTTTCGAACTGGGAATCGCGCCGTCGACCGACGTCAACCCGATGACCGCAGTGGCGGAAGGCGCGGCCGTGTTCGCAGAGTCCATCGACTGGGCTTCGCAAAGCCGAGGACGCAAGAGCGCGCGCGGCGCGCTCAGCGCCGGCGGCACGCTGGACATCTCATTCAACTACATCGCGCGCACGCCGGACTCCAAGGCGAAGATCGTGGTCAAGGTCGGCGGAAAGGCGGCGGCCGGCGCGGAGTTCCAGATCGACAGTCTTGATACCGGATGGTCGTCTGGCCGCCTGCCGCTGAACGACGGTGCCGCAATCGAACTGAGCCTGGCCAAGCCAGGCGAGAACACCTTCAAGGTCTTCGTTTTCGACTCAAAGGGTGGCCCGGTCGCGCTGAAGGAAGACAGGATCGTCATCGCCCGAACCGCAGCTAGCATCGACGCGATACCGGCCTCGCATTCGATCGGTGTGGAGGCGCGGGAGAAGTTGGGCGGACGAACTGTGCTGGACCACCTCGTCCGCGAAGGCGACCAGCTCCCGAAGAAGGGCAAGAAGACCTTCAAGACGGAAGAGTCGCTCAAGGCCGGGAGTGCAGGGTCGATCAACTTCAAGCTCTGGGAAGGAGAGATCGAGGATCCGATATATGACAACCGATACATCGGAGTTCTCAAGATCAAGGGATCAGACTTCGACGATGGGGTCATCGCTGCCGGGTCTGAGCTGGTTTGCGACTATGAAGTCCTCGATTCCGGAAACATCATCATGGAGGTTTCCGTTCCTTCGATAGGAGCCTCCTTTCACAGCGGACGGAACTTCTACTCGCGCCAGGACGGTCAGATCGACTACTCGCAGGCATCCAAGCTAGTCACGGATCAATCCGAGCACGCGCTTCAGCGACTCGAAGAGATGGAGTCAAAGATTGACGATCCACGGCTTGCCCAGGCTCGGGAGAAGCTTGAACAGGCTGAATCTATCAAGAATGGCGAGACCGACCCTGAGACTGCAAAGCAGGCGATGGACGACGTGCAGGAGGCCAAGCGGCTACTGGCACTGGCACGAAAAGGCCATCTCAAGGAGATTCGTCAGATGGAACTCGACAAGGCCGTCGGATTCTTCGACGAGGCCGTTCGCGAGCATGCCCGCCCGAGCGAAGCCAGTTCGTTCGACAACCTTGCGAAGACCGCGCAGCGGGCAATCGACAACAACAGCGGTGACTTCGAAGCGCACCTGGATGAGCTTCGGAGCAAGAACTTCATGATCTTGTGGCGGCAGGACTGGTTCGTGATCGATCGTTTCAAGTGGCTGGCCACGGACACCTATCTCTTTCCGGACGCGCGAGAACACGCCCAACTGGCAAATGCAGGTGCCGAGGCACTGAAGGCAAACGACATCGAGAAGTTGCGTTCAGTAGTGATCCAGTTGGACTCGATCCGGATAGGGTCCGGTGGGGATGACGAGATGACCCTCAGCGCGAACATCGTGCGGAGCTGAACCATGGCACTCGACCCCTGGCTCCCGATCGGCTTCAAGCTGCCAGACGGTGCGGCCGCTCGCATTGCACTCTTCGAGGGTGCCCAGTGGCAGATCCTTGAAACCAGCGGCGGTGGGCGCGCGCTGGTTGTTCATGACGAACTTTCCCAGCGATGGATGGATGCGGGCCTTGTCGAGCCGGGCACCCTCATACCCTTTGCCTTCGGAGAGCAGCGACTCCTGTCAGTCTCGTGCGGCGCAAGCCAGGTGCTATGTCCGGTGTCGGAGGGCCGATCGCCGGACACCAAGGCGGAGGCTCTCGCGTTCGCCTTGGCGCTCAAGGCAACACGCGCGCTCGATGCCGAGTCGCCTCTGCAGGATGCCCTCTATGTCGAGAAGATCAGCCGCCTGTTGCCGACGTACAGCATCAGCTCGCGAACTGACGATGACGTCGTGCTGGGGTACTGGCTGACCGGCGGGGCGAGCGTGTCTGCCAAGTCGTTCCGCAGACTGCGCCAGACGATGAGTTGGCTTGGTGCCGGACACCTCAAGGAAGTCGTGCAGGCTGCCGGATTCGATGTTGCAGAGGTGATTCCCGGCGACGTGAGGCGAACTCCACGGACTCCCATCGAGGCCACGCCGGTGCCGGCAGCCCTGCCCACGCCGCAGAAGGCTGCGGACCATGTGGACGCGGCGATCTTCGAGCTTCCCGGCAGAGAGGAACTGGCTGACTTCTTCAACGAGCATGTCGTCGACATCGTGCAGAACCGTGAGCGCTACAAGTCGCTCGGGATCGAGTTTCCATCCGCCGTAGTGCTCCATGGGCCGCCTGGCTGCGGGAAGACTTTTGCGGTGGACCGGTTGATCGACTTTCTGGGCTGGCCGAGTTTCCAGATCGATGCATCGAGCGTGGCCAGCCCCTACATCCATGAGACCAGCAAGAAGGTCGCTGAAGTCTTTGACAAGGCGATGCAGAGCGCACCGTCCGTGTTGGTGATCGATGAGATGGAGGCATTCCTTGCCGATCGTGAGATGGGATCAGGCCACCACCGCGTCGAAGAGGTCGCCGAGTTCCTTCGTCGCATTCCTGAGGCGGCCAAGAACGATGTGCTGATCATCGCGATGACCAATCGAGTTGACATGATCGATCCGGCGATCCTGCGCAGAGGCCGCTTCGATCATGTGATCAAGGTGGACTACGCCAACGAAGCGGAGGTCACCTCACTGCTGGACAAGCTCCTTGCCGGCCTTCCCAGGGAGAAGGACGTCGATCCCTCGCCATTGGCCCGCGAACTGGCCGGCCGGCCTCTGTCGGACGTCGCTTTCGTCGTGCGCGAGGGTGCGCGGCTCGCGGCGCGCGCCGGCAAGAGCACGCTGGATCAGGAGAGCCTCCTGACCGCACTCGGGGCTACACCTGCTCGAGAACGAGAGGGCGGCGCGCAGCGCCGGATCGGCTTCATCTAGGGAGAAGGACGTGTCGGAGGGAGGAGACCAAGAACAGAAGGATCCGGGCAAGGGCTTTGCCGGGCTTTCGTCGATGGTGTCGGACGTAGACGGCACCTTGGTCCAACCGGCTCGGACGCCGCAGGCACCGAAGCAGCCGGATCCGACCGGCACTGCGCCGGCCACCCCGGACTCGTCGCAGCGCCCCTACCAGGCGCCTCCACAGCCCACCGGCGGCTCCGGTGCCGGCAAGTGGCTCCTCGGTGTCGGCGCGGTGGTCGGTGTCCTCTGGTTGGTTGCACAGTCGGGCGACAAGACCTCAGCGCCTGCACCTGCGTACACGCCGAGCGAGCCGCCGCGTTCCGCTGCGCTGCCGAGTCCCACCTGGCAGCCTCCGGTGGTGCCCCCTCCACCTCCGAGCCGCCCGGTGGAAGATCGCCCGCCGGTGGGCACGGGCATCGTTCTGAGCAACTCCCAGATTCGCTATTGCCTCGCCGAAGACATCCGGATGACTGCGGCCAAGTCAGTGATCAGCGGATACAACGAGGCCGATGTCGATCGCTTCAATGGCATGGTGGCGGACTACAACTCGCGCTGCAGTTCGTTCAAGTACCGTCGGGGCTCGTTGGAGAGCGCGCGCGCCGAGGTGGAGAGCACGCGAGCAGAACTTGAAGCAGAAGGGCGCGGCCGATTCCGCCAGGAACCGCCGAAGCGTCGACCCAAGGTCGGGGGATCTGGGCAGGCCTTGCAGGACAGCATAGCTTCGGCATTGGCGACCAGGGACGGCGATGGCCCCCGCCTGCAGTTCTCCGATGAGGACAGTCGCAATCGCTATGAACAGTGGCAGACCCGGACGAGCCCGCATCTGGCTGCCATCAAGGACGAGGCGACGCGGCAGGAGTTTCTACGCACGGTCTGGTACGAGAGTGCTCGGGCTGGACTCGAGCCGAATCTCGTACTGGGACTGGTTCAGGTGGCGAGCGCCTTCCGGAAGTACGCGATCAGTGAATCGGGGGCGCGGGGCTACATGCAAGTTGCGCCCAGCTGGTCGGACGAGATTGGGGATGGAGACGCAGCGAAGCTGTTCCACATGCAGGCCAACCTGCGGTTCGGCTGCGTCATCCTGCGCCACTTCCAGGATGCTGAAGGCGGCGACATGCAAGCAGCCCTCCGCGCCTATCACGAGCAGGCTGAGGGGCGATTCGCCAACTTGCCCAAGGCATCGCCTGCGTCATTCGCCCAGAGGGTCCTGAAGGCCAGAAGCACTTGGGCCGCGAGAGCTGCTGCCGGAGCTGATCCCGCCGAGAAGGTCGACCTGACGACAATGCGAGGAGCCGTGCAACCTCCAGCGGCAATCGATCCGGGCGAACGAGCCGGAGCATCCAGCTTGCAGGAAGGCCGACAGGGCACGCTCCAGGATCAGGTTGCCGGACGGCCGCTGGACGTCCCCACTCCGGGTCTGACACCCTCGGGTACCGTGGCGTCGAGTTCGGGGGCCACTGATCCCACGGCCTCCGAGCAGGCTGCGATCGAACGGGCTTGCGAGACGACGCGCCGCATCAGTGGAGACGTCGCCTACAACGCGTGTCTGGCAAGGGAGGTTTCCAGCCTCAAGTCTTCTGGAGGCAGACCCGACTTGTCGATGGCCAGCGAGGCAGAGAGGTCTGCCATCGAGCGCGCCTGTGAGACGACACAGCGCATCAGCGGTCCCGGCGCGTACTACGGCTGCCTGGTTCGGGAGCGTTCAGCCCTACGCTCGTCGGGCGGTCGCCCAGACCTGTCCCACGCCAGCGACGCCGAGCGAGTGGCCATTGAACGGGCCTGCGAAACGACACAGCGAATCAGCGGCCCGGGCGCGTACTACGAGTGCCTCCGCCGCGAGGGCGCCAGCCTTCGAGCGTCAGGAGGACGTCCGGACCTCTCGACGGCCAGCGACTCAGAGCGGATGGCGATCGAGCGAGCGTGTGAGACGACGCAGCGCATCAGCGGTCCGGGCAGCCACTACGCCTGCCTGCGCCGCGAGCTTGCGGGACTTCGAGCATCTGGCGGTCCACCCGACCTGTCGCGCCTGAGTTCTGGTCAACAGGCGTCGATCGAGAGGGCCTGCGAGACTACCCAGCGCATCAGCGGGCCAGGCGCCTACTACGGATGCTTGCGCCGAGAACTGGCCCAAGTCTCGTCTCGATGACCGTGTCCGCGATTCCGACCGAATGACATCCGCTGTCTGTTTCAAGTGCGGCGCCGAAAAGACAAGCCCGCTGCTCGCCTGCAGTGCCTGCGGCGAGACGCCGCGGCACGAAGTCGCGCTGGCGCTGTCGCTGGTGTTGTCCGAGCATCTCTCGACGAAAGCACAGCTGGCCCATTTCGCACACGAGATCAAGAACCACCTCCGACTCTCCGCGACGTCGGCAAAACTGGCCGAGGCGCGGGAAGCCCTGATGGACCCGCAACTGATGGCCATGCTGGGCGGTGCGTCAGCTGCCGCTGCCCCTTCTGCACCGCCGGCTCGCAGCCCGCAAAGACAAGCGGGCGCACCATCGACACCACCGGCGCCGGCCAGCGCCGGATCCATGAAACCAATGCCGACCTCCGCCCTTCACAGGAACCCATTTGCATTGCTGGGCGTCAGCAGCAGGGATGACAGAAGGAAGATCGTCGAACAGGCAGAGCACAAGTCGCTTGAACTCAACCATGACGACTGCCAGAAGGCTCGCAGCGATTTGACGAACCCGCGGAACCGCCTGGGTGCCGAGATGGCGTGGCTGCCCGGAGTTTCGCCGCGCAAGGCCTCCCAGCTCCTCGACAACCTCCTGCGTGACCCTCAGTCGGTGCGTCGGGAAAGTGGCATACCTCCCCTCGCCCGATGCAATCTCCTGGCGGCTGCGTTCGAGGCCGTGGGCGCAGACGCGCCTGCAGACGACCTCGCCGCGTTCATCCAGGAGACCGCCCATGCGGTCGATGAGCTGGACGCCGACGAAATACGGCGAGACATCAACGAAGACCGCGCAGTGTCCGGCTTCCCGGAAGTCAAGGGCGCCGAACTGATTGAGGCTGAACTGGCGGATCGCAAGCGGGCATACAAGAACGCCATCAAGGGCGCCCTCAATCGGCTGCCTCCCGTCACGTTGCTTGGCGCGTTGACTGAGGCCGTTCATGGTGCGACGGGTGGCGGGGAAGATCACGCCCCGGAACTCATCGACGAGTTGGTCGACAGCTATGCGGTCGAGGTGCAGAGCGTCCTCGAAAAGGAGGCCGAGACCATCCAGAAGCTTCTCCGCGCAGCACGCGACTCCGTCAGCGCCGGGGAAGCGGCAGTCGCGCCCTTCATCGAAAAGATCGAGCGGGTCGCGCGCAACTACGATCGATTCGCCCAGCCCATCCAGTTGAGCGCAAAGGCACGCGGAATCGACCACGACGCCAGCCGCGACGTGGCGTTCTCGATCCGCAGCCTCGCGATTGATCTCTTCAATGAGCACGGAATGCTGGTGCTTTCGCAGAGATTGACAGGCCTCTTGCAGGAGCTTTTTGCTGAGCTTCCAGAAGTCTCCGAGCGCGTCACCGAGGACGCCCGCACGCTCGCAAATATCCAGGTAAGGCAGCGCCAGGCCGAAGCGCAGGCCAAGGTGCGAGAACAGGAGTGGGCACGGGACATCACCTACAGCGCTGATGTGGGGCTCGTGTTCAAGGACAGCCTGAGCATCTCGCCCGCCGGGATCGAGTGGAAAGGTCAGCGATATCCCCTCGAGTCGATCACGGCCGTGCGTTGGGGAGCTGTGCGTCACTCGGTGAACGGCATTCCTACGGGAACCGAGTACCAGATTTCACTTGCCAATCGGAGTGGCTCGACGGTCATCAACCTGAAGAAGGAAGCCACCTACACCGGCTTCATCAATGCGCTGTGGCGAGCGGTGTGCGTGCGCTTGATGATTGAGATGTGCGAGGCGTTGAAAGAAGGCCGTTCCCTGACCTTCGGGGATGTGACCGTGGAGGACGGTAGCGTGACGCTGGTTCGGCACAAACTCCTGGGTGCCAATGAGCGGGTTCGAATGTCGTGGAACGACGTTCAGGTCTGGACCTCGAACGGCGAGTTCGTTGTGGGTTCCAAATCGGACAAGAAGGTCTATGGTTCGGCCTCCTACATGAATCACTGGAACACGCACCTGCTGGATCACGTCGTGCGTGGAGGATTCAAGAAGGGGGTTTCCAAGTTGAGCGACTACTTCAGCGACTGAATCCGGGCGGTGCACGGGGCGCATCGGGGCTGCAATCAATCAAAGGAACGTGGCAGAAGATGGGTTTTCTATCGAACCTGTTCGGTGGCAACAAGGAGCAGAAGGCGCTGCAGGAGGCCTTCGCGCACATTCGCCGGATCCTCGAGGACGAACAGTACCAACTGGAGCTGGTTCATCCAGCCATGAAGGAGGCGCTCCAGGCACGCCCGGCATACGACCGGGCCCCCAACGGAAGCGGCCCGTTCGGGTTTGCTGAGACCAATCCGATCCCGGTGAATGGACCGATCGGGCAGCTCGCCTACCTGTCGAAGCTCGTGACCCGCAGCGGCGAACGACTGCTCTTCCACCGAATCGGCGCGATCGACACGATTGACGTGTTCGAGGCCGTGACCTTCTCTGGCAGCGAGTGGTTCATCCTCTTCACGGATCTCTACCACCCCCGCCAGTCTCGCCTTGCCCCCGAAGGATTCACCTTCTCGACGGACTTGGCTCAGTTCTCGGGATTCCACAAGTTCTGTGCCGACTTCCCCTACGACTTTGTCGCGATGAAGGGAACCCAAAGCGAATCTGGCCTCAGCTTCGCCTACATCCCGATCAGCAAGATCATCCAGCAGATCCAGGATCGTGCGTTCAATCGCCCACTTGCCCACAAGGCAAAGATCGATCTTGTGAGGAGCCGATTGACGAGCAGTCAGTCTCAGTAGCGCCAAGCAGGACAGCCCGCGCATCTGGGCGGGCAGCGCGGGCACTGTCAGTCGTACTGGGGCCCTGCTTCGGAAGCCTCGCACATGCGGCGCGGCGGTGAACGACGCTGCGTCACTCAGCCGGCGAGTTCTCCTTGAGGTCCGGCAGATTGGAAGGCCGGGTACGACACTGTGCTGCCGGCGTCGATTGAGATGACTCGCGCGGCAAGCAGCCTGTTCAAGGCTGCTTCGATCGAGGCATCCCCGGTCTCGGCGGCGAGCAGCGACTTCAACAAGCGCCGCAGCGCGGCCGGCTTCGTCGGGCGATTGACACCGACCTTGAGAAGGTTCTCGGTGATCCTCTTGATGTCGGCGTCGGACACCGACTTCTTGGGCGACGGGGACTCAGGGATGGCGCCGGTGCGATTCGGCGCTACAGAGGCCGGACCGGCCAACGCCTTGCCTGGCCCAGCCGCCACACCCTCTGCCCCGGCCGGTGCCGAAGATGCCGCCTTCTTGGCCCGCGCGACCTTCGGCGGCGACGCCTTCTTCGCCGATGGCGAAGACGTTGGCACATTGGCGACTGGCCTCTTCGCAGCGACAGGCTTGGCCGCAGCCTTCTTCGCCGTCGCCTTCTTTGCAGCAACCTTCTTCGCTGGGACCTTCTTGGCGGCCCCCTTCTTCCCCGCGACCTTCTTCGCAGGTGGCGTCACCTCACCATGAGGCTGTCGGCGCACCACGAACCCCATCGCCTTCGCATGCTCCAGCATGGGTTCGTAGCCCTTGTCATTGGCGACGACGACCATCTTCGAGTCGGGATTCCGCGACGCGATGTAGCCCATGTAGAACGAAAGGTGGAAGTCGAGCGCGTTCTTGCCCGTCTTGCTGATCGGCACCGCCGTCGCACCTGTCCCGAACGATGCGAAACGCTTCTCGACCTCGCGCTGGTGCGGCCCATGGAACACCCAGACCTGGTCCACATCCGGGACCAGCGCCCGCAGCTCCGCATCGCTCGGCTGGACGTTCTCGTAGTCAAGCAGCACGTGCGTACCGGGCACCGATGCACGCATCGGCGCCACCCGCGTGACCGCGCGTTTCGCCGGGTACTTGACTGCGTTTCTCGCCAGTTTGTCTTGCACCGCCTGCGCCACATCGATCTGGCAGTGATCCGCCACCTGCAGCAGGTAGAGCAGTACATCGGCGACCTCCTCGCCGATGCGCTGCTTGGTGCCGGCATCCTGGTGCGAAAGCCGCGACTCCTCCGGCGTCTGCCACTGGAAGATCTCCGCCAGCTCGCCCGCCTCGACCATGAGGGCCGTGGTCAGGTTCTTGGGCGTGTGAAACGGCTGCCAGTCGCGCTCCGCCGCGAAGTGCCGCAACTTGGCTTGCAGTTCTCCAAGGTTCATCCCTGCCTCCCTTCTTTGCGCGCATCTTGCCATCCGCCGTCGAGACCTCCACGCCGCAGAATCGCTCCATGAGCGACCCGGAGATGAGAAGGCTGCTGTTCGACTTCAGTGACCCTGGCGCGGTTGCCGACTGGGACGCGATCGACGACCGAGTGATGGGCGGCGTCTCCAGCAGCCGGCTGCGGCAGGACCTGGCTGGCCATGCCGTCTTTGAAGGCACCGTCTCGCTCGAACGCAACGGCGGCTTCGCGTCGATCAGGTCAACGCCCGCCGACCGAGGCAAACCCGGCGTGCAGACCTGCTTCATCGAAGCCCGCGCCACCGGCAAGCGCTTCAAGCTGAACCTGCTGATCGACGACGCCTTCGACAGCATCAACTACCAGGCCGGCTTTGCGCCCGAGGCCACCTGGCAGACGCTGCACATTCCCCTGTCCGCCTTCCGCGCCACCTTTCGTGGCCGAGTGATCCCTGGCGCACCGGCGCTCGACCCGGCACGCATCCGCCAGGTCGGCATCATGCTCGCCGAGCGCCAGGCCGGCCCCTTCGCACTCGAGGTCCGACGAATCGGCCTGGCGTGAAACACAACGGGCGCCGCCGATCAGCACCTCATCGGAGCTAGACAAGCCCGCGCTCCGCAAACGAGCACACGTCGGCGCCGGCCACCACCAGGTGATCGAGGACCCGCACGTCCACCAGGGCCAATGCAGTCTTCAGCGTCTGCGTCAGGAACTCGTCGGCGCGGCTCGGTTCCACGGAGCCCGACGGATGGTTGTGCGCAAGGATCACCGCCGCGGCATTCACCGACAGCGCCTCCTTGACCACCTCGCGCGGGTAGACGGAGGTCTGCGATACCGTGCCGCGGAACAGCTGCTTCAGCGCAATGATGCGGTGCTGCGCATCCAGGAACAGCACGCAGAAGACCTCATGCTCCAGCACGCCCAGCTCCAGGCGCAGATGGTCCTTCACCGCCTCCGGCGATGACATCGTGGCGCCGCGCCGCACGCGGTTGGCCAGCAGGCGCCGCGCGTGACTCAGCACCTCGTCAGCCTGCGCTGGCCGGTACTGACCGTCGACATCGCAGACCAACAGCGTATCGGCGGCACGCACGGATGAGATCGAAGACGTGGACATGATGGACTCCGGTGTGTCGGGCGGGATTGCCCGAGACCGGAGCACCACGGTGCAGCGCAGCCGTCAGGGTTCGAAGACGGCCGCAGGCCGCAAGCGCTCGCTCCGCGAGCGCGCAGACCTTGACGGCGAGAACGGCGTGGTAGCGTGGGTCGACACGGCTAGCCCCACCCCACGCCTGGTTGACTTCATGGGCGGACCGCCCGATGAGGGTCACACCAAAGCAGGCATTGAATGCTGTATGCCCATCCAGTATTATGCCGCGATGGACCCCGAAGGCGTTCGCGCTCCCCGCATCTGGATTGCCGCTTGCTCCCACCGGCTGCAGCGCCGTTGGCGCACGGTCGCGCCGGAGCAGCTGGAAGAGGTGGCCGAGACACTCTGGGCCGATGAGCGTTTGCGCGCACTGGATCCCGACATCGCCGCCGACGAGTGGCTCCGACGGGGGATCCCCGACCACTCCCACTGACTGGCGATGTTCCTGTTGGCCAAGCTGCTCCGCCGCAAGGGGGTACGGATCGCCACCGAGGAGATCCATCGCCTGCCGTGGACCTACGTGAACGTGCTCACCCAGACCGATGAGAAGAGCGGTCGTCGGCGCCTGACGATCCGCGGTCACGAGGACGGCGAATTCGGCATCCCGCGTCTCGAGCTCTACCAGGTCACGCTGGCGTCCTTCGACGCCGAGAAGTTCGTGCTGCGTGGCGTGGAACAGGTCGACACCGGCGGACGACTGGCTGCCGTGGTTCAGGAGCTGGCCTGCAAGCCTGCGCCTGAGCTGGGTGGTGACGGTCTGCTGTCGCCTCGCCTGAAGGAATACTCCCGCGACGTGGCGACATTGCTCACCTGAGACGGCTAGAGTGCGCCGATGTGCAATCGGTATGTCTCACCCGAAGCCGGCGACATGGAGCGCTACTGGCACATCGGCGCACGCCAACCCTGGCGTGGCGGCGAGATCTACCCGCGACGTCCAGGGCCCTTCATTCGCCGTGTGCGCGACGCAACCGAACCGGCCGCCGAACTCGTGATCGGCCAGTGGGGCTTGATCCCGTGGTTTGCGAAGACACCGACGCCGACCTACTCGACCAACAACGCACGAAGCGAAGAGCTGGCGCAGAAGGCCACCTTCAAGGATCCCTGGAGGTACGGCAAGCGCTGCATCATCCCTGCGCTCTCGTTTGACGAGCCTTGCTGGGAGACCGGCAAGAACATCTGGTGGCGGTTCTGGCGCGCCGATGGCGAACCTTGGGGCCTGGCCGGTTTGTGGAACGCCTGGACCGACAAGGCCAGCGGCGAGATCCATGAGTCGTACACGATGCTGACCATCAACGCGGACGCGCACCCGCTGATGTCACGCATGCACAAGCCCGATCCGAAGCTGGCCCCAGACCAGCAGGACAAGCGCAGCGTCATCCCCATCGCGCGCGAAGACGTCGACCTCTGGCTCTACGGCACAGGCGAGCAGGCGCAGCAACTGCTGCGACTCTCGCCGGCCGACCAGTTCGACGCCAAGCCACTCGCGTGACGAGAAGGCAACCGGCAACATGAGCAACGGCCGCTACCTGAAGACGGAGTTTCGGGACCGCGAGCGGGTCAAGGCGCTCGGCGCCAAGTGGGATGCCGAAGCACGGAAGTGGTTCGTGCCACCAGGGCGTGATCTGGCGCCTTTCGCCGCCTGGATTCCTGCAGCCGAGGCATCCGACGACGTGTTGCCGGCCCACGAGCTGGAGCCGGTCAAGGGCATCGCGCTCTCGGCGCTCCTGGCCGGCGTTGCGGACGCCATTGCCCGGGCATACGGCGCCGGCGTCTGGACCCGCGTCGAGGTATCCCGAGCCGATGTGCGCCGTGGACATCTTTATCTGGAACTGTCCGAGCGAACCCCGAGCGGTGACGCCATTGCCCAGGCACGTGGCGTGATCTGGGAGAGCACGGCCAACAGCATCGTGCCCGCCTTCCAGCGTGCCACTGGCGTCGTGATCGGCGCCGGCATCAAACTGCTGGTCCACGCAAAGCCAACGATGCACTCGCTTTACGGGCTGTCCTTGCTTATCGATGCCATCGACCCCGAGTACACGCTGGGTGACCTTGAGGCACGCAAGCGTGAGATTCGAGTTCGCCTGCAGCGGGAGGGCCTGTTCGACCGCAATCGCCAGTTGCCCCCTGCCTGGGACTACCAACACGTCCTGGTGATCGCGCCGCCGTCAGCAGCAGGACTCGGTGACTTCCAAGCGGAAGCAGAGCGCCTCCATCGGCACGGCGTCTGCCGGTTCGACTACGTCCACAGTCGTTTCCAAGGCGAAGGCGCGGCAGCCGAGATTCGCACTGCACTGCTCGAAGCAATCGATGGCTTGCAGGGCGAGATGCCGGATGCCATTGCGATCATCCGCGGAGGCGGTGCCGTCAACGACCTCGCCTGGCTCAATGACTATGACCTGGCACGCTGCATCTGCGAACTTCAGGCACCAGTCCTCACCGGCATCGGTCACGAGAGGGACAGCACGATCCTTGACGAAGTTGCACAGCAGGCCTTCGACACGCCGTCGAAGGTCATCGCGGGCATCGAGCAGACGATCGTCCGTCGCACCACACAAGCCAAGACCAACTTCGGCGTGATCACCAAGGCAGCACAGCGCGAAGTGCTGCAGGCCGCGCAGCGTGCCGACCAGGCAGCAGTCATCGTCCGGACTCGAGCACTTCAATCGTTGGCTCTGGCAACGCAGCAGAGCACGGGATGGATCACCGAGGTTCGCCACAACGTTCAGCGCCAGTTGCAGGCCGGACAACATGGCATTCACGACAGCCTGGCCAGCGTTCGCGCCTCGGCGGGAAGCCACCTCAGCGAAGCGCGGGAGACAGTAGCCCGAATGAGCGCGGAGGTGCGGTCCGAGGCCAGACGGGTCGTCCAGCTGGGACGAGAGCGCAGCACAGGCCTCCAAAGCATGGTCCTGGAGCGCACGGCGGCGCTGAGCGCGAGCGCAGCCGACCAGGCCCATCGCGACATCAACGACATCACGGCCTCCGCGAGACTGCTTCTGCGGGGTGCCTCGGAGAAGTCGGAAGGACTCATGCGCGAGATCGCGGGTCAGGGTCCGCAGAAGTCATTGCGACGAGGGTTTGCGATCGTGCGCACACCTGACGGCGCCCCGATCACGCAGGTCGCCCAGGCTCCGAGCGGCACGACGATCGAGATCGAAATGAGCGACGGCAGGATCGCTGCAACCACCCAAGAACTAGAGAAAGGCCCGAGCCATGAGTGACCGTAGCTTCAAGGACGCCTACGGCGTGCTTCAGCGCCATGCCGAGACGCTTCGCAACCAGCGCGAGCCCAACATCGACGAGCTGCTCGGCATTGTCAATGAGTCCATCGAGGCCTACAAGGTCTGCAGGACGCGCATCGAAGCCGTCGAGAAGGCACTGGAGCAGGCGCTTGGTGAGGCCGGTCTCGGCGGCGACACCGCGGAACGATGACGCGGGACAACGCGGCTACGCCTGCCAGACACCATAGCCCTGCTCACGCAGGTCAATGGCGAGCTCGACCTCCATGTCCCGTGCAGCCTCGTAGGGCATCGGATTGAAGCACCCATAGAGTTCGGGCAAGAGCCGGACGCCGTACTGCTGAACGAACCGATTCGCCTTGATCCCCGCCTTGTGCCGGTCTAAACGCAGGTCTGGATCGAGTCCCGTCATGCCGACATAGAGACACGGCTTCGTCACATCATGGTCGGGATTGGCACGCCGGAAGCTCGGCTCGTTCCACGCGCTGTCGCTCAAGAGGACGACATAGACATGATGCCGGTGAGCGCTCGAGCGGCCTCGCGGCGCCGCCCGACCAGGTGCGTCGCTGGCACCGCGAGCAGCGGTCATGGGGATACGCCAGGTGAACGGCGGAAGTCCCAGGGTGGAACGGGCGCAGCGTCTGCCCAAAGGCCGAAGCGCGCGTCGCGAGCACGGCGTTCGGCCGATGCATAGGCCTCCCGGTCCGCCGGGCTCTGCTCCCGGTGGTACTGCTGGTAGTGCCAGGCCAGGCCCGCCTCCACCTGTCGCAGGTTGGCATCCACACCGCCCACCAGAATCTTCCCGACAAGCCGCCCGTATCGATCCAGCTTGTGCCACTCGACTTGAACGTCCTGGCTGAAGACCAGCGACGACAGGTGCTGCTTCGATCGCCCACCATAGGCCTGATGTGACTCAGGTGCATCGATGCCGGCGAGACGGACCTTGTGCTGGACACGATCGCCATCCAGGACAGTCACCGTATCGCCATCCGATACCCCGACCACACGCCCAACAAGCACGTCGGCCTGAACCCCGAGACAACTCGCTGCCAACAGGACCATGACGAAGAGACGCTGCATGGGGCAGGATTCTGCATGTCGAGGCAGAGCCCTGTTTCGACTAGCCGTGGCAGCGCTCATCGATGGCCGCCAGTGCGTCACTCGCCGGAAACGGGCAGACCGCGGCGCAGGAGACGATGCACGAAGCGATGGCAGTTGGCGCAGAGGCACTGCAAATCCTCGAGCTGCGTAGTGTGGTCTGCCGGCATGTCGGCGATTTGAACTCGCGCGTGGTGAACCTCGATGCACGCGTCACCATGTTCGGACCCAAAGGTCTCGACCGGATCGGTACGGCAGCGCTCGCAGAACAAGCGGCCGTGCCGCCTGATGAAGTCGGCCTTCTTCGCCCGAGCAGCCGCAGGTTTTCGCTCACGGCCGACGTGCTGCTTCAGGACCTTGGCTCCTTCGGGGTAGACCTCAGGAGGAGTCTCGTCGGGGTCGGTATCGGCGTCTGCCACAGCTGCTGGCGCGTCGCCCTTGGGGACGATCCGGTATCCAGCGTCCCGCAGGAGCCGGAAGCACACCGAGTCCTCGCCGGCAGAAAAGTGCTTCGGCAGAATCTCTCGGTTAAGCGCACGAGAGAGCGCCATGCCGAACACCGCCTTTGGAGCAAGGCGACGGCCTTCATCTGTCAGGAGGTCATAGTCGGTCGACTCGCCGAACCCGTGCACGGCACCATCCAGCAGGGCCATCACACTGGCGAAGATCAGATCCGGCGTCGCCTTCTTCAGCAGGTCGGCAGGCAGCCGCTCCTGGCTGCGGCGATCGCCAGCGGCGGCGGTCACCAAGCCTGCTACGCTGAGCGCCTGCTCCAAAAGCTGCGCGGACGCGGGTGTCAGCCGCCGCACCTCGCGCATCGCATTGCGTTCGACCTGGCCCGAAGCGTGCCGATCCATCGCCACCCGATCCGCACCACCCTCAAAGCGCAGGCTGCCAACCAGATCGAGCGGCAGCTCCCGAAATCCGAACCCCGTAGCGCTTCGGTCCTCGGGCCAAAGGTACTCCTTGGCCTCCCAGGTCACCCCAGGCGGTCGTCCCTCCGAAGCAGAAGTGACCTTGCCCACAGTGAACGCGCCCAGCAAGCGCAGGGCGCCGCCCGCGATGTTTGTCGCATAGACGCGGTCGCCGGGGCTGACCTTGCCGACGAAGTCTGAGCCACCGGCACCACGAAGCGGATCGCCTAAGCCATAACCTTGCCAACCCTTCGCTCCCCAGTAGATCGTGAACGCGCTTGGCATCGTCTACCCCCCTTGCATCATCGTAGCTCCGGCACGCGACAGTCGGACGGGTGGCCGTGCTCAGGTTGGCTGCGGCATGCTGCCGCTCGCCGGCAGGCACGGCGACAATGGCGGCAGGGAGGGAAGTCCATGTCAATCGCTGTCTTTGCGAACAGATCCAAGCGTGGAGACTTCGTACTCAACGAGATCGAGAAGCGCGGAGTACAGGACTGCGAAGTCTTCATTGCCGTTGCGTTCTTCACTCAATCGGAAGTCGTGACGCGGCTCGTCGAGAAGGGGTGCAAGGTACGCCTGATCGTGCGACTGGGCTTCCCAACAAGTCCACGGGCCATCGACGCGGTCAAAGACAAGGTTGATCTGCGCGTCTATTCGTCGATGAGCTTTCATCCAAAGCTGTACATCTTCGGGGACGACGTTGCCCTGGTGGGCTCGGCCAACTTGACGCACAGCGCCATCACTTCCAACCAGGAGGTGGTGGTCGGGATCTCAGGCGACGACGAGCGATTCGTCGAACTCGCCGGCATCTTCCAGGACTATTGGGACGGTGCTGACATAGCGACTGGCGACATGCTCCGCAAGTACGCTGCCGCTTACAGGAAGTTTGAGGCGCATGAGAACGCAGCTGACCAGCTCTCGCGCGAGATCGCCGAGCAGTTGGGCAACACAGCACCCGGCAATATCGACCGCGGCGAGAAGAAGCGCAGCAAGCACAACCTGTTCCTCTCCAACTACCGCAAGACCTACCAGGAAGCAGTGTCTGCCTTCGCCATCGTCCGACGAGCGTATGAGGCTGGCGGCTACCGCAAGGCCAGCGAGGACAAGATCCCGCTGAGACTCGAGATCGACTCGTTCATCAGCTTCGTGCGCGACACCGAAACCACCGGCGACTCATGGGCGGCTGGGCCATACCGAAGCGAATCGGACCAGATCCCATTCATCCAGTCCATCGTGGAGAAATGGAAGGAGCGCAGCTGGCCACACTTCGAGAAGGACATCGTCACCGAGAACTACCCTCGCCTAATACGTGTCTTTGACTCCCGTGAGTCCGTCATGAAAGCAACGGACGACGATCTCTTCGATGCCCTCTGCACACTCCACTCGTTTCACGATCGGCTACGGTTCTTCGATGGTGGCATGCCCACCTGGAAGCAGACCTTCCTCGCAGCCAACCCGCCGCAGCGCGCTCGTGAATCTCTCAGCTACCTTGTCTTTGGCGAAGGCGATGTGGTTGAGCGCATGGCGAACATGATCTACAGCGCTGACTACAAGCTGGCCGAATTCGGACAGGCTGCCGTGCAGGAACTTGTCGGTTGGCGCAACAAAGATGACCTCCCGGTTATCAACGGCCGCACAACGAAGATCCTCCGGTTCTTTGGCTCCAGGGTGCGCCAACTGGCTTGAGGGTCTCGTTCTAAAGTCTCGATCTGCACCGGCAAGACTGTCCTTGAGCCGAGCACCCACCCCAGGGTGGCGCAAAGTCGAGTGCCTGAGGCGCATGTGTTGGGTCGCGTAGAAGCTCTCTTCGCTTCCTCTACGCGCAGGACGAAATCACAAGGCCGAGGATGAATGGGGCACTGGATGACTGGGGCCCTTCTAGAGGAAGAACTCCCCATCGATAGGACAGCCTCGGCCGGCTCGATCGATGAAGCAGGGCCTCTGGCGAACGCCCTCGCTCTCAGCTGGGAGACGGCCCGGGTCCACTGAAGCGCAATGGCGTTGCGAGCCAAGCGATGCGGCCCCAATATCAGACTGGGCACGTACCGATTGGTGTGAGTTAGGGGGGGCACATGCACTCCGAACCCTGGTTGCCGCCACCAGCGCGTGCCAATATGCGTCAACACCAGAATGAGCGAGTCAGCCGCGGATCGCACTGACCCTTTGGTGTGCGAGGGGGGAGCGTCGATGAGCAAGAGCCCGCAAGGGGATCGATCCAGTTCCTGTATTCCGCGACGCTCTTTGCTAAAGGCGTCGATTGCGGCTTTCACCGTCCCAAGCCTCTTCGGCTGCGCGACACCGCCCGGAGGCAGCCAAACGCCCGGCGGCGGGTGGCCTCGCTATCGTCTTCGGAGGACCGTTGACGACGTCTACATGGAGGTGACTGCGTTCGGCTACGAAGAGCGTCGCTTCCTCGCTGAGCGATGGTTGCACAGGACGCGACACGATGCGCGGCTCGTTTTCCGGCTTCCGCCGCAGCACTATGCAGAGCGCGCAATTTCAAACGCAGGGCAGGATCTGTCGGTCATAGGCGAGGCGCAATTGGCGGCCATCGACCTCGTGGCTAGCGAGCCCGCGGAAATTGTGCTGCTCGATTCGCGCGAACGGATTGCGGCCACCCTGGACGCACTTCTGGACTGGTCGAAGGCGCGGGTCGTTCTGCCCGATCCGGCAGGTCTGCCTCCGTACACGCTAAGCGCGACGGCTCCATCCGGCGCGACTACCCGTATCGAGCTTCCATGGGGCATCGAGCTCACGCCAGTCGCGCGCGATCCGGCCAATCCCTCGCTGGCCGCATCAGGGGTGACATGGGAGCTGCCAGCCAACCACTTGGCAGATACATGGACGCCGATGTGGACTGCCTCGCTCGTCGATGCAGGTGTTGATAGCCGCCGCGCCGACTTCGAGGTCTACAGCGTTCGCGGATTCGAATACCGGGGAGCAGCCGGCTCGATCGCCGACGGCACCTACGTCGTCGAGTACCGCGATGCGCGCAACTTTCATCCTCCCGATGAAGGTGGTCGTGTCACAGCATTGCGCTCGCGCGATCGCTTGGACATCGCTGCCAGCCTATCCCGACGCTTTCCCTACACAGGAACGCCGCAGCCCACTGTGCGTGAGTCGGCGATCGTCCACTACGAGTCGACCGCGACCAATGTCAACACTTGCAGCACGGCCTGCTATGCGCCCGGGAGGACCATCTCGGTGGCGCAGTACCGCGTCAGCGCCCACGGCGGCTGGCTGCACTTAGAGGGCGCCTGGAAGCCGTACCCGGGCTGCGCATTGACGGGATGGTCGAATGACGCGAGCCTGGGACGCGACCACCAAGTCAAAGTTGTCGACGCGGGATTCCTTTATCCATTCGGCATCCGAGCGGAGCTAGTTGTGCTCACGGAGCGCGCATTCGTCAAGGACACGCTCGACCACTTTGTGGCGCCGCAGTTCAAGCAGGCGTTTCTGCGCATCAACCGGCCGAACGACATCAAGATCGCGCATCCGGAGTCGCCCTTCGAGTACCTGACGATTACGACAGTTCGAACGCCCCCGCTGGACCTTCCGGCGGGAGCAACCGATCCGGGCGTCTACCGCGATTTCGACTACTTCGTGCCAATGGTTGGCAGCCAGCCATTCCAGTTCGAGCACAAGGGCACCGACTGGGCGGGTAAGCAGTTTCCATCGCGCATGCCGATGGTCTTCGTGAGCAACCGCGCCTTGGCGGCAAACGGCCTGATATGGGAGGCGAACTCGAGCTGGTTGCACACACATGCTTCCTCGCCGTGTGGCATGGCCGCTGGCCCGGCCGTCGGCAACCAAATTCCTAAGAGCGGTGACGGCCTGCGCGTCGTCGACAAGCTGTGGAACCAGGCGGCGCACCGGTTCGCGCAGTACGGCGGCTCCCTGATCGCGCTCGCGCGATCTGCCGGCAGCGGCGAGACCGCGCAGCGCGTGCAGTGGGTCGAATGGGTGCGCGGCCAAGTGCCCAAGCTTGGACCGAGCGGCATCGCCGAGACCCCGTTTATCCCGCGAGCGCGCACTCTTAAGTTCCAGGCGGCCTCACTCTCGGGTCTTGCGGGCGAACAGAAGTGGAGCCTCGGAACATATCGAAACACGCGCACGACGGCTACGCCCTGGCTAGACCCCGAGCCAACCGCACCGGACGACTTGTACCGGATCAATGTGGCAGATCGCGACGTGCGACCGGCCGATCCCTACCTACATGTGCTGGAGAGGCGGGATCTAATTGGCGAGGCCTCGCATGTTGCCCCCGAGCCGGCCACGGCAGCCGCGGCGCGGATCCGCCAGCTGTACTACGGTACGGCAGCGCCCTCACAACTATCAGCCGATCTCTTCGACTCTATCGACAATGAGATCCGTTTCGGCGTCGCCGGATCGAGCGAGTCCACCGGCGGACTAAGCGTTCCCGACACGCACATCAGCACCGTTACCCGCGGCTACGGGCCAGTAGGCGATGCCACCTTCAATCCGGGCCGCTGGAGCGGTTACACGCCAGAGCAAAGGGCGCGGCTAGAAGGGCTAGATCACCGTCTTGACTATGCTGCGTATCGTGCGAAGTTCCGGCGTGCTATCGACGTTAGTCCGTTCGATGCCGCCATGACAGCGGCGGATCTCCAAGCTGCGGCATCCGATGCAACGCAGCTGATGGGGTTCCGGCAGCAGGCACTCATGCTCCAGCGCGTCACAGCCAAGAGCCGGGCAAACCAGCTGGTCAAGCTCGGCGAGATGTTCGGCGCAGACGCCCAGATCCTGCCTGGTCTGCACTTGAAGGACATCCTGCGCAATATCTTGGCCAGCGACGAATCTGTTAACGGCGACGGAATTCGATTGGCCGACATCCCCGGTTCGGGGCAACCGCCCGCGTGGTCGTTTAGGGTCACCGGCATCGATGGGCTGCTGCAGGTGATCGGCAATGGTCCCAATCAGTTCCAGCTAAAGGACGTCATCGAGGCTGCCCGGACGGCTCAGGATCCTGCCCTCTCGATTCCCCTGCCGATCGGCGTCGAGGCGTCCTTGCAATGGGTTCACGACCAGTTCGAAGATGTTGATTTGGGCGTGGTGAAGTTCCATGCCACGCCTTCTACCCAGCTGTCGCTCTCTGCCCGTGCAGCGATAGACGTGTCTGAGGGTGGTCTGCCGCTGGACTTGGCTAGCTTTAGCTTCAGCGCCGGCAAGACCAGTATCACCTCCAGCGCGTCGATGAGAGATTTCAGCGTGCTGGTGTTTGACGCGATCGAAATATTCTTCGACAGCGTGCGGTTCAAGATGTCGGCCGACGGCTCGAAGGATTTCGCCACCGACATTGCAGACATAAGGCTTACCGGTGCGCTAGCTTTCGTCAACCAGCTGTCGCAGGTGATTGGCGGTCTCGGAGGCGGTGGCGGCATCGAGACCGACCTGTCTCCGGCACGCATCCGCATCGGCCAGACTTTGCGATTTCCGAAGAACGAAGGCGAGCCGCTGTTGATCGGGCCTGCGCAGGTAACGCGCCTGAGCCTTGCCTGGGCTGTCGCAATACCTCTCACAGGCCGCGACGTAATGAGCGCCAGCTTCGCAGTGTCGTCGCGCGAGGCGCCGCTCACGGTGTACGTACCGCCTTGGTACGGAGGGCGAGCCTACATCTATCTTGAGGTGACCACCCGCGGCGTGCGGATGCTGGAATTCTCAATGGAGTATGGCGCCTACGTCCCAGTCGCCTTCGGCATCGCGGTAGGCGAAGCCGGCATCATGGCGGGCATCTACTACGGCCTGAAGGAGTTGCCGGGCGGCGGGGGCATGGTCGACCTGCGGGCGTTCGTCAAGGCATTCGCCAACCTTACTGTCGCTGGCTTCATCCAGTTCAGTGGCTTGATATACATAGGCCTGAACTACCGGCAGAGTCCGACTGGCCACCAGTTGGTGGGCGTGAGCGAGGTCAGAGTTTCGATCAAGATTGGCTTCTTTCGCTACTCGTACTCGTTCCGCGCGGAAAAGACCCTCGACCAAGGAGGTGGCGAAGTCAGCGGCCTTCGGCTGCAAGCGCTTCGGGACTCGACTGCACCCGCGCCGGACAAGGAGCCCGCATTCGTCCTGTTTCCACTCGACATGCTCGCCTCCCGTCGGGAAGCGTTTGATCGCGTAATCGCAGGCTACCGTGAGGAGCTCGCATGAAGGCCACCTACTCGGTCCGTGCCTTGCCGCTTGGGGCGGTCGAGCGAACGCCGGCCGCTGTAACGTTCGAGATCAAACTGCTTTGCCAGCTGACTCTCGACGGCCCTCCGCAGCCCGCTGAACTGCAGGCTGCGATCGAGCGTCATCCAGTGCTTTCGCTGCCGGGGAATGTCTCGCTGCACGGAACGGTGCTCCGCTATTCGGACTGGCAGGCAGGTCGCCGCGGCAACGATGCGATTCTCGGTCGCTGTGTGCTGAGCACAGGCGACCCTCTGCCGCAGCGCCGCCGGGCGTTGGCAGAGCTGGTCGGTCTTGAGAACGTGCAACCGAGCGTGCAGCCGATCGTCCATTCAAAGGACTTCGACATGCTCGAGCGCGAGGATTTCGTCGATGTGACCGCGGCGATGGACGAGGTGCGCGCGCTGACGCTGGGACTGCACTCGTTCGCCCTCGCTGGGCTCAAGTTGGCAGTGCCGAGCACGCCCACCTCGCCCATACGCGCGGCGCAGTTGGAGCGGGCGAAGTGGATCGGCAACTGCGTGCAATCAGCAGTGCTCGATCTGGTAGCCGGCCGTCGTGGGGCAGAGTCACTGTTGATGGAGCGCCAGGCCATGTCCCGTGCCATATCGCAGGGAATCGCTGCTGCCGGCGAGAAAATTGAAAGGCGCTCTCGCGGGCGCGGCAGACAGAGGATGGCTGCACGGTCGCCCGTTCCGGAGCCCAATGACCTCAATGCGCTGTTGCAGAGCAGCCTCAAGTCCGAACTCATCAGCCGGCTTTGCGGCTTTGTCACAACGTGGCGTGCCACCTGCCACGCACCGTTGCCCGAAGAGGAAGCCCTCGTTTTGGAGCTAGCAGCGCTGCCCGTCGTGAGCAATGGGACCGTCACAGTCGAACCGATGATCCCAACCGCGTTCTTCTGCGCGTCGCATGCGCACCCGGCTGCGTTCCGCGACCTGAAGGCCGGCCGACGCAGGCAGACCGGTTTCGCCTGGCTGTCCGACGACGACATTGCGCCGACTCTCGCGCGTTACCGTGCGACCTCAATTAGCGCGGAGCACCAGTTTACCAAGCAGATTCTCGTGCAGGCCTCAAACTCGCTGGGGCGGCCCATGAGCGCTCAACGCAATCCGAGCGCCTTCTCCGACGGCTTGACGTACACGCGCGGCCCCGACCAATTGCGCAACGAGGCGCACAGCGTGCCCGACGCGGAGACGAGCGGCGTCACATTCTCCGCGCCTGTGGAGGACCTCGTGACGCCTGCCGAACTTAAGGCCGAGTCGCCGGAGGATCGGATGCGAAAGCTTCCTTGCCTGTTCCTGGAGGATCTTTGGGTGGGCTACCGACTGGACCTCCGGCAAAGGAACCGGGGACGTTTCAGCAGCACGCATTTGATCCGCCAGACCGTGCGAATGCAGTCCGGCCAGGTGTTCGCCGGCGACAGCGAGGACCAATTCGATCGCGAACAAGAGCAGGACCCGAAGTACGAATACAGCAGCACTGATCTGAAGGTTTATCGCGGACTTTCCGATCCGCAAAGCCGCGACTATCTTCTCGCCGCAGGGCTAGCCGAGGAGGAACTGAGCGTTGCACCGAACGCCTTCTATTCGAGCTCGGTGCGAGCCACCGCTACGGCCACACCGCTAACGTTTGGCCAAGAGTACGACTATCGGCTCAGGCTCGTCTTCACCGGAGGCTGTAGCCTTCGGGCCGACGGCAACTCTGAGGGCACGCGCTACACACAGACCTTCCCGTTTTATCGCTGTGCTTCTCTGCAAGCAGGCGAACTGTGGCTACCGCCGCAGGGACGCGCCGACAACGGCGGTGTGCCGGAGACACTGTACGTGACAGACGCGCACCCGCACATCGAGTTCGCCTTGATGCCTAAGCACCTGGACCTCGAAAGCGCGCGGTTCCACGGCATGCTGTTTCGCGATCGTACCGAGCCGACTCGGTTTGCGGGCCGCCGCATCATCAGAGACTTCAGCGGGGCGCTTCCAAGCGCTCCCGCCACAGTCGACTATTTCTGCGACCCGGATGTGTACGGCGTGGTGGTCACTGCGCGCATCCTCAACGGCGCTGAGCCCGCGCCTACGGTCGGCAGCGACACAGTGGATGGCGCGAATTGCGACCTTGTCGTGCACGATTTCCTCGGGCCGCTCACCGCCCTCTACGGAGAGCCCGGCGCATGGGAGACCTTCCGGCCGATATGGATCAGCATCGTCGCGCGCGAAGGGCAGCCGCCAAGCCTTGAGACCAAGGGTCTGTTGCGCGGCTGCCGCCATGTCGAGCTCTGCCTGCCCGGTGCCGTGCAGGCGGAACTGTCCTTCATTCCGCTGTACGCGCCCGGGCTAGAGTGGCGGCACGCGGTCAACGTGGCGTCGAGCTCGCAATCCCTATCCAGCGGCCGAGTCGAGCCGATGTTGGTGCCGACCGTCGCCACTCTTACTCTGCGTGCCGCCCATGCGATCGGCACGTGCCGCCGTCCGCCTGAGCTAGAAGCGCTGGATCGAGGCGGCTCGCGGCCGCGACGCTCTGACGCGCCCTCTCCCTGTCGTCGCACTGCGGCACGCCCCAGCGTTGCGACGCTGTCCGCCAATGTGGCGGTCGACGCTGCGTCGAGCAAGCTGATGTGGTGCGAAGCGACTTGGTCGGACATCCTCGACACCAGCGCCCTCGGTTCTGCCTACCGGATGCGGCCCGGTAAGGCGAACTCGCCGGGCATCAACCTTGTCTTCAAGCGCAAGGAACCGCCGACGCCCAGCTCCGCGGGGCTTTTGAAGGCGATTGACGACCCGAGCAACGCGATGAGCTTGTTCGACCTGCAGGCAGCCCAGTCGCGCGTGTTCCTCGGCCAGGAAGCTCCCGCCGCAGGTGCTCGTGTCGACGAGTTTGATCTGCCAGATGAGCGGCGGCGCCTCCTGGAGGTGCGCTGTGTGGCAAGCCCGCGATTCGGTGAGGTTCCAGGCGTCATGAACACCGGTCCTTGCGCGAGCAGCCCCAAGTGGTTCGACGTGCCGAGCGCAATGCGGATGACGCCGCTGCAGGCCGCCTACGCGCTGCCGATGAAGCGGCTGGTGCGCCAAGGGCCCCGGCGCTCTGCGGCGTTCGGCATGCGCATCTATCTGCACGCGGACATGTTCGAGTCGGGTGTCGCAGAACGCGTAGCCATCGGGTGCTGGCCCGAGTCGACCGTCGCTGGAGGACCGTTATTGGAGGTGCCGAAATACGTCACGCAATGGGGAGAAGATCCCTTATCGCGAGCGCAGCTCGCCGTCACCACCCGAATGCCTCGCGCCAGCGACTTCGTGCTGCTTCAGGACGACTCGAAGATCGGCGAACGGCTCGACCGTACCCTCTACCCGCCGCACATCGTCGGCGGCGCGGGAGGAGTCATCTATCGGGACAGCGTGGCCCTGCCAACCCTCGGCTCGGCGATCCCGCGCCTTTCGCTTGCAAGCTTCGCGGTTCGGTTCGACTCGCGGCAGCGGCTGTGGTATTTCGATGTCGCAGTGGAAGCGGAGTTCTTCGGCTGGTGCGGGCTCGCCCTATACCGACACCAGCCGCATGCGCTCGAAGGCTTCGAGGTTTCCTCGACTGCTGCATGGATCTATGCGTGTACGCTGTACGAGGAGCCGTTCACGGTTACACGGATCGGGACAGCCCTGCGCATCGTGGTCGGACCTGTGTACGACAAGACCGTGTCGTTCGCTCTTGACCCGACCGAGTTCGTCAACGGCGTAAGCGAAAACCTCGCTGCCGCAAACGGGTCACCTACCAACCTCGCGCAGCGGCGTGTAGGTCACGCCTCGTATTACGAGGGCCAAGTGCCAGCGTCGACGTCAAATGTCAGTCTTGTGAAGCTGCGGTGCGGCTACCCGGTGCAGTCGCGGCCGGTCGTCGTACGCGGGGAGCTGTCATGAGACGGTCGATACTGCTAATCATCGGGCAGAGCTTGCTGCTCCTCTTGTCTGGACCCGCAGCGGCTCAAAACTGTTTCGATCCGCTCGCGAGTCCAATGTCGCAGCAGCCCGCTGACTGGAAGCGCCTGATCGACTGGAAGCCCACTACGACCAACCCGGAAGTGGTCGAACTGCAGCGCATCTCCGATGGTCGCGGCTCAAATATCAATCTGGACTATTACGCCTATACATTCAAGAAGCACCCGGCGCGAACCATCCAGGAGGTGTTCCAAAGGACCCGAAGGAGTTTCGAGACCTACGCGCGTGGCTCTAAGCGCGATCCAGGACAGCAGTTCTTCCTGCCCTACCGATCCGGCTCCGTGCCCGACACCGTGCAGAAGGAGAGCGCCAAGCTCTGGGCTTCGTCACAGCCCGCGGGTGCATTGATGACTTTCGTGCTGGTCAGCCATCAACCTGTGCTGGTGCTCAGGGCGACTCTGGAAGGGAAACTAGGAGGACTTGGGGTAGTGCTGGAGCAGGGAGACGTCCTCGCGACCTGCTCCACCGAACTGGACTTCATCTTTACGACGGCGCACACGAAAAGTGGTGGCTGGCATCCAGTTAGCGGCAACCGCGGCTTTGGAATGAAGGATAACGGCGACGGAACCTGGACCTTTTATACGATGGCGGCCGATCGGCGAGCGCCCTACCTAGGTGGCCGCATGGCGGAAGCCGACGCTTATCGCCGGAACGCCTCGCATCCGTTCGAGAGCAAACAGTCTGATCCGTCTGAGGCGCTCTACCTAAAGGGACACGAGTTTTGGTTGGCATTCTTTGCGGCCATGATCGAAGACTTCGAAAAACAAGGTATGACGATCGTGCGCGAAACGGTCAACTCGCGCAGGTACGCGTACCCCTTGTAAGTCCCGGGAGGCCGGGGACCTCGACGCTTCTGGAGGCAGAGAACGCGCGTCTCAACGAGAGCATTAGCGTCGACCGTTGCCGTAGATTCGCGCTCGCCCTGACGAAGACACGCACACGTGAACGCGATTCGAGTTCGACCGGCAACTTCTGGCCAAGGGCTCGGGATGCGAGAGTCCAGTTAGGGTTGTGGACTGACACCTACCAGAACTCGTCAAGCGCCGGTGCGATCGCTCAGCCGCCGCTCGGCGGCGCACCTTGATGGGCCGCCGGCTCGCCCTCGCTGGCCAGCGGCACTCGTTGAATGCCGGCGGGAAGCTCCAAGCCCTCGGCGCACACAGTGCCCGAATCTGTCGCCTCGCTGCAACACAGACTCCGCGCGGGGCGAGAACTCAAGCGAGCCCATAGTGTCCCAAGAAGACCGCGCAGAATTCTGTTGCCGGTTCTGTTGCCAGTGGCCGAGAAGAAGAAACGGGTTAGCTCCTTGTGAGAGCTAACCCGTTGATTTCATTGGTCGGGGTGGCGGGATTCGAACTCGCGACCCCTTGCACCCCATGCAAGTGCGCTACCAGGCTGCGCTACACCCCGACGAACTGCGCATTATACGGCCTGCGCGACCTCGCGCCGGCCAGGTCACTCGCTCAACAGGCTGCGGATGGAACGCAACTCGTTGCGCACCTGGTCCAGCGTCCAGGCGCCCGCCGGTTCGGGATCGACGGCCGCCGCTGGCGCGGGCGCCAGGGCCGCGGCCATGTCGATCACTTCGTCGGCGACCACGGCCGCCTGGGCCGATTCCGCCGGCGACTCGCGCACCGCGCTCGGGTCGGACAATCGATTGCGTGCCCCGCTGATCGTGAAGCCCTGCTCGTAGAGCAGTTCGCGGATGCGCCGGATCAGCAGCACCTCGTGGTGCTGGTAGTAGCGCCGGTTGCCGCGGCGCTTCATGGGCTTGAGTTGCGTGAACTCCTGCTCCCAGTAGCGCAGCACGTACGGCTTCACCCCGCACAAGTCGCTTACCTCACCGATCGTGAAGTAACGCTTGGCGGGAATGGCTGGGAGCGCTTTCTCCATTTAAATCAATAAGATCGCAAGAGAAAGCTAGACTTTACTCGAACTCCTCCCCAACCGGTATGTCACCTTGCACGACTCCCTTGAGTTTGTAACTCGCGTGGAAGGTCACGACATTGCGCGCCTTGATCGGAATCGCCTCGCCGGTGCGCGGATTGCGGCCCGGTCGCGGCGCCTTGCGGCGGATGTTGAAGTTGCCGAAGCTCGACAGCTTGACGTCCTCGCCGCCCACCAGGGTGCCGTGGATGATCTCGAAGAAGGCCTCGACCATGTCCTTGGACTCGCGCTTGTTCAGCCCGAGCCGCTCGAACAGCAGGTCGGCCAGTTCGGCCTTGGTCAGCGTCGGCGTCTCGATCGTCGGCAGGACGACTCGGCCGCCGGGCTTCTCGTTGTCGCTCATGCTCCTCCCAGGATTCAGCCGCGGCGCCGCACGCCGAGACGCTCGTGCAGCCGCGCCAGGACCTCGGCCACGGCCGCCTCGATGCGCTCGTCGGTGAGCGTCGTTTCCTCGTCCAGCAGTTCCAGGCGCACGGCCAGGCTGCGTTCGCCGGGCTTCAGGTCGGCGCTGCCGGCAGCCGGGCGGTAGACGTCGAACAGGCGCGCCGAGCGCACCAGGCCATCGGCCGAGGCGCCGATCGCCTGCATCAGCGCCGCATGCGTGACCTTGTCGTCCGCCACCAGCGCCACGTCGCGCCAGGCCGCCTGCTGGCGCGGGATCGGCACGAAGCTCGGCACGTCGCGCTCGCGCAGCGCCGCCGCATCGAGCTCGAACAGCACCGGCGCGCTCGGCAGCTCGTACGCCTGGCGCCAGCGCGGGTGCAGTTCACCGATCACGCCGATGTCGCAGCCGTCGAGCAGCACGCGGGCGCAGCGCCCCGGGTGCAGTGCCGGATGCTCGGCCGGCTCGAAGACGGCCCGGCGCGGGGCCAGCAGGGACTCGAGGTCGCCCTTCAGGTCGAAGAAGTCGACCGGTCGTTCCTTGCTGCCCCATTGCAGCGCGTCGGCCGGCCCCCAGGCCAGCGCCGCCACCCGCACCGGCTGGTGCACGCCGGCCACGGCCACCTCGCCGTCGGCCACCTGCGCATCGCGACGGTAGGTGCGCCCGATCTCGAACACCCGCACGCGGCTGGCGCGCCGCGCGAGGTTGTGCTGCAGCACCGCGACCAGGCTGCCGACCAGGCTGGAGCGCATCACCGCCAGCGGGCTGGCGATCGGGTTCAGCACGCGGATCGGGTCGGGGTTGCCGGCCAGTTCGTGCTCCCAGCGTTCCTCGACGAAGCTGAAGTTGATCGTCTCCTGGTAGTCCAGCGCGGCCAGCGCGTGGCGGATCGCGTTCAGTCCGCGCCGCGTCTCGGTCTGCGGCCGCGGCCGCACCGGCGCGCGCGGCGGCGCGTCGGGCAGCGTGCGGTAGCCGAGCACGCGGATCACTTCCTCGATCAGGTCTTCCTCGATCTTCAGGTCGAAGCGCCAGCTCGGCGGCGTGACGTGCAGCCGGCCGGGCTCGCTCGTGAACGCCAGGCCGAGGCGGCTCATCACGCCCTCGCACTGCGCCTGCGTGACCGGCATGCCGATCACCTTGGCGGCGCGTTCGACACGCAGCGTGACCGGCTTCGCCTCCGGCAGCGCGAGCACCTGGTCGTCCATCGGCCCGGCCTCGCCGCCGCAGATGTCGATGATCAGCTGCGTGATGCGCTCGATGTGCTCCACGGTCTGCGCCGGATCGACCCCGCGCTCGAAGCGGTGCCCCGCGTCGGTGGCGAAGGCGTAGCGGCGCGAGCGCCCGGCCACCGCGTCGGGCCACCAGAACGCAGCCTCGACGTAGACGTGGCGGGTGGTGTCGGAGACGGCCGTCGCCTCGCCGCCCATGATGCCGGCCAGCGACTCGACGGCCTGGTCGTCGGCGATCACGCCCACCGTCGCGTCGACCTCGATGGTGCTGCCGTTGAGCAGCTCGAGCGTCTCGCCCGGGCGGCCCCAGCGCACCGTCAGGCCGCGGTGGATCTTGTCGAAATCGAAGATGTGCGACGGACGGCCGTACTCGAACATCACGTAGTTCGAGATGTCCACCAGCGCGGTCACCGAACGCTGCCCGCAGCGCGCCAGCCGGTCGACCATCCAGGCCGGCGTCTTCGCCTTCGTGTCGACGTTGCGCACCACCCGGCCGGAGAAGCGGCCGCACAGGTCAGGTGCCTCGACCTTCACCGGCAGCACCGTGTCGTGCGTCGGCTTCACCGGCGCGAAGGCCACCGTCTTCAGCCGCGCACCGGTCAGGGCGGCCACCTCGCGGGCGATGCCGTAGACGCTCAGGCCATGCGCCAGGTTGGGTGTGAGCTTGAGCGTGAAGATCGTGTCGTCGAGGCTCAGCTGACGGCGGACATCCGCGCCGACGGCGGCAGCGTCGTCGAGGATCAGCAGCCCGCCATGGTCTTCCGACAGCTTGAGCTCGCGCGCCGAGCACAGCATGCCCTGGCTCTCCACGCCACGCAGCTTGCCGAGCTTGATGACGAAGGGCTTGCCATCCTCGCCCGGCGGCAGCTCGGCGCCGACCAGCGCACAAGGCACCTTGATGCCGGCACGCACGTTGGGCGCGCCGCAGACGATGTTCAGCGTGGTGCCGGTGCCGGCATCCACCTGGCAGACGTTCAGCCGGTCGGCATTCGGATGGCGCTCGACGGCGAGCACGTGGCCGACCACCACGCCCGTGAACGGCGGCGCGGCGGGGCGGGCCTCCTCGACCTCCATGCCCGACATCGTGAGGAGCTCGGCCAGCTCGGCGGTGGTGATCGGCGGGTCGCAGAACTCGCGCAACCAGGATTCGGGGAACTGCATGGGTTCTCGTCTTCTACTTGAACTGGCTCAGGAAACGCAGGTCGCCCTCGAAGAACAGGCGCAGGTCGTTGACACCGTAGCGCAGCATGGTCAGCCGGTCCGGCCCCATGCCGAAGGCAAAGCCGATGTGCCGCTCGGGGTCGAGCCCGAAGTTGCGCACCACGTTCGGGTGCACCTGGCCGGAGCCGGCCACCTCCAGCCACTTGCCCTTCAAAGGCCCGCTCGCGAACGCGATGTCGATCTCCGCCGAGGGCTCGGTGAACGGGAAGAACGAGGGGCGGAAGCGCAGCTCCAGCTCGTCGGTCTCGAAGAAGGCGCGGCAGAAGTCGGTGAAGACGACCTTCAGGTCCTTGAAGCTGACGTCCTCGCCGATCCACAGGCCTTCGCACTGGTGGAACATCGGTGAGTGGGTGGCGTCGCTGTCGACGCGGTAGGTGCGCCCCGGTGCGATGACGCGGATCTCGGGCATCGTCGCGGCGCCGGCGTGCTTCTTCGCATGCGCGCGCGCATAGCGCACCTGCATCGGCGAGGTGTGCGTGCGCAGGTTCAGCCAGCGGCCCTCGGCGTCCTTCAGGTCGACGTAGAAGGTGTCCTGCATCGAGCGCGCCGGGTGGTTCTCCGGGCTGTTCAGCGCGGTGAAGTTGAACCAGTCGGTCTCGATCTCCGGGCCGTCGGCCACGTCGAAGCCCATCGAGCCGAAGATGGCCTCGATGCGCTCGATGGTGCGCGAGACCGGGTGCAGCCCGCCGGTGCCGCGCTGGCGCCCGGGCAGCGTGACGTCCAGCGCCTCGGCGCGCAGCTGCGCCTGCAGTTCGGCCTGGGCCAGCGCCTCGCGCCTGGCGTTCAGCAGCGTCTCGATCTGCTGCTTGGCCACGTTGATCTGCGCGCCGCGGGACTTCTTCTCCTCGATCGGCAACGCACCCAGCGCCTTCAGCAGCTCGGTGATGCGGCCGGCCTTGCCGAGGTAGCGTGCCTTGGCGTTTTCCAGCGCGGCCGGGGTGTCCGCGGCAGCGAACTCGGCGCGCGCCGAGTCGACCAGTTCCGCGAGAGGGGCGAGATCGTTCATGGGAATCAACAAAAAAGGCCGCACACGAGGTCGGCCTTCGAAGCTCGGTCGCGGCGCGCATCCCTGGGGGCGGCGCCGCGGGGCACATCAAGCGAGCTGGGCCTTCACCTTCTCGACGATGCTGCCGAACGCGGCAGGATCGTTGACGGCCATATCGGCGAGGACCTTGCGGTCAATGTCGATCTGGGCCTTCTTCAGGCCGGCCATGAACTTGCTGTAGGTCAGGCCGAGGCCACGGCTCGCCGCGTTGATGCGGGCGATCCAGAGCTGGCGGAACACGCGCTTGCGGGTACGGCGATCACGGTAGGCGTATTGCCCGGCCCGCATCACCGCTTCCTTGGCGATGCGGAACACGTTCTTGCGGCGGCCGCGGAACCCCTTGGCCAGGGCCAGGACCTTCTTGTGACGCGCGCGGGCGGTGACACCACGTTTGACGCGAGGCATTTCTCTTCTCCTTTACCGGTTCAGTCGTCCGACACTCACAGACCCGCGAAGGGCAGCATCTGCGCCATGTGGCCCATGTTGGTGTCGTGCACGTTGGTCGCGCCACGCAGGTGGCGCTTGTTCTTCGTGGACTTCTTGGTGAGGATGTGGCGCTTGAACGCCTGGCCGCGCTTGACGGTGCCGCCCGGACGGACGCGGAACCGCTTCTTCGCACTGCTCTTGGTCTTCATCTTGGGCATGACTGCTCCTTCTATGTTGCTGCGGCAGGCGCCGGGAAAGTGGCTCCCGTCTTGTTGGCCTGCAGCCGCTTCTAACAGCACCCCGGCGACCAGACCGGGACACTGAACCCTTCAAATCACTTCCGCTTCGGCGCCAGCACCATGATCATCTGGCGCCCTTCGAGCTTGGGCATGTGCTCCACCACGGAGACATCGGCCAGTTCGTCGCGGATGCGCTCGAGCAGCCGCATGCCGATGTCCTGGTGCGTGATCTCGCGGCCGCGGTAGCGCAGCGTGACCTTGCCCTTGTCGCCGTCTTCCTCGATGAAGCGGCGCAGGTTGCGCATCTTGATCTGGTAGTCGCCTTCGTCCGTGCCCGGACGGAACTTCACTTCCTTGACTTCGATGACCTTCTGCTTGGCCTTGGCCTCTGCCGCGCGCTTCTGCTCCTGGTACTTGAACTTGCCGTAGTCCATCAACCGGCATACCGGCGGATCGGCCTGGGCAACGATTTCGACCAGATCGACATCCATCTCGCCGGCCATGCGCAGGGCTTCCTGCAGGGGAACGATGCCCAGGGGCTCGTTCTCGGGGCCGTTCAAGCGGACCTCGGGCGCCATGATCTCCCGGTTCAGCCGGTGCTTGCGCTCGGCGTTCGGGGTACGGCGATCAGCAAAAGTAGCGATGGTGGTTACCTTTCAGCAGGCCCCCAAGGCAAGCAGAGGGTCGCAAAACGAACAAAAGCGCGCCTGGGTTCAGACCTTCCGGGCGATGTCGTCGGCGATCCTGGCGAGGAACGCATCGAGCGGCATCACACCCAGATCCTGGTTCCCCCGGGCGCGCACGGCCACGGCCCCGCTTGCCTTCTCCTTGTCGCCCACGACGAGGATGTACGGGACCTTTTGCAGCGAATGCTCGCGGATTTTATACGTGATCTTCTCGTTGCGCAAATCGGCCGCAACTCTAAGTCCTTGTTTTTGCAGCGTTTTGACCACTTCCTCGGCGTAGCCGGCCTGGCCGTCGGTGATGTTGAGCACGCTGACCTGCTGCGGCGCCAGCCAGGCCGGCAGCGCGCCGGCGTGCTGCTCGATCAGGATGCCGATGAAGCGCTCGAAGCTGCCGATGATGGCGCGGTGCAGCATCACCGGGTGGGCCCGGCCGCTGGTCTCCGTCACGTACTCGGCCTCGAGGCGCTGGGCCATGTTGAAGTCGACCTGCATCGTGCCGCACTGCCAGGGCCGGCCGATCGCGTCCTTCAGCGTGTACTCGATCTTCGGCCCGTAGAACGCGCCCTCGCCCGGCGAGATCTCGAACTCGCAGCCCGAGCGGCGCAGCGCCTCCATCAGCGCCTGCTCGGCCTTGTCCCACAGCGCGTCCGAGCCGATGCGGCTCTCGGGACGCGTCGCGACCTTGTAGATGATGTCCTTGAAGCCGAAGTCGGCGTAGACCTTCTGCAGCAGCGTCGTGTAGGCCACGCACTCGGGCAGGATGTGGTCTTCGGTGCAGAAGATGTGGCCGTCGTCCTGGGTGAAGCCGCGCACCCGCATGATCCCGTGCATCGAGCCGCTCGGCTCGTTGCGGTGGCACTGGCCGAACTCGCCGTAGCGGATCGGCAGGTCGCGGTAGCTGCGCAGCTGCGACTTGAAGATCAGCACGTGCCCGGGGCAGTTCATCGGCTTGAGCGCGTAGTCGCGCTTCTCCGACTCCGTGGTGAACATGTTCTCGCGGTAGTTCTCCCAGTGGCCCGTCTTCTCCCACAAGCCCTTGTCGAGGATCTGCGGGCCCTTCACCTCCTGGTAGCCGTTGTCGCGGTAGACCTGCCGCATGTACTGCTCGACGTTCTGCCACAGCGCCCAGCCCTTGGGGTGCCAGAACACCAGGCCCGGCGCGTGCTCGTCGATGTGGAACAGGTCGAGCTCGCGGCCGAGCTTGCGGTGGTCGCGCTTCTCGGCCTCCTCGAGCATCGTGAGGTACTTCTGCAGGTCGTCCTTGCTGGCCCAGGCCGTGCCGTAGACACGCTGCAGCATCTCGTTGCGGTGGTCGCCGCGCCAGTAGGCGCCCGCCACCTTCATCAGCTTGAAGTGCCTGAGCTTGCCCGTGGACGGCACGTGCGGGCCGCGGCACAGGTCCTCGAAGCCGCCCTCGCGGTACAGCGACACTTCCTCGCCTTGCGGGATGCTGGAGATGATCTCGGCCTTGTAGTCCTCGCCGATCGACTTGAAGTACGCCACCGCCTCGTCGCGCGGCAGCACGCGGCGCTCGACCTTCTCGTCCTTCTTCGCCAGCTCGGCCATCTTGGCCTCGATGGCGGCCAGGTCCTCGGGCGTGAACGGGCGCTTGTACGAGAAGTCGTAGTAGAAGCCGTTCTCGATCACCGGGCCGATCGTGACCTGCGCGTCGGGGAACAGTTCCTTCACCGCATAGGCCAGCAGGTGTGCCGTCGAGTGGCGGATCACCTCCAGGCCCTCCGGATCCTTGTCCGTCAGGATGGCCAGCGCGGCGTCGCCCTCGAGGCGGTGGCTGGTGTCGACCACCTTCGCATCGGCACCGCGGCCGATCCTGCCGGCGATGGCCGCCTTGGCCAGCCCGGTGCCGATCGACGCCGCCACCTCGGCCACCGTCACGGGGCCGGGAAAGGAACGTTTCGAGCCGTCGGGCAGTTCAATCGAGATCATGCGGAATCCTTCGGGGCAACAAAAAAGCGCGGCGGGCGCCGCGCTTTGATGTGGGAGAAGACGAAAAGAGAGAGCAGGTCGTGGCGCGGCGGACGACTAGGCGAACGGGAAGCTCGTAGTCCGCGGTGTCATAACCAGGCTGCCTTTCTCGCTCTTGCTCGTGGAGGAGCCGCGATTGTAGCCGCGTTCAGTAGCGCACGACCTGGTTGCCGTCGATGCGCACCCGGTCGCCGCTGCGCAGGTCCACGGGCTGCCCGTAGTCGAAGCTGCGCACGCCGCCCTGGTCGGTCTGGACCACGACACGCCAGACGTCGCGCGCACCGCGCTGACCCTTCTCGATCTGGTTGCCGATGATCGCGCCCCCGGCCGCGCCGACGAGCGTGCCCGCGGTGCGCCCGCTGCCGCTGCCGACCTGGCGGCCGACCACCGCGCCGATCAACCCGCCGAGCAGGGCGCCACCGCCGGTGGTCTGGCTTTCGCCGCGCACGAGGTCGACGCTCTGCACCCGCCCGTACTCGGCCTGCGGCCCGTAGGCCGGCGCATTGCCGAAACCCGAGGTCGTCGGCGGGGCCGGCTGCATCGGCGTCGCGCAGCCGGCGGCGAGGGCCAGCGCGACGGCGCCGGCGGCGACTCGGAACATTCGTTGCATGCTGTCACTCCTGCACACCGGCAGGCCCGGGGCGGGCCCGCTGCACGCCCTTCCAACGCGCTGCGGCCGTCTGGCGGCCGACGATGCGCGCGCAAAGAACTGTGTCTGCGCGTGATGCTCAGAACGGCAGCAGCGCGAGGTCGGCGCTGCGTTCGACGAACCAGGCCAGCCCCAGCAGCAACGCCGCGCCCGAGCCGCCGGCGATCGCCACGCGCGGATAGAGCCGGTGGTCGCGCAGCGCGTACAGCAGCGCCGAGACGGCCAGCACGATCGCCAGTTGCCCGAGCTCGAGGCCGAGGTTGAACTGCAGCAGCGCCCAGGCGAAGCGCGCCGTCGGCAGGTCCAGCTCGCCGAGCACGCCGGCGAAGCCGAAGCCGTGCACCAGGCCGAACAGAAAGGTGACCAGCGCGCGCGGGCCGGGGAAGATCGGCCGCAGGTTGTCGATCGCGGCCAGCACGATGGTCAGCGCGATCGCCGGCTCGATGAACCACGTCGGCAGCGCGACCCAGCGCGCCGCGGCCAGCCCGAGCGTGATCGAGTGCGCCACGGTGAACGCGGTAACGATGCCCAGCACCGGCGCGAGCGCCCCCGACCAGCGCGCCACCGGGCGCCAGTGCAGCCGGCCGTCGCTGCCGCGCTCGCGCCGCATCACCGCCGGCAGCAGCAGGCACAGCAGGAACAGCAGGTGATCGAAGCCGGTGACGATGTGGTGCACGCCTTCGCCGACGAAGGACGATGGCGGCGCGCCCTCGGGCGCCTGCGGGCGGGCCGGGTCGAGCACGCGCAGCGGCTCGACCCGGTCGCCCTGGGCGATGCGCAGCAGGCCGCGGTGCGTCGCATCGAGGTCGGCGAACAGCGTGTAGCGCACCGGCTGCGCGGCCGCCAGCGCGCAGTCCGAGCGCCACTGCAGCACGGCGTAGCTGCCGTCGCTGCGCCGCTCCAGGGCGGGCGCCGCGGGTTGCATCGCGCAGTGCCCAAACTGCACGTTAGAGCGCACCAGCCGCTCGATCGCCGGCCAGGCCGCGCGCACCTCGCCCCAGGTGAGCCGGCCGTCGCCGTCGGCATCCAGTTCGAGCGCGGCATCGAGGTCGCGCAGTGCCACGTCCACGCGCGCCTGCACGCCACCCTCGGCGGCGTCCGAAAGCTGCAGGTAGGCGTCGCTGGACTGGTGCGCACGCGCGACGCCGAACGGCGCGACGAGCAGCAGCCACAGCAGCAGGATCGTCAGGCGCTTCATGTCGGGCTCCGGTCGGCGGGCATTGTCCATCGGGTGTCGACCAGGCCTTGCGCGGCCGCCAGGCGCAGCGCCTCGTCAAGGGCCGCGCCGTCGCCGGCAGCGCGGGCCGCCTCGGCCAGCAGCCACAGGTCGACCGGCTCGCGCTGGCGTTGCAGGTTGGTGCGCGCCAGGGCCACGGCACGCGGCGCGTCGTGGTCGATGCGCAGCGCCAGCCAGGCCAGCTCGCGGCCGTGGGTCAGCATGGTCTGCGGCCGCAGCGTGGCCTGCGCGAACCGGGCACGCAGCTCGCGTGCCGCGTCGGCATCGCCGGCGTCGGCGCGACGCAGCAGCACCGCCTCGCTGGACGGCTGCGCGGCGAGCACGTCGAGCGCCTCGCGCGTGCGGCCGCGCTCGAGCAGGAAGTCCGCGAAGCCGATCGCCGCATAGGCGTCGGCGCCGGCGCGCAGGGCAGCGCGCCACGCGGCCTCGGCCGCCGGTGGGTCGCCGGCGCGCTGCTCGAGCTCGGCGCGCGTGGTGTGCAGCCAGGCCGCGGTGACCGCATCGAG
>QJOU01000032.1 GCA_003265685.1 Piscinibacter caeni | reverse complement strand
GGCCGCGGCGCGTCGCGGCGCGGCGCCGGGCGCCCGTCGACACGGTCGTCACGCCGGTCATCGCGTCGGTCATCGCGCCGCAGGTCCGGCCGCGGGCGGCGCGGGCCGTCGGCAAAGCCCGGCGCAGGCGGCGTGGCGGGCGCAAGCGTGGCCGGTGGAGACACCAGCACCGGCGCGCGCTCGTGCGGCCGCTGGCGATCGAGGTCGCGTCCCTCGGGAAGCTCGCGCAGGGTGCGCGCCGCCGGGGCCACCGGCGCGCGCGTGCTCAGCGTCGAGGCCGGCACGAAGGTCACGCCATGCGGGAACTTGCGGTTGCGGAAGTCACGCCCTTCCACCGCCTGCTGCGGGTTGTTGACGATCGTCGTCAGGTTGGTGATGTTGACCACGTGCGTGATGTTCACGTTGCGCACGTAGCCGGGGCTGACGCGGTAGGCCGGCACATAGACCTCGCGCGGGGCGAGCGGCACCCAGCCGATGGTCGGGCCGGTGCCGAGGGTCGCGCGCAGGCCCGGCCCGGCGATCCAGGCCACCAGTGCCGGCGCGTAGATCGGCCGACGCACGTAGTGGCCGGGCGACCAGCACCAGCGGCTGCCGTGCCACACCCAGCGTCCGTAGTGGAACGGCGCGAATCCCCAGGGCGCCTCGTCGACCCAGGTCCAGCCCCAGGGCGCGACCCAGACCCAGCGGCCCATCGTGTACGGTGCCCAGCCCGGCGCCACCTGGCGCGGCACCCACAAGGTGCCGTACTCGGCGTCGTTCTGCCACTGGCCGTAGCGGTCGAGTTCCTCGGCGCCGGTCATCTCGGGCGAGACGTAGCGCTGCGCGAGGCTGCCGTCCTCGGCCCGGTCGCGTTCGCCGACCCAGGCCGCGAACGCATCGCGCGCCGGCTCGAGCAGCCGGTACTGCGCGACGCCGGCGCCGTCCACCCAGAACTCGGCCTTCTGCCCGGCCTGCACGGGCAGCGCGCTGCCCTGCCCTTCGTAGGTGGCCTGGCCGCTGTCGACGGTCACGAAGCTGGCCTGGTTGTCGCGGTCGAAGCGGTAGCGGCCGGTGCGCTGGACGGTGAAGCGGCCCTCGGCGGTCTGCAGCTCGAACTCGGGCACCGCCTCGGGGCTGCGCAGCCGCAGCGCGGCGCTGCCGTCGTGCAACTTCAGCACGATGCGCTCGTCGTCCAGGCGCAGCACCTCGAGTTCGCTGCCACCGTCCAGGCGCAGCGTGGTCGAGCCGATCTGAACCTCGGCACGGGCACCCGCCTCGGTGGCCAGCCGGTCCCCGCCGGTCAGCGGGCGGTTGCGTTCGGCAGCGAGCCAGTCGCCGTCGGCCGGGTGGTACAGCCAGGCCGTGCCCTGCAGCTCGGCGATGCGGCCGACGCGCCCGGGCGGATCGACCGCCTGCTCGGTGCTCACCGTGGTGGCCGACGCCGCCCCCCAGGCCCACAGCGACAGCAGCGCGGCGCCCAGGCCGCGGCAGACGAGGTGACGCAAGCGGTTCATGACGTTTCCAACGGATGTGCCGCAGCCCCGGACGACCGCCCGCCCCGACGTGTCACACAGCTTTACAAACGGCTCAGTCGTCGGCCGCGGCGTCCAGCTCCGGAAACAATACGCTGGTGAAGCCGAAGCGGGTGAAATCCCGCACCCGCATCGGGTAGAGCTTGCCGATCAGGTGGTCGCATTCGTGCTGCACCACGCGGGCATGGAAGCCCTCGGCCTCGCGTTCGACCGGCGTACCACGCGCGTCGAAGCCCCGGTAGCGGATGCGCGCGAAACGCGGCACCACGCCACGCAGGCCAGGCACCGAGAGGCAGCCTTCCCAGCCCTCCTCCTCCTCGTCCGACAGCGGCTCGATGACCGGGTTGACGAGCACCGTCTGCGGCACCGGCGGCGCATCCGGGTAGCGCTGGTTCTTCGCGAAGCCGAAGATCACGACGGCGAGGTCCACGCCGATCTGCGGCGCCGCCAGGCCGGCGCCATCGGCGGCGTGCATGGTGTCGAACAGGTCCTGCACCAGCGCGTGCAGTTCGGGCGTGTCGAAGTCGCGCACCGGTTTGGCCACCCGCAGCAGGCGCGGGTCGCCCATCTTCAGGATCTCCCTGACAGCCATCAGGCGATCCTGGCGAAGGCGTCGATCACCTCCGGCGGCGCCTGCACCAGCTCGACCAGCACACCCTCGCCGCCGACCGGGAACTCCTCGTTGCCCTTGGGGTGCAGGAAGCAGATGTCGAAGCCCGCCGCGCCCTTGCGGATGCCGCCCGGCGCGAAGCGCACGCCGTTGGCGGTGAGCCATTCGACGGCCTTCGGCAGGTCGTCGATCCACAGCCCGATGTGGTTCAGCGGCGTGGCGTGCACGGCGGGCTTCTTCTCAGGATCGAGCGGCTGCATCAGGTCGACCTCGACCTTGAACGGCCCGGCGCCCATCGCGCAGATGTCCTCGTCGACGTTCTCGCGCTCGGAGCGGAAGCTGCCGGTGACCTCCAGCCCGAGCTTGTCGACCCACAGCGTCTTCAGGCGCTGCTTGTCCAGCCCGCCGATCGCGACTTGTTGAATCCCGAGCACCTTGAAGGGACGGCTCATTCGAACTCCAGGATGACTTGATCGACCGCCAGGCTCTCGCCCTTGCTCGCGGCCACCTTGGCGACCACGCCGTCCTGCGCGGCAACGAGGATGTTCTCCATCTTCATCGCCTCGATGACGGCGAGCTTCTCGCCGGCCAGCACCTTCTGGCCCGGCTGCACGGCCACGTCGACCAGCAGCCCGGGCATCGGCGAGAGCAGGAAGCGGGAGAGATCCGGCGGCGCCTTCACCGGCATCAGCTCGTAGAGCTCGGCCGCACGCGGCGCCAGCACGCGGGCGCGCACGCTGCGGCCGTTGTGCGTGATGCGGTAGTCCAGCCCGAGGCGCTCGACCTGGGCGCAGAACGGCTCGCCGTCGCAATCGCCATGCATCGCGATGTCGCGCAGCGAGCCGTGCAGGGTGATCACGTGCGTGCGCCCGTCGATCTCGACGCGGCTGGCCGGGCCCTCGACCTTCACCTGCACCGGCGTCGCCTGGCGCGAGCCGTCCTCGCCGATCACGACGACGACGAAGTCCTCGCGGATCGCCATCTCGTGGCCGCGCAGCTGGCCCGACAGCCCGGCGGCGCGCTGCAGCGAGAGCCGCTTGACGGCCGTGGCCAGCGCGAGCAGGAAGTCCGGGTCGTCGTGCGGCACCGCGTCGGCCGAGAAGCCCTTCGGATACTGCTCGGCGATGAAGCCGGTGTTGAAGTCGCCCGCGACGAACTTCGGGTGCGCCAGCAGCGCCGCCTGGAACGGGATGTTGCTCGAGATGCCGCGGATCACGAAGGCATTGAGCGCCTCGCGCATCTTGCGGATCGCGTCCTCGCGGTCCAGGCCGTGCACGATCAGCTTGGCGATCATCGAGTCGTAGTACATCGGGATCTCGCCGCCCTCGTAGACGCCGGTGTCCACCCGCACGCCGCCGCCCGCGGGCACCGGCAGCGCCGCTTCCATCGTCGCCGCGGGCGGCTGGTACTTCACCAGCCGGCCAGTGGAGGGCAGGAAGCCGCGGAACGGATCCTCCGCGTTGATGCGGCACTCCATCGCCCAGCCGCGCCGCACGATGTCGCCCTGGCCGAAGCCGAGCTTCTCGCCCGCGGCCACGCGGATCATCTGCTCGACGAGATCGAGCCGCGTGATGCACTCGGTGACCGGGTGCTCCACCTGCAGCCGGGTGTTCATCTCGAGGAAGTAGAAGCTCTGGTCCTTGCCGACCACGAACTCCACCGTGCCCGCGCTCTGGTACTTCACCGCCTTGGCCAGCGCCACGGCCTGCTCGCCCATCGCCTTGCGCGTGGCCTCGCTGATGAAGGGCGACGGCGCCTCCTCGATCACCTTCTGGTGGCGGCGCTGGATCGAGCACTCGCGCTCCCAGAGGTAGACGCAGTTGCCGTGCGCGTCGCCCAGCACCTGGATCTCGATGTGGCGCGGTTGCTCGACGAACTTCTCGATGAAGACGCGGTCGTCGCCGAAGCTGTTCTTGGCCTCGTTGCGGCAGGAGCTGAAGCCCTCGAAGGCTTCCTTGTCGTTGAAGGCCACGCGCAGGCCCTTGCCGCCGCCGCCGGCGCTGGCCTTGATCATCACCGGGTAGCCGATGTCCTTGGCGATCTTGACGGCCTGCTCGGGCGACTCGATCACGTCGTTGTAGCCCGGGATGGTGTTGACCTTGGCCTCGGTGGCGAGCTTCTTCGAGGCGATCTTGTCGCCCATCGCCGCGATGCTGTAGTGCTTGGGCCCGATGAAGACGAGGCCCTCCTCCTCGACGCGCCGAGCGAAGTCCTCGTTCTCGGACAGGAAGCCGTAACCCGGGTGGATGGCCTGGGCACCGGTCTGCTTGGCGGCGGCGATGATCTTGTCGGCCACCAGGTAGCTCTCGCGGCTCGGCGCCGGGCCGATGAACACCGCCTCGTCGGCGATCTCGACATGGCGCGCGTCGCGGTCGGCTTCCGAGTAGACGGCCACCGTCGCGATGCCCATCTTCTTCGCCGTCTTGATGACGCGGCAGGCGATCTCGCCCCGATTCGCGATCAGGATTTTGGTGAACATGTTCCCTCTCCCTCTTACAGCGGGATGTTCCCGTGCTTGCGCCACGGGTTGTCGAGCTTCTTGTCGCGCAGCATCCCGAGGCTGCGGCAGATGCGCTTCCTCGTCTCGTGCGGCTGGATCACGTCGTCGATGTAACCCCGCGCGCCGGCCACGAAGGGGTTGGCGAAGCGCGCCTTGTACTCGGCCTCCTTCGCGGCCAGCTTGGCCGGGTCGCCCTTGTCCTCGCGGAAGATGATCTCGACGGCGCCCTTGGCGCCCATCACCGCGATCTCGGCGTTCGGCCAGGCGAAGTTGACGTCGCCGCGCAGGTGCTTGGAGGCCATCACGTCGTAGGCGCCGCCGTAGGCCTTGCGGGTGATCACCGTGATCTTGGGCACCGTCGCCTCGGCGTAGGCGTACAGCAGCTTGGCGCCGTGCTTGATGATGCCGCCGTACTCCTGGCTGGTGCCGGGCATGAAGCCGGGCACGTCGACGAAGGTGATCACCGGGATGCTGAAGGCGTCGCAGAAGCGCACGAAACGCGCCGCCTTGATGCTGCTCTTGATGTCCAGGCAGCCCGCCAGCACCAGCGGCTGGTTGGCGACGATGCCCACCGTCTGCCCGTCCATGCGCGCGAAGCCGATCACGATGTTCTTCGCGTAGTCGGGCTGCAGCTCGAAGAAGTCGCCGTCGTCCACCGTCTTGGCGATCAGCTCCTTCATGTCGTAGGGCTTGTTCGGGTTGTCCGGCACCAGCGTGTCGAGCGAGATGTCGGTGCGCTCCGGCGCGTCGCCGCTGCGGCGCACCGGCGCGCGCTCGCGGTTGTTCAGCGGCAGGTAGTTGAAGAAGCGGCGCAGCATCAGCAGCGCGTCGACGTCGTTCTCGAAGGCCAGGTCGGCCACGCCGCTGCGCCCGGTGTGGGTGGCCGCGCCGCCGAGTTCCTCGGCCGAGACCTCCTCGTGCGTCACTGTCTTCACCACCTCGGGGCCGGTGACGAACATGTACGAGCTGTCCTTCACCATGAAGATGAAGTCCGTCATCGCCGGCGAGTACACCGCGCCGCCGGCACACGGGCCCATGATCATGCTGATCTGCGGCACCACGCCCGAGGCCAGCACGTTGCGCTGAAACACCTCGGCATAACCGCCCAGCGAGGCCACGCCTTCCTGGATGCGCGCGCCGCCCGAGTCGTTCAGGCCGATCACCGGTGCGCCGACCTTCATCGCCTGGTCCATCACCTTGCAGATCTTCTCGGCGTGGGCCTCGCTGAGCGCGCCGCCGAAGACGGTGAAGTCCTGGCTGAAGACGAACACGAGCCGGCCGTTGATCATCCCGTAGCCGGTGACCACGCCGTCGCCCGGCACCTTGTTCTCGGGCATGCCGAAGTCGGCGCAGCGGTGCTCGACGAACATGTCCCATTCCTCGAAGGTGCCCTCGTCGAGCAGCAGCTCGAGCCGCTCGCGCGCGGTCAGCTTGCCCTTGCCGTGCTGCGCGGCGATGCGCTTCTCGCCGCCGCCCAGCCGCGCCTTGGCGCGCTTCTCCTCGAGCTGCTGGATGATGTCGTGCATGGTCGGATGCCTCCTCAGGAGTTGTTCGATTCGAAGAGTTGCAGCAGGCGGCGCGCCGCCACCGAGGGCGCGGTGCGCGCGGCGCTCACCTCCGCGAGCGTCGCCGGCAGCACCCGCTGCACCGCCGGATGCGCGCGGAAGTCGGAAAGCAGGCGATGGCGCACCAGGTCCCACAGCCAGTCCTGCGCCTGGCGCTGGCGGCGCTGCGCCAGGGCGCCGCTGGCGCGACGCGCCTCGACGTGCTGCATCACCAGCGCCCAGAACATGGCGACGCCCTCGCCCTTCAGCCCGCTGGCCTGCATCACCGGCGCGGGCGCGCCATGCGCCGGGTTGCCCTGCTGGCCGAACACGCGCAAGGCGCTCGTGATCTGGGCCTGCGCACGGGTGGCCGCAGCGGGGTCGAGGTCGGCCTTGTTGATGACCACGAGGTCGGCCAGCTCCATCACACCCTTTTTGATGGCCTGCAGGTCGTCGCCGGCGTTGGGCAGCTGCAGCAGCACGAACAGGTCGGTCATGCCGGCCACCGCGGTCTCGCTCTGCCCGACGCCGACGGTCTCGACGATCACCACGTCGTAGCCGGCCGCCTCGCACAGCAGCAGCACCTCGCGTGTCTTCTCGGCCACGCCGCCGAGCGTGCCGGCGGCGGGGCTCGGGCGGATGAAGGCCTCGTCGCGCACCGAGAGCTGCTCCATGCGCGTCTTGTCGCCGAGGATGGAGCCGCCCGACACGCTGGAGGACGGATCCACCGCCAGCACCGCCACGCGGCGCCCCTGCCCGATCAGGTGCAGGCCGAGCGCCTCGATGAAGGTGGATTTGCCCACCCCCGGCACGCCCGAGAGCCCGATGCGCACCGCGCCGCCGGTGGCCGGCAGCAGCGCATCGAGCAGCGCGTCGGCACGCGCGCGGTGATCGGCGCGCGTCGATTCGAGCAGCGTGATGGCCTTGGCCAGCGCGCGCCGTTCGCTCCGGCGCACGCCGTCGGCCAGGGCCTGGTCGGCAAGGGGCAGGGACACGTTCAGGCGGCTTTCAGGTTCGCCTTGATCTGCTCGAGCACGTCCTTCGCGCTCGCGGGGATCGGCGTGCCCGGCCCGTAGATGCCCTTCACGCCGGCCTGGTAGAGGAAGTCGTAGTCCTGGCGCGGGATCACGCCGCCGACGAACACGATGATGTCGTCCGCGCCCTGCGCCTTGAGCGCGTCGATGATGGCCGGCACCAGGGTCTTGTGGCCGGCGGCGAGCGTCGAGACCCCCACCGCGTGCACGTCGTTCTCGATCGCCTGGCGGGCACATTCCTCGGCGGTCTGGAACAGCGGGCCGATGTCGACGTCGAAGCCGAGGTCGGCAAACGCCGTGGCCACCACCTTGGCGCCGCGGTCGTGGCCGTCCTGGCCGAGCTTGGCGATCATCACGCGCGGTCGGCGACCCTGCGCCTGCGCGAACTCGGCGATCTCGCCCTGGAGCTTCTCCCAGCCGGAGGCTGAGTCGTAGGCGGCTGCGTACACCCCGGTCACCTTCTGCGTGTCGGCGCGGTGGCGCCCCCAGACCTTCTCCAGCGCATCGCTCACCTCGCCCACCGTGGCCCGGGCGCGGATCGCCCGGATGCTCAGGTCGAGCAGGTTGCCGGTACCAGTCTCGGCAGCCGCGCTCAGCGCGTCAAGACAGGCTTTCACCGCCTGGCCGTCGCGGCCCGCGCGCAGCGCGGTGAGGCGGCGGATCTGGTTCTCGCGCACCGCATGGTTGTCGACCTCGAGGATCTCGATCGGATCCTCCTTGGCGAGCTTGTACTTGTTGACGCCGACAATCACGTCCCGGCCCGAATCGATGCGCGCCTGCTTCTCGGCGGCACTGGCCTCGATCTTCAGCTTGGCCCAGCCGGAGTCGACGGCCTTGACCATGCCGCCCATCGCGTCGACCTCCTCGATGATGGCCCAGGCCTTGTCCGCCATCTCCTGCGTGAGCTTCTCCATCAGGTAGCTGCCGGCCCAGGGGTCGACGACGTTGGTGATGTGCGTCTCCTCCTGGATGATCAGCTGCGTGTTGCGCGCGATGCGCGCGCTGAACTCGGTGGGCAGCGCGATGGCTTCGTCCAGTGCGTTGGTGTGCAGGCTCTGCGTGCCGCCGAACACCGCGGCCATCGCCTCGACCGTGGTGCGCACCACGTTGTTGTACGGGTCCTGCTCGGTGAGGCTCCAGCCCGAGGTCTGGCAATGGGTGCGCAGCATCAGGCTCTTCGGGTTCTTCGCGCCGAAGCCCTGCATGATCTTCCACCACAGCAGGCGCGCCGCGCGCATCTTGGCGATCTCGAGGTAGAAGTTCATCCCGATCGCCCAGAAGAACGAGAGCCGCCCGGCGAACTCGTCCACGTCCAGGCCCTTGGCCAGCGCCGTCTTCACGTACTCCTTGCCGTCGGCCAGCGTGAAGGCGAGCTCGAGCGCCTGGTTCGCCCCCGCCTCCTGCATGTGGTAGCCGGAGATCGAGATCGAGTTGAACTTCGGCATGTTCTTCGCCGTGTACTCGATGATGTCGCCGATGATCCGCATGCTCGGCGCGGGCGGGTAGATGTAGGTGTTGCGGACCATGAACTCCTTGAGGATGTCGTTCTGGATGGTCCCGCTCAGCTGCGCCTGCGCGACGCCCTGCTCCTCGGCCGCGACCACGTAGCCCGCCAGCACCGGCAGCACCGCGCCGTTCATCGTCATGGACACGCTCACCTTGTCGAGCGGGATGCCGTCGAACAGGATCTTCATGTCCTCCACCGAGTCGATCGCCACGCCGGCCTTGCCGACGTCGCCGGTCACGCGCGGATGGTCGCTGTCGTAGCCGCGGTGCGTGGCCAGGTCGAAGGCCACGCTGACGCCCTGCGCGCCGGCGGCCAGGGCCTTGCGGTAGAAGTCGTTGCTGGCCTCGGCGGTGGAGAAGCCGGCGTACTGGCGGATGGTCCACGGCCGCACCGCGTACATCGTGGCCTGCGGGCCGCGCACGAAGGGCGCGAAGCCGGGCAGCGTGTCGGAGTAGCGCAGGCCCTGCAGGTCGGCGGCGGTGTAGAGCGGCTTGACGACGATGCCCTCGGGCGTGGTCCAGTTCAGCGCCTCGACCTGGCCTCCGGGCGCGGACTTGGCTGCGGCCTTCTGCCAGGCGGCGAGGTCGGCGGAGTTCGGCAAGCTGTCGTCGTGGGCCATGAAAGCGTCTCCTCGGCGGGGCTGGACGGGCGATCGGGGCTCGTCCATAATTCAAAATTGAATTATATGTTCCGTCAACCAGCTTTCGTCCAGCTTTCAACCCCGTCCGTCATGGCCAGCTCCCCTGCCGACGCCCGTCTCGACGCCGCCGGCCGCCCTCCGGCGCGGCTGGCCGAGCGCGCCTTGTACGAGCAGGTGGCCGACCGGCTGCGCCAGCGCATCCTGGCGCACACGCTCGCGCCGGGCAGCTGGATCGACGAGCAGGCCCTGGCCGCCGAGTACGGCATCAGCCGCACCCCGCTGCGCGAGGCGCTCAAGGTGCTGGCCGCCGAGGGCCTGGTGACGATGAAGCTGCGCCGCGGCGCCTACGTCACCGAGGTGTCGGAGCGCGACCTGTCCGAGGTCTTCCACCTGCTCGCCCTGCTCGAGAGCGATGCGGCCGCCGTGGCCGCCGAGCGCGCCAGCGAGCCCGAGCGTGCCGAGCTGCGCGCCATCCACGCCGAGCTGGAGGCGAGCGCAGCCGACCGCGACCGCTTCTTCGCCGCCAACGAGCGTTTCCACCTGCGCCTGCTGGAGATCGCCGACAACCGCTGGCGCATCCAGCTCGTCGGCGACCTGCGCAAGGTGATGAAGCTGAACCGCCGCCAGTCGCTGCTGCGCCAGGGGCGCATCGAGGCCTCGCTGCGCGAGCACCGGGCCGTGCTGGCCGCGATCGAGCAGCGCGACGGCCCGCGCGCCCAGGCCCTGATGCGCGCCCACCTGGATGCGGGGCGCGAGGCCGCCACCCTGTCCTGAAGGCAGCCTCTGCCCGCGGCGACAATCGCCGCATGGCCCGCCCCATCCTCGCCGTGATCGCCGCCGTCGCCCGCGACGGCGGCATCGGCCGTGGCGGCGAGCTGCTGTGGCACGAAAGCGAGGACCAGAAGCACTTCCGCCGCGTCACGATGGGCTGTCCCGTCGTGATGGGCCGCAAGACCTGGGATTCATTGCCCGAGCGCTTCCGCCCACTGCCGGGGCGACGCAACATCGTCGTCACACGCCAGGCCGGCTGGCAGGCCAGCGGCGCCGAGCCGGTGGCCTCGCTGGACGACGCGCTGCGCCGCTGCCGCGCCGCCACGCGCGTGTTCGTGATCGGCGGCGGCGAGCTCTACGCGCAGGCCGTGCCGCGTGCGGACGAACTGGTGCTGACCGAGGTCGATGCCAGCTTCGAGGCCGACACCTTCTTCCCCGCCTGGGACCGCGCCGCCTGGCGCCTGGTCGAGAGCGAGCCGCGCCGGACGGCCGCCGGCGTGGCCTACCGCTTCAACCGCTACGAGCGCGGCCGGGCGGCGTGAGGCGCGTGCCTCAGCGCTGCCCCTCCGGCGGCCGGCGCGCACACAGCTCGCCGTTGATCGCCTCGTAGCCCGCGGCCACGCGCAGCAGCAGCGCATCGGCGCGCGGCGGCGCGATCAGCTGCAGGCCCACCGGCCAGCGGCCGTTGGCATGGAAACCGGCCGGCACGCTGAGCGCCGGCGCACCGGCGAAGGTGGCGTAGATCGTCGTCTCCATCCAGCGGTGGTAGGTGTCCATCGTGCGGCCGGCGATCGCGCGCGGCCAGCGTTCGTGCAGCGGGAAAGGCCACACCTGCGTGGCCGGCAGCGCCAGCAGGTCGAAGCGCTCGAACAGGCCCAGCATCCGGGCATGGAATTCGGTGCGCGTCTCGCTCGCGCGCATGAACTCGTTGAACGGGAGCTGCGCGCCCTGGTCGTGCTCCCACAGCGCCTCGGGCTTGATCTGCTCGCGCGCGCCAGGGCGGCCGAGCAGCGCGCCGACACGCGGCCCGACCAGCGCGCGCCGCCACAGCAGCCAGGCGCGCCACACCGCCTCGGGGTCGATGCCGAGCGTGGCCGGCTCCACCTGCGCGCCGGCCGCGGCCAAGCGCTGCAGCGCCGCCTCGTCCACCTCGAGCAGCCCGGGCTCCATCGCCAGGTGGCCGCCCAGGTCGCCCAGCCAGCCGATGCGCAGGCCGCGCAACACGCCCGGATCGGGCCGCGGCACGAAGTCCTGCGGGCCTTCGGCAATCGACAGCGGCACGCGCGGGTCGTGTCCGGCCTGGATCGACAGCAGCCGCGCCAGGTCGGCCACGCTGCGGGCCATCGGCCCTTCGGTGCCGAGCTGGCTGACCCACACGTCGGCCGACGGCCAGTAGGGCACACGGCCCTGGCTCGGCCTCAGCCCGAACAGGTTCGCCCAGGCGGCCGGGTTGCGCAGCGAGCCCATGAAGTCCGAGCCGTCGGCCACCGGCAGCAGCCGCTGCGCGAGCGCCACCGCCGCGCCGCCGCTCGAGCCGCCGGCGCTCACGGCCGGATCCCAGGCGTTGCCGGTGGCGCCGAACAGGCTGTTGAAGGTGTGCGAGCCCAGCCCGAACTCGGGCATGTTGGTCTTGCCGATCACGATGCAGCCGGCCGCCTTCATGCGCGCCGTCATCAGGCCGTCCTGCGCGGCGACGGCGTCGCGCAGCAGCGTGCAGCCGAAGGTGGTCGGGAAGCCCTGCGCATGCCCGGTGTCCTTGATCGCCTGCGGCAGCCCATGCAGCCAGCCGCGCCAGCGGCCCTGGGCCAGCTCCGCATCGCGCGCGTCGGCCTGGGAGAGCAGCGTGTCGTCGTCGGCCAGGTTGACGATCGCGTTGAAGCGCGGGTTGACGCGGTGGATGCGCGCCAGCGTGGCCTGCATCAGCTCGCGGCAGGACACGCGGCGCGCGCGGATCGCCTGCGAGAGCGTCTCCGCGTCGAGCGCGGTGAGGTCGTCGTCCACGGCGGCGGGGCTACTGCGGCTGCAGGTTCAGCGAGCGCGCGATGCCCTGGTAGCGCGCGATCTCGGCGGCGTACAGCCGGTTCAGCTCCGCCGGGCTCATCGGCTTGCCGACCTCGTTCCCGGTCGATTCGTAGGCCTTGCGGATGTCCGGGTTCTGCAGCGCCTGCACGATTGCCTTGTTGAGCGCCTCGACCACCGGCTCCGGCGTCGCCTTCGGTACCTCGATGCCGGCCCACAGGTCGAACTCGAAATGCTCGAGCGCCTTGACAGTGCCGAGGATCGGCAGGTTCGGGAACAGCGGATGCGGCGCCCGCGCGGTGATGCCGTAGGCCTTGACCTTGCCCTCCTTCACCAGGTTGCCCACGTTGCCGGCCAGGGGCATGAAGACCAGGTCGATCTGCCTGCCCATCAGGTCGTTGAGCAGCGGCGCGGCGCCCTTGTAGGGCACGTGCAGCATCTTCACACCGGTCTGCCTGGAGAAGCTCTCGGCCACCAGGTGGTACATCGAGCCGGCACCGACACTGCCGTAGGTGTATTCCTTCGCGCCCGGCTGGCGCGCGGCCTCGATCAGCTCGGCCGTCGTGCTGGCCGGCAGGTCGGGCCGGCCGAGCAGGATCATCGTGGTCTTCACCAGCACGCCGGCCAGGCGCAGGTCTTCCGGCTTGTGGCGCACCGCGGACATGCCCAGCGGCGCGAGGATCAGCTCCATCGGCGAGGCCATCACCATCGTGTGCCCGTCGGCCGGCGCGGCCAGCACCTTCTGGATGCCCAGCGCGCCGCCGACGCCGCCCACGTTGTCGACGATCAGCGTCTGGCCCAGCAGCCGGCTCAGCTCCGGCTGCAGCTGGCGCGCGATGAAGTCCGACGGGCCGCCCGCCGGGTACGGCACCACCATCGTGATCATGCGGCTCGGGAAGGCCTGCGCCCAGGCGCCGGCGCCGGCGGCCAGCAGCACAGCGCCGGCCAGCAGGCGGCGCCAGGGGGCGGCGTGAATGTGCAAGTCGGTCTCCTCGTCGGTCGCGGTCTGCGCCGGCCGCACAGGTTAGAGCCAATCGCGCACCGCGCGGTACCACGTTTGCGCAAAGGCGAGGCGGGCCGCACCGGGCCGGTGCGGCCGCCCACCCGGCCTGGGAAAACCCGCGCGCGTCTTTGCCAAATCGTGATATCGGCGCCCCCGGCCGGCTTTCGAGAATGCCTGCCAGACGAGGACCCGGCCTGCCGGCCGGCATGAGGAGAACACGATGACTGCACGAGGAAGACCTCGGGGCATGGCCATGCCATGGGCTGCCGCGCTGCTGATGCTGGCCACGACCGCCGGCATGGCCGCCACCAAGGCGAAACCGGCCGAACCGCCGCCCGAGTTGCCCGCCGAGACCCTGGCCGGCTCGACGCTCGAGGGTGCCACCCGCGAGCGGGTGTACGTCGGCGACGTCGCCATCTCGCACATCGTCGACGGCCGGCTGCGGGTGTTCGACGCGCGCGCCGGCAAGCTGCTGGGCATGATCAACACCGGCTACGCGGGCAACTTCGCGTTGTCGGAGAAGGCAGACGAGGTCTACGTCGCGACCACCTACCTCAGCCGTGGCGGTCGCGGCGAGCGCAGCGACATCCTCGAGGTCTGGGACACCCAGACCCTGGCCTTCAAGTACGAGGTGCTGCTGCCGCCCAAGCGCGCGCAGACGCTGAACTACCGCGGGCTGGTGCGGCCCACCGGCAATGGCCGCTTCGTGCTGGTGCAGAACGCCACGCCGGCGACCTCGATCACGGTGGTCGACCTGGCCGAACGCAAGGTGGCGACCGAAGTGCCCACGCCCGGCTGCTGGGGCGTGCTGCCGGCGGCCAGCCACCCGAGCCGCTTCGCGATGCTGTGCGGCGACGGCAAGCTCGCCACCGTCACGCTCGACGACAAGGGCCAGGTCGCCGCCCGGCAGGTCAGCGAGAAGGTCTTCGACGCCGACAACGACGCCTGGTTTCACAGCGCCGAGCAGATCGGCGACCGCTACTTCTTCGCCAGCTTCAAGGGCACGCTGACCGAGGTCGACGTGTCCGGCGCGGTGGCGCAGGTGAAGGCCTCGCACGGCATCGTCAACGCGGCGCAGCAGAAGCAGGGCTGGCGGCCGGGCGGCTACCAGGCCTTTGCGGTGCACCCGTCGGGCCGCTGGGCCGTGGTCTCGATGCACGACAAGGGCCGCGAGGGCTCGCACAAGACACCGGCCAAGCAACTGTGGGTGCTCGATCTCGAAAGCGGCAAGCGCATCGCCACCGCGCCTGGCCAGGGCAGCGCCTCGCTGACCTTCTCGCGCAGCGGCAAGCGGCTCCAGGCGCTGGACGGCACCACCGGCGCGCTGCGCGTGTGGGACTGGAACGACAGCGGCAAGCTCACGCCCGTGGCCACCGTGAAGGCGGCCGGCGAGGCGGCGCTGCAGCTCGAGTCGCACGACTGAGAGACGCCCGATGTTCGCCCCCGTCGACCCCCTGCTTACCTGGCTGGCCGCAGCCTGCCTGGCGACGCTGTTCGCGCATGCGGCGCTGGCCAAGGCCGGCGACCTGGCGCTGTTCGAGCAGCACCTGGCCGCCTTCGGCCTGCCCGAACCCCTGCTCGGGCCGCTGGCGCGTGCGCTTCCGGCCGTCGAGGCGCTGGCCGCGCTGCTGCTGCTGACGCCCTGGCGTGCGGCCGGCGCCGCGCTCGCCGCGGCGCTGCTGCTGAGCTACGCCGCCGCAATGGCCTGGCCGCTGGCACGCGGCCGGCGGCCCGACTGCGGCTGCGGCGGCGAGCCGCTGCCGGTGTCCTGGGCGCTGGTCGCGCGCAACGGGCTGCTCGCCGCGCTCGCGTGGGTCGTTGCCGCGCCGCTGCGGCCGCGCGCGATGAGCCTGGCCGATTTCCTCGTCGTGGCCGCCGCGCTACTGCTGGCCACCCTGCTCTATGCGGTGCTGCACCAGGTGCTGCGCCACCGCGCGCCGACCGCGCGCCCGCTGTTCCGGAGGACCTGACATGGATGCCCTGACCATTTCGATCGTGCTGCTGTGGGCCGCGGTGATCGCGCTCGGCGTGATGCTGTGGGCGCTGTCGCGCCAGGTGGGCGTGCTGTTCGAGCGCGTCGCGCCGATGGGCGCGCTGGTCACGGACGCCGGCCCGGCGGTCGGCGCGGCCTCGCCGAGCTTCAACCTGCGCGGCATCCAGAGCGAGCCGGTGGTCATCGGCGGCGCGAGCGCCACGCCGACGCTGATCTTCTTCCTCGCGCCGACCTGTCCGGTGTGCAAGAAGCTGATCCCGGTGCTGAAGGCGCTGGCGCGCGACGAGAAGCGGCGGCTCTCGATCGTGCTGGCCAGCGACGGCGAACAGGCCGAGCACCTGCGCTTCGTGCGCGAGCAGGGCCTGGAGGCGCTGCCCTACGTGCTGTCGACCGAACTCGGCATGAGCTACCGCGTGTCGCGCCTGCCCTACGCCGTGCTGCTGGATGCGCAGGGCACGGTGGCCGCCAAGGGCCTCGTCAACTCGCGCGAGCAGCTCGACAGCCTGCTCAACGCCCACGACATGGGTGCGCCGACCATCCAGCACTACCTCGGCGGCTCGGCCGCCTGACGAAGGAGCGCCCACCATGCGCGGATTGCTTTCCCTGATCGACCGGCTCACCGAGCGCAGCGTGCGGCGCGTGGCGCACAACCACGGGCGGCGCAGCCTGGTCACGCGGCTCGGCGTCGCGCTCGTCGGCGGTGCGGTGCTGCCGATGCTGCCTTTCGACCGCAGCGGCCAGTTCGGCACCGCCCATGCAGCCGGCCACGGCGGCGGCAAGGGCCAGAAGCTGGCGGCCAACCAGGACCCGACACAGTGCGAGTACTGGCGCTACTGCGCCTTCGACGGCTACCTGTGCACCTGCTGCGGCGGCTCGCTGACGCAATGCCCGCCGGGCACCGAGGCCTCCAAGGTGTCCTGGGTCGGCACCTGCATGAACCCGCAGGACGGCCGCCAGTACCTCGTCTCCTACAACGACTGCTGCGGCAAGGCCTCGTGCGGCGAATGCCTGTGCAACAACAACGAGCGCGAGCGCCCGGGCTACCGGCTCGGCGTGCACAACGACATCAACTGGTGCATGGCCAACACGAGCTCGATGTTCCACTGCACGACCTCGGTGATCGTCGGGGTGGCATGAAGGTCCCGTGCGTCCTCGCGATGCTGCTGGCCTCCGGGGCACAGGCGGCGCCGGACGGCGCGGCGTTGTTCGCCCAGCATTGCGCGCCCTGCCACCAGGCCGACGGCAGCGGTACCGTGGGCCTGGCGCCCGCGCTGAAGGGCGAGCACTGGGCCCGGCTCGGCGCCGAGCGCGGTTACCTGGCCACGGTGCTGACGCATGGCCTGTCGGGCCCGATCAAGGTCAACGGCCAGCCCTTCTCCGGCAGCATGCCCGCCTTTGCGGCGCAGCTCGACGATGCGTCGCTCGCGGCCATCGCCACGCAGGTGCGCAAGCTGCAGGGCGCCGAGGTGGCCTACACCGCCGAGGAACTGAAGGCCGCGCGCGAGAAGCCGGGCGGGCCGCCACAGACCCGTGCGCTGCGCACGCAGCTGCTGGGGCCGTGATGCGCGCACCGCGTGCCCTGCTCTGGCTGGCCGGGCTGGCCCCGGCTGCGGCCTGCGCGCTCGGCGGGGTCAACACCACGCTCGGCCGCCAGGTGCCCGCGCGCGCCGACGCACCCGCCGTGGCCAGCGTCAGCCAGCCGCGCTCGCACTATGTGCTGCACTGCGCCGGCTGCCACGGCGTCGACGGTGCCGGCTCGAAGCTCGGCAATGTGCCGGACATGCGGCGCCTGGGGGACTTCCTGCGCGTCGAGGGCGGCCGCGCCTTCGTGATCAGCGTGCCGGGCGTGATGGGTTCCGGGCTAAGCGACGCCCAGGTGGCCGAAGTGACCAACTGGGTGCTCGCGACGATCGCACGCGCCTCGGTGCCGCCCGGGCACCGGCCTTTCGATGCCGCGGAGGTGGCGCGCGCCCGCGCCAACCCGCTGGTGGATGTGGGCCAGGCCCGCAAGGAGATCCAGCAACGCGCACGCGACCTCGGCATCACGATCGACTGACTTCATCCACGACAAGCATTTGCGCCCTTGCCGGCGCGAGGAGGAACTCGATGACCCGTTGGACACGGATGGCCGCGGCCATCGCTTCGCTGTGCACCGGTGCCCTCGCGGCGCCGGCGGCAATCGCCGCCACCGAGGCCCAGGCGCAGGCGCTGGGCAAGGAGCTGACGCCGATGGGCGCCGAACGCGGCGCCAACAAGGACGGCAGCATCCCGGCCTGGACCGGCGGTGACCTCAAGGCCCCGGCCGGCTGGAAACCCGGCCAGGCCCGGCCCGACCCGTACGCGGCCGACAAGCCGCTCTACAGCATCGATGCCGGCAACGCCGACAAGTACAAGGACCGCCTCAGCGACGGCCAGCTCGCGCTGCTCAAGCAGCTCAAGGGCTACCGGATGGACGTCTACCCGACGCGCCGCTCCTGCGGCTACCCGCAGCCCGTCTACGACAACACGCGCAAGAACGCCACCACCGCAAAGCTGGCCGCCAACGGCATCGACATCGGTGCCGGCGTGACCGGTGGCGTGCCCTTCCCGATCCCGGAGAACGGCACGCAGGCGATGTGGAACTACAAGATGCGCTGGGTCGGCGAAGGCCGCAGCGAGCGCTACTCCACCGTGTTCTCCTCGCCCGGCGACGGCAAGTTCGTGCCGCTGGTGCAGGACCAGCTCACCGCCACGCCGCTGGGCAATCCGGCCGCCAAGCCGGTGACCGAGGGCGACGGCATCGAGTGGATGGTGCTCAACGAGGTGGTGACGCCGGCCGCGCGCACCGGCGAGATCATCCTGATCCACTACTTCCAGGCCAAGGACAACGACGCCTGGCTGTACTTCCCGGGCCAGCGCCGCGTGCGCCGCGCGCCGACCTTCGCCTACGACAACCCGGTGCCCGGCTACGAGAACCTGCTCGCGGTCGACCAGTACCCGATGTTCGGCGGCCGGCTCGACCGCTACGACTGGAAGCTGGCGGGCAAGCAGGAACTGATCGTTCCGTACAACACCTTCCGGTTCAACAACCAGGACGCGAAGCTCGCCGACATCTTCGGCGCCGACTACCCGAAGCGCGAGCTGATCCGCTACGAGGCGCACCGCGTCTGGAAGATCGAGGCCACCGTCAAGGAGGGCCAGCGCCACCAGTTCCCCAAGCGCACGATCTACCTCGACGAGGACACCTGGGCCATGGTGGCGGCCGACAACTACGACGCCCAGGGCAAGGTCTGGCGCGTCCAGGAGAGCTACCCGTACGTGGCCTGGGAGCTGCCGGCCTGCGTCTACCAGGGCTACATCGTCTACGACCTGAACGTCGGCCGCTACATGGCCGACAACATGCCGCAGGAGGGCAAGGTCGACTGGCTGGCCGGCCGTGAGGGCCGCATCGACATGAAGCGCTTCAACCCGGACGAGCTGCGCCGGGCGGGCTCGCGCTGAACCGGGGCAGGAGGAACAACCCATGAAGAAGACCCCCCTGGCCCTGGCCGCCCTCGCCCTGCTGGCCGCGCTGCCCGCGCAGGCGGTGCGCAGCGTCAACGAAAACGGCACCGAGACCGACTTCAGCTCGACGCTCTCCTTCGGCCTGCAGGTGCGCGCGCAGAACCGCAGCAAGCTCGCGATCGGCAACGACAACGGCGGCAACGTGCCCACCGGCGCGGCGCTCGGCTCACAGCTCAACGGCCCCGGCAACGACGGCGCCGCCAACCCCGACTTCAACGTGCTGAACGCCGACGACGGCAACCTGAACTACGACCGCTGGGACATCGTCTCCGCGGCGCTCAAGGGCACGCACGAGTTCGGCCTGAAGACCACCGACGGCTGGCGCGCGCTGGTGCGCGGCACCTGGGTGGGCGACTTCAAGGCCGGCGACACGCGCCGTACGCCACTGTCGGAAGACGCGAAGAAGATCGCCACGCGCAACGTGACGCTGCTCGACGCCTGGGTCTCCAAGGACCTCAAGCTCGGCGAGCGCAACGCCACGGTGCGCCTGGGCAACCAGGTGATCTCCTGGGGCGAGGACATCTTCATCATCGGCGGCATCAACCAGATCAACGCCTTCGACCTGCGCAAGATCCACACGCCCGGCACCCAGGTGAAGGAGATCCTGCGCCCGGCGCCGATGCTCGCGCTGAATGCCGGCGTGACCGACACGATGAGCGCCGAGGCCTACTACCAGTTCCGCTGGAACGCCTTCCGCTTCGACCCGGTGGGCACCTTCTTCTCCGGCGCCGACGTGGTGGGCGCCGGGCAGCGGCCGGCCTATATCCCGAGCTCCTCGCTCACCGCCTTCGGCCTGTGCACCGCGCCCACGCCCTGCGGCGACATCGGCGCGGGCATCCAGAACGGCATCAACGTGGTGCCGTTCGAGGACGACAAGCGCCCGCCCCACGGCGGGCAGTTCGGCCTGGCGATGCGCTTCAAGCCGAAGAGCTTCGACACCGAGTTCGCGCTCTACTACGAGCGCTACCACGACAAGCTGCCGTTCACGACGCTGTTCACCGACCCGGCCTACGCGCAGTTCAACGTCGCCAACATCGGCTACTACAACGAGTACGGCAAGAAGAAGAACCTGTTCGGCGCGTCGTTCAACACCAAGCTCGGCCCGGTGGCGGTGGGCGGCGAACTGTCGTACCGGCCGCGCGACTCGGTGGCGATCGACGGCTCGGTGCCCTTCGCCGGCGCCTACAGCATCTTCGACGCCGACACGCCGGGGCCGGCCAAGACGGTCGGCGCCGACGGCCGCATCGCGGTGCGCGGCTACGTCGAGGAGAAGAAGCTCCAGGCGCACCTGACCGCGCTCTACTTCACCGAGGTGAACTCGCCGCTCGGTGCGCTGGTCCGCGGGCTCGGCGCGGCCGAGGGCACGCTGCTGGCCGAGGTGGCGGTGACGCATTACCCGGACCTGCAGCTCGGCAAGATCCCCTATCTGATCTTCCCGTCCTACGAGAGCCCGACCAAGACCTCCTGGGGCTACGCGATGGAGTTCGACCTGTCCTACCCGCGGGTCTGGGGCAGCGACTGGAACCTGACGCAGGTGACGGTGTTCACGCACGACGTGGCCGGCATCTCGCCGAACACGCTGCCCTTCGTCAAGGGCCGCAAGTCGCTCTTCATCGGGCTGAACTTCGACAACAGCGCGGTCTGGAAGGCCCAGTTCGGCTACACGACCTTCTTCGGCGGCGGCTTCAACAACCTCATCCGCGACCGCGACAACCTCGCGGCGAGCCTGTCCTACAGCTTCTGACGCCGGCATGCTCGCCCGTTTCGTGCTCGCCTGCGAGCGCGTGATCTTCGGCCACCGCGCCGCGGTGCTGGCGCTGCTCGCGCTGGTCACCGCGGTGGCGGCGGTGTTCGCCGCGCGGCTGCACATGACGGCCGGCTTCGGCAAGCAATTGCCGCTCGGCCACGAGTACACCGAGACCTTCGTCAAGTACAAGGACGTGCTGTTCGGCGCCAACCGGCTGATCGTCGTCGTGCAGGCCAAGCAGGGTGACATCTGGTCGCCGGCCACGCTGAAGAAGCTCAACGAGGTGACGCAGGCGCTGATGTACCTGCCGGGCGTCGACCGGCGCTCGGTCTCCTCGCTGTGGACGCCCAACACCCGCGTGATGCAGGTCACCGAGGAGGGCTACGAGGCGCGCGACGTGATCGGCGGCGACATCACGCCGGAGAAGCTCGACGTCGCCGCCGTCGCGAAGATCCGCGACAACGTGGTCCAGGGCGGCTACGTCGGCTCGCTGGTGGCGAGTGACTTCTCCGGCGCGATGGTCACCGCCGACCTGCTCGACGCCGACCCGCGCAGCAAGGCGCCGACCGACTACATCGCGCTCGGGCCGGAGATCGAGAAGGCGCTGCGCACCGCCTTCGAGGACGAGGCGCACGAGATCCGCATCATCGGCTTCGCCAAGCAGATCAGCGACATCGCCCAGGGCGCGCAGGGCGTGGTGGTGTTCTTCGCGCTCGCCTTCGTGCTGACCGCGCTGGCCGTGTGGTGGTACTGCCGCTCCTGGGCCTTCACCGCCGCGGCGCTGGTGTGCTCGCTGGTCTCGCTGGTGTGGCAGTTCGCCTCGCTGCAGCTGCTCGGCTACGGGCTCGACCCGCTCGCGATCCTGGTGCCCTTCCTGGTGTTCGCGATCGGCGTCAGCCACGGCGTGCAGCAGATCAACACCATCGTGCGCGAGATCGGCGCCGGCGCCGCGCCCTTCGACGCCGCGCGGCACAGCTTCGGCGCGTTGCTGGTGCCCGGCACGATGGCGCTGGTGACCGCCTTCGTCGGCTTCGCGACGCTGCTGCTGATCCCGATCCCGATGATCCGCGAGCTGGCGATCACCGCCTCGCTGGGCGTGGCCTACAAGATCGTCACCAACCTGGTGATGCTGCCGGTGGTGGCCTCGTACGTGAAGCTGCCGCCCGACTACGGGGCGCGCATGCAGCTCATCCGCGAGCGCCGTTCACTGGCCGTGGTGGCGCTGGCGCGGCTGGCCGAGCCGCAGCCGGCGCGCATCGTCGTCGCGGTCGCGGCGCTGCTGTTCGGCCTCGCGCTGTGGGGCGCGCGCGACCGCCACGTCGGCTACGTGCAGCCCGGCGCGCCCGAGTTGCGCGACAGCGCGCGCTACAACCGCGACGCGGTGGCGATCGCCGAGAAGTTCGCGGTCGGCCTGGACGTGTTGACCGTCGTGCACGAGACGCCGGCCGAGGCCTGCTACGACCGCACGACGATGTCCTTCATCGACGACCTGGCCTGGGAGCTGGCCAACACCGAGGGCGTGATCGGCACCGCCTCGCTGCCGGCATTGGTGAGGCTCGGCGCGGCCGGCTTCAACGAGGGCAACCCGAAGTGGGGCGACATGCCGCGCGACCGGCGCTCGATGGCCAGCTTCATTGGCCTGGTCGGCGAAGGCTCGGGCCTGTACGACCCGCGCTGCACCGTGCTGCCCATCAACGCCTTCCTGACCGACCACAAGGCCGACACGATCAAACGCGTGGTCGCGGTGGTGAAGGAGTTCCGGGCACGGAACTCGCTCGATGGCGTGACGGTGCGCCTGGCCAGCGGCAACGCCGGCGTGCAGGCCGCCACCAACGAGGTGCTGGAGGCCACCGAGCTGCCGATGATGCTGTATGTCTACGCCACCATCGTGGTGCTGGTGTTCCTGACCTACCGCGACTGGCGCGCCGTGGTGGCCTGCTGCCTGCCGCTGACGCTGGCCACCTTCGTCGGCTACTGGTTCATGAAGGTGCTCGACATCGGCCTGACCGTCGCCACGCTGCCGGTGATGGTGCTGGCGGTGGGCATCGGCGTCGACTACGCCTTCTACATCTACAACCGGCTGCAGCTCTACCTCGCCGACGGGCTGGAGATCGTGCCCGCCTTCCGGCGCGCGCTCGCCGAGACCGGCATCGCGACGGTGTTCACCGCGATCACGCTCTCGGTGGGCGTGGCCACCTGGGTGTTCTCGCCGCTCAAGTTCCAGGCCGACATGGGGCTGCTGCTGGCCTTCATGTTCATGCTCAACATGCTGATGGCGATCACCGTGCTGCCCGCCTTGGCGGTGACGCTGGACACCTTGATCCCGCGACGCGGCCCGGTGCACCGTCCTTTCATGGCGCATTGAGATGGCCCTCACCCGACGCACGCTTCTCCTGTCGGCGCTCGCTGCCGGTGCGGCGCAGGCCGCGCCCTATGCCGCCGACGGCCCGGCCCGCGCCCGCGCCGGCGCGCTGCGCGGCACGCTGCTCGACGTCACCGCTGCCGGGCCGCGGCTGGTGGCCGTCGGTGAGCGCGGCCACGTGCTGCTGTCCGACGACCAGGGCCAGACCTGGCGCCAGGCGAAGAACGTGCCGACGCGCACCACGCTGACCTGCGTGCACGCGGCCGACGCGAAGGCGCTCTGGGCCGCCGGCCACGGCGGGCTGATCCTGCGCTCGGCGGACGCCGGCGAGACCTGGTCGATCGCCGCCGGCAAGGCGGACGGCGCCGACGTGCTGCTGTCGATCCGCGTCGAGCCCGGGGGCCGCGGCCTGGCGGTGGGCGGCTTCGGCATCGCGCTGGAGACGCGCGACGGCGGCACGACCTGGGCACCCGCCGTGCTGGTCGACGGCGAGGCCGGCGAACGCCACCTGAACCGGATCGTCGTGTCCGCCGCCGGCAGCTGGCTGATCGCCGCCGAGGGCGGCCTGGTGCTGCGCCAGGGCGGCGCAGGCGATGCCTGGCAGGCCGTCAAGACGCCCTACCACGGCTCGCTGTGGGGCGGCGCCGCGCTGGGCGAGCTGCTGGTCGCCTGCGGCATGCGCGGCAACCTGGTGACCAGCCGAGACGACGGCCGCAGTTGGGCCCACCAGGCGGTGCCCGAGGCCGGTTCGTTCACCGCCGCGGTGGCGCTGCCCGGGGGGCGTGCCGCGCTGGTGGGCGTGGACGGCACGCTCGCCGTCGCCGAGCCGGGCTTCGCGAAACTCCGCTTCCGCCGCCTCGACGACCGGGCGACACTGACCGCTGCCGCCGCCCTGCCCTCGGGCACGCTGGTGGTGGCCACGCAGACCGGCATGCGGCTCGTCGACCCGCGCGTCTGAAACCGAGGAGTTCCCATGGCGCAGATCCACCGGCACGAATCGCAGGACGTCGACGACCAGGCCCAGGCGCTGAACGACTGGCAGCAGAGCTACGAACAGCTCGGCTGCGGGCGCTTCCGCGGCTCGTGCTGGCAGATGGTGATGGACCAGGGCGTGCTGCTGCGCGAATCGACCAACCGCCCGCTGGTCGAGCAGATGGTGCCGCCGAAGGACCATGTCGTGATCGCCATGCCGCTGGCCGTCGAGCCCGGCTCGGTGTTCGCCGGCCGGCCGCTGCAGCGCGAGTCGCTGGTGATCCTGTCCGACCGCCAGCAGTACGACCTGGTGTCGGCCGGCGAGCTCGACATCGTCGGCCTGTCGGTGCACCGCGACACGCTGGCCAGCACGCTGGCGCCGTCCAAGATCGAATGGCTCGAGGAGGCCGGGCGCGAGCGCAACATCGAACTGACGCCCGACGTGGCGGCAGCGATCCGCCACATGCTGCTGGCGGTCTGCGAAGGCGCCGAGCGCGAGATCGATTCGCTGGCCGACCGGGAGCACGAGTCCACCCTGCTGTCGGCCACGCTGACGCAGGCGGTGGTGCTGGCGATGCACGGCAGCCGCGCCGACATGGGCGCCTCGATCCCGCGCCGGGCTGACACGCGGCTGCGCGTGGTCAAGCGCGCCGTCGAGTTCATGCGCGCCAACCTCGCCAACGACATCGGCGTGCCCGACATCTGCACCGCCGCCTGCGCCAGCCGGCGCACCCTGCAGTACTGCTTCGAGGAGTTCATGCACACCACGCCGCAGGCCTACCTGCGTGCGCTGCGCCTGAACGAGGCGCGCCGCGCGCTCAAGCTGCGCGCCGGCCAGCCCATCACCGAGGTGGCCACCCTGCTGGGCTTCAGCAGCGCGAGCCACTTCACGCGCCACTACAAGCTGATGTTCGACGAGCTGCCCTCCGAGACCCTGCGCGTCAACGCGGGGGCGCCGTTCAGCCTCTGACGGAGACACGCATGACCGCGCCTTCCACCGACCGCCGCCCGATCGGCGGCCTCTCGCACGTCCGCGGCCCGGTCGACGTGCCGCTCGCCGACACCACGGTGCATCAGTTGCTGGCGCAGGCGGCCGCCCGCTGGCCGGAGCGCGACGCGGCCGTGTTCGTCGCCCAGGGCCTGCGCTGGACCTGGGCGCAGCTGCTCGCCGAGGTGGAGGCCGCCGCGGCCGGGCTGACGCGGCTGGGCGTGGCCAAGGGCGACCGGGTCGGGATCTGGTCGCCCAACCGCAGCGAATGGCTGGTGACGCAGTTCGCCACCGCGCGGCTGGGTGCCATCCTGGTCAACATCAACCCGGCCTACCGCTTGTCGGAACTGGAGTACGCGCTCAACAAGGCCGGCGTGAGCGTGCTGGTCAGCGCCGCGGCGTTCAAGACCAGCAACTACCTGGGCATGCTGCAGAACCTGGGTGTGGACGCGAGCGGCCGCAGCGCGCGCCTGCCCGCGCTGCGCCACGTGGTGCGCCTGGGCGAGGAGCCCACCGCGGGCATGCTGAACTGGCCGGCGCTGTGCGAACGGCATGCCGGTGCGGCGCCGCTGCAGGGGCCGGCGCTGCACTGCCACGAGCCGATCAACATCCAGTTCACGAGCGGCACCACCGGCGCGCCCAAGGGGGCGACGCTGACGCACCACAACATCGTCAACAACGCGATCGCGGTGGCGCAGTGCATGAGGCTCACGCACGAAGACGCGCTGTGCATCCCGGTGCCGCTGTACCACTGCTTCGGCATGGTGCTGTCGGTGCTGGCCTGCGTGTCGGCCGGCGCGCGCATGGTGTTCCCGGGCGAAGGCTTCGACGCGCGCGGCACGCTCGAGGCGGTCGAGCGCGAGCGCTGCACCGCGCTGCACGGCGTGCCGACGATGTTCATCGCCGAGCTCGACCACCCGGAGTTCCGCCTGTTCGACCTGGCCAGCCTGCGCACCGGCATCATGGCCGGCGCGCCCTGCCCAATCGAGGTGATGCGCCGCGTGCAGGCCGACATGCACATGCACGAGGTGACGATCGCCTACGGGATGACCGAGACCAGCCCGGTCTCGTTCCAGAGCGCGACCGACGACCCGCTCGACAAGCGCGTCACGACGGTCGGCCGCGTGCTGCCGCACCTGGAGGTGAAAATCGTCGACCTCGACGGCCACGTCGTGCCGGTGGGCGAGAAGGGCGAGCTGTGCACGCGCGGCTACTCGGTGATGCAGGGCTACTGGGACGACCCGCAGCGCACCGCCGAGGCGATCCGCGACGGCTGGATGCACACCGGTGACCTCGCCACGCTCGACGCCGAGGGCTACTGCAACATCGTCGGCCGGGTGAAGGACATGGTGATCCGCGGCGGCGAGAACGTCTACCCGCGCGAGGTGGAGGAGTTCCTGTTCCGCCACCCGAAGATCGCCGCGGTGCAGGTGTTCGGCGTGCCCGATGCGCGCTACGGCGAGGAGCTGTGCGCCTGGATCATCACGCGGCCCGACACCGCCTGCACCGAGGACGAGGTGCGCGAGTTCTGCCGCGACCAGATCGCGCACTACAAGGTGCCGCGCTACATCCGCTTCGTCGACGAGCTGCCGGTCACGGTGACCGGCAAGCCGCAGAAGTTCCTGATGCGCGAGGCGATGGTGCGCGAACTGGGGCTGAGCGCCGCGGCCACCGCCTGAAGCGCGTCACTTCGCCGCCGGCTGCAGCTCGGTGACGATGTACTTCGAGCCGTCCTTGACGGCCTTGAAGCGCACCTTGTCGCCGGCCTTCACGCGCTCGAGCACGGCCTTGTCCTGCACGCCGAAGACCATGGTCATCGGTGGCATGTCGAGGTTGCGGATCTCGCCGTGCTTGAGCGTCAGCGTCGCGGCGGACTTGTCGACGCGGCGCACCTCGGCGTCGGTGTAGTCGTCGGCGGACCAGACGGGCAGGCTCGCCAACGCGAGCAGGGTCAGGGCGAGCAGCTTCTTCATCGGGTGTTCCAGCAGGGGGTCAACGGTAGGAGGCGAACACGCGCGTGCGGCCGTCGGCCAGCACGAGCAGCACGTCGTAGGGGTCGCGCTGGCCGCCGTACTCGGGCCCGTCCATGCCGGGCGAACCGATCGGCATGCCCGGCACCGAGAGGCCGACGGCCTGCGGCCGCTCCTTCAGCAGGCGCTGCACGTCGCGCGCGGGCACGTGGCCCTCGATCGCATAACCGTCGATCAGCGCGGTGTGGCAGGAGCCGAGCGCGGCCGGCAACTTCAGGCGGCCGCGGATGGCGGTGTTGCCGGTCTCGTGCACGCTGAACTCGAAACCGGCGCCGCGCATGTGGGCGATCCAGTCCTTGCAACAGCCGCAGCTCGGGCTCTTCCAGATCTCGCCTTGCACGGCGGGCGCGGAACGGGCCGGCAGCGCGGCAGCCGTGGCCGCGAGCAGCAGCGCGCGGCGGGTGAGGGTGTGCATCTCAACGACTCCTTTTCATCATGGCCGGCGGCAGCTCCACCCCGCGCACCACCATGCCGGGCGGACGGCGAAACCGGCCGGGCTCCGCCTGGGTGTCCGCCATTCTGCGCGCGCAGCGGGCCCGAGGGGCGCGCCCACCTTGCCAAGGTCGCAAGGTCCAGGCCGCGTGCCACGACGCTCATGTCGCCCCGGGCGGCAGCAGCAGGCCGTCGTGCAGCGCCACCTGCTCCAGGGCCGCCTCGAAGCGCGTGCGGGCGTCGCCCGCCACCCGGCCCAGGAAGTCGTGCAGCGCGGCATCGGCCGGGCTGCGGTGGGCGCATTGCGCGCTGTAGGCCTCGAAGCGCGACAGCTGCACCAGCAGTTCGGCCACGTGGCGCGGGCACTCGCAGGCCACGCTGGTGGAGGCGGCCGCGAACTCGGCCAGTGCCGCATCGCTCCAGCGGCGCGGCGCCGCACCGGCCGTCGCCGGCGCGGCCGGCCGGGACAAGGCCGCGGGCAGCGCCTGCAGCGCCTGCAGCCACTGCACCAGCACCACGTCGGGCTGCGGCTCGCGCAGCAGTGCCACGCCTCGGTCTGCCAGCGCCTCGCACACCGCCTCGGGCGCGTAGCCGTAGAGCACCGCCACCCGCGCCGGGCCCGGCTGCGCGGCCGCCAGGGCCGCCGCCCAGTCGGCCTGCAGCTGCGGCTGGTGCACCAGCCAGACATCCGCCGGTGGCTGCCCGGCCAGGGCGGCCGATGCCTGCGCCAGGTCGGCATACGAGCCGAACAGTTCCACCGCCCGGCCGAGCCGGCGCAGCAGCGCCGGACGCTGCAGCCGCGTGGCCAGCGCCTCGCCCACCACCACCAGGCGCCAGGCCGCGGACGGTGCCGTGCGCGCCAAGGCCGGCGCGGCCGCCCGCGCCTGCGCATGCGTGGCGGCCACCCCGCGCAGCTGGGCCAGGTCCAGCGCGGCGAGGCGGCCGATCGCATGGCCGAGCCCGGTGAGCTGCTTCAGCAGCGCCAGGCGCTTCACGTCCTCGGCCGAATAGAGCCGCTGGCCGCCGGGCGACAGCGCGGCGGCGGTCAGGCCATAACGACGCTCCCAGACGCGCAAGGTCGCCACCGGCATGCCCAGCATGTGCGCGACGGCGCCGCTGCGGTGCAGGACGGGCGACGGCGGCGAGGATCGGGCGGCGCGGCTCAGGGGGTATTCCTGTTCATGTTGAATCGCTTTTGACTCGTCTTATTGACAACTGTAATCGCTCATTCCAGAAATCGACAAGTCATTGACTCCAAACAGGCTACGATCCGGGTATGCCCAAGGCCCCCTCCTCCAGCGGCTGGCGCGGCAACAAGGCCGCGCTGCCGAGCAAGCCCTGCGTGGCCTGCGGCCGGCCGATGAGCTGGCGGCGCCGCTGGGCGCGCCACTGGGACGAGGTGAAGTACTGCTCCGACGCCTGCCGGCGCACCCGGGCCGCCCGTGGCTGAGTTGCGCCACCTGGTGCTCGTGCTGGGCGACCAGCTCGACCTGGAGGCCGCCGCGTTCGACGGCTTCGACGCCGAGCAGGATGCGGTCTGGATGGCCGAAGTCGCCGAGGAATCGACCCATGTGTGGTCGAGCCAGCCGCGCATCGCGCTGTTCCTCGCGGCCATGCGCCATTTCGCGCAGGCCCTGCACGCGGCCGGTCGGCCGCTGCACTACACGCGCCTGGACGAGCCGGCCAACCGCGGCAGCCTGGCCGCGCAGCTGCAGACCGACCTCGAGCGCCTGCGCCCGGCCGCGCTGGTGATGACGGCGCCGGGCGACTGGCGCGTGCTGCAGGCCCTCAAGCAGGTCGCCGCGGACCGCGGGCTGCCGCTGGATATCCGCGAGGACCGCCACTTCTACGCCAGCGTGCGCGACTTCGCGGCGCATGCGCGCGGCCGCAAGTCGCTGCGCATGGAGTACTTCTACCGCGAGATGCGCCAGCGCCATGGCGTGCTGATGCAGGGCGACGAGCCCGAAGGCGGCCAGTGGAACTTCGACGCGGACAACCGCGATGCCTTTCCCGCCGCCGGCCCGGGCGCGCTGCCGCCGCGCGCGTTGTTCGAGCCCGACGCGATCACGCGCGCGGTGATCGCGCTGGTCGGGCAGCGCTTCGCGGCGCACCCCGGCCGGCTCGACACGTTCGGCTGGCCGGTGACTCGTGCGCAGGCGCTGGTCGCGCTGCAGCGCTTCGTCGCCGAACGCCTGCCCCTCTTCGGCCGCTACCAGGACGCGATGTGGCCCGGCGAGCCCTGGCTGTATCACGCGCACCTGTCGGCGGCGCTGAACCTGAAGCTGCTGAACCCGCGCGAGGTGGTCGACGCGGCGGTGGCCGCGTACCGCGCGGGCGCCGCGCCGCTGGCGAGCGTCGAGGGCTTCGTGCGCCAGATCCTCGGCTGGCGCGAGTACGTGCGCGGCATCTACTGGACCCGCATGCCGGTCTACGCCGACCTGAACGCGCTCGACGCGCAGGCCGACCTGCCCGCCTGGTACTGGACCGGCGAGACCACGATGGCCTGCCTGCGCGACGCGATCTCCCAGACGCTGCAGCACGGCTACGCGCACCACATCCAGCGCCTGATGGTCACCGGCCTGTTCGCGCTCATGCTCGGCGTGCAGCCGCGCCAGGTGCATGCGTGGTACCTGGCGGTGTACGTCGACGCGGTCGAATGGGTCGAGCTGCCCAACACGCTGGGCATGAGCCAGTACGCCGACGGCGGCCTGATGGCCAGCAAGCCCTACGTGGCCACCGGCAAGTACATCGAGCGCATGAGCCCGCACTGTCGCGGCTGCCGCTTCGACCCGGCGCAGCGCAGCGGCGCGACGGCCTGCCCGTTCACCACGCTGTACTGGGACTTCCTGCTGCGCCACGAGGCCCGGCTGGCCGCGAACCCGCGCATGGCGCTGCAGGTGAAGAACGTGGCGCGCCTGGACGACGCGCAGCGCGACGCGGTGCGCGCACGCGCCGCCGCCATTCGCCGCGGCGAGGTGGGCTGATGCGCCCGACGGCGGCATCACCCCATCCGCGACAACGCCTTGACGGCACATCTTGTCTGGGGCCACCCCGGCCGACTTCGCCTGTTCCTGCGCATATCGCCCGGCGGCTCGGACCTGAGCTCATCTGCGGGTGGTGGCGCGGGCTGCCCATGCTCAGCGCCGGGCTCGCCGCAGCATCGTCACGCCCAGCGTCACGATGGTCAGCGGCACCACGAAGCCCAGCATCGCATCGCCGAAGGCCTGCGCCCCGGCGTGTCGCTGTGCGGCCAGCACCAGGTAGGCCGTGTAGGCGATGTAGTACGCGAGGAAGAGCGCGCCCTCCCAGCGTGCGATCTCGCGACCGCTGATGAACACGGGCAGGCACGCGACCAGCGCGGCAAGCATCACCCACAGGTCGAACCGGGCCACGTCGGCCGGCACCGGCAAGGCGCCGCCGGCGCCGAACGACGCGACCAGCGAGCTCAGCCCCACGACTCCGAAGAGATTGAAGATGCAGCTGCCCACGACGTTGCCGACCGCGATGTCGCGTTCACCCTTCAGGCTGGCCATCACCGACGCCGCGACCTCGGGCAGCGACGTGCCGGCCGCGACGATGGTCAGGCCGATGATCACCTCCGACAGGCCGAGCGCTCGCGCGAAGCTCACCGCGGCGCTCACCAGCCCTTCGGAGCCCAGCACGAGCAGCACCAGTCCGGCGACGACGAGCGCGATCTGGGCCGGCAGCGTGGCATCCCAGCGACCCGCCGAGGCCGGCTGAAGCTCGTCGGCGAACTCGTCCCGCCCGCCCGCGGCAGGCTCCGCGCGCGACTGGCGCACCAGGAACACCGTGTAGACCGTCAGCAGGCCGAGCAGCAATAGACCGTCGAACAGCCCCAGCGAACCGTCCAGGCCCAGCACGATGAGCAGCACCGCGGCCCCGATCATGATCGGGGCTTCCTGCCGGATCACCTGCCGGTGCACCGCCAACGGTGTGATGAGCGCGGACACGCCAAGGATGAACAGCACGTTGAAGGTGTTGCTGCCCACGGCATTGCCTATCGCCAAGCCGCCCTGGCCCGACAGCACGGCCCCGGTGGACACCGCCAGCTCCGGCGCGCTGGTGCCAAAGGCGACCACCGTGAGGCCCACCACCAGCGGCGGCAGCCCCAAGCGCAGCGCCAGCAGCGACGCACCGCGGACGAGCAGCGTGGCGCCCGCCACCAGGGCCACGAGCCCGCCGGCGAACAGAAGCAGGGAGGTCATGGCCCGGCCGTTTCGTCGGCCGCGAGCCGGCAGCGTCGTGGTGGCACCGCGGCCAGGGCCGGAAACACGGCCAGATGGGTGGTGCACATGGTTCGCGACTCCTCCCGACGAGACTGGTTCCGCCGGTCATTCTGCCTGCCTATCCGGCGAGACCGGCTTGCCGGGAAACGTCGGCCGCCCAAGCGGGCCAATGCATGCGCCAGTGCCCGGAGGGCGCCCTCAGACCCGCCGACGAAAGGGTGCGCCGCGACCGAGCGCGGAGGCTTGAGTACCGTCAAGCCACGAGGCGATCGAGCCCGGTGGGTCTTCATTTCATGCGGCGGCCCGTTTGGCGCGCCGCGGCGCGCGAGGCGCAAACAGTTCGTTGCGTGCGGCCTCGGTGATCGCCGTCACGCAAGGGTGGGTGATGCGGCGCTCGACCGAGATGGCGAAGAACTCTTCCACGACCTCGGTGGTGGCGCCGAGCGCACGCACGCCGTACTGCCTCTCGATGTCGCGCTCGAGCACGGTGGGCCCCACGAAGATGCCCAGTCCCCGTCGCCCGAACTCCTTGGCCAGGGCGCTGTCGTCGCACTCGCCGACCACCCGCGGGCGCAGCGATCGCGCCTGCAGCCAGGCGCGCAGGCGCTGCCCGACCGCCGAGTCGTCGGCCGGCATCAGCAGCGGCGCGCCGTCGAGGCAGGCCGGGAAGCGCCCCTTGCTCGACTCGAGCAGCGACGGTGCCGCGAAGAAACTGATGCCGCAGCTGCCGAGCCTGTGGTTGAACGCCCGAACGCTAACGGCGGAGGGGATCGGTGCATCGGCGATCACGAGGTCGAGCCGGTGCAGGGCCAGCTCGCCGAGCAAGGTGTCCAGCTTCCACTCCCGACAAACGATGCGAACCGGCTCGGGCAGCTGCGTGGCCGGCTCGATCAGCCGGCAGGCGATCGTCTTCGGCACCGCGTCGGCCACACCGATGCGGAACTCCAGCAGCTTGCCCCTGCGGGGGTGGTCGCGCACGGCCTCCTCGAGTTCGGCGCCGATCGAGAAGATGTCCTCGGCGTAGCCGAGCACCATGCGGCCGGCCTCGGTCAGCACCAGACCCCGCCCGCTCTTGGCGAACAGCGGCGTGCCGAGCGCCTCCTCGAGCGACTGGATCTGGCCGCTGATCGTCTGCGGCGACAGGTGCAGCCGTTCGCTGGCGCGCAGCACGCCGCCGAGCTTGGCCACCTGCAGGAAGTAGTGGAGGTGCTTGTAGTTCACGATCGCAGCGGCCGTCGGAGCCTGGTCTCGCCGGCACGATTGTCTTGTTTTTTCGGATGGTTGCCGCCGAACAATCTGATTTTCACGGACATTGCCTGGCCCTAGATTCTTCCCTGTCGCCACGGACGGCGAAGCGGGAGGCGCAAGGTGATTGTCGACATCCACGGTCAAGGGTTCACGGTGACGCCGGCATTGGCCGAGCACGTGCGACGCCGGCTGGGCTTCGTACTGACGCGCCACAGCGACCGCATCCGGCGGGTCGCGGTCCGCGTCGGCGACGAGAACGGCCCGCGCGGCGGGGCCGACAAGTACTGCAGCATCCAGGTCCACCTGACCGACGTTCCGGTCGCCGTGATCAGGGACGTCGGCGCCGACCTGTACACCGTGATCGACCGTGCTGCCGATCGCGTCGGCCGGGTCGTCGTCAAGCGCATCGATCGCACCCACCCGGTCCGCGACCCCGCGCGACCGGGCCGCGACCGCGGCGAGCCCCCGCGCTCCGACCGCGCGTGAGGAGGCACTGCATGAGCACCGAGAATCTCCAGACCTTGGCGGTCTCCCGCCAAGACACGCCGAGCCTGATCAGCACCCATCGGGTGCTGCGCAATACCTACGGCCTGTTGTCGCTGACGCTGCTCTTCAGCGCCGCGACCGCCGCGGCCAGCGCGGCCCTCGCGCTGCCGCACCCCGGCCTGCTGCTGACACTGGCCGGCTTCTTCGGCCTGCTGCTCCTGACCGCCAGGCTGCGCCACAGCGGCTGGGGCGTGCTGTCGGTGTTCGGCCTGACCGGTTTCATGGGCTACACCCTGGGCCCGATCCTCGGCCAGCACCTGGCGATGTCGAACGGCCATCAGGTGGTGACGATGGCCATGGGCGGCACGGCGGCGATCTTCGTCGCGCTGTCGGCCTACGCGCTGGTCACCCGCAAGGACTTCAGCGTCATGGGCGGGTTCCTGATGGCCGGCATCGTCGTGGCCTTCCTCGCGGGGCTGGGGGCGCTGTTCTTCGACCTGCCCGCGTTGTCGCTCACCGTGTCGGCCGCCTTCGTGCTGCTGATGGGCGGCCTGATCCTGTTCGAGACCAGCCGCATCGTGCACGGCGGCGAGACCAACTACGTGATGGCCACGGTCGGCCTGTACGTCTCGCTCTACAACCTGTTCGTCAGCCTGCTGGCGCTGTTCGGCTTCGGCAGCGGCAGCGACTGATCGCCCCATGTCCAACCTGCCGGGAGACCTCCCCATGGCTGTGCTTCTCCTGCCCTGCGACGGAACGCCCAACGCGCTGCGCGCGGTCCGGCACGCGGTCGACGCGTTCCGCCGCGGCGACGTGCGGATGGTTCACTTGCTCAATGTGCAACCACCCTTCTCGGCCTACGTGGCACGCCACGTCAGCCGGGAGTTGCGCGCCGATTTCCACCGCGAACGTGCCGACGAAGCGCTCGGCGAGGCGCGGCTGTTGCTCGAAGCCGCCGGCGTCCCGCACCACGTTCACACGGACGTGGGCGACAAGGCCCGCTGCATCGCCGACGCTGCGCACCGCTTGCAATGCGACCGCATCGTCATCGGCACGGCGCGCAAGAGCGCACTCGTGCGCGCGGTCGAGAACTCGCTCACCGGTCAGTTGCTTGAGCGCTGCTCGGTCCCGGTCGAGGTGATCGGCGGTCCCCCCGCAGGCGCACTGAAACGGGTCGGCATTCCGGCCGGCGTAGGCGCCGGCGTGGCCTTGCTGTGGGTGGGTGGATCGTGAGCGCACGCCGTCCGTTGCCACGGGTACCCCGCCTCCTGCGCCACCGACTCTTCGCCATGGCATGGCCGCTGCCGGCCGCCTCCTTCGGGCTGCTGGCCGCGCCCTGGTTCCCCCTCTGATCGGAGCATCCGCATGAAAACCCCAGTTCCGCAGCTGCGCCACTACCCCCGCAACAGTGCCGAGGCCGCTGCACGGATCGTCGCGCTTGCGCTGATTGCCAACGGCCGCATCAAGGCGGTCGAGACGGCAGCGCTGGAGGCGCTCCGTGCCCAGGAACGGCTCGGCCTCACCCGGCCCCAGTGGCACGGCGTGATCAACGACCTGTGCACCGACCTGCTGGGGTCGGCCCGCTGCGGTGACGAGGGCTGCATCCCCAGCGAACTGCTGGACCGCATGCTCGACGAGGTCGATGACGACACCATGCGGCGTCTCGTATTGCGCCTGTGCTCGGCCGTCGTGCACGCCGACCGGCAGATCGACGACGGCGAGTCCTTCGTGCTGCTGGCCGCGATCGATCGCTGGGGCCTGCATCCCGACGACCATGCCCTGCTCGAACCCATGCTGTACGGCACGGACTTCCAGGTGCGTCCGCGCGGCGTCGCCGCCGAGGCTGGGCACAGGCTCCGCCTTCGCTGAGATCACTCCATCGGCCTTCTGCCCAGCGCAACCGGCGGTCCGCCCGCAGGCTCGACCGCCCTGCGACATGACCGGCGCCACGCCCGCTCGGCGCGGGCGGCACGCTTGGGCGAAGCCGCCGAGGAGATCGTGGCTGACCCAGGACCTCGGCAGCCAGTGCATCGCCATCGGCTCGCACGGCCTGACGGCGACGGAGTCGCTCTTCCTCGGTCGGTCCGCCACCGGTGCCATCCCCTCGTCGAGGCCGCCCGCCACGACCGGCTGCCTGCGGCGGCCGCCTGAACGATGCATTGCGTCGAACCACTCCGGAGAGTCCTCATGCGAATCCTGATGCCCGTCGATGCCAGCGAGTACAGCAAGGCCGCTGTCGCCTTCGTCGCGTCGCGGTCCACCTTGCTGAAGAACCCGACCGAGGTCGGACTGGTCAACCTCCAGTACAGGGTGCCGGCGCGCGCTGCGCGGGCCTTGGGCAAGGAGATCGTGCAGTCTTACTACGCGGCCGAAGCGGAGAAGGCGCTGAAGGCCGCAGCGGCTGCACTCGAGCGGGCAGGCGCGAATGTCGCGACACGGTACGCCGTCGGTACGGTGGCGGACGACCTGGCGTCGATCGTCGCCAACGACCGGGCCGACCTGATCGTGATGGGCTCGCACGGCGACACGGGGCTGAAGAAGCTGCTGCTCGGCTCGGTGGCCAGCACCGTGGCCGTGTCGTGCACCAAGCCGCTGCTCATCCTGCGCGGGGCGCCGATCCCCAAACGGGATTCGCTGAAAGTCGGCATTGCGCTGGACGGCAGCCCCTACGGCGCGGCCGTCGCGCGCTTCGTGGCCAGGCACCGCGACCTCTTCGGCGCATCGCCCTCGGTGAGCCTGATCCATGTCGTTCCAGATCTGGCAAGGATCACGGTGCCGGGCTGGATCGAACGCGAGGTGCCGACCGGCATCAAGCCCGAACAGGTCGAGGCCATGCAGAGGGCCGCGTTCGAGAACGTGTTCAAGCCGGCCCATGACCTGCTCGCCCGAGCCGGCATCACGCCTGCCGAAGTGCGCCTGGTCGGGCAGGTGCCCGGCGACGCCATCGCAGCGCAGGCGGCGAAGAGCAGGCTGGACTTGCTGGCGATGGGGTCACTCGGCTTCGGTGCTTCCCGGCACACCTTCATGGGCTCGGTCGCGACCCGCGTGGCCTCGCGCTGCCGGACTGCGCTGCTGCTGGTGCGGGAAAGGTAGCGCAGCATGCCGGTGCGGCAGGATTGGCGCCCGGCCGGCGGGCGCGACCCCGTGGACAGGTCGACGTGCATACGGAGCACTGATGTCGGCCTGCCCCGCCGGCGGCGGACCCGGCCTGCCCCTCCCGCCAAAGTAACGGTGACGACCATCGTCGCCAGCTCCTTGTAGGATGCCTGCCACGCTTCACGGGCCGCAGCGAGAGTCGTCGCCTGGAGCGGAACGACATGGGGCCGTGCAGGGGGCATCCACCCGATGCCGGGATAGAAAACTCAATAAAAACAAAAGGTTAGGATCGCTTTGAAACTCGCCACCTGGAACGTCAACTCGCTCGCCGTGCGCCTGCCGCAGCTGCTGGACTGGCTGGCCGCCAACCCGGTGGACGCCATCGCGCTGCAGGAAACCAAGCTCACCGACGACAAGTTCCCGGCCGCCGAGCTGCAGGCGGCCGGCTACCAGGCACAGTGGTACGGGCAGAAGACCTACAACGGCGTGGCGCTGCTGGCGCGCGCGCCGATCGAGGCGGTGGTGCGCAACATCCCCGGCTTCGCCGACGAGCAGGCGCGCGTGATCGCCGGCAGCGTCGGCGCATTGCGCGTGGTCGGCTGCTACTTCCCCAACGGCCAGGCGCCCGGCACCGACAAGTTCGCCTACAAGATGCGCTGGCTCGAGGCGCTGCGCGACTGGGTGCGTGCCGAGCTGGTGCAGCATCCGCAGCTGGTGCTGCTGGGCGACTACAACATCGCGCCGGAGGACCGCGACGTCTACGACCCGGTGGCCTGGGCCGGCCAGATCCACTGCACGCCCGAGGAGCGCGAGCATTTCCGCCAGCTCGTCGCGCTCGGCCTGCACGATGCCTTCCGGCTGTTCGAGCAGCCGCCCAAGAGCTGGAGCTGGTGGGACTACCGCAACCTCGCGTTCCGCAGGAACCAGGGCCTGCGCATCGACCACATCCTGGTCAGCGAGGCACTCAAGCCACGCGTGGCCGCCTGCACGATCGACAAGCTGCCGCGCAAGAACGAGCGGCCGAGCGACCACGCACCGGTGGTGGTCGAGATCAGCGGCTGAGGCGCCCGAGGGCGCCTCGCGGCGCTCAGCCTCAGGCCACGAACACGTAGTCCGACAGCGTGGTCGTCGTGCCGCTGACCAGCGCGAGCTGGGTCAGCTCGGCGGCCGAGACCGCGGCATCGGCCCCCGACGAGGTGAACAGGTACAGCGCCGACTGCGTGCCGTTGTCGACCACGAACAGCCGCGTGTCGCCGGCGGAGAACGCGCTGCCGGCCGAGCCGATGGTGGCCGCGGCCTTGGCGGCGTCGATGCTGCCGGCGATGTTGGTGGTGAACACCACCAGCTCGGAGGCCTTCGCGAAGCCGGGGTTCGCGTCGACCGCCCCGCCTTCGACCAGCAGGTCGCCGTCGCCCACCTTGATGCCCGCCATGCTGATGCGGAAGGTGTCGTCCGCGCTGCTGAAGTCGCTCACGCGGTCGGTGCCGACCTTGCTGTTGAAGACGAACAGGTCGTTGCCGGCCCCGCCGGTCAAGGTGTCGCTGCCGACGCCGCCGACCAGCTGGTCGTTGCCGGCCTGGCCGTTGATCACGTCGTCGCCGGCCCCGCCGGTGAGCAGGTTGGCCGCCGCGTTGCCGGTCAGCCGGTTGGCGAGCACGTTGCCGGTGCCGTTGCTGGCCAGGGCGCCGGTCAGCGTCAGGTTCTCCACCTCGGCACCGAGCCGGTAGGTGATGGCCGACTGCACCAGGTCGATGCCGCCGCCGGCCGCCTCGACCACCGCGTCGCCTGCGCTGCCGACCACATAGGTGTCGTTGCCGAGGCCGCCGGTCATCGAATCGTTGCCGGCACCGCCGTTCAGCAGGTCGTTGCCGTTGCCGCCGAGCAGGCTGTCGTTGCCGAGCCCGCCGGTCAGCGTGTCGTTGCCGTCCAGGCCGCTGAGCCGGTTGGCCGCGTCGTTGCCGACCAGCGTGTTGGCCCGTGTGTTGCCGGCGCCGTTGGTCGCCGTCGTGCCGGTGAGCGTGAGGCGTTCGAGGTTGGCGCCGAGCGTGTGGCTGACGCTGCTGAGCACGGTGTCGATCTCGCTGGCCAGGGTGCCGGTCTCGTTCACCACGTCGCCGGCGGCGTCGACCACGTAGGTGTCGCTGCCCGCCCCGCCGACCAGCGAGTCGTTCCCGGTGCCGCCGTCGAGGCGGTCGTTGCCGCTGCCGCCGAGCAGCGTGTCGTTGCCGGCGTTGCCCAGCAGCAGATCGTCGCCGCTCCCGCCGAGCAGCGAGTCGTTGCCGCCGGCGCCGTCGATCGTGTCGTTGCCGGCGAGGCCGTCGTAGACATCGTTGCCCGAGGAGCCGACCAGCGAATCGCTGCCCGTGCTTGCCGGCGTGATGGCGAACACGTCGCTGACGCTGCGCCCGGAAACGTCCGTGGCCGTGACGCGGATGGACAGCGGAACCAGCGGCGTGCCGGCGGGCGGCGTGCCCGTGAAGATCTGGGTCCAGTTGTTGAAGGTGAGCCAGCTCGGCAGCGGATCGCCATTGGCGAGCGTGGCGCTCAGGCGCACCTGGTCCCCGACGTTGGCATCGACGAAGGTGCCGTTCGGAACCTTGAAGTTGATGGCGACCCCGGGCCTCGCCGTCAGGTCGGCAATCGGCGCAGCGACGGTCGGTGCCGCGCTCGTGTCCTGGACCACCGTCAGGGCAGTGACGTTGGTGGCGTTGACGAAGTTGTCCGCCAGCGTCAGCTCGGACGCGTCGACGTTCTTCAGGAGCAGCACGGTGTGCCACCCGTAGGTATTGCCGTTCAGTCCGTCCGCGTCGGCCTGGATCGCGGTGTCGGCGCCCTGCTGCACGAGGCGAAGGTAGCCCAGCCGGGGATCGAACGGGTCGTCGGACCCGACCAGGCCGTACGTCGGGATGGTCGACAGGTCGATGCGGTCGCCGCCGGCGCCGGCCTGGAAGTCCTGCACCCGCAGCAGGCTGCTGCTCCAGTTCTGATTGGGGGGCTCGTAGTCGGCAACGTAGGTGTCGCTGCCGGTCCCGCCCGTGAAGGTCACGACCGAGGCGTACTGAATCCCGCTCATGAAGAAGCGGTCGTTGCCGCTGCCTCCCTGGACGGTCGCCTGCGCGGGGCCGAAGAGCGACACCAGATCGTCGCCGTCGCCGCACTGCACGAGGTCGGTCCCGCCATCGTAGGTGTGGATGGTGTCGTTGCCGGATCCGCCGATCAGGGTGTCGTTCCCGGCGCCACCGCGCAGTTCGTCGTTGTCGGCGCCTCCATCGAGGTAGTTGACCGCGCCCACCACATCCACGTCGGCGATCAGCCGGTCGTTGCCATCGCCGCCGTAGATCGTGTCGTTGCCGGTGCCGCCCCACAGATCGTCGTTGCCGGTTCCACCGTCGAGCGTGTCATTGCCCCCGAATCCCTCCAGGGTGTCGTTCCCGCCCATGCCGCTGAGGCTGTCCTCGAAGCTGCCCCCCTGGTACGAGTTCGGGTTGTCGTCGCCGACGATCGTCGCCATTCATGTCCTCCTGGTCGTGCACGTTGATCTCGGCAGCGACGATATCGACTGCGACCGACGTGACGGAGGGGGGGATCGCGCGAAGCCCACCACTCATTCGAGTGGGTGGACAAGACCCCGGACAAGAGTGCGGCGACGCCGCACCGTGGCGGTGCGGCAATGCGGTGCCGGCCCACCGCCGTCAGTCGTCGAGCCCGAGTTCCTGGATCTTGCGCGTGATCGTGTTGCGCCCGATGCCGAGCTTCTGCGCCGCCTCGATGCGCCGGCCGCGCGTGATCTCGAGCGCGGTGTGGATCAGCTGCGCCTCGAACTTGCGCGTCAGCACGTCCCACACCTCGGGCGCACCAGCCTGCAGCAGGCCGCGCGCCTCCTGCTCGAGCCCGCCGAGCCAGCCGCTGCCCGGCGCCGGCGGTACCGTCACCGGTACCGGGGCGGCGCCGTCGGCCGGGCTGCCGGCCGGCACCACGGGTACCGCGGGCAGGGCCGGCAGGGCCTCGGCGGCCGCCGGGCGGGCCACGGCCTCGGCCATCAGCTCGGGCGGCAGGTCCTTCGGCTCGATCACCTGCGCCGGCGCCATCACCGTGAGCCAGTGGCAGATGTTCTCGAGCTGGCGCACGTTGCCGGGAAAGTCGAACTGCATCAGCCGGGTCAGCGCCGCGTCGGTGATGCGCTTGGCCTCCACGCCCAGCTCGCGTGCGCTCTTCTGCAGGAAGAAACGCGCCAGAGCCGGCACGTCCTCGCGCCGCTCGCGCAGCGCCGGCAGGCGCAGCCGGATCACGTTCAGGCGGTGGAACAGGTCCTCGCGGAACACGCCCTGGCGCACCCGTTCCTCGAGGTTCTGGTGCGTGGCCGCGATCACGCGCACGTTGGCGCGCATCGGGCTGTGGCCGCCGACACGGTAGAACTGCCCGTCGCTGAGCACGCGCAGCAGGCGCGTCTGCAGGTCGAAGGGCATGTCGCCGATCTCGTCGAGGAACAAGGTGCCGCCGTCGGCCTGCTCGAAGCGCCCGCGCCGCGTGGTCTGCGCGCCGGTGAAGGCACCGCGCTCGTGGCCGAAGAGTTCGCTCTCGAGCAGGTCCTTCGGGATCGCCGCGGTGTTGATGGCGACGAACGGCCCGTTGGCGCGCGGGCTGTGCTTGTGCAGCGCCTGCGCGACCAGTTCCTTGCCGGTGCCGGACTCACCGGTGATCAGCACCGTCACCACGCTCTGGCTGAGCCGGCCGATGGCGCGGAACACGTCCTGCATCGCCGGCGCTTGGCCAAGCATCTCGGGCATCGTCGCCTGTGCCGCGTCGCGCACCTCCTCGCGCAGGCTCTCGTCGACCGCGCGGCGGATCAGTTCGACGGCCTTGGGCACGTCGAAGGGCTTGGGCAGGTACTCGAAGGCACCGCCCTGGAAGGCGCTGACCGCGCTGTCCAGGTCGGAGTAGGCGGTCATGATGATGACCGGCAGCCCCGGGTGCATGGCCTTGACCTTGGCCAGCAGCTCGATGCCCGAGCCGCCGGGCATGCGGATGTCGGAGACGAGCACCTGGGGCTCGTCGTCCTCCATCGCGGCGAGCACGTCGCGCGGGTTGGTGAAGCTGCGCACCGCGAGGTCTTCGCGCGCCAGCGCCTTCTCCAGCACGAAGCGGATGGATTGGTCGTCGTCAACGATCCAGATGGGTTTCATGCGCCTGCGGATGATCCCCGATGCGCCGGCCCGTGCGACGCAGCCGCTCTCAGGGAAGTGGGATCACGATCTTGAACACCGTCCTGCCCGGTTCGCTCTCGCATTCGATCGTGCCCTGGTGTTGCTGCACGAAGGTCTGCGCCAGCGTGAGCCCGAGGCCCGATCCGCCTTCGCGCCCCGTGACCAGCGGGTAGAAGATGCGATCGCGAATCGACTCTGGCACGCCCGGACCGTTGTCCTCGATATGCAATTCCAGTGCCAGACGATAGCGCTGCTTGCCGATCGTCACCTGGCGCGCGATGCGCGTGCGCAGCGTGATGCGCGCGTCGCCGCCGGCCATGCGCTCGGCCAGCGCCTGCGCGGCGTTGTGGGCGATGTTCAGCACCGCCTGGATCAGCTGCTCGCGGTCGCCGCGGAAATCGGGGATCGAGACGTCGTAGTCGCGCTCGACCGCCAGCCCGCGCGGGAACTCGGCCAGGATCAGCGAGCGCACCCGCTCGCAGACCTCGTGGATGTTCACGTCGCTCACCACGTGCGGCTTGCGGTGCGGCGCGAGCAGCCGGTCGACCAGCGCCTGCAGCCGGTCGGCCTCGTGGATGATGACCTGCGTGTACTCGGTCAGCGTGCGCGAGTGGCCTTCCATCTCGAGCAGCTGCGCCGCGCCGCGGATGCCGCCCAGCGGGTTCTTGATCTCGTGCGCGAGGTTGCGGATCAGCTCCTTGGTGGCCTGGGCCTGGCCGAGCGCCCGCTCCTCGCGGTCCTGGCGCGTCTGCGCCTCGATCTCGACCAGCTCGACGAGCACGTGCGGCGTGCCGTCCATCTGGTTGATGATCGCGTGCACCGGCAGCGCGTCGCCGCCGGCCGGGCCGGGACGGCGCAACTGCGCCTCGAGCCGGCTGGTCGAGAACTCGTTGCGCGCCACCGCAGCGACCGTGTCACGCAGCATGTCGGACTCGACGAACCACTGGAATACCGGGCCGCGCTGCACGCTGCGGCGCGACAGGCCGAGCACGTTCTCGAACGAGGCGTTGGCGAACACGCAGCGCCCGTCGGGCGTGACCACGGCCACCATGGTGGCGAGGTGGTCGAAGGCGGCGTAGGCGGTGGCCGGGTCGGCCGGTCGCGACCCGCCGAGCGCCGCGGGAAGCGCCGGCAGCTTCATCACGGGGCGGGCGGCAGCTTGGCAAGTTCGCGCCGCAGCGCGGCGACGTCGCTTTCCTTGCGCGCGATCGCGGCCTTCATCTCGGCCACGCGGTCGAGGTACTTCTGGTAGTTGCGCTCGTCGCCGCGGCGCTCGGGCTCGCCGTTGTTGTAGTCCTTCTGCAGCGCGGCCAGCGCGTCCTCTTCCTTCTTCAGCTCGGTCTCGAGGATGCGGCGGGCGTCGCCGTCGCGCGCACGTTGCGCGGCGGGGTCGATCTTCGAATCGGCCGGGCGCGGGCCGCTGGCCGTGGGCACCGGCGTACCCTGGCGCGGCCGCGTGCCCTGGATCACCGTGACCGGAGCCCCCTCGAGCAGCTTGCAGCCCTTCTCCTTGGCCTCGGCCGCGCTGATCGAATCGGTGTAGAGCACCGGCGGCCCCGGGCAGCGGTAGACGGCCGTGTTGGCCTGCGCGGCGGCCAGCGCCGGCCACAGGGCCGCGCCGGCGAGCGCCGCGAGCGTCAGGGATCGCGAAGGGTGCATGAATCGGGCTCCTGGCCCGAGCAACGCCGCACGAGGCCGCGGCGCCGACAGGGCCGGGCCGATTGTCGCCCAGCGACCGTGCACCGATCCGCAGAGATGCACCAAGAAAAAAGGACGGCCGAAGCCGTCCTTTCCGTCCCGCGTGTGAAAGATCACAGCGAGTAGTACATGTCGAACTCGCACGGGTGGGTCGTCATGCGGAAGCGGGTCACCTCCTGCATCTTCAGCTCGATGTAGGCGTCGATATAGGCATCGGTGAACACGCCGCCCTTGGTCAGGAACGCGCGGCCCTTGTCGAGGTACTCGAGCGCCTGGTCCAGGCTGTGGCAGACGGTCGGGATCTTCGCGTCCTCTTCCGGCGGCAGGTGGTACAGGTCCTTGGTGGCGGCCTCGCCCGGGTGGATCTTGTTCTCGACGCCGTCCAGGCCGGCCATCAGCAGCGCGGCGAAGCCCAGGTACGGGTTGCACAGGGGATCCGGGAAGCGCGCCTCGATGCGGCGGCCCTTCGGGTTGGCGACGTAGGGGATGCGGATCGAGGCCGAGCGGTTCTTGGCCGAGTAGGCCAGCTTCACCGGGGCTTCGAAGCCGGGCACCAGGCGCTTGTAGCTGTTCGTGCCGGGGTTGGTGATCGCGTTCAGCGCACGGGCGTGCTTGATGATGCCGCCGATGTAGTACAGCGCGAAGTCCGACAGGCCGCCGTAGCCGTCGCCGGCGAACAGGTTCTTGCCGTCCTTCCAGACCGACTGGTGCACGTGCATGCCGCTGCCGTTGTCGCCGACGATCGGCTTGGGCATGAAGGTCGCGGTCTTGCCATAGGCGTGCGCCACGTTGTGGATCACGTACTTCTGCAGCTGCAGCCAGTCGGCGCGCTGCACCAGCGTGCTGAACTTGGTGCCCAGTTCGTTCTGGCCCGGGGCCGCCACCTCGTGGTGGTGCACCTCGACCGGGATGCCCAGCGATTCGAGGATCAGGCACATCTCCGAGCGCATGTCCTGGAAGCTGTCGACCGGCGGCACCGGGAAGTAGCCGCCCTTGACGGCCGGGCGGTGGCCCATGTTGCCGCCTTCGAAGTCGCGGCCGGTGCTCCAGGGCGCCTCTTCCGAGCCCACCTTGACGAAGCAGCCGGACATGCTCACGTCCCACTGCACCTGGTCGAAGATGAAGAACTCGGGCTCGGGGCCGAAGTAGGCGGCGTCGCCGATGCCGCTGGCCTTGAGATACGCCTCGGCGCGCTTGGCCAGCGAACGCGGGTCGCGCTCGTAGGGCTTGCCGTCGCCCGGCTCGAGCACGTCGCAGGTCAGGATCAGCGTCGGCTCTTCGTAGAACGGGTCGATGTTGGCGGTGTTCGGGTCCGGCATCAGCAGCATGTCCGACGCCTCGATGCCCTTCCAGCCGGCAATCGACGAGCCGTCGAACGCGTGACCCGCGGTGAACTTGTCCTCGTCGAAGTGAGACACGGGCACGGAGACGTGCTGTTCCTTGCCGCGGGTGTCGGTGAAGCGGAAGTCGACGAACTTGACTTCGTTCTCCTTCACCATCTTCATCACGTCGGCGACGGTCTTGGCTGCCATCAAGAATTCTCCTGGCTGGGGTGCTTTTGAGAGTGGTGGGTGCGTGGGGCAATGGCCCCGGTGGGCGCGCAGGAATGTAGCAGAAAGCATGCCCGACACCGGGGCACGGCAGGGCCCCGCAGCCTCCCACCGTGGTGCGCCAGAGCGCACCACGGTTGGGCGCCCCGAGGGGGCGTCAACGCACCATTTCCGGGCCCATCTCGACCTTCAGCGCACGCAGCCCGGCCAGCAGGTCGTCGAACGCCAGGCCCAGCGCGGCCTCGTCGCCCTTGACGCCCAGCTCGATGTGGCGACCCCACTGCGGGTGGTCGACGCTCGGCAGGCTGAACACCTTGACGGCCGGGAAGCGCGCCTCGATCGCCTCCATCAGCGGCGTCAACGTCGCCTCCATGCTGCCCATCACGATCACCGAGCGCTCGCGCAGCGTCACCGCGCGGTGCTGGGCACGGCAATGGGTGTCGAGCACCCATTCGATCATCGGCCAGGCCATCACCGGGAAACCCGGCACGAAGAAGACGCCGCCACCGCTGGCCGCATCGACGACCGAGAAGCCCGGGATCTTGTTGTACGGGTTCGGGATGATCTGCGCGCCCTGCGGGAACACGCCCATGTTGAGGCGGTGCACGTTGTCGGCGCGGTCGGGGTCGAAGGGCTTGCCCTGCTCGGCGGCCACGTCGCGCATGCGCTCGGTGATCAGTTCCTTCGCGCGCGGGTGCAGCTCGAGCGGCACGCCCAGCGCCGCGGCGGCGCACTGGCGGGTGTGGTCGTCCGGCGTCGCGCCGATGCCGCCGCAGGAGAACACCACGTCGCCGGCACGTGCGGCGGCGAAGGCGTCGCGCAGGTCGGCGGTGATGCGCTCGCGCACGTCGCCCACGTAGCGCGCCCAGGCCAGCGACAGCCCGCGCGCATTGAGCAGGTCGATCACCTTGGCCAGGTGCTTGTCCTCGCGCTTGCCGGAGAGAATCTCGTCGCCGACGATGATGAGTCCGATATTCATGGCGGGGGCAGCAGGGCCGCGTCCGGCACGGCCGGCAGCGGCGGGTCGATGGGCAGCGGCGCCTCGGCCGCACGGCGCGCCTGCAGCGCCGCCAGGCAGTAGTGCGCGAACCAGAGCGACGCGAAGGCGAAGATCAGCGTGTAGATCCAGATCGCCGCCGGCACCAGCACCGGCGCCAGCGCGACGAACATCACCCCGGAGGCCCAGACGATGCCCGGCGCCGCGCCCAGGTAGCCGGCCAGCACGCCCATGCCCAGCAGGCTCCAGCGCCGCTCGCGCACGATGGCCAGGCGCTCCTCGCGGCTGGCGTGCTCGGCCAGCACGTCGTAGCTCAGCACGCGGTAGGTCAGCCAGCCCCAGATCAGCGGCGGCAGCACCAGCGCCAGCGGCGGGATCAGCCAGAACGGCACCGAGACCACCAGCGCCAGCAGCGCCACCAGGGTGGCCACGAAGGCCCCCAGCGCGCCCGTCCACAGCGACCCGCCGCGCTTGCGCTCGAGTTGCGGGAAGCGCCGCTCGGCCACCAGGCTGAGCATCGCCGGCGTCATCAGCACCGAGACCGCCAGCAGCGCAACGATCACGATCACCGGCGTGGCCAGGAACACCACGATCAGCGGCGCCAGCGCCGCCTTCAGCCCGGCCAGGCCGAAGCGCTCCAGCCACTGGAAGAAGGCGGTCAGCAGGTCCCAGCTGTCCAGGGTCTGGTTGACGCTGTCCAGCGCCGCGTCCCAGAACAGGTAACCCAGGCCGAGCGCCGCGGTGACCATCAGCACCAGTGGCAGCAGCGACAGCGCGATCACCCGCGGGTGCAGGCAGTAGGCCGCCGCGCGCCAGAACGCGTCGAGAAGTTCCTTCATCGACGCGGATTTTCGGCTATCGCAGGTTTCCCGTGTGCCCGAGCGAATAGCGGCCCGGCTGCGGCCAGACCGTCAACCCATGCGGCTCGGCGCCGACCTTGACCTGCTTCACCTCGCCGCTCGTGGTGTCGAAGCGGTAGATCACGTCGTCGTAGCGCGCCGCCAGCCAGAGGTACTTGCCGTCGGCGCTGACGTTGCCCATGTCCGGGCTGCCGCCGCCGGGCACGCCCCAGCGCGCTACCACCTTCTCGGTGGCGAAGTCGATCACCGAGACCGAACCGTCGCCCTTCTTCGGACCGTGGATCTTGTGCGAGCCGCGGTTGGCCACGTAGAGCTTCGTGCCGTCGCGGCTCGGGTACAGGCCGTGCGCGCCCAGGCCGGTGGGGATGAAGCCGACCTTGGTGAACGACGCGCCATCGACCACGTGCACGCCGTCGGCATGCATGTCGGCGATGAAGAAGCGCCGGCCGTCGGGCGAGCTGCGGATGTCCTGCGGCATGCCGCGCTCGACCGTGCAGACCTCGGTGGGCCCCGGCTCCCAGGCCTTGCCCGGCTCGCCGCGCGGCGCCCTCTCCTCCTTGAAGCGGGTGCTGGGCATCGCGAGCTTCAGGTAGCCCAGCACCTTGCGCTCGACCAGATCGATCTTCACGAGCGAGCCGGTGAACTCGCAGGTGAAGATCGCGAAGCGGCCGTCGATCGCGAAGTCGGCGTGGTTGACGCCCGGGCATTCCGGCACGTCGATCGAGTACTGCATCGCCATCGTGTGCGGGTCGCGGAAGTCGAGCCGCTTGCGCGCCTCGGCGACCACGATCGCGGACTTGCCGTCCGGCGTGAAGTACATGTTGTACGGGTCGTCGACCATCACCGCCTTGCCGGGCTTGCCGGTCTTCGGGTCGATCGGCGTCAGGCTGCCGTCGGTGCGGCCCTCGGCGTTGTTGGTCACCCAGAGGGTGCGCAGGTCCCACGAGGGGACGATGTGCTGCGGTCCGACGCCGACCTTGAAGCGGTCCACCACCTTCAGCGCCTGCGGGTCGACGACGTAGACGTCGCTGGAGCGCAGGTTGGGCACGTAGATGCGCTCCAGGTCGCCCTTGACCGCCTCGCTGAACTTGCCGGTCTCGCTGTACAGGTTGGACGCGACGGGCACCGGCGGCATGCCGGGCAGCACCACCGCCACCGTGCGCGGGGCTTGCGCCGGGGGCGCCGAAGCCGCCGGTGCCTGCGCCGCCGAGTGCGCCGCCAGGCCGGCCAGCGCGGCCGTGATCGTCACCGCCGCCAGCAGCGGCCCGAAGCGCCGCAGCGCGCCCTCTCTCGTCCTCATGCAGAACCTTCTTCTCGAATCGTCTCAATGCCCGCGCACCCGGGCGCGGATCGCCGCCACGGAGGCCGCCACGACCTGGTCGAGCCCCAGTTGCCCGAGTTCAACGCTGGAACGGCGCGGATCGCCGACAACGCCCTCGCCCGGTCCGGTCTGCGCCAGGCGCTCGCTGCGCACCAGGGCCGGGTCGGCGGCCAGGGCCAGCGAGGTGTCGGCGAGGCCGGCGTGGCTGCCGATCTCCGCGGCGCGATAGCCGCGCGCCTCGAGCGCCTCGACGTACGCGCCCTGGGTCACGCGATAGTAGTCGAGCAGCGCGTGCACCCGGCAGCCGGCCGGCCGGCCCGGACGCGCCGCGACACGTTCGAGGCTTTTCAGATACCCGCCGTGGTCGGGCAGCAACACCACGTCGCGGAAGCCGGCCCGGCACAGGCTGCGTGCGGTGCCGTCGAGCAGCGCCTCGAAGGCCGGCTCGGGGATGGAGATCGTGCCGGGCCAGCGCATGTGCGCCTGCGGCGGCTCGATGCCGCCTTCGGGCACGTAGGCCAGCACCGGCGCGACGATCGCGTTGCCGAGTTGCTGCGCGATGCGCCCGGCCAGCACACGCGCGCGCACGTTGTGCTTGCCCAGCACCATGTGCGGCCCGTTCTGCTCGGTGCCGCCGAGCGGCACCAGGGCCACCGTGGCGCCGCCGGCGATGCGCTCGCGCAGCTCGGTCCAGGTGAGCTGCTCGAGCTCCACCGTGGGCGCCGCGCGGGCCGCCGCGGCGAGCAGCGCGAGCGCGGCGATCAGCGCGCGCTTATTCGTCGTCGCCTCCGAGCACGCCGCCGAGCAGGCCGCCGCCGGCGATGCCGCCGAGCACCGAACCCTCCTCGCGGCTGCCGCCGCGCTGCGGTGCGGCCGCGAACACGCGCGAGGCCAGGCGCGAGAACGGCAGGCTCTGCAGCCACACCGTGCCCGGGCCGGTGATCCTGGCGAAGAACAGGCCCTCGCCGCCGAACAGCGCGGTCTTGATCTTGCCGACGTACTGGATCTCGAAGTTCACGTTGGGCGTGAAGGCCACCACGCAGCCGGTGTCGATCAGCAGGGTCTGGCCGGGCTGCAGGTCGCGCTTGAGCACGGTGCCGCCGGCGTGCACGAAGGCCAGGCCGTTGCCCTCGAGCTTCTGCATGATGAAGCCTTCGCCGCCGAAGAAGCCGACCGAGAGCTTCTGCTGGAAGTAGATGCCCAGCGAGACGCCGCGCGCGGCGCACAGGAACGAGTCCTTCTGGCAGATCAGCGTGCCGCCGAGCTTGGACAGGTCCATCGGCATGATCTTGCCGGGGTACGGCGCGGCGAAGGCGACGCGCTGCTTGCCCTGCCCCTGGTTGGTATAGACCGTCGTGAACAGCGATTCGCCGGTGATCAGCCGCTTGCCGGCGCCCAGCAGCTTGCCGAAGAAACCGCCGCTCTGGTTCTGCGAACCGTCGCCGAACACCGTGTCCATCGCGATGCCCGCGTCCATGAACATCAGGCTGCCGGCCTCCCCGACGGCCGCCTCGCCAGGGTCGAGCTCGACCTCGACGAACTGCATCTCCGAGCCCTTGACCTCGAAGTCGACCACGTCCATTGCCATCCCTTGCACTCCTACGCAGATGTGAAGCGGGCGGGATGGTACCGAAAAGCAATGCCCGCACGGCGATAGACTGATCACATGCCCGCCACCGATCTCGCGGCCCCCGACACCCCTGCCGACGACAGCCCGCGCCCCGGCGACGCTTACGTGCAGTCGTTCGCGCGCGGGCTGGCGGTGATCCGCTCGTTCTCCGCCGCGCACCCGCAGCAGACGCTGACCGAGGTGGCCCAGCGCACCGGGCTGACCCGTGCCGGCGCCCGGCGCATCCTGCTCACGCTGGAGTCGCTCGGCTACGTCAGCAGCCACGGCCGCCAGTTCAGCCTGACGGCGCGCATCCTCGACCTCGGCTTCGCCTACCTGTCCTCGCTGCCGCTGTGGAACCTGGCCGAGCCGGTGATGGAGGCGCTGGTCGCCGAGCTGAAGGAATCCTGCTCGGCGGCGGTGCTCGACGGCGCCGACATCGTCTACGTGCTGCGCGTGCCGACCCACAAGATCATGAGCATCACGCTGGGCATCGGCAGCCGCCTGCCGGCGGCGGCCACCTCGATGGGCCGGGTGCTGCTCGCCGAGCTGGCGCCCGAGGCGCTGGACGCGCTGCTGCGCCAGCGACCGCTGGCCGCCCACACGCCGCGCACGATCACCGACCGCGCCCGCTTCGCGGAGGAACTGGCGCGCGTGCGCGCGCAGGGCTGGTGCCTGGTGGACCAGGAGCTCGAGGAGGGCCTGGTCTCGCTGGCGGTGCCGATCCGCGACCGCGCCGGCCGCGTGATCGCGGCGATGAACGTCAGCGGCCAGGTGCTGCGCACGTCGCCGGCCGCGATGGTGGAACGGTTCCTGCCCCGCCTCCGGGAGGCGGCCGGGCGAATCTCGCAGCTGCTGCAGATGAAGCCCTGAATGATCCACCTGCTCAACCTGCTCGCCGCGATCGCCCTGCTGGTGTGGAGCACCCACCTGGTGCGCACCGGCATGCTGCGCGCCTTCGGCGAGAACCTGCGCGGGGTGCTGCAGCGCAGCTTCCGCAATCGCTTCAGCGCCGGGCTGGCCGGGCTCGGCGTGGCAGCGCTGATGCAGTCGGCCACCGCCACCTGCCTGATCGTCGCCTCCTTCGTCGGCAAGGGCCTGGTCGGCACCGCGCCGGCGCTGGCGGTGATGCTGGGCGCCGACGTCGGCACCGCGCTGATGGCAGTGGTGTTCTCGTTCGACCTGTCCTGGCTCTCGCCGCTGCTGATCTTCGCCGGCGTGGTGATGTTCACGGTGCGCCAGAACACCCTGGTCGGGCGCATCGGCCGGGTGCTGATCGGCCTCGGGCTGATCACGCTGGCGCTGCAGCTGATCGTCGGCGCAACCAGGCCGCTGACCGAATCGCCGGCGATGCGCGCGCTGATCGTCGCGCTGCCCAACGACATCGTGCTCGACATGCTGGTCGGCGCGGTGCTGACGGTGCTGTCCTACTCCAGCCTGGCGATCGTGCTGCTGACGGCCACGCTGGCGGCCTCCGGCATGGTGCCCACCACCGTGGCGCTCGGGCTGGTGCTGGGCGCCAACCTCGGCAGCGGCGTGCTAGCGCTGCTGGCCACCGGCGGCGCCTCGCCGCAGGTGCGCCGGCTGCCGCTGGGCAACCTGATCTTCAAGGTGATCGGCGCGGCGCTCGCGATCCCGTTCATCGGCCAGATCCACGTGCTGCTGCAGGAGACCGGCGGCGCGGTGCACGAGCAGGTGGTCTGGTTCCACCTCGCTTTCAACGGCGCGCTGGCGCTGCTGCTGATCGGCACCACCGGCCCGGTCGGCCGGCTGGTCGAGAAGCTACTGCCCGAGCCGGCGCTGCACGGCGACTCGACGCGCCCGCGCCACCTCGACCCGGTGGCGCTGGCCACGCCCTCGCTGGCCATCAGCTGCGCGGCGCGCGAGGCGCTGCACCAGGCCGACGTGGTGGAGACCATGCTGCGCGGCATCCTGCCCGTCATCAAGCACAACGACCTGGTGCTGGCCGAGCAGCTGCGCAAGATGGACGACACGGTCGACGAGCTGTACTCGGCGATCAAGTTCTACCTGACGCAGATCTCGCGCGAGGCGCTGTCCGAGCGCGAGAGCCGGCGCTGGACCGACATCCTCTCCTTCACGATCAACATGGAGCAGATCGGCGACGTGATCGAGCGCGTGCTGCAGGACGTGGAGGACAAGAAGATCCGCAAGAACCGCAGCTTCTCCGATGCCGGCCTGGCCGAGATCAGCCACTTGCACGAACGCCTGCTGGCCAACCTGCGCCTCGGGATGAGCGTGTTCCTCGACGGCCACGTGCGCGACGCGAAGAAGCTGCTCGAGGAGAAGGCGCGCTTCCGCGACCTGGAGCACGAGTACGCCGCCAGCCACATCGGCCGGCTGCGCGAGAACACCGCGCAGAGCATCGAGACCAGCTCGCTGCACCTGGACCTGATCAGCGACCTCAAGCGCATCAACTCGCACATCTGCTCGATCGCCTACCCGATCCTCGAGACCGCCGGGGTGCTGTCGCAGACGCGCATCCGCCACTCGCGCCTGGCCGCGCTGCCGGACGACACCAACACTTGAGCGCCGCGGTCGTCCTGGCGGTGCTGGCCGGCGCGCTGCTGCACGCGGCCTGGAACGCGCTGATCCGCAGCGGGCACGACAAGGCGCTGGACACCGGGCTGATCCACGCGCTCGGCCTGGTGGTCGCGCTGCCGGTGGTGGCCGTCACCGGGCTGCCGCGGGCCGAGGCCTGGCCCTGGCTGGTGGCCTCCTGGGTGATCCACGTCGGCTACTACATCGCGCTGGCGGGCGCCTACCGGCATGGCGAGCTGGGCCTGACCTACCCGGTGATGCGCGGGCTGGCGCCGCTGCTGGTGGCCGGCGCGAGCGCCCCGCTGCTCGGCGAGGCGATCGCGCCGCAGGCCTGGGCCGGCATCGTGGCGGTGTGCCTGGGCGTGGTCGCGGTCGGGCTCTCGCCCGCCGCCGCGGCCGGCCACCGCGGCAAGGCGCTGCGGTATGCGCTGGCCAACGCCGGGATCATCGCGCTCTACACCGTGGTCGACGGCCGCGGCGTGCGCGCCTCGGGCGACCCGCTGTCCTACGTGGCCACGCTGTTCCTGGCCGACGGGGCGCCCTACTTCGCGCTGGTGCTGTGGCAGCGCCGGCACGAGGCGGCGCAGGTGCGCGCCTACCTGGCCGGGCGCTGGAAGCTCGCGCTGCTCGGTGCGCTGGCTTCGTTCGGCTCGTACGGCATCGCGCTGTGGGCGATGACCCGCGCGCCGGTGGCCAGCGTGGCCGCGCTACGCGAGACCTCGGTGCTGTTCGCCGCGCTGATCGGCACGCTGTGGCTGAAGGAACGCTTCGGCGCGCAGCGCGCGCTGGGCACGCTGCTGGTCGTGGCCGGCGTGGTGACGCTGCGGTTGGCCTGACGGGCTGTAGGCCGGCCCAACGAAAACGCGGCGCCGAAGCGCCGCGTCGTCACCGGGGGATGCCGCCCTCAGTTGACCTGCGAGAGCTGGTCGAGGATGGCCGGGTTGTGGCTGCGGCCGGCGCTGCGCGCCTTCACTTCGCTGCGCGAAGTGAGCCTGCGCCGAAATCCGGCCATCCGCCCCGTCAGTTGACCTGCGAGAGCTGGTCGAGGATGGCCGGGTTCTCCAGCGTGGACGTGTCTTGCGTGATCGTCTCGCCCTTGGCCACCGAGCGCAGCAGGCGGCGCATGATCTTGCCCGAGCGCGTCTTCGGCAGGTTGTCGCCGAAGCGGATGTCCTTGGGCTTGGCGATCGGACCGATCTCCTTGCCGACCCAGTCACGCAGTTCCTTGGCGATGCGCTTGGCCTCGTCGCCGGTCGGGCGCGGGCGCTTCAGCACGACGAAGGCGCAGATCGCCTCGCCGGTGGTGTCGTCGGGGCGACCCACCACGGCGGCCTCGGCCACCAGCTCGGTGTGCGAGACCAGCGCCGATTCGATCTCCATCGTGCCCATGCGGTGGCCGGAGACGTTCAGCACGTCGTCGATGCGGCCGGTGATGGTGAAGTAGCCCGTCTTCTCGTCGCGGATCGCGCCGTCGCCGGCGAGGTAGTACTTGCCCTTGAAGTCCTCGGGGTAGTAGCTCTTCTTGAAGCGCTCCGGGTCGCCCCAGATGGTGCGGATCATCGACGGCCACGGCTTCTTCACGACCAGGATGCCGCCCTGGCCCCAGGGCACTTCCTTGCCGGTCTCGTCGACCACCGCGGCCATGATGCCCGGGAAGGGCAGCGTGCACGAGCCCGGCACCAGCGTGGTGGCACCCGGCAGCGGGGTGATCATGTGGCCGCCCGTCTCGGTCTGCCAGAAGGTGTCGACGATCGGGCAGCGCCCGCCGCCCACGTGCCGGTGGTACCACTCCCAGGCGGCCGGGTTGATCGGCTCGCCCACCGAGCCGAGGATGCGCAGGCTCGTCAGGTCGTAGCTCTTCGGGTGCACCGCGTCGTTGGCCTCGGCGGCCTTGATCAGCGAGCGGATCGCGGTGGGCGCGGTGTAGAAGATCGTGACCTTGTGGTCCTGGATCATCTTCCAGAAGCGGCCGGCGTCCGGGTAGGTGGGCACGCCCTCGAACACGATCTCGGTGCCGCCCAGCGCCAGCGGGCCGTAGGTGATGTAGGTGTGGCCGGTGACCCAGCCGATGTCGGCGGTGCACCAGAACACGTCGTCGGGCTTCAGGTCGAAGGTCCACTTGGTCGTCAGCGCCGCGTGCAGCAGGTAGCCGCCGGTGCTGTGCTGCACGCCCTTGGGCTTGCCGGTCGAGCCCGAGGTGTAGAGCAGGAAGAGCGGGTGCTCCGCGCCGACCCACTCCGGCTCGCAGGTCGTGCTCTGGCCGGCCGTCACCTCGTGCAGCCACTCGTCGCGGCCGGGCGTCCAGGCGATGTTGCCGCCGGTGCGCTTGTAGACGATGACGTTGCGCACCTTCTCGCAGCCGCCCAGCGCGATCGCCTCGTCGACGATGGCCTTCAGCGGCAGCTGCTTGCCGCCGCGCAGCTGCTCGTCGGCGGTGATCACGGCCACGGCGCCGGCGTCCTCGATGCGGTCGCGCAGGCTCTGCGCCGAGAAGCCGCCGAACACCACCGAGTGCGTCGCGCCGATGCGCGCGCAGGCCTGCATCGCGGCCACGCCCTCGACGCTCATCGACATGTAGATGACGACGCGGTCGCCCTTCTTGATGCCGCGCGCCTTCAGCGCGTTGGCCAGCTGGCTGACCTGCGCGAGCAGCTGGCTGTAGGTGACCCGGGTGACCTTGCCGTCGTCGGCCTCGAAGATGATCGCGACCTTGTCGCCCAGGCCCTTCTCGACGTTGCGGTCCAGGCAGTTGTAGGAGACGTTCAGCTCGCCGTCCTCGAACCACTTGAAGAACGGCGCGTTGCTCTCGTCCAGGGCCTTGGTGAAGGGCTTCTTCCAGGTGACGAGCTCGCGCGCCAGGCGCGACCAGAAGCCCTCGTAGTCGGACTCCGCCTCGGCGCACAGCTTGTCGTAGGCCTCGCGGCCGGAGATGTACGCGTTCTTGACCGCGGCGTCGGGCGGCGGGTAGAGGTGGGTCTCGCTCATCGGCGTCTCCTGATGAATGAATCGGACCGGCGGCCCGGATCGGTATGGTGCGGACCTTAGGCAGATGCTCTTACGAAGGGCTGACGCCCCGCGTCGACGACGATGCTACGCAGCCTAGAATCGCCGGCCAATACTGGGACAACCCGAGGGGGAATGGGATGAGCAGACCGCTGGACACGCGGCCGCGCGGAAAGCTGGGCCCGCTGGAGAACCTGATCTTCCTCAGCCGCTGGCTGCAGCTGCCGCTGTATCTCGGCCTGATCATCGCCCAGGCGGTCTACGTGTTCCACTTCTGCACCGAACTGGTACACCTCGTCGAGGCCGCCTTCGGCAGCCAGCATGCGCTGGCGATCCTGGTCGAGAACCTCGGCTACAAGGCCAACCCGATCCTCAACGCCGAGGGCGCGCGGGTCGGCTACGAGCAGATCAAGGGCCTGAATGAGACCATCATCATGCTCGTGCTGCTGGGCATGATCGACGTGGTGATGATCAGCAACCTGCTGATCATGGTGATCGTCGGCGGCTACGACACCTTCGTCAGCCGCATGAACCTCGAGGGCCACCCGGACGAGCCGGAGTGGCTGAGCCACGTCAACGCCTCGGTGCTGAAGGTCAAGCTGGCGATGGCGCTGATCGGCATCAGCTCGATCCACCTGCTCAAGAGCTTCATCAACGCCGACAAGCTGCCCGACCGGGTGCTGATCGCGCAGGTCGGCATCCACCTCGCCTTCCTGCTGTCGGCGATGGCGCTGGGCTTCGCCGACCGGCTGCTCGAGCGTCACCTCCAGCCGGCGCGCGACGGGCACTAGGCGCCGCCCTGGCGCCGGAGCCGGCGCCGCCGATGCAGCCGCACCTTCAGCCGCCAGGCGCCCGAGACCAGCAGGTAGCTCAGCAGCCCGCCCACGCCGGCGAAGATCGCCAGCCCGACGAGCAGCGGCTTGCCAACCCCGCTGATGCGGCGCCAGGCGCGCTCGAACCAGGAGTCATCCGCGGCGTCTGCCGCCTCCGCCTCGGCTGCCGCATCCGTGACCGTCGGCGCGGGCGGCTCGCTGGCCGGCTCGCCCAGGACGGCGTTGCCCACGCGCCACGCGGCGTAGTACACCGGCCCGAAGGTGACCGGATTGGTGACCAGCGTGCTGGCCACCGCGGTCGGCAGGTTCGCGCGCATCAGCACCGCCGCTGCCGCGGCCAGCGGGATCTGCGCGATCGGCACCAGCAGGCCGAAGAAGATGCCCAGCGCCACGCCCAGCGCGATGCCGCGCCGGCTCATGTGCCACAGGCGCGGGTGCTGCAGCGCCGGGCCGATCCAGCGCAGCCAGCGGTTGCGGCTCAGGGCCTCGGGGGTGGGCAGCAGGCGCCGCAGCCGGTCGTTCATGCGGCCCGGTCCGTGTTCGCCCCGGCCGCGTCGCCAGGCGGCGGCCCGGCCTGCGAGGGCACGCGCAGGTGCAGCGCGGCCTGGGCCATCAGGCCGGCCGAGACCGGCGCGGTGACGAACAGGAACAGCGTGATCAGCAGTTCCGGCACACCGGCCCGGCCCTGAACCCACGCCAGCGCCATGCTGGCCAGCAGCACGCCACCCACGCCCAGCGTGGTTGCCTTGGTGGGTGCATGCAGGCGCATGAAGAAGTCCGGGAAGCGCAGCATGCCGATCGCGCCGACCAGCGTGAACAGCCCGCCCACCGCCAGCAGCGCGGCGACGGCGATCTCGATCCACAGCGGCAGGGTGTCCATCACCGGTCTCCGGTCATTCGATCACGTCGCCGCGGCTCAGGTAGCGCGCCAGCGCCACCGTCGAGACGAAGCCCAGCATCGCGACGATCAGTGCCGCCTCGAACAGCAGCGCGCTGCGCCAGCGCAGGCCGAGCAGGATCACCAGCGCCACGGTGTTGATGTAGAGCGTGTCCAGCGCGAGCACGCGGTCGACCGCCTCCGGGCCGCGCAGCAGCCACCAGGCGCAGGGCAGCAGGGCCAGCGCCACGGCGCCGAGGGCGAAGTCCAGGGCCAGGTCGATCAGGTTCATTCGAAGATCTCCCGCAGCGGCGCCTCGTAGCGGCGCTGGATGTCGGCCGCCAGCGCGGCCGGGTCGGCGCAGTCCAGCGCATGCACCAGGATCTCGCGGCGCTCCTCGTCGACGACGCAGGAGACCGTGCCCGGCGTGGTGGTGACGATGCTGGCCAGCAGCGACACCGCGGTCGGATGGGTCAGCGCCAGCGGCACCGGCACCCAGGCCGGCCGCGGCCGCGCGGACGGGTCGAGCACCAGGCGCGCCACCACCAGGTTGGACACCAGGATGTCCCACAGCACCACGCCGGCCAGGCGCAGCGCCGTGCCGACGGCACGCAGGCGCACGCCCGGGCCGAGGAAACCGTGCACCAGCCGCGGCACGAGCAGCGCGAGCAGCGCCGCCGTCAGCAGCTGCGCCGGCGCGAGGCTGCGCTGCAGCAGCAGCCAGGCCGCGGCCAGCAGCAGCGACAGCACCGGGTGCGAGAACCAGCCGGCGCCGGGCTTCATCGCGCCGCCCCCGGTTCGCCGCGGTAGGGCCGCGTGGTCGCGGCCCGCTCGTCGCCCAGCACGGCGCGGGCGTAGGCGGCGCGGTCGAGCAGCTGCACCGCGGCGGCCTGCGTGTAGCGCTGCAGCGGCGCGGCGAACGCGCTCATCACGATGCCGGTGGCCAGCAGCGCGAGCGTTGCCGCCACCAGCCGCGGGCTGGCGCCCGCCGAGCTGCCGGGCGACTCGCTGCGCACATGCCAGAACAGGATGCTGCCGGCCCGCGCCAGGCCGATTAGCGTCAGGAAGCCGGCGCCGAGGATCACCGACCAGACCGCGACCACCGCGGCGTGCGACGACGAGGCCTCGAGGATCATCAGCTTGCCGATGAAGCCCGGCAGCGGCGGCAGCCCGGCCACCGAGGCCGCCGCCAGCAGCAGCATCAGACCCAGCAGCGTCGGCTGCGCCACCGGCGCGGCCGGCTCGAGCCGGCCGGCCGCCTCGCCGCGCTGCGCCGCCACCAGCTCGGCGAGCAGGAACAGCCCGGCGATCACCAGCGTGCTGTTGGCCATGTAGAACAGCGCGGCCGACCAGGCCGCCGCGCTGAACAGGCCGAGCCCGGCCAGCACCGTGCCGACCGAGGCCACCGTCAGCCAGGCGACCAGGCGCGGCAAGGTGGTCGCGGCCAGCGCGCCCAGCACGCCGACCGCCGAGGTGAGCAGCGCCAGCGGCAGCAGCAGCGGCTGCACCGTGAAGGCCGAGGCGCCCGCCTCGGCGCCGAACACCACGCCGTGCACGCGCACGATCGCGTAGACGCCGACCTTGGTCATGATCGCGAACAGCGCCGCCACCGGGGCGCTCGCCGCGGCGTAGGTGGCCGGCAGCCACAGCGCCAGCGGCATCAGCGCCGCCTTGAAGCCGAACACCACCAGCAGCAGCAGCGCCGCGGCCTGCAGCAGCGCCGCCTCGGGCGCGCCGACCTGCGGCACGCGCAGCGCCAGGTCGGCGAGGTTCAGCGTGCCGGTCAGCGCGTACAGCAGCGCCACCCCGATCAGGAACAGCGCCGAGGCCGCCAGGTTCAGCACCACGTAGTGCAGCCCGACGCGCAGCCGCTCGCGCCCGCTGCCGTGCAGCATCAGCACGTAGCTGGCGATCAGCAGCACCTCGAAGAAGACGAACAGGTTGAACAGGTCGCCGGTCACGAAGGCGCCGTTCAGTCCCATCAGCTGGAACTGGAACAGCGCATGGAAGTGGCGGCCGTGCGCGTCCCAGCCACCGGCCGCGTACACCAGCACCGGCAGCGCGATGCAGCCGGCGAGCAGCAGCATCAGCGCGGAGAGCCGGTCGACCACCAGCACGATGCCGAAGGGCGCCGGCCACTCGCCGACGCGGTAGACGGCGAGCACACCCTCGTCCGCCTGCAGCGCCAGCCGGGCCGCCAGCAGCAGCCCGAGCAGGGCCGAGGCGATCGCCACGCGGCGCGCCAGCGGCAGGCGCGGCGCCGCGTCGCCCAGCAGGAGCAGCAGCACCGCCGTGCCGGCCGGCAGCAGCACCGGCAGGATGGGCAGGTGGGTCGTGAAGAAGTCGGCCATCACCGGGTCGCCCCCTCGTCGCGCTGGCCGTCGACATGGTCGGTGCCCGATTCGTGCCGGCTGCGCAGCGCCAGCTCGACCACGAAGCCGGTGGTCGCGAAGCCGATCACGATGGCCGTCAGCACCAGCGCCTGCGGCAGCGGGTCGGCGACGGCGCCGCCGCCGCCGAGGATGGGCGCCGCGTCGTGCCACAGGCGGCCCATCGCGAAGATGAACACGTTGACCGCATAACCGATCAGCGAGAGCCCGAGCACGACCGGGAAGCTGCGCCCGCGCAGCAGCAGGTAGATGCCGCAGGCGGTGACCCAGCCGATGCCCGTGGCGACGAGGAACTCCATGCTCGGCATCACGCGGCCCTCACCTTCGACGTTTCCTTGCTCGCCGCGCCGAGCGCCGAGAGCATCAGCATCGTCGCGCCGACCACCGTGATGTAGACGCCCAGGTCGAACAGCGCCGCGCTGGCCAGCGGCAGCTCGCCCAGCAGCAGCACGCTCGGGTGGCCGTGCGCGCTGGTCAGGAAGGGCCGGCCGAAGGCGAAGGAGCCGAGCCCGGTGAGCCCGGCGATCGCCAGCCCGGTGCCGACCCAGCGCGTGTAGCGCCGCCCCCCGCCGGCGTGCAGCAGCGCCTCGGTGCGGCCCTGCCCGCCGGCCATGTACTGCAGCACCAGCGCAATGCCAGTCACCAGGCCGGCGATGAAGCCGCCGCCGGGCAGGTTGTGGCCGCGCCAGAAGATGTGGACGCTGGCCACCAGCGCCAGCGGCAGCACCAGGCGCGCCGCGACGCGCAGCATCAGCGGCTCGCGCTCGAAGCCCCACGGCCGGCCCTGCGGGTCGGTCGCGGGGCGGCGCACGCGCCAGCCGTCCAGCAGCGCCAGCACGCCGACCGCGGCGATGCCCAGCACGGTGATCTCGCCGAAGGTGTCGTAGCCGCGGAAGTCGACCAGGATCACGTTGACCACGTTGGTGCCGCCGCCCTGGGGCAGCGAGTTGTCGAGGAAGTACCAGGCGATCGAGTCGTGGTCGCGTGTCAGCACGACCCAGGCCAGCCAGGCAATGCCCCCACCGCCGGCCAGCGCGAGCAGCGCGTCGCGCGTGCGGCGCGCCGGGCTCGACTCGCGCGGCGCGGTCTGCGGCAGCAGCGCCAGGCCCATCAGCAGCAGCACCGTCGACACCACCTCGACGCTGAGCTGCGTCAGCGCCAGGTCGGGCGCCGACAGCGCCACGAACGTGAGCGAGGTGACCAGCCCCACCACGCCGAGCAGCACCACCGCACGGAAACGCTGGTGGTGCGTGGCCACCAGCGCGGCGCCGCTGGCCAGCAGCAGCGCCCACAGCACCAGGGCCAGCGGCGTGGCCGGCAGCAGCGCGCGTGTGCCGGTGCCGATCGGGCCGCCCTGCCCGGCCAGCCAGGGCCAGGCCGCGAGCACGATGGCGCTGCCGACCATCAGCGCCGCATACCGCTGCAGCGAGCCGTTCTCCAGCCGCTGCGTGACGCGCCCGGCGAGCGCGAACAGGCCGTCGACCGCGTGGGTGAAGAGCAGCCGGCCGGTCCAGCCCTTCGGGTGGTGCAGGTGCAGCTCGAAGCGGCGCTGCAGCGCGAAGTACAGCGCCACGCCGAGCACCAGTGCGACGGCGCTCATCGCCAGCGGGGCGTTGAAGCCGTGCCAGATCGCCAGGTGGTACTCGGGCGGCGGTGCGCCCAGCACCGCGGTGGCGGCAACGTGCACCAGCGGCCCGAAGGTCAGCGCCGGCGCCACGCCGACCACGAGGCACAGCAGCACCAGCAGCGCCACCGGCGCCTTCATCATCGGCGGCGGCTCGTGCGGGTGCGGGTTGGGCAGGTCCTTCGGTTCGCCGTTGAAGAACACGTCGTGGATGAAGCGCAGCGAGTAGGCCACCGAGCAGATGCCGCCGAAGGTCGCCGCCAGCGGCACCAGCACGCCCCAGGCGGCGCCGTGCTGCACGCCCACCGCCTCGGCGAAGAACATCTCCTTCGAGAGGAAGCCGTTGGCCAGCGGCACGCCTGCCATCGAGGCGGCGGCGACCATCGCGAGCGTCGCGGTCCAGGGCATCAGCTTCATCAGCCCGGCGAGGCGGCGCGTGTCGCGCGTGCCGGTCTCGTGGTCGATGATGCCGGCGGTCATGAACAGCGAGCACTTGAAGGTCGCGTGGTTCAGGATGTGGAACACCGCCGCCACCGCCGAGAGCGGCGTGGCCAGCCCGATCAGGAAGGTGATCAGCCCGAGGTGGCTGATGGTCGAGTAGGCCAGCAGGCCCTTCAGGTCGTGCTTGAACACCGCCACGTAAGCGGCGAAGGCCATGGTCAGCAGCCCGACCGTGGCGACGACGGTCTCGAACAGCCCCGGCCCGCCGAGCACCGGGTACAGCCGCGCGAGCAGGAACAGCCCGGCCTTGACCATGGTGGCCGAGTGCAGGTAGGCCGACACCGGCGTCGGCGCGGCCATCGCCTCGGGCAGCCAGAAGTGGAACGGCCACTGCGCGCTCTTCGTGAAGCAGCCGATCAGGATCAGCACCGTGGCCAGCGGGAACAGCGGGTGCGCGCGGATCTGCGGCACGCGCTCGAACAGCACCGAGAGGTCGTGGCTGCCGCCGATCTGCCCGAGCAGCACCACGCCGGCCAGCAACACAAGACCGCCGCCGCCGGTGACGGTCAGCGCCATGCGCGCACCGGCACGCGCCTCGGCCTTGTGGCCCCAGTAGCCCACCAGCAGGAACGAGGAGATGCTGGTCAGCTCCCAGAACACCACCAGCAGCAGCAGGTTGTCGGAGAGCACCACGCCCAGCATGGCCGCCATGAAGAGCATCAGCAGGCTGTAGAACTTGCCGGCCGGGTCACTCTCGTGCAGGTACCAGGCGGCGTACAGGATGATCAGGAGGCCGATGCCGGTGATCAGCAGCGCGAACATCAGCGCCAGGCCGTCGAGGCGGAAGTGGGCGTCCAGCCCGATCGCCGGGATCCACGCGCTGCGCGACAGCAGCACCTGGCCGTCGAACACCGCCCCGGCCAGCGCCAGCAGCAGCGCGAGCGAGGCTGCGGTGACGGCCGCAGCGAGCCAGGCGGTCAGCGCACGGCGCCTGCGCGTCGGCACCTGCCCGCTCCAGAAGCACAGGCTCGTGCCCAGGAGCAGCGGCAGCAGGACGACGAGGGGCAGCGGGTTCATGGGTCGGCGGGAAGTGCGGGCGCGATTCTAGGAACGCCACGCCGCCGGCCCCGAGAAGACCCGCGGCGTCGGGGGCTTCGTGCCGGAGGTTGACAGATCAGTCCGGTGTCAGCCGCGTCGTTAAACTTTCGGGCTGCCCTCCCCGCCCTGGAAAAGACCATGCCCACCGTCATCCGCCATGCCGACCTCGTCGAGAGCGTCGCCGCCGCCCTGCAGTACATCAGCTACTACCACCCGGCCGACTACATCGCCCACCTGGCGCGCGCCTACGCGAGCGAGCAGAGCCCGGCGGCCAAGGATGCGATCGCGCAGATCCTGACCAACTCGAAGATGTGCGCCGAAGGCCGGCGCCCGATCTGCCAGGACACCGGCATCGTCAACGTGTTCCTGACGATCGGCATGGACCTGCGCTTCGAGGGCTTCCCCGGCTCGATCGAGGATGCCGTCAACGAAGGTGTGCGGCGCGGCTACTTGGACTCGGACAACCCGCTGCGCGCCTCGGTGCTGAGCGACCCGCTGTTCGAGCGCAAGAACACCAAGGACAACACGCCCGCCGTCGTGCACATGACCGTCGTGCCGGGGAACACGCTCGACGTGACCGTGGCCGCCAAGGGCGGCGGCAGCGAGAACAAGAGCAAGTTCGTGATGATGAACCCGAGCGACAACCTGGTCGACTGGGTGCTCAAGACCGTGCCGACCATGGGCGCGGGCTGGTGCCCGCCGGGCATGCTGGGCATCGGCGTGGGCGGCACGGCCGAGAAGGCGATGCTGCTGGCCAAGGAAGTGCTGATGGAGCCGATCGACATGTTCGAGCTGCTGCAGCGCGGGCCGCAGAACAAGCTCGAGGAACTGCGCATCGAGCTGTACGAGAAGGTCAACGCGCTGGGCATCGGCGCGCAGGGCCTGGGCGGCCTGACCACGGTGCTGGACGTGAAGATCGCCACCTACCCGACCCATGCGGCCAGCAAGCCGGTGGCGATGATCCCCAACTGCGCCGCCACGCGCCACGCCCACGTGGTGCTCGACGGCTCGGGCCCGGCCTTCATGGAGCCGCCCAGCCTCGACCTGTGGCCCGACGTGCACTGGCAGCCCGACTACAACAAGAGCAAGAAGGTCGACCTGAACACGCTGACCAAGGAGCAGGTCGCGAGCTGGAAGCCGGGCGACACGCTGCTGCTGTCGGGCAAGATGCTGACCGGCCGCGACGCCGCGCACAAGCGCATCCAGGACATGCTGGCCAAGGGCGAGCCGCTGCCGGTGGACTTCACCAACCGAGTCATCTACTACGTCGGTCCGGTCGATCCGGTGCGCGACGAGGTGGTCGGCCCGGCCGGCCCGACGACCGCCACGCGCATGGACAAGTTCACCGAGATGATGCTCAGCAAGACCGGCCTGATCTCGATGATCGGCAAGGCCGAGCGCGGGCCGGTGGCGATCGAGGCGATCCGCAAGCACCGCAGCGCCTACCTGATGGCGGTGGGCGGCGCGGCCTACCTGGTGGCCAAGGCGATCAAGGGCGCCAAGGTCGTGGGCTTCGCCGACCTCGGCATGGAGGCCATCTACGAATTCGACGTGAAGGACATGCCGGTGACGGTGGCCGTCGACGCCTCGGGCACCAGCGTGCACGAGACGGGCCCGAAGCAATGGCAGGCGAAGATCGGCAAGATCCCGGTGACGGTGGTCTGACCGTCACAGGGAGCCCGATCCACCGCGGCAGGCCCTTCCGCCTGACGCGGTATTTCCTGTCGACCAGCCTGGCCGGGGTCGGCGTCGTCACGGCCGCCCTCATCTGGGTCTATGGCGAGCTGACCGAGCGCCAGCTGGTCGAGCACGAGACCCGGGCCAACACCGATCTCACCCAGGCATTTGCCAACGCCGTGTGGCCGCGCCATTGCGGCTTCGTGCTGGAGTCGGCCGGCCGCTCCCGGGAAGCGCTGCTGGCCGACCCGATGCAGACGGCGCTGCGCACTGCCGTGGTCGAGACGATGCGCGACCTGCGGGTGGCCAAGGTCAAGGTCTACAACCGCGCGGGAACCACGGTGTTCTCGACGGAGCCCGGGCAGGTCGGCGAGGACAAGAGCGGCAACGCGGGCTTCCAGGCCGCCCTCGCCGGCACGGCGAGCAGCCAGATCACCTTCCGCGCGAAGTTCGACACCTTCGAAGGCGAGGTCAGCAACCGCAACCTGATCAGCACCTACGTGCCGGTGCGGGCAGCCGCCGGCGCCCCGCCCGAGGCGGTGTTCGAGGTCTACTCCGACGTGACCGAACTGCTGGCCGGGCAGAAACGCTCGATGGCGACCATCGTCGCCGCGGTGCTCGGCGCGCTGGCGGCGCTGTACCTGTTCCAGCTCGTCATCGTGCGCAAGGCGGACCGCCTGATCGCCGCGCACGATCGCGAGCGGCAGCGCCGCGAGGCCGAGGTCCACCACCAGGCGCTGCACGACGACCTGACGGGCCTGCCCAACCGCGCCTGCTTCGGCGTGCGGCTCGGCGAGTCGCTCACGCAGGCGGCGCGGCGCGGGCGCCACGGGGCACTCCTGTTCCTCGACCTGGACCGCTTCAAGAACGTGAACGACTGCCTCGGCCACGCGGCCGGCGACGATCTGCTGAAGCAGGTGGCGGGCCGCATCGGCGCCTGCCTGCGCGCCGGCGACCAGCTGTTCCGCATGGGTGGCGACGAGTTCACGGTCATCGTCGGCGAGATCGACGAGCCCGAAGACGCCGCCCGGGTCGCCCGCCGGATCGTCGGCGCGGTGGCCCGGCCGCTCGAGGTGCACGGCCACCCGGTGGACGTCGGGGTGTCGATCGGCATCGCGCTGTTCCCGCAGGACGGCGACACCGCCGAGACCCTGCTCAAGCATGCGGACGTGGCGATGTACCGCGCCAAGGGGGCCGGTCGCGGCACCTGCTCCTTCTACCGCGCCGAGACGAGCGGGCCGGCCTAGGAGTCTGCGCGGCAGCAACCCGGGAGGCTCTCGATTGACGCAGCCCCGACGCGCCGTAGGCTGGCGATGTCGTTGGGAGGCCGTGAATGACACCGGGCCAGTGGGAGGAGCTGAGCTGGATCGCGCGCACGCGCCGCTCGCGCGTCGGCCATGCGCGGCGGGCGAGCGACGGCGCCGGCGTGCTGCTGAAGGTCGGCACCGGCGACACGAGCGACTTCCGCGCCGAACACGCGCTGCTGCAGGGGCTCGACGTGCCCGGCCTGCTGCGCCCGCTCGAGCTGAGCACCTCCGGCGCCCTGCCGGCGATGGTGTTCGAGGACCTCGACGTCCTTGGCCTGGCCGAGCGCCTCGAGGCCGGCCCGTTCCCGCTCGAAGCGGCCCTGCGGCTGGGCGTCGCGCTGGCGCGTGCGCTGGCCGGCCTGCATGCGGCCCAGGTGCCGCACGGCGACCTGCGGCCGGCGAACATCCTCGTCACGCGGGACGACGGCGCCGCGTGGATCGCCGATCTCAGCGCGGCCGTCGAGCGCCGGCGCGCCGCGCTGTCGGCGCCGCCGCCGATCGACGACTGGGCCTGGGTGGCGCCGGAGCAGACCGGGCGCATCAACCGGCCGGTCGACCAGCGCGCCGACTTCTACCAGCTCGGCCTGATCCTGTACCGCGCGCTGGCCGGCCGGCTGCCCTTCGAGGCGGCCGATCCGCTCGAATGGGCGCATTGCCACACCGCGCGCCTGCCCGCGCCGCTGTCGACCGTGGCACCGCAGGTGCCCGCTCCGGTGTCGGACCTGGTGATGAAGCTGCTCGCCAAGACCGCCGAACAGCGCTACCGCCATGCCGAGGGCCTGGTGAAGGACCTGGAACGCTGCCTGGCCGAACTGGCGCAAGGCGGCCGCGTGGCGCCGTTCGTGCCCGGCCGCGACGACCTGCCGGACGACATCGAGGCACCGCTGCAGCTGCACGGCCGGGACGAGCCGCTGGCGGCGCTGCGCGCGGCGTTCGACCGCGCCGCCGCGCAGGCGCGGCCGCAGCTCGTGCTGGTCTCGGGCCCGGCCGGCATCGGCAAGACGCGGCTGGTGCAGGCCTGGCTCGCCACGCTGGGCGCGGCGCAGGCGCGCATCGTCGCCGCCAAGTTCGACGCGCAGCGCCGCGAGGGCCCGCGTGCCACGCTGGCGCAGGCGCTGCACGAGCTGGCCACGCCGCTGCTCGCCGAACCCGAGGCCCGCCTCGCCGCCTGGCGCAGCGCCTTGACCGAGGCGCTCGGCGCGAACCTGCCGGTGATCGTCGAGCTGGTGCCGGCCCTGGCTCCGATCGTCGGCGCGCAACCCGCGCCCTCCGAGCTCGCGCCGGCCGAGGCGCAGAACCGCCTGCGCTGGGTGCTCGGCCGCTTCATCGGCGTGTTCGCCCGGGCCGAGCAGCCGCTGGTGCTCTTCCTCGACGACCTGCAGTGGGCCGATGCGGCGGATGTCGCGCTGCTGCGCGACCTGCTCGTCAACGACGGCGCCGGCGCGCTGCTGGTCGTCGGCGCGTGCCGCGACACGGCGGTGGCCGATGCCTCGCACCCGCTGCGCACGATGCTCGCGCAGGCGGGCGCCGCCGGCGCGTCGATCGCGCGCGTGCCGCTCGCGGCGCTCGACACCGGGCAGGTGGGCGCGCTCGTCGCCGACAGCCTGCATGTGCCGGCCGCGCAGGCCGAGCCGCTGGCCGTGCTGCTGCGCGAGCGCACGCACGGCAACCCGTTCGACATCCTGCAGTCGCTCGCCGAGCTGCGCGCCGAGGGGCTGCTGCAGTACGACGGCGAGCGCCAGGCGTGGCGCTGGGACGGCGATCGCATCCGCCTGCGCCCGAGCGCGGACGACACCCTGCAGCCGGTCGAGCGCCGCCTGCGGCGCCTGCCGGCGGCCGCGCGCGACGCGTTGCAGCACGCCGCCTGCCTCGGCGGCAGCGGTCCGCTGCCGCTGCTGGCCGCGGCACTGGGTGTCGCGCCGGCCGAGGCGGCCGAGCGGCTGGCCGACGCGCTGCACGCCGGCCTGCTTGAGCTGGAGGGCGGGCGCTGGCGCTTCCCGCACGACCGCGTGCTCGAGGCCACGTTCGCGCTGATCCCGGCGGCCGAGCGGGCCGCATGGCACCTGCGCATCGGGCAGCGCCTGCTCGGCGCGCTCGACCCCGGCGCGCGCGGCGAGCACCTGTTCGCGCTCGTGCACCAGCTCAACCTCGGGTCCGCGCTGATCACCGACGCGGCGCAGTCGCTGCAACTCGCGCAGCTGAACCTGGCGGCGGGCCGCCGTGCCAAGGCGGCGCTGGCCTTCGCGCTGGCGCACGAGCACCTGTCGCGCGCCGCGGCCGCCTGGCCCGCGGACGGCTGGGCAGCGCGCACCGACGAGACCTTCGCGCTCGAGTACGAGCTGGCCGAATGCGAGTTCCTGACCGCCCGCTTCCAGGAGGCCGAGGCGCGCCTGGCGGCGCTGCTCCCGCGAGCGCGCTCGCCGGCCGAGCGCGCGCGCCTGTGCAGCCTGCGCATCCGGCTGCGCCTCGTGCCGGGTCAGTACGGGGCCGCCGCGGCGGTGGCGCTCGAGGCCCTGCGCCTGTTCGGCATCGAGATGCCCGAAGGCGACCCGCAGGCGCTGCTGCAGCAGGCTCGGCAGGAGATCGAGCAGGCGATGGCCGGGCGCGAGGTCGCGTCGCTGCTGGACGCGCCGCCGCTCGCGGACCCCGGGATCCGCACCGTGCTCGACCTGATCGTCGATTCGTTCACCGGCCTGTACATCGCCCGGCCCGACGCCTTCCCGTGGCTGGTGCTGCAGGCGATGCGGCTGGTGCTGCGCCACGGCAACTGCGAGGAAAGCGCGGTCGTCTACACCTACTACGCGCGCGTGCGGCTGGCGGCGTTCGGCGACATCGCCGGCGCGTACGAGTACTCGCAGCTGGCGGTGCGGCTCAACGAACGCCTGGACGACCGCCGGCGCCGCGGCATGCTGCTGTTCTCGCACGCCGGGTTCATCCACTTCTGGCGCCGGCCGTTCGCCGCCGGCCGCACCCTGCTCGACCGCGGCTACGCCGCCTGCCTCGAGGTCGGCAACTTCGCGCACGCGGCGCTGATCGCCGTCAACACCTGCCTGTACATGCTCGAGGGCGGCGAGCGGCTCGACGAGCTCGCGCTGCAGGCGCAGCGCAGCGTCGCCTTCCTGCGCGCCACGCACAGCGGCGGCACGCTCGAGGTGGTGCAGACCTTCGGCCGGTTCGCGCGCTGCCTGCAGGGGCGCACGCCGTCGCCCGCGTCGTTCGACGGCGACGGCCACGACCACGCCGCGGCCGTGCAGCGCCTGGCCGACCAGAACAGCCTGGCGGGGCTCGCGATCGTGCACCTGCTCGAGCAGCTGGCCGCCTTCCTGGCCGGCGACGCCCAGGCCTCGCTGGAGGCGGCCGCGCGCACCGAGGGCGTGCTGCGCGCGGTCACCGCGATGGCGGTGCAGCCGACCTTCACCTTCTACCGGGCGCTCGCGCTGGCCGACGTGCATGCCGGGCAGCCGCCGGCGGCGCAGGCGCGGGGACTGGAACTGATCGAACGTGCGGTGGACGACTTCGCCGCCTGGGCCCGCCACTGCCCGGAGAACTACGCCACCCGGCACGCGCTGCTGGCGGCCGAACTGGCCCGGCTGCAGGGCCGGGAACTGGAGGCCGAGCGGCTCTACGAGGACGCGATCGCCGCCGCGCGCGCCGCGGCGCTGGTGCACCAGGAGGCGCTCGCCTGCGAGCGGGCGGCGGCCTTCCACCACGGCCGCGGCCTCGCACGCCTGGCGGGCGACTGCCTTGCCGGCGCCCACGCGGCCTTCACGCGCTGGGGCGCAGGCGCGAAGCTGCGCCAGCTCGAGGCCGAGCACCCGGCACTGCGCGAGGCGGCGGCAGCGGCCGTGCCGATCGACACGCTGGCGGTGATGAAGGCGACGCAAGCGCTGTCGAGCCAGATCGACCTGGACGCGCTGCTCGAGACCCTGATGCGCATCGCGCTCGAGGAGGCCGGCGCGCAGGCCGGCCGGCTGTACGTGAGCGCCGGCGAGCGTTTCGAACTGGCGGCCGAGGCGCAGGTGCGGGGCGGCGCGATCGAGGTGCGGCTGCACCGCCCCGGCCGCGTGGTGGAAGACGACGACCCGCAGCACCCCGGCGCGGTGCTCCAGTACGTGCGGCGCAGCCGCGAGCCGGTGCTGCTCGCCGACGCGACGCAGCCACATCCGTTCTCTGCCGACGGCTACCTGGAGCGTGTGCGCCCGCGCTCGGTGCTGTGCGTCCCCCTGCTGCGACGCGCCCAGGCGATCGGCATGCTGCATCTCGAGCACCTGCTGAGCACCCATGCCTTCAGCGCCAGGCAGGCCACGGTGCTGGGCATGCTCGCGGCGCAGGCGGCGATCTCCCTCGAGACCGCAGGGCTGTACACCGCACTGAAGGCGGAGAACGAGCAGCGCCGGCGCGCCGAGGCCACCGCCGTCGAATGGCAGTCGCGCATCGCGCGGCTGGTCGATTCCAACCTCATCGCGGTGCGCATCACCGACCTGGACGGCCGCATCGTCGACGCCAACGACGCCTACCTGCGCATCGTCGGCTGCACGCGCGAGGAGATGTTGGCCGGCGAGCTGAGCATCGAGCGCCTGACGCCGCCCGAGTTCCACGCCGCCGACGCGGGCGCCACGCGGGCGCTGCTCGAGGACGGGCGCTACCGGCCGTTCGAGAAGGAGTACCTGCGCAAGGACGGCACGCGTGTGCCGGTGCTGGTGGGCGGCATCCTGACCCCCGGGCCGCCGCCGCTGACGGTCGGCTTCGTGCTCGACCTCAGCGAGCGGCGCCGTGCCGAGGCCGAGCACCGCGCGCGCCTGGAGGCCGAGGCGGCCAGCCAGGCGAAGTCGAGCTTCCTCGCGCACATGAGCCACGAGATCCGCACGCCGATGAACGCGATCCTCGGCATGTCGCAGCTCGCGCTGGGCAGCGGGCTCGACGAGACGCAGGCGCGCTACGTGCGCCACGTGCAGCGCGCGGCCGAGTCGCTGCTGGCGATCCTGAACGACCTGCTCGACCTGTCGAAGATCGAGGCCGGCCACCTCGAGATGGAGCAGCTCGAGTTCGACCTCGACGAGGTGCTGGACCGCGTGGCGTCGATGGTCGGCCAGAAGGCCGAGGAGAAGGGCCTCGAGCTGGTCTACGCGTTGCCGCCGCGCCTGCCTCGGCGCCTGGTCGGCGACCCGACGCGGCTCGGCCAGGTGCTGCTGAATCTGGTGAGCAATGCCGTCAAGTTCACCGAGCGCGGCGAGGTCGTCGTCTCGGTGGCGCCCTCGGAGCGCGAGGAGCATGCCGTGCGGCTCGCCTTCGAGGTGCGCGACACCGGCATCGGACTGCGCCCGGAAGACGCCGAACGCCTGTTCCGCCCGTTCACGCAGGCCGACAGCTCCACCACCCGGCGCTTCGGCGGTACCGGCCTGGGCCTGGCGATCAGCCGCCGGCTCGTGGAGATGATGGGCGGCGAGATCGGCGTCGAGAGCGAGCCCGGGCGGGGCAGCCGCTTCCGCTTCAGCGCCCGCTTCGGCCTGCCGCAGGCCGAGCCCGCGGCGCCGCTCGCCGAGCCCCTGCGCGGGCTGCGCGTGCTCGTCGTCGACGACAACGACTGTGCCCGCGAGCAGATGGCCGAGACGGCGCGCGCGCTGTCGCTCGAGGCGGCGACCGCGGCCGACGGCGAGACCGCGCTCGCCGCGATCGCCGCCGCCGACGCCGCCGACCGCGCGATCGGCCTGGTGCTGCTGGACTGGAAGATGCCGGGGCTGGACGGTGTCGAGGTCGCACGGCGGCTCGGCAGCATGGCCTTGCGCCACCCGCCGCCGGCGGTGCTGATGGTCACCGCCTTCAGCCGCGACGAGGCGCGGCGGCGTGCGCAGGACCGCGGCGCACCGGTCGCGGCCCTGCTCGCCAAGCCGGTCACGCCGTCGACGCTGCTCGACGCCTGTCTCGAGGTGCTGCGGCCGGTGCCGGTGCCGCAGCATCGCGGCACCGCCGGCCCCGGCCACGACGACGACGCGGGCCAGGCGCACCACCGGCATGCGCTGACCGGCGCGCGGCTGCTGCTGGCCGAGGACAACCCGATCAACCAGGAGCTCGCCTGCGAGCTGCTGCGGCGCGAGGGCATCGAGGTCGTCGTCGCGGAGAACGGCCTGCGCGCGCTCGAGCTGCTGGAGGACCAGCCTGTCGACGGCGTGCTGATGGATTGCCAGATGCCGGAGCTCGACGGCTACGAGACGACTCGGCGCCTGCGGCGCGACCCCCGCTGGGCGGGCCTGCCGGTCATCGCGATGACCGCCGACGCGATGGTCGGCGACCGCGACAAGGCACTGGCCGCCGGCATGAACGCCCATGTCGCCAAGCCGATCCGCCCGGCGGAACTCTTCACCACGCTGGCACGCTGGATCCGCCCCGCGCCGCGCCCGCGCGGCACGCCCTCGCCCTTCGACGAGGAGGCCTTGCGCCACAGCGGCGTGAGCCCGGGCAGCGCGCTGCACCGGCGCCTGCTCGCGATCTTCGCCGGCAGCGCGCGCAGCTTCGAGCAGCGCTTGCGCGCTGCCGCGGGCGACCGCAGCGCCGCCACCCGCATCGCCCACGACCTGAAGTGCGAGGCCGCCACCCTCGGCGCCCAGGCGCTCGGCGCCGCGGCGGCCGAGCTGGAGGCGGCCCTGTCGCACGACGCCTCGGCGGCGGAGGCCGATGCACGGCTCGCCGTCGTGCTCGCCGCGTTGACGCCGGTGCTGCAGGCGCTGGACGAACCACCCGGCGGCGAGCCGACCGTCGGCCTTCAGCCGCGCGGATGATGCTGCGCGTGCAGCGCGCGCAGCCGCTCGCGCGCCACGTGGGTGTAGATCGTCGTCGTGGAGATGTCCGCGTGGCCCAGCAGCATCTGCACCGCGCGCAGGTCCGCGCCGTGGTTCAGCAGGTGGGTCGCGAAGGCATGGCGCAGCGTGTGCGGCGACAGCGGCACCGTCACGCCGCCCTTCAGCGCATGCGCCTTGATCAGCTTCCAGAACATCTGCCGCGTCATCGGACCGCCGCGCGCGGTGACGAACAGCGCGTCGCTCGCCTGGCCCGCCAGGATCGCGCCGCGGGCCTCGGCCAGGTAGCGCACCAGCCAGGCGCGCGCTTCCTCGCCGAAGGGCACCAGGCGCTCCTTGCTGCCCTTGCCGGTGACGCGCAGCGCGCCCTCCGACATCGACAGGTGCACCGACTTCAGCGTCACCAGTTCGCTGACGCGCAGCCCGCTGGCGTACATCAGCTCGAGCATGCTGCGGTCACGCAGGCCGAGCGGCGTGGCCACGTCGGGCGCGGCCAGCAGCGCCTCGACCTGCGCCTCGCTGAGCGTCCTGGGCACGCGCAGCGGCGTGCGGGCGGCGTCCAGGCGCAGCGTCGGGTCGGCCGCCACCAGGTGCTCGCGCAGCGCCCAGCGGAAGTAGCGCTTGAACACCGTCAGGCGCCGGTTCGCGCTGCTGGCCTTGGTCTGCACGTGGCGCGCCACCGCGTAGGCGCGCAGGTCGGCCTCGCGCGTGTCGTCGAGGGCGCGGCCGGCCGTTTCGGCCAGCCAGCGCGCATACAGGCTCAGGTCACGCCGGTAGGCCGCCAGCGTGTGGGCCGAGAGGCCGTCCTCGATCCAGAGTGCGTCCGCGAAGCGGTCGATCGAGGCCTCGCTGGCCTGCAGCGCGTCCAACTCACTCCAGCGTCAGCTTCTGCTGCGCGACCACTTTCTTGTAGACGTCGAACTCGGCCTTGATCTGCTCGGCGAACTGCTCCGGCGTGTTGGCCACGATCAGCGAGCCGGTGTCCTCGATGCGCTTCTTGACCGCCGGGTCCTCGAGCGTCTTCCTGACCGCCGCGCTGACCTTCTCCACCACCTCCTTGGGCAGCCCCTTGGGCCCATGGATGCCGTAGTAGGCCATGCGGTTCACGCCTTCCAGGCCGACCTCCTTGAAGGTCGGCACGTCGGGCAGCGCGGCCAGGCGCTGCGGCGCGGCGACGACGATGGCGATCAGCCGGCCGTCCTTGATGAAGGGCAGCGCCGAGGGCAGGTTGTCGAAGATGATCGGCACCTGGCCGGCCACCGTGTCGTTCAGCGCCGGGCCCGCGCCGCGGTACGGGATGTGCGTCATGAAGGTGCCCGACAGGTTCTTGAACAGCTCGGTCTGCAGGTGCCCGATGCCACCGGTGCCCGAACTCGCGTAGCTGTACTTGCCCGGGCTCTTCTTCAGCTCGGCGAGGAAGCCCTTGTAGTCGCGCGCCGGGAAGCTCGGGTGCACCGCGATCACGTTCGGCGTGGCCGCCACGTTGATGATGGGCGTGAAGTCGGTCAGCGGGTTGTACGGGATCTTCGCGTTGATGGCCGGGTTGGCGGCGGTGGTCGAGACCGTGGCCATGCCCAGCGTGTAGCCGTCGGGCGCGGCGCGCGCGATCTCGGTGGCGCCCACCGAGCCGCCGCCGCCGGCCTTGTTGTCGACGATCATCTGCTGGCCGAGCGCCACGTTGACCTTCTCGGCCAGCACGCGCGCGACGATGTCGGTCGTGCCGCCGGGCGCGAACGGCACGATCAGCCGCACCGGCTTGACCGGGTAGGCCTGGGCCCAGGCTCCGGCAGCGAACAGGGAGGACGACAGCGCGGCGAGGGTGACCAGGGTGCGTCGATGCATGGGCGGGGTCTCCGGGGTTGGCGTGAAACCGCGAGGATAGCCCCTGGCGCCGGCCGCCCGACCCGACCCTGCCGCCGGGCTGGCACACTCGCCCGATGCCCGACCCGCTGCTGCTGCTGCCCGATTTCATGCTGATCGTGGTCGGCTGGGTGCTGTGCCGCTTCACGCCGCTGAACCGCAGCGTGTGGGACGGCGCCGAGAAGCTCGTCTACTTCCTGCTGTTCCCGGTGCTGCTGTTCAGCTCGATCGCACGCAACCCGCTGCAGCCCGGCGCGATGCTGCAGCTCGCCGGCAGCGGCGTGGCGGTGGTGGCGCTGGGCATCGTGCTGGCCTATGCGCTGCGCTGGTGGCCCGGCGTGGACCCGCGCCTGCATGCCTCCGGCGCGCAGGTGGCGTTCCGCTTCAACTCCTACGTGGCGCTGGCGCTGTCGGAGCGCCTGGCCGGCACCGCCGGCGTGGCCTGGATCGCGCTGCTGATCGCGCTGTGCGTGCCGCTGTGCAACATCGCCGCCGTGTGGCCGCTGGCGCGCCACGGCGGCCACGGCTACCTGCGCGAGCTGACGCGCAATCCGCTCATCGTCTCGACGCTGGCCGGCCTCGCGTTCAACCTGCTCGGCCTGCGCCTGCCGGAACTGGCCGCCACCACGCTCGGGCGCATCGGCGCGGCCGCGCTGCCGATCGGCCTGATGGCGGTGGGCGCCGGGCTCACCTTCGGCGCCCTGCGCGCCTCGCCGCGGCTGGCCGCCGCCTTCCTCGCGATCCGCCATGCGGTGCTGCCGCTGGCCGCGCTGCTGATCGTCACGCTGCTGGCGCTGCCGCCGGCGCAGCAGGCGGTCGTCGTGGCCTTCGCCGCGCTGCCTACCGCCTCGAGTGCTTACGTGCTGGCCGCGCGCATGGGCGGGCATGGCGGCTTCGTCGCCGGGCTGGTCACGCTGTCGACGCTGATCGGCATGGCCGGCCTGCCGCTCGCGCTGCTGGCGCTTCAGCTCTCGCGCTGAGGCGCCGCGAGCGCCCAGTCGATGTGCTCGCGCACCAGCGGGTCGGCCGCGTCACGCGCGGCGGCCAGCGCGCTGCGGATCGCTGCGTCGTCGGCGGCGCGCAGCGCGTTGCCGAGCCCGACCGCCAGATTGCGCCGCCAGCGCCGCCAGCCGATGCGCCGGATCGCGCTGCCCTCGGTGCGCTGCAGGAACTCGGCCTCGCTCCAGGCCCACAGCGCGACCAGCGATGCGCCATCCAGCGGCGCGCGGGCGTCGAAGTCGGGCAGGCGGGCGCGTTGCGCGAACTTGTTCCACGGGCACACCAGCTGGCAGTCGTCGCAGCCGTAGACGCGGTTGCCGAGCGCCGCGCGCAGCTCGGGCGGGATCGGCCCGTCGTGCTCGATCGTCAGGTAGGAGATGCAGCGCCGCGCGTCGAGCCGGTACGGCGCGACGATGGCCTGCGTCGGGCAGACCGAAAGGCAGGCCGTGCACGAGCCGCAGTGCGCCTCTTTCGGCGGCGTGAGGGGCAGCGGCAGGTCGACGTAGATCTCGCCGAGGAAGAACATCGAGCCGGCCTCGCGGTGCAGCGCCAGCGTGTGCTTGCCGCGCCAGGCCAGGCCGCTGCGCTGCGCCAGCTCGACCTCGAGCACCGGCGCCGAGTCGGTGAACACGCGGTGGCCGAACGGGCCCACGGCCTCGGCCAGCCGGTCGGCCAGGCGCTGCAGCCGTGTGCGCAGCACCTTGTGGTAGTCGCGCCCGCGGGCATAGAGCGACACGGTCGCCGCCGTCGGCGTGGCCAGGCGTTGCCACTCGATCGCCTGCCAGTCCGCGGGCGCGGCGCGCGGCAGGTAGTCCATGCGCGCGCTGATCACGCGCACCGTGCCGGGCACCAGCTCGGCGGGCCGCGCGCGCTTCAGGCCATGCGCGGCCATGTAGTCCATCGAGCCGTGGAAACCGTTGTTCAGCCAGGCGAGCAGGCCCGGTTCGGCGGAACCGAGGTCCACGTCGGCGACTCCGATCTGTGAAAATCCCGCTGCCGCTGCCCACTCGCGCAACTGCGCGAGCAGCGCCGCACCATCCAACCCGCGAACCCCGCTCATTTGACGATTCTAGGAAGCCGCACCCAGCACTGGCCCGACGAAGCCGCCTGCGCCGCCAGCGCGCGGGCGCTGGCCGCCTCGCCCGCGCTGCAGGGCGCCTATGTCGAGCTGCATGGCCCGCTCGGCGCCGGCAAGACCACCTTCGTGCGCCACCTGCTGCACGCGCTCGGCGTGGCCGGGCGCATCAAGAGCCCGACCTACGCGCTGCTGGAGCCCTACGACACGCCGCGCGGCCCGGTCGCGCACTTCGACTTCTACCGCTTCGACGACCCGCAGGAGTGGGAAGACGCCGGCCTGCGCGACGTGTTCGCCGGCCCGGGACTGAAGCTCGCCGAATGGCCCGAGAAGGCGCGTGCGCTGCTGCCGCCGGCCGACCTGCGCGTGCACATCGAGCCGCAGGACGACGAGTCACGGCGCGTGACGTTCACCGCGCAGAGCCCGCTCGGCCTGGAGCTGATCGCATGAGGCGGCGCGACGCGCTCGGCACGCTCGCCCTGCTGCTCGGCCCGGCGCAGATCGTGCGCGGCGCGACCATCGTCGCGGTGCGCGTCTGGCCGGCCGAGGACTACACGCGCGTGACCATCGAGTCCGACGCGCAGCTCGCCGAGAAGCATTTCCTGGCCGAGAGCCCCTACCGCCTGGTGATCGACATCGACGGCCTCGAGCTCAGCCCGGCGCTGCGCGAGCTGGTCGGCAAGGTGCGGCCGGACGACCCGTTCATCGAGGGCGTGCGCGTGGGCCAGAACCAGCCGCGCGTGGTGCGCCTGGTGATCGACCTGAAGCAGCCCACCGCACCGCAGCTGTTCACGCTCGCGCCGGTGGCGGCCTACCAGCACCGCATGGTGTTCGACCTGTACCCGGTGCGCGAGCGCGACCCGCTGCTGGTGCTGATCCAGGAGAAGGAGCGCGCCGAGCGCCAGGCCGCCGAGGCGATGCGCGACGCGCTGGGCGAGTTCATCGGCAAGCTCGACAAGCCGCTGTCCACCCCGCCGCCGGCGCCGCCGGCCTCGGCCAGCACGCCGCAGCCGCCGGCGGTGGCCAGCGGCAAGGTGGACCGGCTGATCGTCGTCGCGCTCGACCCCGGCCACGGCGGCGAGGACCCGGGCGCGATCGGCCCCTCGGGCCTGCGCGAGAAGGACGTGGTGCTCGCCATCGCGCTGCAGCTGCGCGAGAAGCTCAATGAGCGCGCCGGCATGCGCGTGATGCTGACGCGCGACGCCGACTTCTTCGTGCCGCTGCAGGAGCGGGTGCGCAAGGCGCGCCGCGTGCAGGCCGACCTGTTCGTCTCGATCCATGCCGACGCCTTCTTCAAGCCCGAGGCGCGCGGCGCCAGCGTGTTCGCGCTCAGCGAGCGCGGCGCCTCGAGCAGCGCGGCGCGCTGGATGGCCGACCGCGAGAACGCCGCCGACATGGTGGGCGGCCTCAACGTGAAGAGCCGCCACGCCGACGTGATGCGCACCCTGCTGGACATGAGCACCACCGCGCAGATCAAGGACAGCCTGAAGCTCGGCGGCGAGGTGCTGGGCCAGATCGGTCGCGTCGGCAAGCTGCACAAGCGCGAGGTCGAGCAGGCCGGCTTCGCGGTGCTGAAGGCGCCCGACATCCCGTCCATCCTGGTCGAGACCGCGTTCATCTCGAACCCGGACGAAGAAGCCAAGCTGCGCAGCCCGGCCTACCAGGCGCAGCTGGTCGACGCGCTGGCGCGCGGCATCGGCCGCTACTTCGCCCGCAACCCACCCCTGGCCCGCACCCGCACCCTGTGACCACCATGCTGCACCCCGACGCCCGCGCGCTGCTGGACCTGATGGTCGAGAAGCGCATCCCGCCGGTCAACGAACTCAGCCCGGTCGACGCCCGCGCCGCCTACCGCGACCGGCGCGGCTTCACCCAGCCCGATGCGCCGGCCGTGGCCGAGAGCCGCGACTGGCACATCGACGGCCCGCACGGGCCGATCGCGCTGCGCCTGCTGCGGCCGCAGGGCAGCGCAGCGGGCGAGCTGCGGCCCGGCCTGGTCTACCTGCACGGCGGCGGCTGGACCATCGGCGACCTCGACACGCACGACGTGCTGTGCCGCGAGCTGGCCAACCACTCGGGCGCGGTCGTCGTGTCGGTCGACTACCGGCTCGGGCCCGAGGCGCCCTTCCCCGCCGCGGTGGACGATGCGCTGGCCGCCTACGAATGGGTGCGGCGCGAGGCCGCCACGCTCGGCATCGACGCGCAGCGCCTGGCCGTGGGCGGCGACAGCGCGGGCGGCAACCTCGCCGCGGTGCTGTGCCTGGCGCGGCGCGACGCCGGCCTCGCCCTGCCGGCCTTCCAGTTGCTGATCTACCCGGCCACCGACCAGCGCCAGCAGGCGCCCTCGCACGCCGCGCTGGGCGAGGGTTACCTGCTGACACGCGACTCGATGGACTACTACCGGGCCCACTACCTGCCCGACCCGGCCAGCTGGACCGACTGGCGCGCCTCGCCGCTGCTGCACCCCGACCTGTCGCGCCTGCCGCCGGCCCTGGTGCTGACGGCCGGCTACGACCCGCTGCGCGACGAGGGCCTGGCCTACGCGCAGCGCCTGACCGAGGCCGGCACGCGCTCGACGCACCTGTGCTTCGAGCGCCAGATCCACGGCTTCATCACCATGGGGCGGGTGATCGGCGAGGCGAACGACGCGGTGCGGCTGTGCGCGGCGGCGCTGCGCGACGCGCTCAGGTAGGCGCCGCGCGGCGCGCCTTCCACGCGCCGAACAGCACCAGCACGCCGGGCAGCAGGATGAAGCCCCAGATGATCTTGTCCAGGTGCTCCTTGACCCAGGGGATGTTGCCGAACAGCACGCCGGCGGTCGTGACGCCGCCCACCCACAGCAGGCCGCCGACCAGGTTGTAGAGCGTGAACTTGCTGCGTGTCATCTGCGCCACCCCGGCCACGAAGGGCACGAAGGTGCGCAGGAAGGGGAAGAAGCGCGCCAGGATGATGGTGACGCCGCCGTGCTTCTCGTAGAAGGCATGCGCCTGGTCGAACGCGCGGCGGTTGAAGAAGCGGGTGTTCTCCCACTGGAACACCCGTGGCCCGACGATCCGCCCAATGCTGTAGTTGCACTGGTCGCCGAGGATGGCGGCGCTGGCCAGCACCGCCAGCGCGAGCGGCAGGTCCATCAGACCGGCACCGCACAGCGTGCCGACGACGAACAGCAGCGAGTCGCCCGGCAGGAAGGGCATCACCACCACGCCGGTCTCGACGAAGATGATCACGAACAGCAGCGCGTAGACCCAGGGCCCGTACGCGGCGACGAAGTTCGCCAGGTGCACGTCGACGTGCAGGATGAAGTCGATCAGGAAGGCCACGATGTCCATGGCGCGCGATTATCCGCAGCCCCGCGCGCTGCCCTCAGCCGCCTTGGTCCATCGCCCGCACAGTCGCCAGCCAGTCGTCCAGCGGCGCCGGCAGCGCTTGCGCCGGGCCGTCGCCGCGCCAGCGCCGCTGCAGCTGGTTGGCGATGGCGCGCAGGTGCCACTGCAGCTCCTTCTCGAGCGCCCACAGCTCGATGCGCACGGCCGGATCGCGCGTGTCGTCGTCGCCGAGACAGTCGAGCTGTTCCGGCGTGATGCCGGCGTTGAAGAGCATGCGCTGCAGGCTCTGCACCTGCGCGTCGACGGCGTCCAGCACGGCCACGCGCGCCGGCGCCTCGCCGGCGCGCAGCGACTGGACCAGTTCGAACCACTGCCGCGTCAGCCCGGCCAGCAGTCGCAGCCGATGAATGACCTCCTCGACCAGCACCGTCGCCGCCTCGGGCGGAGTCGACTGGGTCCGCAGCAGGCGCTGGACGGACCGCACCAGCGTCGGGTCATAGCGGCCCGGGTTCATGCGCAGGGCCAGCGACACGCGCAGCTCGGGGTGGCCGCGCCGGCCGTCGAACATGGCGGTCACCAGTTCGGCCAGCGCGAGCACCCGGCCGAGCGGGCTGAGCGCATCGCCGGCCAGTCCGCGCGGGTAGCCGGAACCATCCAGGCGCTCGTGATGCTCGAGCACGGCGCGCACCACCTCGCGGGGATAGACGAGGAAGCGCTGCACCAGCATCGAACCGGTCAGCGGGTGGGCATACAGCGGCCTGCGATCGTCGCCGCTCAGCTTCTGGTCGGCCATCAGCAGGGCCGGGTCGATGTTCAGCATGCCGAGGTCGTGCAGCAGGCCCGCCGCCGCGGCCATGGTGACGTCGTGCATCGGTGCGCCCGCTTCGCGGACGAGATGGCCGCACAGCAGCGCGGCGCGCAGGCTGTGCTGGAACAGCTCGGGCCGGCTCTCGCGCAGCACCGTCATCTGGAAGCCGATCGCACGCGGCAGCGGAACGGCCTCCACGGCCTCGAGCAGCATGCTCCGCAGGCGCCCGGCCGGCGCCATCGCCGCGAAGAAGGCGGAATGGGTGACCAGTTCCTCGACGCCGCCGCGCAGCAGCTTGCCGCTGACGCTGGGCTCGCTGTCCAGGCACTCGTCCAGCGGCGTGCGCAGCCTGTGCCTGACGAGCCGCTCGTACAGGCTGCCGTCGACCGTGACACCGCCCTCGAGCAGCTTCAGCCCGTTGTCGTTGTAGATCGCGCGCGAGGTCACCACCGGACGCCGGCGCGCCATCTCGGTGACGGCGCGCAGGAACGTGGCGTCTGCGGCAACGGGCTCGGAGAAACTGCTGATCTCGCCCATCGACCGGGACTCTATCGGAGGCGGCCACCGCCCGAATGCCGAATTGGCGCCGGATCCACGGTCAATCGTGCTGCTTTCTACAATCGAGGCAATGAACGCTGTACTGCAACCCGCGGCGCGTCGGGCGATTCGTGAACTTCCCGACGAACTGGTCAGCCAGATCGCCGCCGGCGAGGTGGTCGAGCGCCCCGCCTCGGTGGTGCGCGAGCTGGTCGACAACGCGCTGGACGCCGGCGCACGCGAGATCGCCGTGCGCCTGGCGGGCGGCGGCATCCGCGCCATCCTGGTCGAGGACGACGGGCTGGGCATCCCGGCCGCCGAACTGCCGCTCGCGCTCAAGCGCCACGCCACCAGCAAGATCGCCTCGCTCGACGAGCTCGAGAGCGTCGCGACCATGGGCTTCCGCGGCGAGGCGCTGGCGGCGATCGCCTCGGTGGCGGAGCTGACCATCGCCAGCCGCACCGCCGATGCGCCGCATGCGCAGCGCCTGGAGGCGCGCTCGGGCGAGTTGACGCCCGCGGCGCGTGCGGTGGGCACCAGCGTCGAGGTGCGCGAGCTGTTCTTCGCCACGCCGGCGCGGCGCAAGTTCCTCAAGAGCGAGGCCACCGAGCTGGCCCACTGCATCGAGGCCGTGCGGCGCCATGCGCTGACGCGGCCGGACGTCGGCTTCGCGGTCTGGCACGAGGGCAAGCTGGTGCAGCAGTGGCGCCGCGCCGAGCCGGCGCAGCGCCTGCGCGACGTGCTCGACGACGAGTTCGTCGCCGGCAGCCGCGAGCTCGCGTTCGCGGCCGGCCCGCTGCGCATCCACGGCCGCGCCGGCCTGCCCGAGGCGGCGCGCGCCCGCGCCGACCAGCAGTACGTCTACGTCAACGGCCGCTACGTGCGCGACCGGCTGATCGCGCACGGCGTGCGCTCGGCCTACGAGGACGTGCTGCACGGCGCGCGCCAGCCGAGCTACGTGCTGTTCATCGACATCGCGCCGGACCGCGTCGACGTCAACGTGCACCCGACCAAGATCGAGGTGCGCTTCCGCGATGCACGCGAGGTGCACCAGGCGGTGCGCCGCGCGGTCGAGTCGGCGCTCGGCGCCTCGCGCGCCGCCGAGGCCGGCGCCGAGCCTGCGACGGCAGCGACCGAGCCCCCCGGCCCCGCGCCGGCCTGGCGGCC
>QJOU01000031.1 GCA_003265685.1 Piscinibacter caeni | reverse complement strand
GCGCAGCGCAATGGACCACTGACATGACGGATCTGCTTCTCGAGGTCAACGAACTGCACGCCGGCTATGGGCGCGCCGAGGTGCTGCACGGCATCAAGCTGAAGGCCGCCAAGGGCAGCGTGGTGACCGTGATCGGCCCGAACGGGGCCGGCAAGTCCACCTTGCTGAACGCGCTGATGGGCGTGCTGCCGGCGCGCGGCGAGATCCGCTATGCCGGCGCCTCGGTGCTGCGCCGCACGCTGGAGGAGCGCGTGATGCAGGGCATCGCGCTGGTGCCCGAGACGCGCGCGCTGTTCGGTACCATGCCGGTGGAGGACAACCTGCTGCTCGGCGGCTACCGCCAGGTGCGCCAGGGCCGGCGCAAGGCGGGCGAGGGGCTGGAGCAGGTGTATGCGCTGTTCCCACGCCTGAAGGAGCGCCGCGCGCAGCTGGCCGGCACCTTGTCCGGCGGCGAGCGGCAGATGCTCGCGGTCGGCCGCGCGCTGATGAGCCAGCCCGACCTGCTGATGCTCGACGAGCCCAGCCTCGGCCTGGCGCCGCTGGTGGTCAAGGAGATCTTCCGCACCATCGAGAAGCTGCGCGCCACCGGCGTGACCATCCTGCTGGTCGAGCAGAACGCGCGTGCCGCGCTCGAGGTGGCCGACCACGGCTACGTGCTCGAGATGGGCGAGATCGCGCTCGAGGGCCCGGCCGAGCAGCTCGCCAAGGACCCGCGCGTGATCGACACCTACCTGGGTGCGGCGCGCCAGAAGACGGCATGAGCTGGAACTACGTCGCCCCGGTGCGCGAGATGCGCTACGTGATCGAGGACCTGCTCGGCCTGCCGGCGCAGTGGGCGCAGCTGCCCGCCTTCGCCGAGCTCGATGCCGATACCGCCGTGCAGGTGATCGAGGAGGCGGCGAAGTTCGCCGTCGAGGTGGTGGCGCCGCTGAACGGACCCGGCGATCTCGAGGGCTGCACCTGGCGCGATGGCGCGGTCGCCACACCCAAGGGCTTCCGCGCCGCCTACAAGGCCTTCGTCGACGCCGGCTGGCCGGCGCTCGCCTGCGACCCGGGCGTCGGCGGCCAGGGCCTGCCGCAGGTACTCAACGCAGCGCTGTACGAGATGCTCAGCGCGGCCAACCACGCCTGGACCATGTACCCGGGCCTGCTGCACGGCGCCTACGAGTGCCTGCACCGGCACGCCTCGCCGGCGTTGCAGCAACGTTATCTCGGCAAGGTGGTGAGCGGCGAATGGCTCTCGACCATGTGCCTGACCGAGGCGCACGCCGGCTCGGACCTCGGCCTGCTGCGCACCCGCGCGCAGCCGCAACCCGACGGCAGCGTGAAGCTCACCGGCCAGAAGATCTTCATCTCCGGCGGCGAGCATGACCTGACCGACAACATCGTGCACCTGGTGCTGGCCCGGCTGCCGGACGCACCGCCCGGCACCAAGGGCATCTCGCTGTTCCTCGCGCCGAAGATCCTGCCGGATGACATGGGGGGCACGCGCAACGCGATCCGTTGCGACGGCATCGAGAAGAAGATGGGCATCAAGGGCAGCGCCACCTGCGTGATGGCCTTCGAGGGCGCCACCGGCTGGATCGTCGGCGAGCCGCACCGCGGCCTGGCGGCGATGTTCGCGATGATGAACTCGGCGCGCCTGCACGTGGCGCTGCAGGGCCTCGCGCTGGCCGACAACGCGCACCGCAACGCGCTGCGCTACGCCCACGAGCGGCTGCAGTCGCGCGCCCCGCAGCGCACCGACCCGGCCGCGCCGGCCGACCCGATCGTGCTGCACCCGGCGGTGCGCCGCGGCCTGCTGCGCCAGCGCGTGCTGGTCGAGGGCGGCCGCATGCTCGCCTACGCAGCCGCGCACCTGCTCGACCTGGCCGAGCACGCCGAGGACGCCGCGCTGCGCCGCAGCGCGCAGGACGACGCGGCGCTGCTGACGCCGGTGCTCAAGGCCTTCCTGACCGACAACGGCTTCGCGCTGGCGAGCGATGCGCTGCAGGTGTTCGGCGGGCACGGCTACACGCACGACTGGGGCGTGGAGCAATGCGTTCGCGACGCCCGCATCGCGATGGTCTACGAGGGCACCAACCAGATCCAGGCGATCGACCTGGTGGTGCGCAAGATCGTCCCCGACGGCGGCGCGAAGTTCTTCGCGCTGCTGCAGCGCCAGCGTGCGGCGCTGCCGCCGCAGGCGCGCCATGCCGCCGCGGCGCAGGACTGGCTCGCGCGGCTTGAGTCGGCGGTGCGCGAGACCATCGCCGCCGCGGCCGGCGATGCCGAGCTGCCCTACCGCGTGGCCGACGACCTGCTGCGCGCCTGCGGCCTGGCGCTGGTGGCGGCGGCCTGGGCGCGCGCCGACGCCGTGTCGGCCGAGTGCGCGGCCGCGGGCGAGGCCTTCCACCGCGCCAAGTGCGAGAGCGCGGCGCATTGCTTCGCGCAGCTCGAACCCGAGTTCGCCCAGGCGCTGGCGCAGGCGCGTGCCGGCCGCGCGCCGTTCGCCGCGATCGAGGCCTTCGACGCGGCATGAAGGCCGAGGCGATCGCGCCCGAAGCCGCGCCGGCGGAGCTGGACCAGTCGCGCCTGATCACGCTGGTCGGCTACGCGGCCAGCCGCGCCGCGATCGAGCTGCGCAAGACCTTCGCGCGCCACCTCGGGCCGCTCGGCCTGAAGGTGCTGGACTATTCCATCCTGGTGCTGGTGGCTTCCAACCCCGAGGTGAACCAGAAGCAGCTCGGCGAGGCGCTGGACGTCGCGCCGCCCAACATGGCCGCGGCGATCGACCGGCTGGTGGAGGCCGGCTGGGTCGAGCGGGTGCGCAGCACGCGCGACCGCCGCGTCGTGTTGATCCACCTCACGAAGTCCGGCCGCGAGCTGCTGCGCCGCGCCGAGGCCATCGCCGGCACGATGGAGCAGGAGACCCTGCACAAGCTCTCCGTGGCCGAGCGGGCCCTGCTGGTCGAGCTGCTGCTCAAGGTGGCCGGGCTCGCCGCGCCGGCCGCGTGAGCGGTGTGGCGGCGCCGCCGCGACCATGCCCGGGTGATTGACACCGCCGGAGGCGCTTCGTAACGTCAAGCGGTCTTCGAACCGACAGGTGGCCTCGTGACATCCGCATCCCCTGAGGGCCGCCGCGCCCGCCGCCGGGCACCTGGCCTGCTGCTGTATCTGCTGCCGCTGGCGGCCGCCGCGCAGCAGACCGTGCCGAATCCTCCCAGCGCCGGCTCGCTGCTGCAGCAGGCCCAGCCCCAGGGCGTGCCGGCGCCGGTACTGGGCCGCCCGCCCGCCGAACTGGTGCTGCCGCGCGCGGTGACGGCGCCGTCCAGCGGCGGGCCGAGCGTCGAGGTCAAGGCCTTCCAGATCGCCGGGCTCGACGTGCTGCCCCCCGAGCGCCGCGCCGCGCTGCTGCCGATGCTGCAGAAATACACCGGGCCGCGCAAGACGCTCGTCGACCTGGAGGATGCGGCCAAGGACGTCGAGGTCGCGCTGCAGCGCCAGGGCTACTTCCTCGCCCAGGCCTACGTGCCCGAGCAGCAGCTGGTCGACGGCACGGTCACGCTGCAGGTGCTGATCGGCCGGATCGGCGCGGTGCAGATCGAGGCCGAGCCGGGCGTCAAGGTCGCGCCCGAGTTCATGGACCAGATCATCGCCCGGCTGCGCGGCAACCCGGTGGCCGAGCGCGAGCTGATCGAGAGCGCGCTGTTCACGCTGGGCGACCTGCGCGGCATCGCGGTGACCTCCTCGCTGACCCCGGGCGCGAAGGTCGGCCAGGCCGACCTGACGATCAAGGTGTCGGCGGCCCCGGGCAGTGCCTACTCGCTCGAGTTCGACAACGGCGGCTCGATCTTCACCGGCCGCTACCGCCTGTTCGCCAACGGCGAGTGGTTCAACCTCGCCGGCCGCGGCGACGTGTTCTCGATCCGCGGCCAGGCCTCGCTGAACGGTGGTTCGGCCTTCGTGCGCGCCGCCTGGCTGACGCCGATCAACCGCTACGGCAGCAAGCTCGGCGTGGCGGCCAGCTTCCTGAAGTACCGGCTCGGCGCGGACCTGGAGCCGCTCGATGCGGACGGCACCGCGCAGGCCCTGTCGCTGCAGTTCCTGCACCCGCAGATCCGCTCGCGCAACAGCAACCTGTTCCTGACCGCGAGCGCCGACGTGCGCAAGTTCGACGACCGCGTGCACACCTATCCGCTGAAGATCAAGAAGGGCGTGACGAGCTACGTGACCGCCGGCGCGGTGGGCGACTTCCGCGACACGGTCTTCGGCGGCGGCATCAGCAACTATTCGTTGACGCTGGTGGGCGGCGAGCTGGAGATCGATTCGCCCGACGAGCTGGCGCTCGACCAGAGCGCCAACGGCTTCCAGACCAACGGCAGCTATGCCAAGCTGGCGCTGACTGCCTCGCGCCTGCAGGTGCTGCCGAACAAGGACTACCTCTACTTCAGCCTCTCCGGCCAGTACGCGAGCAAGAACCTCGACAGCTCGGAGAAGTTCAGCCTCGGCGGCCCGACCGGCGTTCGCGCCTACCCGGCGCCCGAATCGCCCAGCGACCACGGCCTGATCGGCGGGTGGGAGTACCGCAAGCCGCTGTCCATCGAGGCGCTGCCGGGCGACTGGGTGCTCGCCGTGTTTGGCGACTATGCCTACGCGCAGCTGCATGCCGAGCCGCGGGTCGGCGACCCGTCGCGCAACATCCGCAAGCTGATGGGCCACGGCGTCGGCCTGACCTACGGCGGCGCCAACGGGCTGATCGTCAAGGGCTACGTGGCCGTGCGCGGCGGCGCGGTGGCGCAGAGCGACGATTCACGCGCCCGCGCCTACGTGCAGCTGAGCCAGCCGTTCTGAGGGGAATCACGATGAAGTCCCACCGTTCCGTCTTCCTGCTCACCCCGCTGGCCTGCGCCTGCTCGCTGGCGCTGGCGCAGACCGCCGTGCTGCCCACCGGCGGCACCATCGTGCGCGGCAGCGGCAGCATCAGCAGCAACGGCAACTCGATGACCGTGCGCCAGACCACCGAGCGCATGGTGGCCGACTGGCAGAGCTTCTCGATCGGCGCCGGCAACTCGGTGCGCTTCATCCAGCCCGGCCGCGACTCGGTGGCGCTGAACCGCATCCTGGGCGACGACGCGAGCCGCATCTACGGCAGCCTGACGGCCAACGGCCACGTGTTCCTGCAGAACGCGAACGGCGTGCTGTTCGCGCCCGGTTCGCAGGTCAGCGTCGGCTCGCTGGTGGCCACGACGCTGAACGCCGACCTCGGCCAGTTCATGAACGGCCAGTTGCGCCTGTCCGGCGACAGCAGCGCCGCGGTGCGCAATGCCGGCACGCTGCGCGCCGCCGAGGGTGGCCATGTGGTGCTGGCCGGGCGTCGCGTGAGCAACAGCGGCAGCATCATCACGCCGGGCGGCACGGCGGCGCTCGCGGCAGGCAGCGCGGTCGAGATCGACCCGACCGGCTCCGGGCTGCTGAGCATCCGCGTGCCGGTCGAGGCGGTGGCGGCGCACGTGGCCAACAGCGGGCGCATCGTCGCCGACGGCGGCCAGGTGTCGCTGCAGGCGGCGGCGGCCGAGGCGGCGCTCGGCACCGTGATGCAGGTCGGCGGCGTGGTGCGCGCGCGCAGCATCGAGCAGCGTGACGGCAGGATCGTGCTCGCCGGCGGCGATTCGGGCGTGGTGCGTGTCAGCGGCACGCTCGACGCACGCGGCGGCGCCGGCCTGGAAGGCGGCAGCGTCGAGGTGAGCGGCCAGCGCATCGGCCTGCTCGGCGCGGCGCGCATCGACGCCTCGGGCGCGGCCGGTGGCGGCACGGTGCTGGTCGGCGGCGGGCTGCGCGGCGCGGGGCCCCTGCCGCACGCCGAGGTGACGGCGGTCGGGCCCGATGCGGTGATCGACGTCAGCGCGCGCGTGGCGGGCAAGGGCGGCACCGCGGTGGTCTGGTCCGACGCGCTGACACGCTTCGAGGGCCACATCGCGGCGCGCGGCGCGGGCGGCGGCGACGGCGGCCTGGCCGAGGTGTCCGGCAAGCAGCACCTGAGCTTCCTCGGCAGCGCCGACCTGCGCGCGCCGGGGGCGCAGCGCGGCACGCTGCTGCTCGACCCGTCGACGCTGCAGATCGGCGCCACGGCCGACATCAACGGCGACAGCACCGTGGGCGACGACCTGGTGGCGCCCTCGCTGACGCTGGCCGACTTCGCCGGCACCGCCAGCCGCATCACCTCCACGCGTGTGGCGACCCTGCTGGCGACCACCGACGTGGACCTGGCGGCCGACTTCCAGATCAGCGTCACCGCACCGCTCAACGTGGCCGCCGGCGGCGCGGCGACCACGCTCACGCTGACCAGCCCGACGCTGACCATCAGCAGCCCGATGACGCTGAACAACAGCTCGCTGGCGATGAACGCCGACGGCTTCAGCGGGCCGATCATCGCCATCGGCGCGCCGATCCAGTCGCTCGGCTCGGTGACGCTGACCAGCAGCAACGTGTCGATCGGCAACGTGATCACCGCGCAGCAGGTCAACTTCAACTCGCCGCTGAACGTCTCGGCCAGCGTGTTCGAGGACGCGCAGGCCGGCGGCATCGTGGCCGCGCAGGTCACCGCGCAGGCTTTCGGCGACGCGTCCATCACGCTGAACCTGCAGAGCCCGCAGAACCGCATGGGCAGCCTGACGCTGGACACCGCCGGCGCCACGGTGCGCAACGACAACCCGGCCGGCACGCCGATGAGCGTGCAGGGCAGCGTCGGCGGCGACTTCACCCTCAGCGCCAGCGGCGGCCTGACGCAGAGCGGCGCGCTGACGGTCTCGGGCGTCACGGCCATCACCACCACCGGCACCGACGCCGCGCTGCTGAACAACGCCGGCAACCAGTTCTTCGGCGCGGTCGGCTTCAGCGCCGCCGGCGACTTCAGCCTGGTGGCGCAGGGCCCGCTGACGATCAGCGGCCGCGGCGCCGGCAACGTGCTGGCCAGCACCACCGGCGTGCTGACGCTGGATACCGCCGGCATCAACACCACCGGCGCGCTGATCGACCTGAGCAGTGCCGGCTTCGTCAACGCCACCGACACCGGCGCCGCGCTGCTGACCGGCGCGGGTGGCCGCTTCATCGTGCGCTCCAGCGATCCGGCGCAGGACAACCTGGGCAGTTCGCTCGCCTTCGGCACCACCGCGACCGATTTCAACGGCATCGTCTACGGCGACTGGACCGGTGCGCTGCCGACCACGGGCAACCTGTTCGTCACCAGCGCCACCGGCACCATCGACACCCCGACGACGGACTGGGTGGCGACGAGCAAGGTCTACGACGGCACGACCGGCTTCGCCTACGCCTTCGGCGGCGCCACGGCCAGCGGCCTGTTCGGCGAGGGCTCGTTCAGCCTGAGCAACTACACCGTCGACACGACGGGCAGCTTCGGCGACAAGAACGCCGGCAGCAACAAGGCCTACACGGTGGCCGCCAGCGGCAACACCTCCGGCACGGACCTGAGCGGCGTGGCGCACTACGGCCTCCAGTTCGCCGGCTTCAGCGACGCCACCACCGGCGCGCCGGCCTTCACGGTCGACCCGCGCACGATCACCGGCAGCGGCATCACCGCGGTGAACCGGGTCTACGACGCGACGACGCTCGTCGCGCTGATCGGCACCGGCGCAACGCTGGCCGGCACCGTGGCCGGCGACACGGTGACGCTGTTGCTGGCCGGCGCCACCGGCACGATGGGCGACAAGAACGTCGGCGCCGGCAAGGCGGTGACGGTGGCCAACGCCGGCCTGGCCGGGGCCGATGCCGGCAACTACGTGCTGGCCTCGGTGAACTCGCCGACCGTCACGATCACGCCGCGGCCGATCAGCGCCGACGGCGTCACCGGCGTGAACCGCGTCTACGACGGCGGCACGCAGGTCGCGCTGACCACCTCGGCCGCGACGCTGACCGGGCTGCTCGGCGGCGACGTGGTGACGCTCGGCGCCGGCACCGGCAACATGGCCGACAAGAACGTCGGCACCGCCAAGCCCGTGACCGGCGGCATCGTGTCGGTCGGCGGGGCCGATGCCGGCAACTACACCGTCACGGTCGGCGGCACGCCGACCGTGACGATCACGCCGCGCGGCATCACCTCCACCGGCATCACCGCGGTCGACCGGGCCTACGACGGCAGCACCGCGGTCGCACTGAACGGTTCGGGTGCGACGCTGAACAACACCGTCAGCGGCGACGACGTCACGCTCTCGCTGGCTGGCGCCAGCGGCACGATGGCCGACAAGAACGTCGGCACCGCCAAGCCGGTGACCGTGGCCGGCCTCGCGCTCGGCGGCACCGACGCGGCCAACTACACGCTGACCGACGCCAGCGCGCCGACCGTCAACATCAGCGCGCTGACGCTGACGCTGTCGGGCCTGCGCGCCGTCAACCGGGTGGTGAACGGCTCGACGCAGGTGCGCCTCGTCACCGACGGGCTGCAACTCGACGGCCTGCTGCCCAGCGACGCCGTCACGGTCGACGCGAGCGGCGCAGTCGGCAACCTGTCCTCGCCCGACCCCGGCCTCGGCAAGCCGGTGACGGTGTCGGGCGTCACGCTGAGCGGCGCCGACGCGGCCAACTACACCGTCTCGCCGGTGGCGCTGGACAGCAGCGGCCAGGGCCTGACGGTGCGCATCCTGACGGTGGCGCAGGGCGCCTTCGAGGACGTGCGCTACACCCGCTACCTGCAGGGCCTGTCGGACGCGCAGGAACCGTTCCGCCGCGCGATGGCCGAGGCGCTGGCGGCCGGCTTCGGCAAGGAGAACATCCGCAAGCAGCTCTCGCGTGGACTGGTGTTCGAGACCGGGCTGGCCGCGCCCGCGGTGGACAACATCGACTCGGCCAAGCGACCGGACGCCTGCACCGGCGGCGGCGCGGGGCTGGGCTGCCGCTGATGGCGCTGCGCCGGCGTGGCCTGCTGCACGCCACCGGCGCCGCCGCTCTGGGCGTGGCGCTGCCGCGACCGGCGCGGGCCGCCGCCAGCGGCCGGGCGCTGCTGGTGGGCAACACCTCGTACAACCCGAACGAGGAGAACCTGCCGCCCGCGCGCAAGTGCATCGCCGACCTGGAGCAGCGGCTCGGCAAGCTCGGCTTCGCGACCGTGGCGCTGCACGACCCGCCGGTGGCCCGGGTGCAGGCCGAGCTCGAGGCGCTGCAGCGTGCGGTGGCGGCCGAGCCGCAGCTGGCCGGCGCGTTCTACTTCGTCGGCCATGGCTTTCAGTCGAACGCGGAGAACTTCCTGGTGCCCGCCGGCGGCAACCTGGAGGCGGCGCCGGCGCAGCTGTCCAAGACCTGCATCTCGCTCGAGCGCGAAGTGTTCACGCGGCTGAAGCGCCAGGCCGGGCGCGCCGCCACCGTGATCCTGGTCGACGCCTGCCGCACGCCGGACCGGCCGCGTTCGCCCACCGAGGGCTACAACCAGACCATGCCGCCGGACGGCTGCCACGTGGCCTTCGCCACCGGCCCCGGCAAGCGCGCCTTTGCGCCGAACGACCCGACGCGCTACACGGTGTTTGCCGAGGCGCTGCTGGCCGAGCTGGACGTCACCGACCCGGGCCGCTCGATCTTCCTGACGCTCGAGACGGTGCGGGCCAAGGTGGCGCGCAAGGTCAACAGCATCGAGCCGATCGTCAAGGCCTTCGGTCGCAACGCGCAGCTGCCCGAGCTGGCCAGCAACGTGAGTGGCGACCCGTCCTGGATCGCCACCGCCTCCGCTGCCGTGGCGGCCGACGAGCTCGAATCGACGCGCCGCATCGCCGCGCCCGAGGAGGCCATCGACAGACTCAAGGCGCTGGCGCAGAAGCTGCCCGAGGAGCAGGCCGACGTCGCGCAGGGCCGCATCGGTGAACTCGAGAAGGTGGTCAGCGCGGCGCGTCAGGCGCGCCTGAGCCTGGACATCGCGGCGCTGGCGGCGCAGCTCGGCCCGCGCCTGGGCGAGGATGCGCAGCGCGCCGTGCGCGGCGACAAGTACGCGGCGATGCGCGTGGCCGAGAGCCTGCCGCAGCCGCCCGCCGGCGAGCTGATCGAGCGCAGCGACCGCGGCCGCTGGATGATCTTCGCCGCCTACCTCGGCAACGGCATCGCCGCCTACCAGCTCAGCGAGCACTTCCGCAATGTCGACCGGCGCGATGCCGAGGCCTCGCGCTTCCTGAACCTGGCGCGCGCGAACAACTACACGCCGCCGCGCCAGCTCGACACGCGCCGCTGATGCTGCTGGCGCAGGCGCTGGAGGCGCACCGGCGCGGCGAGTGGGACGCGGCGCGCCGGCACTACGACGAACTGCTCGCACGCGAGCCCGGCCATGCCGACGCGCTGCACCTGCGCGCGGTGCTGGACTACCAGCAGGGCCGCTTCGCGGACGCGCTGGCCGGGCTGGACCGGGCGCTCGCGCGGGCGCCCGGGCTGGCCGCGGCCTGGTCGAACCGCGCCGCGCTGCTGCGCGACCTGGGCCGCCCGGCCGAGTCGCTGGCCAGCGCCGAACGGGCGCTCGCGCTGCAGCCCGACGAGGCCGGCGCCGCCAACAACCGGGCCGCCGCGCTGCTCGACCTGGGCCGCCCGGCCGAGGCGTTGCCGGTGCTGCAGGCGCTGCTGGCACGCGGCGCGACCGATGCGGCCACCCACCACAACCACGGCAAGGCCCTGCTCGCGCTGGGCCGGCCGCAGGCCGCGGCCGCCGCCTTCGACCAGGCGCTGGCGCTGGCCCCGGGGCTGGCGGCGAGCCGCAGTGGCCGCGCCGAGGCGCTGGCCGCCTGGGGCGAGCAGTTGCTCGCCGCCGGGCAGGGCGAGGCCGGCCTGCAGCAGCTGCGCACCGCGCTGCAGGCGGCGCCGGGCTCGCCCTTCCTGTTCGGCCGCTGGCTGCACGCCGCGATGCGCCAGTGCGACTGGGCGGAGTCGGAGGCCGCGCGTGACGAGGCCGCACGGGCCATCGATGCCGGCGAGCCGCGGGTCGCGCCCTTCGTGGCCCTGCACCTGCCGCTCTCGCGGGCCCGGCTGCAGGCCTGCGCACGCATCTTCTCGGCCGGGTATGCCACGCTGCAGGCCGACCGGCCGGCGCCGGCACCGGCCGCCGACGGCCGCCTGCGGGTCGGCTTCTTCTCGGCCGACTTCCGCGAACACGCCACCGCACGGCTGGCGGTCGGGCTGATCGAGCGGCTGCCGCGCGAGCGCATCGAGGCCTTCGGCTTCGCCTTCGGGCCGGTCGCCGACGAGGACCCGCTGCGCCGGCGCCTGCGCGCCGCCTTCGAGCACTTCGAGGACGTGGCCGCGCTGGACGACGCGGCGCTGGTGCAGCGCGCCCGTGCCTGTGCGCTGGACATCGCGATCGACCTCGGCGGGCCGACCCGCGACGCCCGGCCGGGGCTGTTCGCGCGCCGCCTGGCGCCGCTGCAGGTCGGCTGGCTCGGCTTTCCCGGCACCCAGGGCGCGCCCTGGATCGACGCGCTGCTCGCCGACGCGACCGTGCTGCCGCCCGGGCATGCCGCCGAGGTCGACGAGGCGGTGGTGCGCCTGCCGCACAGCTACCAGGCCAACGACGCCCGCCGCGCGCGCCCGCCGGCACCGGCGCGGGCCAGCCTCGGCCTGCCGGAGCAGGGCTTCGTCTGGGGCGCGCTGCACGGCCCGGCCAAGCTCGAGCCGGGTGTCTGGGCGGTGTGGATGCGGCTGCTGCGGGCACGCCCGGGCAGCGTGCTGTGGCTGCTGCAGCCGGACGCCGGGGCCGTGCAGCGCCTGCGTGCGGCCGCGCAGGCCGCGGGCGTCGACCCGGCCCGGCTGGTGTTCGCACCGCGTGTGGACGCGGCGGCGCATCTGGCCCGGCTGGCCTGCGCCGACCTGTTCCTCGACACCTTCGTCTGCAATGCGCACACCACGGCCAGCGACGCGCTGTGGGTCGGCCTGCCGGTGCTCACCTGTTGCGGCGAGACCTTCGCCTCCCGCGTGGCGGCGAGCCTGCTGGGCGCGGCCGGGCTGCCCGAGCTGGTCTGCGCCGATGCACCGTCGTACGAGGCGCGGGCGCTCGAGCTCAGCGCCGACGGCGGCCGGCTGGCCGCGCTGCGCGCCCGGCTCGAGGCGCAGCGCAGCCGTTGCGCGCTGTTCGACGACGCCCGCTTCGCACGCGCGTTCGAAGCCGCGCTCTCAGCGCTGTGGCAGCGCCACCGCGCCGGCCTGCCGGCCGTCGGCCTGCAGGTGCTCGAGGACGCCGGCGGCGACCTGCGCGTCGTCGAGCAGCCGGCGGTGGCCCAGCCCGCGCGTGCTGACGAGCCGCCCGGCCGGCAGTGAGGCGGTCAGGCGCACCGAGGCGGTGTGCGGCGCGACGCGGTCGCCCTCGTCGTGCAGCACGAGCACCGGCTGGGCCACGCGGGCTCCCAGCCAGGCCGGCTCGAACTCGGCCAGGCTGACACCCTCGCGGTGCTCGATCTGCGCCCGCATGCGCGCTGCCAGCCCCTGCGCCAGCCCGAAGCTGTGCGCGAACCATTCGAGGAACGCGGCCGGCGGCGCCGAGGGCGCGAGCAGCGCCAGCCGCGCGACCGGCAGCCCGCGCGCCGCCGCGTGCGTAGCGGCCAGCGCGCCCAGCGAATGAGCCACCACCGCATGCAGCGGCCCGAGCCGCGCCGCCGCGGCGAACAGGGCGCGCGCGAACTGGGGCAGCGTGCTGCGCCAGGCGCCGCTGCGGCCATGGCCGGGGAAATCCAGCAGCACCGGGTCGAAGCCCGCATCGGCCAGCGTGTCGCCGAGCGCGAGCATCTGCGCGCCGCTGCCGGCCCAGCCGTGCACCAGCAGCACGACCGGGCGTTCGTCGGCGATGTCGCCGCGCCGGTACCAGGCGAGCGTAGTGCCCTCGAAGGCCCAGCGCTCAGCCATCCAGGGCCTGGGCAGAGGCCGGCGCATCGCGAACTTCCACGGCAGCGGCGTGAAGAACAGGCGCAGGGCGCCGCGCGTGCCCCAAGCGGGCGCGAGGCGGTCGAGCAGGCGCAGCGCCGCGCCGACGCCGCGTGCGGCGCCACTGCCCGCGTAGAACGCGGCAGCCGGATTGGTGCTCATGGCCGGACGGCTCAGAACAGCACCAGGTCGGCATTGCGGCGCGGCACCGCGCGCCACAGCCCGACCAGCTTCCAGACACCCAGGGCCGCTCCGGCGGCGACGGTGACGAGCACGATGACCATAATGATTCTCCTCAATTAGTACGACCGTGCGAAATGTGGTCGTGCAGCCGGGGCGGTGGCTTGTCGGCCGAGCTGTCCCGGGGTCAGTGGCGCGAAGCGCGCGCCGCGCTCTCGGCCGGCGGCGCCTGCAGCGACCGGACCAGACGTTGGTAGGCCGCCCAGGTGCGCTCGCCCGCCCGGGCGTCGCGCATGAAGCGGGCCTCGCGCATCAGCGCGATGAACAGGCCGTCGAGCTCGAAGACGAGCTGCTCGGCATCGGTGTCGGGCCGCAGGTGGCCGGCGTCGATGGCCTGGATGACGGTACGCTTGAGCGCCGAACGCCAGCGCCGGATGCCGTCGAGCAGCTGCTCGCGCACCGGACCGTCGCGGTCGTCGAACTCGAACGAGCCGGCGCTGTAGAGACAGCCCATCTTCGAGTCGACGTCGGCGGTGCGGCGGATCCACAGCCGCACGATCGCGTCGAGCCGCGGCAGCCCGCGCGGCTCGCGCATCGCGGGCACGAACACGTCCTGAACGAAGCGGCGGTCGAACTCCTCGACCACCGCGCGCTGCAGTGCCTCGCGCGAGCCGACGCGCGAGAACACGCCGCTCTTGGACAGGCCGAGCCGCTTGGCCACCTCGCCGATCGTGAGGCTCTCCAGCCCCTCGGCGGCGGCCATGGCGAGCGCGGTGTCGAGGATCGCGGCGAGCGTCAGCCCGCTGCGTTCCGTCTTCGTCTCGACCGTGCTGCGCGTGTCCATGCGGAGCACTTTAGCACGGTCGTGCGAAACGTCAACCGCGCGGCCGGATCATCCCCACACTTCCGCCGCGGTCTCCACGACGAGGCGCAGCTTGGCGCGCTGCGCCTCCACCGCGATGTTGTTGCCGTGCACGGTGCTGGAGAAGCCGCATTGCGGCGACAGGCACAGCTGCTCGAGCGGGGCGTACTTCGAGGCCTCGTCGATGCGGCGCTTGAGCGTGTCCTTGCTCTCCATTTCGCCGAACTTGGTGGTGACGAGGCCGAGCACGACGATCTTGCCCTTGGGCAGGAAGCGCAGCGGGCGGAAGTCGCCCGAGCGGTCGTCGTCGTACTCCATGAAGTAGGCGTCCAGGTTCATCTCGGCCAGCAGCGCCTCGGCCACCGGCTCGTAGTTGCCTTGGGCCGCGAAGGTGCTCTTGAAGTTGCCGCGGCACAGGTGCATCGCCAGCGTCATGCCGGCCGGCTTGAGCGCCACCACCTTGTTGATGAAGGTCGCGTAGCGGTGCGGCAGCTCGTTCGGGTCGTCGCCGCGCTGGCGCGCCGCCTCGCGCATCTTCTCGTCGCACAGGTACGCCATGTTGGTGTCGTCCATCTGCACGTAGCGGCAGCCGGCGTCGTGCAGGCTCTTCAGCTCGTCGCCGTAGGCGCGCGCCACGTCGTCGTAGAACGCCGGATCGAGCTCGGGGTAGTGCTCGCGGCTGATGCCGGAGCGCCCGCCGCGGAAGTGCAGCATGGTCGGGCTGGGGATCGTCACCTTCGGCGTGCGGCCGGCCGAGACCTGGCTCTTCAGGTACTCGAAGTCGGCGCGCTGGATGTCCTTGACGTGGCGCACCTTGTCGACCACGCGCATCACCGGCGGGGCGAGCTCCTCGGTGCCGTCGGGCTTGCGGACCGTCACCGGGATGTCGGTCTTGACGCCGCCGAGCTGCTCCAGGAAGTCGATGTGGAAATAGGTGCGGCGGAACTCGCCGTCGGTGATGGACTGCAGGCCGACGTCCTCCTGGAACTTCACGATCTCGGTGATCGCGCGGTCCTCGACGGCACGCAGCTGCTCGGCCGTGATCTCGCCGCGCGCCTTCTGCTCGCGGGCGTCGAGCAGGTACTTCGGGCGCAGGAAGCTACCGACATGGTCGGCGCGGAACGGGGGCGTGGTGCGGGTGGTCATCGCTGTCTCCAGGGTCCGGTCGCGGGCATGGTAGTGCACGGTCGTGCCCCGCGCCCCGGGGGGGCATGCCGGATTGCGATAGCTGCTAGTCGTAGTCCCGGATTGCGGTTGGCGCCGCGCATGCCTCAGCATGGTTTGCTGGTCACCCGGCCGCCATCGTCGGCCGGCGCCAGCCCATCGGCGAAGATCGAGGTTTTGTCGCCGGGCCCGGCCCGGGAATCCCCTTCGGAGACAGTTCGAATGCAAAAGCGCCAGCTCCTGCGTGCCCTCGCGGCCGCCCTCGCCCTCCCGGCCCTCGGCAGCGTGCACGCCGCCGACCCGATCAAGATCGGCCTGATCCTGCCGATGACCGGCCAGCAGGCCTCGACGGGCCGGCAGATCGACGCCGCGGTCAAGCTCTACATGGCCCAGAACAACCCGGTGATCGCCGGCCGCAAGGTCGAGGTGATCGTCAAGGACGACGCCAGCACGCCGGACCAGACCCGCCGCCTGGCGCAGGAGCTGGTGGTCAACGACAAGGTCGTCGCGCTGGCCGGCTTCGGCATCACGCCCTCGGCCATGGCCACCGCGCCGATCGCCACCCAGTCGAAGACGCCGATGGTCGTGATGGCCGCGGCCACCTCGGCCATCACGGAGGCTTCGCCCTTCGTCGTGCGCACCAGCTTCACGCTGCCGCAGGCGGCCGTGGCGATCGCCGAATGGGCCAACAAGAACGGCATCAAGAAGGTGGTCTCGCTGGTCAGCGACTACGGCCCCGGCATCGACGCCGAGAAGTACTTCGCCGACCGCATCACGCTCAACGGCGGCCAGGTGGTCGACAAGCTGCGCACGCCGCTGCGCGCGCCCGACTTCGCGCCGGTGCTGCAGAAGGTGCGCGACGCCAGCCCGCAGGCGCTGTTCGTGTTCCTGCCCTCAGGCCAGGGGGCGGCCTTCATGAAGCAGTTCGCCGAGCGCGGCCTGGACAAGGCCGGCATCAAGCTGATCGGCACCGGCGACATCACCGACGACGACCAGCTCAACGACATGGGCGACGTGGCGCTCGGCGTGGTCACCGCGCACCACTACGCCGCGGCGCACAAGTCGCCGGTAAACCAGAAGTTCGTCGAGGCCTTCAAGAAGGCCAACAACGGCATGCGTCCCAACTTCATGGCGGTGGGCGGCTACGACGGCATCCGCGTGATCGTCGAGGGCCTGAAAGCCAGCAAGGGCGAGGGCGGCGAGAAGCTGCTGGCCGCGATGAAGGGCCAGATCTTCGAGAGCCCGCGCGGCCAGATGCTGATCGACGGCCAGACGCGCGACGTGGTGCACGACATGTACGTGCGCAAGGTCGAGCGCGTGGGCGGAGAGCTCCAGAACGTGGAGTTCGATGCCATCAAGGCCATGAAGGACCCGGGCAAGTCCAAGTAACCTGAGCGGCCCTCTGCGGAGGGCCACTTCGCATGCTTACGCTCCTCTTCGACGGCATCGCCTACGGCATGCTGCTGTTCGTGCTGGCCGTCGGGCTGGCGGTGACGCTCGGGTTGATGAACTTCGTCAACCTGGCGCACGGCGCGTTCGCGATGGCGGGCGGCTACGTCACCGTGCTGCTGATGGACCGCGCCGGCGTGCCCTTCCTGGCCACGTTGCCGCTGGCCTTCCTCGCGCCGGCCGTGGCGGGGGCGGTGATGGAGCGGCTGCTCTACCGGCCGATGTACAAGCGCCCGCACCTCGACCACGTGCTGTTCTCGATCGGCCTGGTGTTCATGGCGGTGGCGGCGATGGACTGGCTGGTCGGCTCGCAGCAGCAGATCGTCAAGCTGCCGGCGTGGCTGCAGGGTCGCTTCGAGATCGCCGGCGTTGGGATCGGCAAGTACCGGCTCTTCATCGTCGTGCTGTGCCTGGTGCTGACGGCGATCCTGCAATGGGTGCTGGGCCGCACGCGCTTCGGCAGCCGGCTGCGCGCCTCGGTGGACGATCCGCGCGTGGCCGCCGGCCTGGGCATCGACGTCAACACCGTGTTCAGCGTCACCTTCGCGGTCGGCTCGGGGCTCGCGGGCCTGGGCGGCGCGCTCGGTGCCGAGGTGCTCGGCCTGGATCCGAGCTTCCCGCTCAAGTTCATGATCTATTTCCTGATCGTCGTGTCCGTCGGCGGCACCACCACCATCACCGGCCCGCTGCTGGCCGCGCTGCTGCTGGGCATCGCCGACGTGTTCGGCAAGTACTACGTGCCGCAGCTCGGCGCCTTCGTCGTGTACGCGTTGATGGTGATCATCCTGTACTTCCGCCCGCAGGGCCTGTTCGGGCGGGCGGCGGTTCGATGAGCGCGAACGCATCGGCATCGATCGCCGCCGCGACGCGCTGGCGGCCCTGGGAGCTGGCGCTGCTCCTGGCGCTGGCGGCCTCGTGGTTCGTGGCCGGCAACGAACATTCCCTGCTCGGCAACGAGATCGCGATCTTCGCGCTGTTCGCGGTGTCGCTCGACCTGATCCTCGGCTATGCGGGCGTCATCTCGCTCGGCCACGCGGCCTTCTTCGGCACCGGGGCCTACGCGGCCGCGCTGTTCGCCAAGCACGTGATGCCCGACCCGCTGGTCGGCATGGCGGTGGGCATCGCCGCGGCCACGCTGATGGGCGCGCTCTCCTCGGTGCTGGTGATGCGGGGCTCCGACCTGGCTCGGCTGATGATCACGCTCGGCGTCGCGGCACTGCTCTACGAACTGGCCAACAAGCTCGAGTTCACCGGTGGCGCCGACGGCCTGCAGGGGGTGGTGATGGGCCCGCTGCTCGGGCGCTTCGAGTTCGACCTGTACGGCCGCGTCGCCTTCGGCTACTCGCTGGTGCTGCTGGTGATCGGGCTGCTGATCGCGCGGCGCATCGTCGCCTCGCCGTTCGGCTGGTCGCTGCGCGCGATCCGCGACAACCGGCTGCGCGCCGCGGCGATCGGCCTGAACGTGGACCTGCGCCTGGGTGCGGTCTACACCATCTCCGCCGCGCTGGCCGGCGCTTCCGGCGCGCTGCTGGCGCAGACCACCGGCTTCGCGTCGCTGGACGTGCTCGATTTCCACCGCAGCGCCGACGTGATGCTGATGCTGATCATCGGCGGCACCGGCTGGCTGTGGGGCGGCGTGCTCGGTGCGGTCGGCTTCAAGCTGCTGCACAGCCTGCTGTCGGCCTGGACGCCGCAGTACTGGACCTTCTGGCTCGGATTGTTCCTCGTCGTGCTCGTGATGGTCGGCCGCGACCGCTTCTTCAAGCCCTGGACCTGGTTCAAGAAGTCATGACCACCGTCCTCGAAACCAGGAACCTGGTCAAGAAGTTCGGCGGCTTCGCCGCGACGAACGATGTCTCACTGAAGGTCGAGCGCGGCGCGCGCCAGGCGCTGATCGGGCCCAACGGCGCCGGCAAGACGACGCTGATCAACCTGCTGACCGGCGTGCTCGAGCCGAGCGCCGGCAGCGTGCTGCTCGAAGGCGAGGACATCACGACGCTGCCCTCGCACCAGCGGGTGCGGCGCGGCATCGTGCGCACCTTCCAGATCAACCAGCTGTTCGCGGAGCTCACGCCGCTGCAGTCGCTCGCGCTGACGGTGTCGAACCAGCTCGGCATCAGCCGGCGCCTGTGGCAGCCGCTCGGGCGCGATGCGCGCGTGGCGCAGCGCTGCGACGAACTGCTGAAGCAGTTCCACCTCGACGACGTGATGGACGTGCAGGTCGCGCACCTGGCCTACGGCAAGCGCCGCCAGCTCGAGATCGCCACCGCGCTGGCCTGCAGCCCGCGCGTGCTGCTGCTCGACGAGCCGGTGGCCGGGGTGCCCGAGGGCGAGCGGCAGGAGATCTTCGACATCGTCAACGCGCTGCCGGCCGACGTGACCGTGCTGCTGATCGAGCACGACATGGACCTGGTGTTCAACTTCGCGCGTACCGTCTCCGTGCTCGTCAACGGCGCGCTGTTTGCCGAAGGGCCGGTGCAGGCGATCGCAAACGACCCGCGCGTGAAGTCGGTCTACCTCGGGGAGGGCACGCCGCATGGCTGAGCTGCTGCGTGTCGAGGGGCTGAAGTCGGGCTACGGCGAGGCCGTGGTCGTGCAGGGCGTCGACATGGTGCTGGCGCAGGGCAGCTCGCTGGCGCTGCTGGGCCGCAACGGCACCGGCAAGACGACGCTGCTGAACACGCTCGTCGGCGCCACGCGCCGGCATGCCGGGCGCATCGTGCTCGACGGTGCCGACATCACGACCTTGCCCTCGCACAAGCGGGCCGCCGCCGGCATCGGCTGGGTGCCGCAGGAGCGCAACATCTTCAAGTCGCTCACCGTGCACGAGAACCTGAGCGCCGTCGCGCGGCCGGGGCCGTGGACGGTGGAGCGGGCCTACGAGATGTTCCCCCGGCTGGAAGAGCGGCGCGCCAACCTGGGCAGCAACCTCTCCGGCGGCGAGCAGCAGATGCTCGCGGTGGCGCGCGCCCTGGTGCTCAACCCGAAGCTGCTGCTGCTCGACGAGCCGCTCGAGGGCCTCGCGCCGATCATCGTGGAGGAACTGCTGCGCTCGATCGCGCGCGTCGTGCGCGACGAGGGCATGTCGGCCATCATCGTCGAGCAGAACCCGAAGATGATCCTGCCGATCACGCAGCGCGCCGTGGTGCTCGACCGCGGCGCCGTGGTGCACGAGGGCGACAGCGAGGCGCTGCTGCGCGACCCGGCCACGCTCGAGCGCTGGCTGTCGGTAGCCAGGCACTGACGCAGGTGTGAAGTCTGCCGCTGGTGGCAGGCGCCGGTGCCGGGTAGATTGCGGGCCTCGTCCACGCCTGCTGCATCACCATGACCCCGAACACCCTCGACTACCCCCCGGAGCTGCTGGCGGCAAACTGGGACAGGAACAAGGGCACGATCGCGAAGATGGCCGGCGAGACCGGCATCGGCGCGGCGCTCAAGAAGCTCAAGGACCTGCACGGCGGCATCGACTGGACCCAGCTCACCGCCCTCGGCTACGGCAAGCTGCACAACGAGGCGGAGGTCGACGAGGCCGAGAAGAAGGCCAAGGCCTACTACGCCTCCAAGGTGATGCCCTACGCGGTGGCGGCGCGCGGGGTGCGGGCCCTGGCCGGCGACGTGGCGAAGAAGTTCGCCGCCAACAAGCTGATCCCCCGGCAGAGCACCGCCTATGTCACCTCGGTCGCCCAGGCGGCCGATGTCGTCGCCGTCGCCTGCCGCAGCCTCGACGAGGAGTTCAAGACCTTCGAAGCCCACCGGGACAAGCTGCGCCAGCAGATCGAGGGGCAGAAGAAGCTGATCCGGCCGAGCATCGACAAGCTCAAGACCGGCCTGGCGGCCTGCATCAAGGAACCCACCAAGGCGAGCTGGAGCACCAACGTCAAGCAACAGTGCCGCTCGATCAACAACGGCGTGCAGGTCAACCCGGAGTGGAAGCGGCAGTTCGGCGCCGTCTGGGTGAAGTACGACGGCGAGACCTTCTTCGGCAAGCTGAAGGACGAGTCCAAGCTCGACGACAAGGCGAAGAAGAAGCAGGCCGAGGAGGTGGTGGCGATGTGCAAGGAGATCCAGGTCGCGCTGCGCGACCTGGACACCTACTTCAAGTAGCGGCGTTCACAGCGGCAGGCCGACGTAGTTCTCCGCCATCGCCGTCGATGCGGCGACCGAGTTCACCAGGTAGTCGAGCTCGGCGAGCTGCATCTTCTCGCCGAACTCGCCGGTCTCGGGGAACTTGTGCATCAGCGAGGTGAACCACCACGAGAAGCGCTCGGCGCGCCAGATGCGCCGCAGGCAACGCTCGGAGTAGCTGTCGATGCCGGCGTCGGACTTCTCGTTGTAGTGCTCGGCGATCGCCCGGCCGAGGTAGCCGACGTCGGTGGCCGCCAGGTTCAGGCCCTTGGCGCCGGTGGGCGGCACGATGTGCGCCGCGTCGCCGGCCAGGAACAGCCGGCCGAAGCGCATCGGCTCGGCGACGAAGCTGCGCAGCGGCGCGATGCTCTTCTCGATCGACGGCCCGGTGACCAGGCGCTCGGCGGCCTCGGGGTCGAGCCGGCGGCGCAGCTCGGTCCAGAAGCGCTCGTCGCTCCAGTTCTCCACCTTGTCGTCCAGCGAACACTGCACGTAGTGCCGGCTGCGGGTCATCGAGCGCATGCTGCACAGCGCGAAGCCGCGCTCGTGCCGCGTGTAGATCAGCTCGTGCGAGACGGGCGGCGTGTCCGACAGCAGGCCGAGCCAGCCGAACGGGTAGACGCGCTCGTAGTGGCGGATCGCGCTCTCCGGCACGCTGGCGCGGCTGACGCCGTGGAAGCCGTCGCAGCCGGCGATGAAGTCGCATTCGAGCTCGTGGGTCGCTCCGTCCTTCTGCCAGCGCACACGCGGCTTCGCGCCGTCGAAATCGTGCAGGCTCACACTGGCGGCCTCGTAGATCGTCGGCAGGCCCTTGGCGGCGCGGTCGTCCATCAGGTCGCGCGTCACCTCGGTCTGGCCGTAGACCATCACCTGCTTGCCGCCGGTGAGCGTCTTCATGTCGATGCGGTGGCGCTGCCCGCCGAACGCGAGGTCGAAGCCGCCGTGCGCCAGCCCTTCGCGGTGCATGCGCGCGCCGACGCCGACCTCGTCGAGCAGGTCCACGCAGACCTGCTCGAGCACGCCGGCGCGGATGCGGCCGAGCACGTAGTCGGGCGTCTTGGCCTCGAGGATGACGGCGTCGATGCCCGCCTTGTGCAGCAAGGCGCCGAGCAGCAGGCCCGACGGGCCCGCACCGATGATTGCGACCTGGGTTCGCATGGGGTGTCTCCTGGGTTGAACGGATTCAGAGTTGCCGGCGCAGGTTGGCCTGCGTCTGGCGCAGCGCCGGCAGGCAGTGCTCGAGCAGCGATTCGACGCTGCGCCGCGCCGCATGCGCGCTGACGTTGATGGCCGCCAGCACCGCGCCGTCGGCGCTGACCAGCGGCACCGAGAGCGTGCGCAGGCCGGTTTCCAGCTCCTGGTCGACCAGCGCGTAGCCCTGCGCGCGGATGCGGGCGAGTTCGGTGCGCAGCCTGGCCGGGTCGGTGATGGTCTGCGGCGTCAGCGGCGCGAGCGCGCGGCCGGCCAGCCAGGCCTCGAGCTGCGGCTCGGGCAGTGCCGCCAGCAGCACGCGGCCGTTGGCGGTGCAGTGGGCCGGCACGCGGGTGCCCGGCTGCAGGGTGCTCGAGACCAGGTGTCCGGCGCTCAGCGCGGCGATGCAGATGACGTCGTCACCCTCCAGCACGCCGGCCGAGGAGGCCTCCTTCAGCGCGGCGACCAGCCGGTGCAGTTCCGGCTGCACCAGGCGCGGCAGCCGGCCCGAATGCATGTAGCTCTGCGCCAGGCGCAGCACCTTGGCGGTGAGCGCCCAGCGGCCGCGCTCGCAGCGCATGAAGCCGAGGTGCTGCAGCGTGATCAGGTAGCGGCGCGCGGCGGCGCGCGTCAGCCCGCAGCGCTGGGCCACCTCGGTGACGGACAGCAGCGGCCGCTCCTGGTCGAAGGCGCAGATGACGGCCAGGCCCTTCTCCAGGCCGGCCACCAGGTCGCGGCGCAGCGGCCCGGGGTCGGGCGCGGCAGGGGGGGGTGGGGTGGTGGGCGACATGGTGTGACGCCGGTCAATCTATCGGCAAAGTCGGCGCGAGTGTTCTTTCGCCAAACTTTTGCGCGCTGTTCGCGCAATCCGCGGGCCTTGCCCGTGGTCAGAGGTCCACGGGCAAGGGCGCGGCGGGCTTGATCTCCTCCAGGCAGATCATCGAGCGCACGTCGTCGACGCCGCGCACCTGCATCAGCCGGTCGGTCAGGAACTGCGACAGGCTCTTCAGGTCGCGCGTGACGACCTTGAGCAGGTAGTCGTGGTCACCCGAGACGGTGTGGCATTCGAGGATCTGCGGGAAGGCGCGGATGCTGGCCTCGATCTCGCGCACCCGCCCGAACTGCTCGCCGGCGATGGTCAGGCCGACATAGGCCATCACCCCGAAGCCGAGCGACTCGGGCCGCACCCGTGCCGCATACCCCTGGATCACGCCCCGTTCCTCCAGCGCCCGCACGCGCCGGAAGCATTGCGGCGCGGAAAGGTGCACGCGCCCGGCCAGTTCCACATTGGTGGCTCGCCCATCGGCCTGCAGTTGCGCCAGGATCTTGCGGTCCAGGCCGTCCAGTTCGCTTCCGTTCATGTGCAGCCCCGAGTTGACGCACGGATCGTGCGCGAGCGTGGCGTAGCGTGCAAGCTTTGGAACGCTAATTTCGTCCGTCGGTGCTTACAGTGCCGACCATGCAGAACGATCCCATTGCCCTGGAGGCGCGCCACGGCGCGCACAACTACCACCCGCTGCCGGTCGTGTTGACGCGCGGCGAGGGCGTGTACCTGTTCGACACCGACGGCCGTCGGTACCTCGACATGATGTCGGCCTACTCGGCCGTCAGCTTCGGCCATTCCCACCCGGCGCTGGTGCATGCGCTCACCGAGCAGGCGCAGCGCCTGGCGGTCACCTCGCGCGCCTTCCACACCGACCGGCTCGGCCCCTTCCTCGCCGCGCTGTGCGCAACCACCGGCATGGACCGGGCGCTGCCGATGAATTCCGGCGCCGAGGCCGTCGAGACGGCGATCAAGGCGGCGCGCAAGTGGGCCTACAAGGTCAAGCGCGTGCCCGAGGGCCGGGCGCAGATCGTCGTCGCCGAGGGCAACTTCGCCGGCCGCACCACCACCATCGTCGGCTTCTCGAGCGAGGCGCAGTACCGCGACGGTTTCGGCCCGTTCGCGCCGGGATTCGTCAGCGTGCCCTACGGCGACGCGGCGGCGCTGGAGCGCGCCATCGGGCCGCACACCGCGGCCTTCATCGTCGAGCCGATCCAGGGCGAGGCCGGCATCGTCGTGCCGCCGGCGGGCTACCTGCGCGAGGTGCGGGCGATCTGCAACCGGCACGACGTGCTGATGATCTGCGACGAGGTGCAGACCGGCCTGGGCCGCACCGGCGCGATGCTGGCCTGCGACCACGAGGGTGTGCGCCCCGACGGGCTGACGCTGGGCAAGGCGCTCGGCGGCGGGCTGCTGCCGGTCAGCGCCTTCCTGGCGCGCGCCGACGTGATGGCGCAGTTCACGCCGGGCGACCACGGCAGCACCTTCGGCGGCAACCCGCTGGCCGCGGCCGTCGGCCTGGCCGCGCTCGAACTGCTCGAGCGCGAGCGCCTGGCCGAGCGCGCTGCCGACCAGGGCGCCTACCTGATGGAGCGCCTGCGTGCCCTGCGGCACCCGGCCATCACCGAGCTGCGCGGCCGCGGGCTGCTGGTGGGCGTGCAGATCGACCCGAAGGTCGCCAGCGCGCGCCGCGTCTGCGAGGCGCTGATGCACGAGGGCGTGCTGACCAAGGACACCCACCACACCGTGGTGCGCCTGGCGCCGCCGCTGACCATCACGCGCGCGCAGATCGACGCGGCGGTGGATGCGCTGGCGCGGGTGCTGCGGGCGCTCGCCCCGGCCGGCGCGGCACGCCGCAGCGCCGAAGCGGCCTGCGGCTGAGATCGATCAGACCCGCTCGACCACCATCGCGATGCCCTGGCCGACACCGATGCACATCGTGGCCAGCGCGTAGCGCCCGCCGCTGCGGTGCAGCTGGTTGATCGCGGTGGTCACCAGCCGCGCGCCGGAGGCGCCGAGCGGGTGGCCGAGCGCGATCGCCCCGCCGTTCGGGTTGACGCGCGGGTCGTCGTCGCGCAGGCCGAGCTGGCGCAGCACCGCCAGACCCTGGGCGGCGAAGGCCTCGTTCAGCTCGATCACGTCGATCTGCGCCAGGCTCAGGCCGGTCAGTTCGAGCACCTTGCGGGTGGCCGGCGCCGGGCCGATGCCCATGATGCGCGGCGGCACGCCGGCCGTGGCCATGCCGACGATGCGGGCGCGCGGCGTGAGCCCGTGGCGTGCCGCGGCCGCCTCGCCGGCCAGCAGCAGCGCGCAGGCACCGTCGTTGACGCCCGAGGCATTGCCGGCGGTCACGGTGCCGTCGGGCCGCACCACGCCCTTGAGTTTGGCCAGCGCCTCGAGGCTGGTCTCGCGCGGGTGCTCGTCCTTCGCGACGACGACCGGATCGCCCTTCTTCTGAGCGATCGTCACCGGCGTGATCTCGGCATCGAAGAAGCCGGCCTGCTGCGCCTTCACCGCGTTGAGCTGCGAGCGCAGCGCCATCGCGTCCTGCGCCGCGCGTTCGATGCCGAAATCGGCGGCGACGTTCTCCGCCGTCTCGGGCATCGAGTCGACGCCGTACTGCTCCTTCATCAGCCTGTTGACGAAGCGCCAGCCGATCGTGGTGTCGTACACCGCGTTGCTGCGACTGAAGGCGGTCTCGGCCTTGGGCATCACGAAGGGTGCGCGGCTCATGCTCTCCACGCCGCCGGCGATCATCAGCTGCGCCTCGCCGGCCTTGATGGCGCGTGCGGCCGTGCCCAGCGCGTCCATGCCCGAGCCGCACAGGCGGTTCACGGTCGAGCCCGGCACCTCGATCGGCAGCCCGGCCAGCAACGCGGCCATGCGGGCGACGTTGCGGTTGTCCTCGCCGGCCTGGTTGGCGCAGCCGTAGATCACGTCGGTGACGGCCTGCCAGTCGAGCCCGGGATGGCGCGCCATCAGCGCGCGGATCGGCACGGCGGCCAGGTCGTCGGCGCGCACCGACGAGAGCGCGCCGCCGTAGCGGCCGAAGGGCGTGCGGATCGCGTCGCAGATGAAGGCATGGGTCATGGCGGTGGACCTTGAAGAAGTTCTATATACGAACTGACGTTCACTAATAGAACATTGTACGGAACGCGTGACGATGTCGCAAGTCGGGCGCTCAAGTCGCCGGGGCCCAGGCCGAAACCCTCGTCAAGCCGGTACGCCCGTCGTTCTCACACCATGCCTCGCCTGACCACCCACGACACCATCGACGTCGACGCCTTGCGCGTCGGGATGTTCGTGCATCTGGACCTGGGCTGGCTGGCGCACCCGTTCCCGTTGTCGAGTTTCCGCATCACCTCGGACGAGCAGATCGCGACCATCCGCTCGCTCGGCCTGGCCAAGGTGCGCTGGAGTGCGGCGCAAAGCCACGTACCGGCCCCGGCCCCCGCTGCGGCGCCCACGCCGCCGGCCGGCCCGAGCCCCGAGGAGATCGCCCGCGCGCAGCACCGTGCGGCGCTGGCGCGCCAGCGCGAATCGCTGGCACGCTGCGAGCAGCAGTTCGCCGAGGCCGCGCGCGACTGCAAGCGGGCCACCGAGCTCGTCGCCACCCAGCCGCAGCAGGCGGCCGAGCAAGCCGCGGGGCTGACCCGCGCGCTGATGGACAAGATGCTGGGAGAGCACGACCTGTGCATCCGCCTGCTCGGCGAAGCCGCCGGCGACAAGGCCTCGGCCCATGCGCTGAACGTGACCATCGTCTCGATGCTGATGGCGCGCACCTTCGGCATGGCCGAGGCGGACCTGATGGACCTCGGCGTCGGTGCGTTGCTGCACGACATCGGCAAGCTGGAACTGCCCGACCGCGTGCGCCACCGCGAGGACCATTTCTCGCCCGCCGAATCGCGCGCCTACGAGGAGCATGTCGGCCATGGCGTGGCCCAGGCACGCCGCATGGGCCTGACGCCGGGCGCCTCGATGGTGATCGCGCAGCACCACGAACATGCCGACGGCAGCGGCTTCCCGCTCAAGCTGAACACCGACCGCATGACCGCGCTGGCGCGCATCGTCGCGCTGGTGAACCGCTACGACAACCTCTGCAACCCGCACCTGGCCGCGCGGGCGCTGACGCCGCACGAGGCCGTGTCGCTGCTGTTCGCGCAATGGCGCAGCCGCTTCGACACCGCCATCCTCGGCGCCTTCATCAAGATGATGGGGGTCTACCCGCCGGGCTCGGCGGTGCAGCTCACCGACGACCGCTATGCGCTGGTGGTGGCGGTCAACTCCTCGCGCCCGCTCAAGCCTCGTGTGCTGGTGCACCAGGGCGGCGTGCCGCGCGAGGAGGCGCTGATCCTCGACCTCGAGAAGAGCGACGGCCTCGGCATCCGGCGCAGCCTGCGTCCCCAGCAGCTGCCCGAGGCGGCCCGGCTGTACCTGGCGCCGCGCCCGCGGGTGGCCTACTTCTTCGAGCCGGCGCGCGACGAGGAATGACCCCGCCGCTGCGTTCGCTGCTGGACGCCATGCTGCACGCGGCGTGGCTGGTCGAACCCGACCGGCTGGAGGTGGCGGCCGCCAACCCGGCCGCCGCGGCACTGCTCGGCCGCCCGGTCGAGGCGCTGGTCGGCCTGCCGGTGCGCACGCTGGCCGGCACGCCCGAGGACCTGTGCTACTGGGACGAGGCCGTCGTCGGCAGCGCCGGCGAGCTGCTCTCCGACACCTTCGTCACCCACGCCGACGGGCGGGCCGTCCCGGTGACGCGCCGCATCGCTCCGGTGTGCATCGACGAGCGGCACTGGTGGCTGGTCAGCCTGCACGACCGGGCGGCGCAGCAGGCCAACGAACGGGCCCTCGAGGTGGCCCGTGCCGAACTCGCCGCCACGCTCGAGTCCACCGACGACGGCCTGCTGGTGACCGACCTCGCCGGCCGCATCCGCCACTGCAACCGGCGCTTCGCAGAGCTGTGGGGCCTGCCGTCGGACCTGCTGGAACGCCGCGACGACGACGCGGTCAACGACTGGATGCGCCGCAGCGTGGCCGACCCCGGCCCCTACCTGCGCCGCCTCGCCGCGATCGAGGAGGCCACGCTGATGCAGGCCAGCGACCAGATCGTGCTGCATTGCGGCACCGTGCTGGAACGGGTGTCGCGTCCGCAGTGCAGCGGCGGCCGGCCGATCGGGCGGGTGCACTCGTTCCGCGACATCACCGAGCGCGTGGCGGCGCAACGCCGCATCGAGCAGCTGTCGCACCACGACCTGCTGACCGGCCTGCCCAACCGCGGCCTGCTGGCCGACCGGCTCGAGCGCGCGGTGGCCCAGTCGCAGCGCGACGGCACGCCGTTCGCGCTGCTGCTGCTCAACCTGGACCGCTTCAACCAGGTCAACGAGACCTTTGGCCACGCGGTGGCCGACCGGGTGCTGGTCGAGGTGGCCGAGCGGCTGCAGGGCTGCGTGCGGCAGATCGACACCATCGCCCGGCTGGGCGGCGACGAGTTCGTGCTGCTGGCGCACCGCTCCGACGCCAGCGGCGCCGAAGCCGCGGCGCGCCGCGTGATGGAGGCGCTGCAGCGGCCCTTCGCGGTCGACGGGCTGACCTTCACCGTCACCGGCAGCATCGGCATCGCGATGTACCCGGGCGACGGCTCGGCACTCGACCCGCTGCTCGGCCACGCCGACGCGGCCATGCGCGAGGTCAAGCAGTCCGGCCGCAATGCCTGGCGCTTCGGCAGCCTCCACAGCGCCGTGCCCGAACGGCAGCTGCGCACCCGCATGCGGCTGGACCACGCGATGCGCCAGGCGCTCGCGCAGCAGCGCTTCCGGCTGCACTACCAGCCGCAGGTCGACCTGGCCAGCGGCGCGGTGGTCGGCGCGGAGGCGCTGATCCGCTGGCGCGACCCCGAGCTCGGCGAGGTGCCTCCGGGCCAGTTCATCCCGGTGGCCGAGGAGAGCGGCTTCATCGTCGCGATCGGCGACTGGGTGCTGCGCCAGGCCGTCACGCAGGCGGCGCTATGGCATGCGCGCGGCCGGCCGCTGCGCATTGCCGTCAACGTCTCGGCGCTGCAGTTCCGCCAGAGCGGCTTCGTCGACGGCGTGGCCGCCACGCTGCGCGCCGCCGGGCTGGCGCCGCACTGGCTCGAGCTCGAGCTGACCGAGTCGATCCTGATCCAGGATGCCGAGGACACGCTGGCGCGGCTGCAGGCGCTGGCGCGCCTGGGCGTGCACCTGTCGGTGGACGATTTCGGCACCGGCTACTCCAGCCTCGGCTACCTGAAGCGGCTGCCGATCGGGCGCCTGAAGATCGACCGCAGCTTCGTCTGCGACCTGCCCGACGACGCGGCCGACGCGGGCATCGTCAGCGCCATCGTCGACCTGGCCCGCGCGCTCAAGCTGAAGGTGATCGCCGAGGGCGTGGAGACCGAGGCGCAGCGCCGTTTCCTGAGCCAGGCCGGCTGCGACCAGTTCCAGGGCTTCCTCTACGCCCCGGCGCTGGACGTGCGCAGCTTCGAGACGCTGCTGGCCTCGCCCGACCAGCCGCAGCGCGTGGTGCCGCTGCGCCGACTCGGCGCCCGGGTCGGGAACGACACAAGCGCCTGACGCCGGCGCGCGGATGTAGAGTGCCCGGCGCAAGGAGGCTGCGCATGGGTGCCCTCGACGCTGCTCTGGAACGCAAGCTGGCCGGACTGAACCTGCCGCTGGCGGTGGTGCTGCCCGGCGGGCAGCGGCTCGGCCCCGAGCCGGCCGCCGTCACGCTGCGCCTGAAGGACTACAGCGTGCTCGCGCCGCTGGTGGCCGGCCAGGTCGGCGCGCTCGGCGAGGCCTACGTCGAGGAGCGGCTCGACATCGACGGCACACCGCGCGACATCGCCGCGGTGGCCGCCGCGCTGATCGATGCGGACCCGACCGGCGCGCCCGGCGTGGTCAGCGCCTGGTGGCGCGCGCTGTGGCGGCAGTTCCGCTCACGTCGCCGCCACGACCCCGCGGCCGACGCACGCCAGGTACAGCATCACTACGACGTCTCGGACGAGTTCTACGCGCTCTGGCTCGACCCGCGCCGCGTCTACTCCTGCGCCTACTTCCGCGGGCGCGGCATGGCGCTGGCGCAGGCCCAGGAGGCCAAGCTCGAGCACATCTGCCGCAAGCTGCTGCTGCGCGAGGGCGAGCGTTTCCTCGACATCGGCGCCGGCTGGGGCGCGCTGCTGCTGTGGGCGGCCGAGCACCACGGCGTGCGGGCGCACGGCATCACGCTCAGCCGCAACCAGCATGCCCACGTCAACCGGCTGATCGAGGAACGCGGGCTGCGCGGCCGCGTGACGATGGAACTGCGCGACTACCGCGAGCTGCCCGAAGACGAGCCCTGGGACAAGATCGCCTCGGTGGGCATGTTCGAGCATGTCGGCCTGGCGCGCCTGCCGGAGTACTTCGCCAAGATCCACCGCCTGCTCAAGCCCGGCGGCCTGCTGCTGAACCACGGCATCACCGCCGGCGGCACGCGCAACGAGCAGCTCGGCGCCGGCCTGGGCAACTTCATCGAGCGCTACATCTTCCCCGGCGGCGAGCTGCTGCACGTCTCGAAGGTGCTCGAGACGATGGGCGAGCAGCGCCTCGAGCCGCTGGACGTCGAGAGCCTGCGCCCGCACTACGCGCGCACGCTGTGGGCCTGGAGCGACGCGCTGGAGGCCAACCTCGACAGCGCGCGCCGGCTGACGCGCGAGTCGGTGGTGCGGGCCTACCGGCTCTACCTGGCCGGCAGCGCGATGAGCTTCGAGCACGGCTGGATCTCGCTGTTCCAGATGCTCGCGGCGCGCCCGAGCGGCGATCTCGCGGCCGGCGCGCTGAGGGGAGCACAATCGGCCTATCCGTTCAACCGCGGGTACATGTACCGGCCCGGCGAATCGTGATCTACAAGTTCAAGTCCAAGGCGGCCGGCGACGTCATCATGATGGGCCCGACCGGTGACCACGTGCTGCGCCTGATCGGCAGGGAGCCGGCACCCCAGGGCATCCTCGAGCCGGCGGCGATGCCGGCGGCGCTGGCCGCGCTGGAGCAGGCGATCGCCGACGAGGAGGCAAGCCGCGCGCAGGTGCGCCGCGAGGCCGAGGCCGAGGGCCGCAGCCCGGCGCCGGAGGAAGGCGTCTCGCTGCGCCAGCGCGCCTGGCCGCTGGCCGAGATGATCAAGCGGGCGCAGGCGGCGGGCAAGGAGATCGTCTGGGGCGTCTGAGCCCCGGCCGGCGCGACAGCAGGAGGGACGATGAGACTGTGGAGCGAGAGCTGGGTCAACGGGGACCGCATCCCGGTGCGCTGTGCCGCCGGCAAGCCCGACGGGGCGGGCGGCGCCACCTTCTCCGACAACCTGAACCCGCACCTGGCGTGGAGCGACGCGCCGGCGGGCACGAAGTCCTTCGCGCTGATCTGCCACGACTTCGACGTGCCGAGCCGCGGCGACGACGTCAACCGCAGCGACCGCGAAGTGCCGCAGGACCTGCCGCGGGTCGACTTCTTCCACTGGGTGCTGGTCGACCTGCCGGCCTCGCTGCACCTGATCCACGAAGGCGAGTTCAGCCGTGGCTTCACCGCGCGCGGCAAGTCCGGCCCGGCCACGCTGCACGGCGCGCGCCACGGCATCAACGACTACACCGGCTGGTTCGCCGGCGACGCGCAGATGGCGGGCGACTACTTCGGCTACGACGGCCCGTTCCCGCCCTTCAACGACTCGCTGGTGCACCACTACGTGTTCACGCTCTACGCGCTGGCCTGCGAGCGTGCGCCGGTCGAGGGCCGCTTCACCGGGCCGCAGGTGCGCGAGGCGATCTACCCGCACGTGCTGGCCGAGGCCACCTACTCGGGCACCTACACGCTCAACAGGCGGCTGCTCGGTTGAACGCCGCCACCCGCCTGCTCGCCATCCGCCACGGCGAGACCGACTGGAACGTCGGCACGCGCATCCAGGGGCAGCTCGACATCCCGCTGAACGCCACCGGGCGCTGGCAGGCCGGCCGCCTGGCCCGCGCGCTGGCCGACGAGGGCCTGACACGCATCTACTCGAGCGACCTGCAGCGCGCGCGCCAGACCGCGCAGGCGCTCGCCGAGGCGACCGGCCTGCCGGTGCACGAGGAGCGCGGCCTGCGCGAGCGCGCCTTCGGCACGTTCGAAGGCCAGACCTGGGCCGAGATCGAGCAGTGCTGGCCGGCCGAGAGCGAACGCTGGCGCCGCCGCGATCCCGACTTCGGCCCGCCCGGCGGCGAGACGCTGGCGCAGTTCTACGAGCGCAGCGTGGCCGCGGCGCTGCGCATCGCGCAGGCCCACCCCGGCGAGGCGATCGCGCTGGTGGCGCACGGCGGGGTGCTCGACTGCCTGTACCGCGCCGCCGGCCGGCTCGAGCTGCGCGCGCCGCGCACCTGGCAGCTCGGCAATGCCAGCGTCAACCGCCTGCTGCACACCGACGCCGGGCTGACGCTGGTGGGCTGGGCCGACACCACGCACCTGGACGGCGCCGAGCACGACGAGTTCAGCGACGGAGGCACACGTTCATGAGCACGCGACCGGCGGCGGCCGTCGGCGATCCGGTGAGCGCCATTGCCACGCCGGCGCTGGTGATCGAGCTCGACGTGCTCGAGCGCAACATCGAGCGCATGGCGGCCTGGGCGCGTGGCCGCGGCGTCAAGCTGCGCCCGCATGCCAAGACGCACAAGAGCGCCGAGATCGCGCGCCGCCAGATCGCCGCCGGCGCGGTGGGCGCGTGCGTGCAGAAGACCAGCGAGGCGCTCGCGCTGGCCGAGGCGGGCGTGAGCGACCTCTACGTGAGCAACGAGGTGCTCGACCCGGCGCGCCTGGCCGAACTCGCCGCGCTCGCCGGCCGCGTGCGCCTCGCGGTGGCGGTGGATTCGGCCCTCGGCGCCGAGCGACTCGCCCAGGCGCTGCGCGCGCGCGGCACGATGGCCGACGTGTTCGTCGAGGTCGATGTCGGCCAGGGCCGCTGCGGCGTCGCCCCCACGGCGGCCGGCGCGCTGGCACACCAGGTGGTGGCGCACGGCCTGCGCTTCGCCGGGCTGCAGGCCTACCACGGCCGCGCCCAGCACCTGCGCACCCCCGCGGAGCGCGAGGCGGCGATCCGCCATGCGGTGGCGCTGGCGCGCGCGGCGCAGGCGAGCGTCACGGCCGCCGGCATCGCCTGCCCGCTGGTCACCGGCGCGGGCACCGGCACCTTCGTGCTCGAGGGCACGAGCGGTCTGTACGGCGAGCTGCAGGCGGGCAGCTACGTCTTCATGGACCGCGACTACGCCGACAACGAGGCCAGCCCGGGCGCGCCGGTGTTCGAGCACGCGTTGTTCGTCAAGAGCCAGGTGATCAGCGCCGGTACGGCGCACGTGGTGGTGGACGCCGGCCACAAGTCGCATGCGATCGACAGCGGCCTGCCGCGCGTCTGGGGCCTGGACCTCGAGTTCGCCAACGGCGGCGACGAACACGGCCTGCTGCGCCGGCGCCCGGGCGGCAGCGCGCTGCCGGCCCTCGGTGAGTCGGTCTGGCTGGTGCCCGGCCACTGCGACCCGACCGTCAATCTGCACGACCACTACATCGTGGTGCGCGGCGGCCTGGAATCAGGCCGCGTCGAGGCGGTCTGGCCGGTCGACGCGCGCGGCTGCATCCGCTGATGCCGCTGACCGCGGGGTGCCCCCCGCGGGCAAACCCCGGGGCGTGGCCGCGCCATGCTGCCTACACTCGCCGTTCGAATGGCTGAAGGCTGTTCATCAGGCTGAACAATGTCCGCCCCCACGATGCATGCCCGCCCCCAGGCCGCCGAGCCGCCGCGTGTCCAGCGCGCGGTGCCTGCCGTCGAGCGCGCGCTGGCATTGCTCGAGCGCCTCGCGCAGCAGCGCGAGCCGATGAGCCTGGCGCGGCTCGCGGCCGATCTCGCCCTGCCCAAGAGCAGCGTGCACGGGCTGTGCAGCACGCTGCTGAGCCGCGGCTACCTGCGCCGGCAGGATGACGGCGCCTTCCGCATCGGCCCGCGGGTGATGTCGCTGGCCGAGGCCTTCGTGGCTGGCACCAACGTCGCCGACGAATTCAACGCCTTGTGGCGCGACGCCGCCGCGCAGCCCGAGGAGACGGTCATCCTGTCGGTGCTCAGCGGCGCCGAGGTCGTCTACATCGGCGCGCGCAACGGGCAGCGTCCGCTCGGGCTGGCGTTCACCGTCGGCATGCGCTTGCCGGCCCACCTGGCGGCCACCGGCAAGGCCATGCTGGCCTTCCATCCGCGCGACGAGGTGCGCCGCTGGTTCGGCAGCGCGCCGCTGCCGTCCATGACCGGCAAGGGCCCGAAGCGCGTCTCTGAACTGCTGAAGGAGCTCGACGCGGTGCGCGAGCGCGGCCACAGCATCGACGACGAGGGCGTGCGTGCCGGGGTCTACTGCTTCGGCGCACCGGTGTTCGACGCCGCGGGGGCGCCCGTCGCGGGCGTCGGCATCTGCCTGAACAAGGCGATGCTCGGGCCCGACAGCGGTGCGCACCACCGCGACCAGCTGCTGCGCACCGCGCGGCGGCTGTCGGAGCGCCTGGGCGCAGCAGCGCGGGGGCCGGCCTCGTGAGCGGCGACGTGATCCTCGAGACGCGTGGCCTGACGAAGGAGTTCAAGGGCTTCGTCGCGGTGGCGGACGTCAACCTGAAGGTCCGGCGCGGCAGCATCCACGCGCTGATCGGCCCGAACGGCGCCGGCAAGACCACCTGCTTCAACCTGCTGACCAAGTTCCTCACGCCGACCGCCGGCGAGATCGTGTTCGACGGCACGGACATCACGCGCGAGAACCCGGCGCACATCGCGCGGCGCGGCGTGATCCGCTCGTTCCAGATCTCGGCCGTGTTCCCGCACCTCTCGGTGCTGGAGAACGTGCGCGTGGCGCTGCAGCGCAAGCTCGGCACCTCGTTCCATTTCTGGAAGCCCGAGCGCTCGCTCGAGGGCCTGAACGCGCGCGCGCTCGAGCTGCTGCGCGCGGTCGACCTGGAAGGCAGCGCCGCCACGCCGGCCGTCGAGCTGGCCTACGGCCGCAAGCGTGCGCTCGAGATCGCCACCACGCTGGCGATGGAGCCCAAGCTGATGCTGCTGGACGAGCCGACGCAGGGCATGGGCCTGGAGGACGTGGACCGCATCCGCCGCCTGATCAAGCGCGTCTCGGCCGACCGCACCATCCTGATGGTCGAGCACAACATGAGCGTGGTCGCGAGCATCGCCGACACGATCACCGTGCTGCAGCGCGGCGCGGTGCTGGCCGAGGGCCCCTACGAGCAGGTGTCGAAGAACCCGGCGGTGATCGAGGCCTACATGGGCAGCGCCAGTGTCGAGCTGAAAGGCGCCCACTGATGGGAACCCGCTTCCTGGAAGTGACCGACCTGCACGCCTGGTACGGCGAGTCGCACGTGCTGCACGGCGTGAACTTCCACGTCGACGAGGGCGAGGTCGTCACGCTGCTGGGCCGCAACGGCGCCGGGCGCACCAGCACGCTGCGCGCCATCCTGGGCCTGACCGGCGCGCGCAAGGGTTCGGTCAAGGTGCGCGGCACCGAGGTGATCGGCGCGCCGACGCACCGCATCGCGCGGCTGGGCATCGGCTACTGCCCCGAGGAGCGCGGCATCTTCGCCAGCCTCTCCGCGCAGGAGAACCTGCTGCTGCCGCCGCAGCTCGCCGACGGCGGCATGAGCGTGGAGCAGATCTACGCGATGTTCCCGAACCTGCGCGAACGCGCCGCCAGCCAGGGCACGCGGCTGTCGGGCGGCGAGCAGCAGATGCTGGCGGTGGCGCGCATCCTGCGCACCGGCGCCAAGCTGCTGCTGCTCGACGAGATCTCCGAAGGCCTCGCGCCGGTGATCGTGCAGAAGCTCGCCGAGGTCGTGGTGGCCTTGCGCCGGCAGGGCTACACGATCGTCATGGTCGAGCAGAACTTCCGCTTCGCCGCGCCGCTGGCGGACCGTTTCCTGGTCATGGAGCATGGCCAGGTGATCCAGCAATTCACCCAGGCCGAGCTGCCGGCGCGCCTGGAGCGCCTGCACGAGTACCTCGGCGTCTGACACCACCGAGCTTCCGCGACCCTCACCCCGAAGGAGCCCTCCGATGAACCTCAACAAGACCGCCGCCGCCTGCGCCCTCGCGCTGGCCGCCGCTACCGGCGCGCAGGCGCAGATCTCCGGCGACGTGATCCGGATCGGACTGATCACCGACATGTCCAGCGTCTACGCCGACCTCGACGGCCAGGGCGGCGTCGAGGCGATCAAGATGGCCATCGCCGATGCCGGCGGCAGCGTGGCCGGCAAGAAGGTCGAGGTGCTGTTCGCCGACCACCAGAACAAGGCCGACATCGCCGCCGCCAAGGCGCGCGAGTGGTTCGACACGCAGGGCCTGGACATGCTGATCGGCGGCACCAACTCCGGCACCGCGCTGGCGATGGCCAAGGTGGCGGCGGAGAAGAAGAAGCCCTACATCGTGGTCGGTGCTGCCTCCTCGGCGCTGACCAACGACCAGTGCACGCCCTACACGGTGCACTGGGCCTACGACACCGTCGCGCTGGCCAAGGGCACCGGCAATGCGGTCGTCAAGGCCGGCGGCAAGAGCTGGTACTTCCTGACCGCCGACTACGCCTTCGGCGCGGCGCTGCAGAACGACACGAGCAAGATCGTCACCGCGGCCGGCGGCACCATCGTCGGCTCGGTCAAGCACCCGCTGAACGCGAGCGACTTCTCCTCCTTCCTGCTGCAGGCGCAGTCCAGCAAGGCGCAGATCCTCGGCCTGGCCAACGCCGGCGGCGACACCATCAACTCCATCAAGGCGGCCAACGAGTTCGGTGTCACCAAGTCGATGAAGCTGGCCGGGCTGCTGGTGTTCATCAACGACATCCACTCGCTCGGCCTGAAGACCACCGAGGGCATGTACCTGACCGACAGCTGGTACTGGAACCAGAACGCCGAGACGCGCGCCTGGGCGCGCCGCTTCTTCGAGAAGATGAAGCGCATGCCCTCCTCGCTGCAGGCGGCCGACTACTCGGCGGCGACGCAGTACCTCGCCGCCGTCAAGGCCGCCGGCACGGACGACGCCGACAAGGTGCTGGCGCAAATGCGCAAGACCAAGATCAACGACGTGTTCGCCAAGGGCGGCTACATCCGCGAGGACGGCCGCATGGTGCACGACATGTACCTGATGCAGGTGAAGTCGCCCGCCGAATCGACCGAACCCTGGGATTACTACAAGGTCGTCGAGACCATCAAGGGCGAGGCGGCCTGGACCACCAAGGCCGACACCAAGTGCCCGCTGTGGAAGTAGGCTGAACGCAGCGACCCGCCCGAGCCATGGAGATCTTCGGCATCCCGCTGCAGGCCTTTCTCGGCCAGCTGCTGCTCGGGCTGGTCAACGGCTCGTTCTACGCCATGCTCAGCCTCGGGCTGGCGGTGATCTTCGGGCTGCTCGGGATCGTCAACTTCGCGCATGGCGCGCTGTACATGATCGGCGCCTACGTGGCCTGGGCCTGCCTCGAGTACCTTGGCCTGAACTACTGGGTGGCGCTGCTGGTCTCGCCGCTGGTCGTCGGCGCGCTCGGGCTGGCCATCGAGCGCACGCTGCTGCGGCAGCTCTACCGGATCGACCCGATCTACGGCCTGCTGCTGACCTTCGGCCTGTCGCTGATCGCCGAGGGCATCTTCCGCGACCGGTTCGGCGTCTCCGGCCAGCAGTACCCGGTGCCCGAGCTGCTGCAGGGCGCCACCAACCTCGGCTTCATGATCCTGCCCAACTACCGCGGCTGGGTCGTGCTGGCCTCGCTGATCGTCTGCTTCGGCACCTGGTTCCTGATCGAGCGCACCCGGCTCGGCTCGTACCTGCGCGCCGGCACCGAGAACCCGGCGCTGGTGCAGGCCTTCGGCGTCAACGTGCCGCTGATGGTGATGCTCACCTACGCCGGCGGCGCCGGCCTGGCGGCGATCGCCGGCGTGCTGGCGGCGCCGGTCATCCAGATCACGCCGCTGATGGGCAGCAACCTGATCATCGTCGTGTTCGCCGTCGTCGTGATCGGCGGCATGGGCTCGATCCTCGGCTCGATCCTCACCGGCTTGGTGCTGGGCGTGATCGAGGGGCTGACCAAGGTGTTCTATCCCGAGGCCTCGAACATCGTCGTGTTCGTGATCATGGCCATCGTGCTGATGATCCGGCCGGCCGGGCTGTTCGGGAAGGAGAAGTGATGGGCACCGACCGGCTCGGCCGCATCGCCTGGGGCCTGGGCCTCTTGGTCCTGCTGGCCGCGCCCTTCATCGGCCTTTACCCGATCTTCATGATGAAGGCGCTGTGCTTCGCGATCTTCGCCTGCGCCTTCAACCTGCTGCTGGGCTACACCGGGCTGCTGTCGTTCGGCCATGCGGCCTACCTGGGCGCGGCGGCCTACATCACCGGCTGGCTGGTGAAGAGCGCCGGCTGGTCGAGCGCGCTCGGCGTGCTGGGCGGCACGCTGTTCGCCGCGCTGCTCGGCCTGGTGGTGGGCGCGATCGCGATCCGCCGCCAGGGCATCTACTTCGCCATGATCACGCTGGCGATGGCGCAGATGGTCTATTTCGTCTGGCTGCAGGCACCCTTCACCGGCGGCGAGGACGGCCTGCAGGGCGTGCCGCGCGGCAGCCTGCTGGGCCTCTCCCTGGCCAACGACACGGTGCTGTACTACGTCGTGCTGGCGGTGTTCGTCGCGGTCTTCCTGGCCATCGTTCGCATCGTGCACTCGCCCTACGGCCAAGTGCTCAAGGCGATCCGCGAGAACGAGCCGCGTGCCGTGTCGCTGGGCTACGAGGTCGACCGCTACAAGCTGCTCGCCTTCGTGCTGTCCACCGGCCTGGCCGGGCTGGCCGGCTCGCTGAAGACCATCGTGCTCGGCTTCGCCACGCTGTCCGACGCGCACTGGTCGCTCTCCGGCGAGGTGGTGCTGATGACGCTGCTCGGCGGCATGGGCACCTTCGCCGGACCGGTGATCGGTGCCTTCACGATCATCGGGCTGCAGAACTTCCTGGCCGACCGCGTCGGCTCCTGGGTCACGGTGATCATCGGGGCGATCTTCGTCGTCTGCGTGGTTGCGTTCCGGCGCGGCTTCGTCGGCGAGCTGCTCGCCTGGCAGAAGCGCCGCGGCAGACGCGAGAAGACCTGAACGCCCGCGCGGGTTTGGCCGCGGCGGGGCCGCGGCGTACAGTGCCCGCACCGTCCCTGCATGGAGGTGGCGATCATGGCTCTCAAGCGCATGACCAAGGCCGACCACCCGCAATCGCTCGGCGCGTTCAAGCCGGTCGGGCACGTGGTGGTGGCGATGCCGGACGACCGCTCGGCGGCCGCGGCGGTGCAGGCCCTGCTGCAGCAGGGCTTCGAGCGCGAGGACATCCTCGAATACTCCGCCGCCGAGGAGAACGACGAGATGGACCGCATGCTCCAGCATGCGAGCGATTTCGCCGGTTTCGGCTACGAGATCACGCTGATGCGGCGCTACAAGGCGCTGGCGGCCGAGGGCGCGAGCTGGCTGATCGTGTTCGCTCCGGAGGACGAGCAGGCCGGGCGCGTGGCCGAGACGGCCCGGGCCCACGGCGCGCTGATGGCCGAGAAGTACCACCGCCTGGTCATCGAGGACCTGATCTGAGGCGCTGATCAGCCCGAGGGCCCGGCCCAGGGCGTGCTGTCGAAGCGCTTGGCCGGGCCGTTCCAGTGCAGGCGCAGCACCGTGTTGCCGTCGATGGTCAGCGTCAGGCCGCGCTTGCCGCGTTTGGCAGGACAGCCTTCCAGGCGCGTGCCGTCGAGCATGACGCACTCTTCCGGCCGCTCGAGCTTGTGGAAGGCCAGCGACAGCGCGCTCACCGCGCCGAGCTCGATCACCTGCGGGTTGAGCGCGCCCTCGCGGGCCGGGCGCACCAGGCCGACGTAGACCCGGCGCTCGTCGTCCTGGCCGGCCATCACGCGCGACCAGACGCCCTCGCCGGTCAGGTCGGCATGGCGCAGCGAGGCCCGGTCCCAGTCGACCAGCGGGCGGGCGCGCTGCAGCATCGCCCAGGCGTGGCGGTCCTCCGCCTTGTCGGCCGCGGTCAGCACGATGCTCGCCACGGGGCCGCCCTCACGCGTCGAACAGGTCCGCCGCCGGGCTGCTGCGCGGCGGCGTGACGCCCAGGTGGCGGTAGGCCGCCAGCGTGGCCACGCGGCCGCGCGGCGTGCGCTGCAGGTAACCCTGCTGGATCAGGTAGGGCTCGATCACGTCCTCGATCGTGTCGCGCTCCTCGCCGATCGCCGCGGCCACGTTGTCCAGCCCGACCGGCCCGCCGTCGAAGCGGTGGATCACCGCCTCGAGCAGCTTGCGGTCCATCAGGTCGAGGCCGAGCGGGTCGACGTCGAGCATCGCCAGCGCCTTCTCCGCCAGCGCCTTGACGATGCGGCCGTCGCCCTTCACGTCGGCGTAGTCGCGCACGCGGCGCAGCAGCCGGTTGGCGATGCGCGGCGTGCCGCGCGAGCGGCGCGCGATCTCGAAGGCGCCGGGCTCGTCGGTCGGCACCTCCAGCAGCCCGGCCGAGCGGTGCACGATGCGCGCCAGCTCCTCCGGCGTGTAGAACTCGAGCCGAGCGACGATGCCGAAGCGGTCGCGCAACGGGTTGGTCAGCATGCCGGCGCGGGTGGTGGCGCCCACCAGCGTGAAGGGCTGCAAGTCGAGCTTGATCGAGCGTGCGGCCGGGCCCTCGCCGATCATGATGTCGATCTGGTAGTCCTCCAGCGCCGGGTAGAGGATCTCCTCGACGACCGGCGAGAGCCGGTGGATCTCGTCGATGAAGAGCACGTCGTTGCGCTCGAGGTTGGTCAGGATGGCTGCCAGGTCCTTGGGCTTCTCGAGCACCGGGCCGCTGGTCTGGCGCAGGTTCACGCCCAGCTCGTTGGCGATGATGTGGCTCAGCGTGGTCTTGCCGAGGCCCGGCGGCCCGAACAGCAGCACGTGGTCCATCGCCTCGGCACGCTTCTTCGCCGCGCCGATGAAGATCTCCAGCTGCTCGCGCACCTTGGCCTGGCCGACGTACTCTGCCAGGCCCTTGGGCCGCAGCGCGCGCTCGATCGCCTCCTCGTTGGGCGAGGCGGGGGCGGCGCTGACGAGCCTCTTCGCCGGGGCGAAGTCGTCGGTCTGGATGCTCATGGCGCGGATTATCCGCGCGACCTTCCTAGAATCACGGCTGCCATGCTGTCCCGAACCGCCGCCTTGCTGACCCTGCTGCTCGCCGGCGCGGCCGCGGCGCAGACACGTGTCAGCGACGCCTGGGTGCGCGCCACCGTCGCGCAGCAGCTCGGCACCGGGGCCTTCATGCGCATCACCTCGGCCCAGGGCGGCCGGCTGGTGGCGGTGCAGTCGCCGGTGGCGCGCATCGCCGAGGTGCACGAGATGGTGATGCAGGGCGACGTGATGGCGATGCGGGCGATCGAGTCGCTCGAGCTGCCGGCCGGCAAGGCCGTGGTGCTCAAGCCCGGCGGACACCACCTGATGCTGATGGGGCTGAATCAGCAGCTCAAGCCGGGCGAGACGGTGCCGCTGACGCTGGTGGTCGAGGGCAAGGACGGCAAGCGCGAGACCCTCGAGGTGAAGGCCGCGGTGCGGCCGCTCGGCACCGAGGCCCCGAAACGCTGAGTCAGCGCGCGAGCGCCTTGAGCGCCGCCTTGATGCCCTCGCTGACGCCGATGTCCTTGGGCAGCGCCTTCAGTGCGGCGGCGGCCTCGCGGTCGTTGTAGCCGAGCGCGAGCAGCGCCTGCAGGATGTCGCCCTGCGCGTTGCTGGCCACCGCGGCGGGGGCGGCCAGCGCGTCGCCGAGCTTGCCCTTGAGCTCGAGCAGCAGCCGCTCGGCGGTCTTCTTGCCGATGCCCGGCACCTTCACCAGCCGGCCGCTTTCCTGCAGGCTCACGGCCTGGGCCAGCTCGGCCACCGAGAGGCCGGAGAGGATGGCCAGCGCGGTGCGCGGGCCGATGCCGCTGATCCTGACCAGCTGGCGGAAGGTGGCGCGCTCCTCGTGGGTGAGGAAGCCGTACAGCAGCTGCGCATCCTCGCGCACCACGAAGTGCGTCAGCAGCGTGACGCGCTCGCCCAGGCCGGGCAGGTTGTAGAAGCTGCTCATCGGCACGTCGAGCTCGTAGCCGACGCCGTTGACGTCGACCAGCACCTGCGGCGGTGATTTCTCGGCGAGCGTGCCGGTGAGCCGGCCGATCACGGTGCACCCGGCGCCGGCGTACCGGCGCCACCCGCCGGGCGGGTTGGCCGGCCGGCTTCGGGCGGCCGGGCACCGGCCGGCCAGCGCCTGCGATCACCGCGCATCTAGCGGCTTCTTCCGAACAGGCCGAGCCGCTGCGCCTCCAGCGCCGCTTCCGCGCGCGAGCTCACGTTGAGCTTGCGGTAGATCTGCTTCACGTAGTCGGCGATCGTGTGGCGCGAGAGGTTCAGCTGCACGCCGATCTCCGGCAGCGTGAAGCCCTTGGCCACGCGCAGCAGCACCTCGTTCTCGCGGTCGGTCAGCTGCACGTGCGGCAGCGAATCCTTGCGCGGCTTGGCCTGCTCGGCGAAGTGGGAGATGACCTTGCGCGCGATCGAGGGCGACAGCGGCGGCTCGCCCTGGCTCATGCGGCTGAGTTGCTCGGCGATCAGCTCGCGCGCCTGCTCCTTCAGCACGTAGCCGAACGCGCCGGCCTGCAGCGCCGGGAACAGGTGGTCGTCGTCGTCGTGGATGGTCACGACCACCGACTGCGCCTCCGGCTGCTGCTCGCGCAGCGCGGCCACCACATCGACGCCGGTGCCGTCGGGCAGGCCGAGGTCGATCAGCGCGAGGTCGAACTTGACCGCGCTGACGAGGCCGAGCGCGTCGTGCACGCGTGCGGCCTCGGAGATCTGGGAGTCCGGGAACACCTGGGTCACCAGCGCCTTGAGCCAGGTGCGGATCTCCGGCAGGTCTTCGAGCAGCAGGATGTTCTTCATGGCGCACCTCACGCGCGGGCCGCGTCCGGCCCGGAAGCAAGCACTGTATCAGCGCCCCGCGCCGGCCGGCAGTTCGGGGCCCAGCGGCAGCGTGAGCCGGATCACGGTGCCGTAGCCCGGGCCGGACTCCACCAGGCACTGGCCCTGCATCTGCTTGGCGCGGTGCTTCATGCTGGACATGCCGTGGCCGCGGTCGAGCTTGCCGTCCAGCTCCATCGGGATGCCCTTGCCGTTGTCCTGGATGTTGATGCCGAACTGGCCGTCGGCGATCGCGCAGCGCACCTTGCAGTGCGAGGCGCCGCTGTGCTTGATGATGTTGCTGACCGCCTCGCGCAGGATGCGCGTGGTCTGCACGTAGCCGCGTGCCGGCAGCACCTGGTCGGTCTCCTCGGCCAGGCTGCGCCAGTCAATCTCGATGTTGGCCTGGCCCAGGCGCGAGACGGTCTCGGCACGCCAGTCGGCCAGCGCGTCGGCCAGGCGCACCGGCTTGCCGGTCAGGCCGCGCACCGACAGGCGCATCTCCTCCAGCGCCTCGCGCGCCAGGCTGGAGATGCGCTCGCTCTCGCTGGTGTGCACGATGGTCAGCAGCTTGGCGCCGAGGTCGTCGTGCAGGTCGGCGGCGATGCGCTTGCGCTCCTGCTGCGTGACCTGCTCGACGCGCATCTCGGCGATCTGCGCGTAGTTGCGCTCGACCTCGGCGGTGACCTCGCGGATGCGCGCCTCCATCACGTGCCGGCCGATGTCCACATGGCGCTGCGAGCGCCCGAACACCAGCAGCAGGCGCACCGCCAGCGCGAGCATCAGCACCGGCAGCGCGAACTGCAGCAGCGGCACCGGCGGCGTGGCCAGCCAGCCGCGCTGCACCGCCACCTCGGCCAGCAGCACGCCGGCAGCGGCGGCCAGCGCCGGCGCCATGGTCCAGAACTCGTGGCGTTTCTCGCGCCACAGGATGTGCAGGTGCAGCCCCATCGCGCCGACCGCCTCGGCCGCCAGCACCAGGTACCAGGCGCTGGCCAGCTCGAACAGCCGGGCCGGGCCGGCCAGCAGCAGGCTCATCGGCAGCACCACGCACTGGGCCAGCAGTGCCGCCTCGAGCATGCGCGAGCGCACGCCCGCGTGGCTGAGCAGGAACTGCACCGCCAGCGCGAGGATGGGCGTGAAGCCGAGGCAGACCAGGAATTCGATGCTGGCGCTGTCCATCGGCAGGTCGCGCCACCACAGGCGCGCCGAGAGCAGCGCCCAGCCGAGCGACATCAGCCCGAAGTAGCCCATCGCTGCCTCGCGCCGGTTCAGCCAGGCCAGCGCCACCAGTGCGGCGCCGACTACCGCCAGCGCCAGGTTGGCGGCGGCGACGGCATCGACGCTCCAGAAGCGCGCCTGGCGCTGGCGCTCGAGCAGCTCCGCGTGGTCGCCGATCACCAGCTCGGAGAGCCCCGCGGCACGCTGGCGCGCGGCGACGCGCTGCAGCGCCTGGCCGCGCAGCTTGATGTCCAGCGTGTTGCCCTGCGACAGCAGCACGCCGCCGGGCAGCGTCACGATCTGCGGGTAGTGGCAGTTGCGCGTCAGCGGTTCGTCCATGCGGCCGCCGCGGTAGATCACCCGGCCGTTCAGCCACACCTCGAGGTTGCTGCAGGCGCGCGGCACGTACAGCGCCAGCAGCTCGTTGCGGCCGGCGCCGCCGACCGTGTCGAAGTGCACGCGGTACCAGACGCTGCCGTCCAGGCGCGGCGCGCGGCCCGACCAGTCGTCGGGCAGCGGCACGGTCACGATGCCGGGCACACCCTCCGGGAACTGTGCCGCGTCACTGACCACCGATTCGGCCGACTCCAGCACCTGCGCCGGCGGTGCCGCGGCGGCCGGAGCCAGCAGCGCGACGGCCGGCACGACAGCCAGCGCGACGGCCTGCAGCGCATGCAGCACCAGGCGTCGGAGGGCGGCCGTGATCATCGGCGCGCATTGTGCAGGAAGGGGCCGCGCGGCTTGCGGCGACAATGCCGGCCGTGATCCTGCGCCACGCCTTCATTCCGCCCGACAACACGCGCCTGGCGCACCTGTGCGGCAGCCTGGACGAGCACCTGCGCAGCATCGAGGCGGCGCTGGACGTCAGCATCAGCCGGCGCAACGAGTCCTTCCGCGTCGAGGGCGGCAAACGCGAGGCCGAACGCGCCGTGCTGCTGCTGCAGTCGCTCTACGAACGCGCGCGCCGGCCGATCGGTGCCGAGCAGCTGCAGATGGCGCTGGTCGAGGCGCAGTCGGAGCTCAAGGCCAAGCCGGCCCTGCGCGCCGTCAAGGGCCGCGCCGAGCGCGAGCCGCGCGAGGCCGGCGGCGACGAGGACGAGGCGATCGTGCTGCACACGCGCCGCGCCGACCTGTCCGGCCGCACGCCCAACCAGGTGGCCTACCTGCGCAACATCCTGGCCCACGACATCACCTTCGGCATCGGCCCGGCCGGCACCGGCAAGACCTTCCTGGCCGTGGCCTGCGCGGTCGACGCGCTGGAGCGCAGCCAGGTGCAGCGCATCATCCTGACGCGCCCGGCGGTGGAGGCCGGCGAGCGGCTCGGCTTCCTGCCCGGCGACCTGGCGCAGAAGGTCGACCCCTACCTGCGCCCGCTGTACGACGCGCTGTACGACCTGATGGGCTTCGACCGCGTCACCAAGGCCTTCGAGAAGGGGCTGCTGGAGATCGCGCCGCTGGCCTTCATGCGCGGCCGCACGCTGAACCACGCCTTCGTGATCCTCGACGAGGCGCAGAACACCACGCCCGAGCAGATGAAGATGTTCCTCACGCGCATCGGCTTCGGCGCCAAGGCGGTGGTGACCGGCGACGTCAGCCAGATCGACCTGCCGCGCGGCACCGCCAGCGGGCTGATCGACGCCGAGCGCGTGCTGCGCCGCGTGCGCGGCATCGCCACCACCCGCTTCACCGCCGCCGACGTGGTGCGCCACCCGCTGGTGGCGCGCATCGTCGAGGCCTACGACAGCGCGCGCCCCTCCGATGATCGCCCGTGAATCGCTGAGCCTGGCGCTGCAGTTCGCCGACGCGCGGCACCGGCGCCACCTGCCGCGCCACCGCGTGGCGCGCTGGCTGCGTGCCGCGCTCGACGCGCCGGCCGAGCTGGCGGTGCGCATCGTCGGCGCCGAGGAGGGCCGGGCGCTGAACCGCGACTACCGCGGCCGCGACTACGCCACCAACGTGCTGACCTTCGACTACCAGCACGCGCCGGTGGTGGTGGCCGACCTGGTGCTGTGCGCGCCGGTGGTCGAGCGCGAGGCGCGCGAGCAGGGCCTCGCGCTTGAGGCGCACTACGCGCACCTGCTGGTGCACGGCGCGCTGCACGCCCAGGGCCACGACCACGAGAAGGCGCGCGAGGCGAGGGTGATGGAGGCGCGCGAGGCGGAGATCCTCGCCGCGCTCGGCTTCGCGAACCCCTACGACCGCTGAACGGCCGCCCGGGCGGGCAGCAGCACCGAGGCGATCGCCGCCAGCATCAGCGCGATCGCGGCCAGGTCCTGCCAGTGCAGCACCTCGCCCAGCCACCAGGCGCCGCTGAGCACGCCCAGCACCGGGATCAGCATGACCGACAACGTCGACGCGATCGGCGGCAGCGTGCGCGCCAGGTAGAGCCAGACCGGCTGCGCGAAGCCGAAGATCAGCACCGCGTTGAAGACGATCGTGGCCCACACCAGCGGGCTCGGCGCGGCCCAGCGATCGTGCTCGAGCAGCGCGGCCAGCACGGTCATCACGAGCGTGGTCAGCACGGTCATCCAGAACACGATGGCCAGCGTGGGCGAGGTCATGCGGGTGTGGCGCAGCTGCTGCGTGCCCAGCGCCCAGGTGGCGGCGGCCAGCAGCATGCCCGCGGCCGCCCAGGGCCGCCCGGCCATGCGGCCGAGCTCGTGCCACAGCAGCAGCGCCACGCCCAGCGCCGCCGCGGCCACGCCGAGCAGCTGGCGTGCGCGCAGGCGCTGGCCAAACAGCGCCAGGCCCCACAGCGCCGAGAACACCGGCATCGTGTAGCCGAGGATGGCCGCGCGCCCGGACGACAGCGCCTGCACCGAGACGATCGCGACGACATGCCAGACGATCATGTTGGTGATGGTCAGCACACCGAGCTCGCGCCACTCGGCGCGCGGGATCGACAGCGGCACGCGCAGCACGCGCACCGCGGCCCACAGCACCGGCAGGCCGAGCCACATCGACAGCGTGCGGAAGGACAGCGGCGGGAAATGCGTGACGCCGAGCTTCATCACCGGCCAGTTGACGCCCCACACCAGCGTGAGCAGGGCCAGCAGCACCAGCTGGCGCGGGCTGAAGCGCAGCACGGACCTGTTCACCCTACGGGAAGGCTCGCGCCGGGGCGGCCCAAGGCGCTGGGCAAGGCGCGGCGCGCAGCCCAGGCTGGTGGCCTGGGCCAACGACGCAACGCGGCCCAGTGCCTTGGGCCGCCCCGGCCCGAAGGGTGATCTCGACACGCAGGCGCCCGCCGCGTTGCCCGTCTTGCCCAGGCGTCCAGCCTGGGCCGCGCCGTGCGCCTTGCGGGTGCCTGCGTCTCGAGCCACGCGAGCCTTCCCGTAGGGTGAACAGGTCCGAGCTCAATGCGAGCTGCCCAGGTAGTTCTTGCGCCAGAAGTAGACGCTCAGGCCCACGCCGAGCGCGAGCATCACGCCGGCGGCGATCCAGAAGCCGGTCGGGCTGTGGATCAGCGGCAGGGCGTCGAAGTTCATGCCGAAGAAACCGGTGACGAGGTTCAGCGGCAGGAAGATCGCGGTCAGCACGGTCAGCGTGCGCATGATGTTGTTGGTGCGGTGGCTCTGCGCCGAGAAGTGCATCTGCACCGCCGTCTCGGCCGAGCCCTCGAGCCGGCGCACGTGGGTGAGCACGCGCTCGATGTGCTCGACCACGTCGCGCGAGCGCAGCCGCAGCAGCTCGCGCTCGCGGCGCGCCGCCTTGTCGGGCACGTCGGGCCATTCCTCGAGTGCGTCGATCCACTCGATCATCGCGCTGCGCTGGTCCTCGCAGGTGTCCTCCAGCATGTGCAGCGCATTGCGCGAATCCAGCAGCAGCTGCCAGTTGCGGAAGCTGCTGCGCGGGCGGAACAGCTCCTGCTGCAGGTAGGCGAACTGGCGCGTCAGCAGGCGGCGCAGCTCGAGGTAGCTGTCGACCATGTGGTTGACCATGCGCAGCATCAGGTCGGCCGGGCTGGTGGGCAGGCGCGCCCCGGGCCGGGCCTCGCCGGCCTGGACCTGCTGCACCAGGCGCGCGGCGAAGAAGTCGCGCACCTGGCAGTCGGTCGGGTGCACGGTCAGCAGCACGCGGTCGAGCACGACGAAGCCGACCGGGCTGGTGTCGATCGCCTCCAGCGCGTTGCGCGCGGAAGCGACGGTGCCGTGCTGCTCGTCGAGGAACTTGCCCGCGGTGCCGCTGCCGGCGGCCAGACGGCGGAACACCAGCAGGTCGTAGCCCGAGGTGTAGTCGAAGTGCGAGGGCAGCTGGTTGTTCAGCAGGTCCGAGACGTGCAGGTCGTGCAGCTGCGTGCCGGCCCAGCGCTGCAGCGCCGCCTGGACGTCCGCCACGCCGACCTCGAACTCGCGCCGCGCGCTGCCGAGCCACAGGTAGCCGGTGGCCGGCAGCTTGTCGGGCAGGGCGTCGAGCTCGACGAACTGGTCGCCGCTGGCGTGGAAGATGCGCATCGGCGCGGGCTCAGCGCGCGCGCAGGATCCGGGCCGCGTCGCGCGCGAAGTAGGTCAGCACGCCGTCGGCGCCGGCGCGCTTGAAGGCCAGCAGCGCCTCCATCATCACCGCGTCGTGGTCGAGCCAGCCGTTGGCGGCGGCCGCCTTGAGCATGGCGTACTCGCCGCTGACCTGGTAGGCGAAGGTCGGCACGCGGAACTCGTCCTTCACGCGGCGCACGATGTCCAGGTAGGGCAGGCCGGGCTTGACCATCACCATGTCGGCGCCTTCGGCCAGGTCGAGCGCGACCTCGCGCAGCGCCTCGTCGCCGTTGCCCGGATCCATCTGGTAGACCTTCTTGTTGCTCTTGCCGAGGTTGGCGGCCGAGCCGACCGCGTCGCGGAACGGGCCGTAGAAGGCACTCGCGTACTTGGCACTGTAGGCCATGATGCGCGTGTGGATGCGGCCGCGGTCCTCGAGCGCGCGGCGGATCGCGCCGATCCGACCGTCCATCATGTCGCTCGGCGCGACGATGTCCACGCCCGCCTCGGCCTGCACCAGCGCCTGCTGGGTCAGCACCTTCACGGTCTCGTCGTTCAGGATGTAGCCGGTGACATCCAGCAGCCCGTCCTGCCCGTGGCTGGTGAAGGGGTCGAGCGCCACGTCGGTCATCACGCCGAGCTCGGGGAAGCGCTTCTTCAGTTCGCGCACCACGGTCGGCACCAGGCCCTCGGGATTCAGCGCCTCGCGGCCGTCCTCCGTCTTGAGCGAGGGCTCGATGACCGGGAACAGCGCCAGCACCGGGATGCCGAGCTTGACGCAGTCCTCGGCCACCGGCAGCAGCCGGTCCAGGCTCAGGCGCTGCACGCCGGGCATCGAGGCCACGTCCTGCACCACACCCTGGCCGGCCAGCACGAAGACCGGCAGGATCAGGTCACTGGGGTCGAGCCGGTGCTCGCGCACCAGGGCGCGGGTGAACTCGTCGCGGCGCAGGCGGCGCGGGCGGCTGGCGGGGTACGGCGGTGGAATGTGCATGGCGGAAGCAGGCCCAAGAATGTGTAGAAATTCTCGTGTCTTCTGCTAAAGTGTTGATTGAATGATAGCCGCGAGGCTGTTGTTCCCTGCTTTTCCTCCCTGAGCAGGTGCCTTACCGTGATGACAGCGTTAAGGCTTTTCGAGCCCTGGCCTCGTGCCGGGGCTTTTCTTATGGCCCCCGACATAATGCCCCGATGCTCTGGGTCAAGGCTTTCCACATCGTGTTCGTCGCCGCCTGGTTCGCGGCCCTGTTCTACCTGCCGCGCATCTTCGTCAACCTCGCCACCGTGCCGGCGGACAGCCACGCCGAACGCGAACGCCTGCTGATGATGGCGCGCCGGCTGTACCGCTTCGGCACGCTGCTGATGATCCCGGCGCTCGGCCTGGGCCTGGTGCTGTGGCTCTACTACCGCATCGGCATCGGGGCCGGCAATGGCTGGATGCACGCCAAGCTGCTGCTGGTGGTCGGCGTGATCGGCTATCACCACGTGTGCCGTTCGCTGCTGCGCCGCTTCGAGCAGTTCACCAACCAGCGCAGCGAGCGCTGGTTTCGGGTCTTCAACGAGGTGTCGGTGCTGTTCTTCGCGGCCATCGTCGTGCTGGTGGTGGTCAAGCCGTTCTGACGCGGCCCGGCCGTGGTGCGACACCGCAGTTCCGCCGTCCCGCTGGCCTGGCTGTACGCGGCGCTGATCGCCTACGCGAGCCTGTACCCGTTCACCGGCTGGCGGGTGTCGAGCGCCGACTGGTGGCAGTTCCTCGTCAGCGTGCCGCCGCACTGGCGCAACACCTTCGACCTGGTGTCCAACCTGGTCGGCTACCTGCCGCTGGGTGCGCTGGCCTGCGCGGCCCTGCTGCGCAGCGGCCGGGAGGCCCGCCGCGCGGCGCCGCTGGCGCTGCTGGCCGGGGCCGGTCTGTCGTTCGCGATGGAGACGCTGCAGAACTACCTGCCGCGGCGCGTGCCGTCGAACATCGACCTGGCGCTGAACACCCTGGGCACGCTGGGCGGCGTCGCGCTGGCCGTGCTGGCGCACCGGCTGGGCGGCATCGAGCGCTGGCAGGCGGTGCGCGACCGCTGGTTCATCAGCCGCAGCGCCGGCGGGCTGGCGCTGCTGCTGCTGTGGCCGCTCGGGCTGCTGTTCCCCGCCCCGCTGCCGCTGGGCCTGGGCCAGGTGCTGGAACGGGCCCAGGAAGGCTTGCGCGTGCTGCTCGAGGACACGCCGGCGATCGACTGGGCCGAGCCGTTCCTGACCGCCGTGCCGGCGCTCGAGCCGCCGTCGCCGGCCACCGAACTGATCGCCGTCGCGCTTGGGTTGCTGGCGCCCTGCATGGTGGCCTACACGGTGGCGCGGCGCGGCTGGCGGCGCCTCGTGCTGGCCGCCGGCGCGGCACTGCTCGGCGCGGCCGCGACGACCTTGTCGACCGCGCTGAACTTCGGGCCCGACCACGCCCTGGCCTGGCGCACGCCCAACGGCTCGGCCGGCTTCGCGCTCGGTGCGCTGCTCGCGGTCGTGCTCGCGCCGGTGCCGCAGCGCGTGGCCGCGGGCATCGGCCTGGTCGCCCTGACGGCGCTGGTGCTGCTCGTGATGCAGGTGCCCGCGGACCCGTATTTCTCCGAAAGCCTGGCGGCCTGGGAGCAGGGGCGCTTCATCCGCTTCCACGGCGCGGCGCAATGGGTCGGCTGGTTGTGGCCGTACGCGGCGGCGCTGTACCTGCTCGTGCGCATCGGCGCGCGTACCGACGAGGGTGAAGGCTCGCGAACCTAGAATCCGCCCATGAGCTATTACGAGCGCCACATCTTCTTCTGCCTGAACGAGCGCGACAACGGCGAGGCGGCCTGCGCCCAGCACGATGCGCGTGCCGCGTTCGACCACTGCAAGGGCCGCGTCAAGGCCGAGCGCCTGGCCGGCCCGGGCGGCGTGCGCGTCAACAAGGCCGGCTGCCTGGACCGCTGCGCCGGCGGGCCGGTGGCGGTCGTCTACCCCGAGGCGGTCTGGTACACCTACCTCGACAAGCACGACATCGACGAGATCGTCGACTCGCACCTGAAGAACGGCCAGGTGGTCGAGCGCCTGCTGCTGCCGCCGAACGTCGGCCGGTGAACGCACAGACCGAGCGCCAGCTGATCACCGGCCCGGCTGGTGCGCTCGAATGCGCGATCGACCGGCCGGCGGCCGCGCCGCTGGGCCTCGCGGTGATCTGCCATCCGCACCCGCAGCATGGCGGCACGCTCGACAACAAGGTGGCGCAGACGCTCGCGCGCGCGGCGATTGCGCTGGGCTGGCGCAGCGTGCGCTTCAACTTCCGCGGCGTCGGCGCCTCGCAGGGCGGCTGGGACGAGGGCCGCGGCGAGATCGACGACGCGCTCGCGGTGATCGCCGCCCACCGCGTGCCGGGCGAGGCGCTGCTGCTGGCGGGCTTCTCGTTCGGCGGCTTCGTCGCAGCCAGCGCCGCCGCGCGGCTGCCCGAGGGCGAGAAGGCGCAGCGCCTGGCCCTCGTCGGCCCGTCGACCCAGAAGCAGCAGCTGCCCGCGGTGCCGGCCGATACCGTGGTGATCCACGGCGAGGCCGACGACGTGGTGCCGCTCGCGGCCACGCTCGACTGGGCCCGGCCGCAGTCGCTGCCGGTGATCGTCTTCCCCGGCACGGGGCACTTCTTCCACGGGCAGCTCGGCCTGCTCAAGAACACGCTGGTGCGGCAGCTGCAAGCTGCCGCGGCCTGAACCTTTCCTCTCTTTCGCCCTCTTCCTTCCGATGAACAAGATCCGTGCGTGGGCCGCGTGGCTGGCCCTTTCCGTTCCGCTCCTCGCGCAGGCGCAGGCCCCGCAGCCGCCGGAGGTGGCGGCCAAGAGCTACATCCTGCTGGACATGACCAGCAACCAGGTGCTCGCCGAGCGCGAGGCCGACGCCCCGGCCGACCCGGCCTCGCTGACCAAGCTGATGACGGCGTATGTCGTGTTCGCCGCGCTGAAGGACAAGAAGATCTCCGAGGACCAGGTGCTGCCGGTCTCGGTGCGCGCCTGGGCCGAGCGCAAGGGCGGCGGCTCGCTGATGTTCATCGAGCCGCGCAACACGCCGAAGGTCTCGGACCTGCTGCGCGGCATGATCGTCAACTCGGGCAACGACGCCTCGGTGGCGCTGGCCGAGGGCGTGGGCGGCAGCGTCGAGGCCTTCGTGCAGATGATGAACCGCCAGGCCCAGGCGCTGGGCATGAAAAACACGATCTACAAGAACGTGACCGGGCTGACCGAACCGGGCCACCACAGCACCGCGCGTGACATCGCGATCGTGGCCTCGCGCATCATCAAGGACTTCCCCGAGTACTACCCGATCTACTCGACGCGCAAGTACCGCTACGAGGGCGCGCCGGCCAGCAACGAGAACAACCGCAACGTGCTGCTGCAGCGCGACCCGACGGTCGACGGCATGAAGACCGGCTACACCGAGGCCGCCGGCTACTGCCTCGTCGCCAGCGCGCAGCGCGACTTCCCGAACGGCAAGCGCCGGCTGCTCAGCGTGGTGCTGAACACCGCGTCGATGGAGGCACGCGCCAACGAGAGCCAGAAGCTGCTGAACTGGGGCTACCTGGCCTGGGATGCGGTGAAGCTGTTCGAGGGCGACAAGCCGCTGGCCACGCCGCCGGTGTGGAAGGGCAAGGTCAACGAGGCGAAACTCGGCGCCGCGCAGAGCGTGTTCGTCAGCGTGCCCAAGGGCGAGAGCACGAAGCTGCAGACGCAGATCGAGCGCACCGACCCGCTGGTGGCGCCGCTCGCGAAGGACCAGAAGGTCGGCACGATCAAGGTGAGCACCTCGACCGGGCAGGCGGTGGCGCAGGTGCCGCTGGTGGTGCTCGAGCCGGTCGAGGAGGCGGGCATCCTGGGCCGCGCCTGGGATGCGATCCGCCTGTGGATCAAGTAAGCTGCCGCGAGGAGGTGCCATGCAGACCCTGCCCGACACGTTGTGCTACCTGAACGGCGAGTACCTGCCGCTGCGCGAGGCCAAGGTGTCGGTGCTCGACCGCGGCTTCATCTTCGGCGACGGCGTCTACGAGGTGGTGCCGGTCTACGCGCAGCGCCTGTTCCGCTTCGACGAGCACCTGGCGCGCCTGGGCCGCAGCCTGGCCAAGCTGCGCATCGCGCCGCCGCACACCGATGCACAGTGGCTGGAGCGCTGCCGCAAGCTGGTGGCAGCGCTGGCCGCCCAGGCCGGCGCGCAGGACCAGCTGATCTACATCGAGGTCACGCGCGGCGTGGCGCTGCGCGACCACGTGATGCCGGCCGACATCGAGCCGACGGTCTTCATGATGGCCACGCCGATGAAGCCCGCCACCGCCGAGCAGCGCCACCACGGCGTGGCGTGCGTGACGGCGCGCGATTTCCGCTGGGAGCGCGGCGACATCAAGAGCGTCTCGCTGCTGGGCAACGTGCTGGCGCGCCAGATGTCGGCCGACAAGGGCGCGGTCGAGACCATCATGTTCCGCGACGGCTACCTGACCGAGGCCTCGGCCAGCAACGTCTGGGTGGTGCACGAAGGCGCGCTGCTCGGGCCGCCGAAGAGCGAGCACGTTCTCGAGGGCATCCGCTACGACCTGCTGCGCGAGCTGTGCGAGGACGCGGGCATCGCCTACAACCTGCGGCCGATTCCCGAAGGCGAGGTGCTGTCGGCCGATGAGCTGCTGCTCAGCTCGGCCACCAAGGAGGTGCTGCCGGTCACCACGCTGGACGGCCAGCCGGTCGGCCACGGCGCGCTGCGCGGCAAGCCCGGGCCGGTGTACGCGCGGCTGTACGAGGCCTACCAGCAGGCCAAGCTGACGCAGTCCATCTGAGCTCGATTGACTTCGCGCAGGCCGGCCCCACCTTCGGCGGCATGGACGTCACGATGAACGAGATCCCGCCCGAGCAGTCGCTGATCGAATACCCCTCGGCCTTCCCGATCAAGGTGATGGGAGCCAACGTCGAGGGCTTCGCCGAGGCCATCGTGATGGTCGCGCAGCGTTTCGACCCGGGCTTCGACCCCGCCACGCTGGAGCGGCGTCCGAGCAGCGGCGGCAACTACCTGGGCCTGACGGTCACCATCACCGCCACGAGCCGCGAGCAGCTCGACGAGCTGTACCGCACGCTCTCGACCCACCCGATGGTCAAGGTGGTGCTCTGAGCCGACCGCTGCTGCGCGTGCTCGGCCGCGTGGACTACGCGGCCACGGTCGACGCGATGCGCGGCTTCTCCGAACAGCGCGGCGACGACACGCCTGACGAGATCTGGCTGTGCGAGCACGCGCCGGTCTACACCCAGGGCATCGCCGGGCGCGCGCAGCACGTGCTGAACCCGGGCGGTATCCCGGTGGTGCAGACGAACCGCGGCGGGCAGGTCACCTACCACGGGCCGGGCCAGGTGGTGGCCTACCCGCTGATCGACCTGAAGCGCCTGCACATCTACGTCAAGGAATACGTCTACCGCATCGAGGACGCGGTGCTGCGCACGCTGGCCGCCTTCGACGTCACCGGCCACCGCGTGGCCGGCGCGCCGGGCATCTACGTGAAGCTCGACGACCCGTTCGGCCATGCCGCGCTGACCGGCCCGCGGCGCGACCCGTTCGAGGGCCTGGGCAAGATCGCCGCGCTGGGCATCAAGGTGACGCAGCACCGCACCTACCATGGCGTGGCGCTGAACGTCGCGATGGACCTGAGCCCGTTCGAGGGCATCGACCCCTGCGGCTATGCCGGGCTGAAAACGGTCGATCTCGCTAAAATCGGGGTTTCCACTGATTGGGACAGCGTCGCGCGGCAGCTCGGAGACAGGCTCGCCGCGAACCTCGCGCCGTAACGCCATGCCGACCGAGAACGTCACCCACGAGGCGAAGAGCGCCGACCAGTACGATGCGAGCGCCAAGCAGAAGGCGCAGGCCAAGACGGCGCGCATCCCGATCAAGGTGGTCGCCGCCGAGACGCTGAAGAAGCCGGACTGGATTCGTGTCAAGGCCGGCTCGCCGACCACGCGCTTCTACGAGATCAAGCAGATCCTGCGCGAGCACAAGCTGCACACGGTCTGCGAGGAGGCGTCCTGCCCGAACATCGGCGAATGCTTCGGCCACGGCACGGCGACCTTCATGATCATGGGCGACAAGTGCACGCGGCGCTGCCCGTTCTGCGACGTCGGCCACGGCCGCCCGGACCCGCTGGATGCGGAAGAGCCGGTCAACCTCGCCAAGACCATCGCCGCGCTGAAGCTGAAGTACGTGGTGATCACCAGCGTCGACCGCGACGACCTGCGCGACGGCGGGGCCGGCCATTTCGTCGAGTGCATCCGCCAGGTGCGCGCGCAGTCGCCGGCCACGCGCATCGAGGTGCTGGTGCCCGACTTCCGCGGCCGCGACGACCGCGCGCTCGAGATCCTCAAGGCCGCTCCGCCGGACGTGATGAACCACAACCTCGAGACGGTGCCGCGCCTGTACAAGGAGGCGCGACCGGGCTCCGACTACGCCTTCAGCCTGAACCTGCTGAAGAAGTTCAAGGCGCTGCATCCCGGCGTGCCGACCAAGAGCGGGCTGATGGTCGGCCTCGGCGAGACCGACGACGAGATCCTGCAGGTCATGCGCGACATGCGCGCGCACGGCATCGACATGCTGACGCTGGGCCAGTACCTCGCGCCCTCCGGCCACCACCTGCCGGTGCGCCGCTACGTGCACCCGGACACGTTCCGGATGTTCGAGGACGAGGCGAAGAAGATGGGCTTCACGCACGCCGCGGTCGGCGCGCTGGTGCGCTCGAGCTACCACGCCGACCAGCAGGCGGCCTCGGCGGGCGTCGCCTGAGACGCCGCTGCCGGTGATGAGCGAACCGGCGCTGGCCTGCGGCAACTGCCGCCAGCGGATGCAGCGGCTGGCGCTGCCGGGGCACTACGGCCGCCGGGTCGAGCTCGACCTGTGCCCGCATTGCCACCTGGTGTGGTTCGACCAGACCGAGACGGCGCGCCTCACCGGTGTCGGCCTGCTCGAGCTGATCGGCGCGATGGCCGGCACGCAGTCCCTGCCGCACGAGACGCTGCACGACACGGCGCGCTGCCCGCGCTGCAGCGCCGGCCTGAAGACGGTGCACAACCGCAGCCGCTGGGGCAGCTCGCTGCAGCTCGAGTGCCGCAACCGGCACGGGGCGTTCCAGTCGTTCGCGCAGTTCCTGCAGGAGAAGGGCCTGCTGCGGCCGATGTCGCGCGTCGACCGCGCCGGGCTGGTCGAGCAGCGCGGCCATGTCGACTGCGTCAACTGCGGCGGGGCGATCGGCCGCGACGACGAGGAATGCCCGTTCTGTCGCTCGGTGCCGGCGCTGCTGGACGTGGCCCGCCTTGCCCGCGCGCTCGACCCCGAGGGTGTGCTCGAGCCGCAGGCCGTGCATGGCGCGACGGCCGAGCGCACCGCGATGCAGTGCGCGGCCTGCGGGGCGGCGCTGCCGCCGCAGCAGTCGCTGGCCTGCGCGCAATGCGGCGCGACGCTGGCCATCAGCCGCCTGGCTCAGGCGCATGACAGCGTGGCCGCCCTCGGCCCGGCCTTGCGCGCCCATGCGCACAAGCCCGCGCCCGAGGTCATCAAGCGGCGCCTGGACGCGCTCGATGCCGACCTGCCGCGGCGCCGCGAGCTGGCGGCGCAGTGGCAGGCCGAGGCCCACGAGGCGCGCCACGGGCGCAGCTTCGACTGGGAGCACTGGACCTCCTGGTGGCCGTTCGACACCAACCCGCTGCGGGCCGTGCTGATCGCTCTGGCGGTCTGGTTCATCTGGTGGTTCTGGTAGGGTCGCGGGGGCGGCATCCTCCAACGACAGGAGCAAGACGATGAGACGACGCGAGTTCACGGCCGGCGGCCTGGTTGCCGCCTCGATGGGCCTGGGGGCGCTGCCGGCCCGGGCCTTCGACCTGAGCGAGACCGATGCGGCGGCGGGCGTGCGTGCCGCGCTCGAGCGTGGTGCCGGCGCCGCCGTCAGCCTGCTCGGGCGCACCGACGGCTTCCTGGGCAACCCGAAGGTCCGGATCCCGTTGCCGGGTTACCTCGAGGATGCCGGCAAGCTGCTGCGCACGATGGGCCAGGGCCAGAAGGTGGACGAGCTGGTCACGGCGATGAACCGCGCCGCCGAGGCTGCCGTGCCGGAGGCGAAATCGCTGCTGGTCAGCGCCGTCAAGGCGATGAGCGTGGAGGACGCGCGCAACATCGTGACCGGCGGCGAGGACTCGGTGACCCGCTTCTTCGCCGACAAGACGCGCGAGCCGCTGGGCGTCAAGTTCCTGCCCATCGTGACGCGCGCCACCGAGAAGGTCTCGCTCGCCTCGAAGTACAACGCGGTGGCCGGCAAGGTGGCGGGCTTCGGCCTGGTCAAGAAGGAAGACGCCAACATCGAGCAGTACGTCACCGGCAAGGCGCTGGACGGCCTGTACCTGATGATCGGCGAGGAAGAGCGCAAGATCCGCCAGAACCCGGTGGCCACCGGCAGCGCGATCCTCAAGAAGGTGTTCGGCAGCCTGAAGTGAGTGGCGGGCGCGGCGCCCGCCGCGCGCCTCAGAGCCCCTTGGACAGCTCGAACATCAGCGCCGAGGGCAGCGAGCTGTCGATCACGTCGCGACCCACGCGCGCGACGTTCGAGCCGCTGAAGCCCGACATCTCGAAGGTGTTGCCTTCCTCGATGATCTCGATGAAGACGAAGTCCGGCACCTCGTTGCTGATCTCCTCGCGCAGCTGGGCGAACTTCTCGCCGCGCTGGATCGACTCGACGATGATCGCGTGAGGCAGGCCGTCGCGGCAGAACTCGGTGGCTTCGTCCACGCTGCCGACGAAGTCGACGATCAGGCCCATGTTGCGCAGGGCATCGCGGATCTGGGCGCGCAGTTCGCGCCGCGACGAGATCACCAGCACGTGGCTGCCCGCCAGTGGCTTGGAGTTGGTCGACGGGGCGAACCCCTCGTCGACCTCGAAGGTGCTCACCCCCTCGATCTCGTCGCTGGCAGTGCGCGGAAACTCGATCGTCAGCAGCGTGGCGCCGCCGTCCTCCTGCCGATCCAGCGGCAGACCCATGGTCCAGGCGGTCTGCTCCAGCAGCCGCCACGACAGCGTGTCCAGGGCCACCGGTTCGGCACTGTCCGCCGGCTCGTCCGGCAGGCGGTGCGAGAAGCGGCAGTGCAGCCGGGCATGCGCCGGCCAGGAACGCATCTCGATGCGGAACTCGATGGTCGAACGGGCGCATTCGAGCGCCCAGTCGAGCACGGTGTTGAGCAGGCTGAACAGCAGCGACGCGTCGACGATCACCTCGGCCGGCTTGAGCGTCGGCTGGAGCACGATGCCGCGCGCCTGTGTCTCGCGCTGGCGGTGCGACAGCACGCTCTTGAGCGTCTCGGCCAGCTGCAGCCGCTCGTGCGACTGGCGCAGCCGGCCGGAGGCGAAGCGCGTGATCTGCTGGCCGACCATGCCGGCCTGCCGGGCGCGCTCGACTTCATCGCGCAGCGCCCGCAGGCTGGCCCGGTCGATGCGGCCGCTGCTGACCAGCGCATGGATGCGTTCCAGCGCCGACGTGAGCGGCGCGGCGGTGGCGGCGCCGATCGCCGCCACGATGGTGTGCCAGCGCTCGGCCGTGCTGCCCTCGTCGGCCGCCGGGGCGGGATGGGAGCGTGGGCCGGGCCCTGCGTTGCGGTTGATGTCCGACATGTCCATGCGATCGGTGCCTTGTTGTGGGGCCGCGCGCAGGCGCCCGGAAGGGCGCGTCGGGATGCGCAGGGTGGCGGCGCATGCCGGAGAGCGTCGGTCGGCGCGCGACCATTCGTAGGCGCGAAGTGTGGCGCTGCCACGTCGACAAGGCCATCCCGCGACCCGGCATTCACACCGCGGCCCGGGGGTCGACATGTCACAAGATGTGAACTCGCGCGGGCGCGGCGTCGCGGCCCGGCGGGCGGGGTGCCCGGATAATCAGCTGATGCCGTTTCGGATCGCGCCCTGGCTGCTGGCGCTTGGCCTCGCCACGACGGCATGCTCGCCCTCGCGCGACTGGCGCGAACTGCGCCCGGAAGGCAGCAGCCTCGTCGCCCAGTTTCCCTGCAAGCCGGACCGCCATCAACGGGAGGTGCGGCTGGCCGGGCGGACCGTGCGCATGGACATGCTGGTCTGCCACGACCGCGGGGCGACCTTCGCCCTGGCCTTCGCGGACGTGGCCGATCCGGGCGCCGTGGCGCCTGCGCTCGACGAGTTGCGTGTCGCGGCCGTCGGCAATGTGAAGGCCGCCGCGGTGCGCGAGGCGACGCTGGCGGTGCCCGGGATGACCCCCAATCCACGTGCCGTGCGCCTGCAATTCGATGGGCAGCGCCCGGACGGCACGCCGGTGCAGGAGCAGGCGGTCTTCTTCGTCTACGGCATGCGGGTGTACCAGGCCACCGTGCTTGCCAGCCGGCTGCAGCAGGCGGAAGCCGACACCTTTCTCGGCGCCCTGCGGGTCTCGCCCTGAGGCTGCGGCGTACGCATGGCTGCTGTGGTTTTATTGGAACGCGCAGCCCGGTGTGTGCCCCGACCGGGCGCGGCCGGGGCGAACTGCAGATAATTTGCCGATGGCCGGGTTGTTGATCATCGCGCATGCGCCCTTGGCATCGTCGTTGCGGGACGTGGCTCGCCACGTCTACCCCGACTGCGCCGCGCGACTGGAGGTGCTCGACGTCCCGCCGGACATGCCGGCCGAGCAGATCGAGGCCCGTGCGCGTGACCTGCTCGCGCGAATCCGTCAGCCCGAGGCGCTCATCTTCACCGACGTGTTCGGTGCCACCCCCTGCAACGTTGCTCAGCGCCTGGCCGACGGCGTGCAGGTCAAGGTGATCGCCGGCGTGAACGTGCCGATGCTGTGGCGCTCCCTGTGCTACGCGGACGAGCCGCTCGACGCCCTGGTGGCGCGCGCCATGGCCGGTGCCGTGCAGGGCGTGATGGCCGTGGCCTCGTCGCGGCCCCAGAACCAGACCTACAAGCCGGGCGGCAATGATCAAGACCACCGTCACCATCAGCAATAAGTTGGGCCTGCATGCTCGCGCCTCCGCGAAGCTCACCAAGCTGGCAGGCGGATTCCAGAGCGAGGTTCATCTCAGCCGCAACGGGCGCCGGGTCAATGCCAAGAGCATCATGGGCGTCATGATGCTGGCCGCGGGCCTGGGCTCGGAGGTCGAAGTCGAGACGTCGGGAGCCGACGAGCAGCCGGCAATTGACGCGATCGTGGCGTTGATCAACGACAAGTTCGGCGAAGGCCAGTAGCCTGCATCCGAGCGGGTCCGCGCCGTTTCGCGGGCGATGGCCTGTAAGAAGTACCGATGTCCCCCCTGCGGCGCGGCTGCTAGGATTTTTTCATGAGCTTCCAGGTGTTCGGGTTGCCGGTGTCGCGCGGGGTGGCGATCGGGCGGGCGGTGCTCGTCGCCTCCAGCCGCATCGACGTGGCGCACTACTTCATCGACGCTGCGCGCGTCGATGCCGAGGTGGGCCGGTTGCGCACCGCGCGCGACGCCGTCGCAGGCGAACTCAGCCTGCTCAAGCGTGATCTGCCGGCCGAGGCGCCGGCCGAACTCTCCGCGCTGCTCGACGTGCATCTGATGCTGCTGCACGACGACTCCCTGACCGGCGCCACCAAGCAGTGGATCGTCGACCGCCACTACAACGCCGAATGGGCGCTCTCCGCGCAGCTCGAGGTGCTGGCACGCCAGTTCGACGAGATGGAGGACGAGTACCTGCGTGAGCGCAAGGCCGATCTCGAACAGGTCGTCGAGCGCTTGCTGCGCGCGCTCGCGCGGGGCCCGGAGGCCGTGCTGGCGCCGGTGGCGACAGCGGGCGCGCGCGACTTCGCCGGCGAAGATCCGCTGGTGCTGGTGGCCAACGACATCGCGCCGGCCGACATGCTCCAGTTCAAGGGCAGCGTGTTCACGGGGTTCGTCACCGACGTGGGCGGCCGCACCTCGCACACCGCGATCGTCGCGCGCAGCATGGACATCCCTGCCGTCGTGGGGGCGCGCGAGGCGAGCCGCATCATCCGCCAGGACGACTGGCTGATCATCGATGGCGACAACGGGATCGTCATCGTCGATCCTTCGCCGATCGTGCTTGAGGAGTACCGCTTCCGGCAGCGCCAGTCGGGCCTGGAGCGGGAGCGGCTCTCGCGGCTGCGCCACACCCCGGCAGTGACCCTCGACGGCGAGCGCGTCGAACTGCTCGCCAACATCGAACTCCCGGCCGACGCCAAGGCGGCGCTCGAGGCGGGGGCCGTCGGCGTCGGGCTGTTCCGCAGCGAGTTCCTGTTCATGAACCGCGAGGGGGATCTGCCCGACGAGGAGGAACAGTTCGAGGCCTACCGCGCGGCCGTCGAATCGATGCAGGGACTCCCGGTGACGATTCGCACGGTGGACATCGGCGCGGACAAGCCGCTCGAGCGCATGTCGGTGCATGAACTTCGCCACGAGCACGCGTTGAATCCGGCGCTCGGCTTGCGAGCCATTCGATGGAGCCTGTCGGAGCCTGCCATGTTCCGCCAGCAGTTGCGTGCGATCCTGCGGGCGAGCGCCTTCGGCAAGGTTCGGCTGCTGATTCCCATGATTGCCCATGTCAGCGAGGTTCGCATGACGCTCGATGCGTTGGCGCGTGCCAAGCAGCAGCTGGACGACGCGGGTCTGCCGTACGTGGACGTCGAGGTCGGCGCCATGATCGAAGTACCCGCAGCGGCGCTCATGCTACCGGTGTTTCTGCGCCATTTCGACTTCGTGTCGATCGGCACGAACGACCTGATCCAGTACACGCTCGCCATCGATCGCGCCGACGAATCGGTGGCTCACCTGTACGACCCGTGGCATCCGGCCGTGCTCTCGCTCATCGCGGGAACGATTACCCAGGCACGACAGATCGGCAAGAGCGTCAGCGTGTGCGGCGAGATGGCCGGGGACCCGACCTTCACGGAGATCCTCTTGGGCATGGGCCTGCGAAGCTTCTCGATGCACCCGGCCCAGATCACATCGATCAAGCAACGTGTGCTGCGCGCCGACACGCGCAAGTGCGGGCAGTGCCTCGAGGCGGCGCTACGCCCCGATGACGGGTTCGTGGCCGCGCCCGGCCGGCAACTGCCCCAGAACTCGCAGGCCGACTTGCCGGTTGCTTCGGGCATGCTATAGTCGCGGTCTTCGCTGATTGATGCGCGTCGCGAGCCAACTGCCGCGGCAGAGCGACAAGCAGCGAAGGTGAGAAAGCCGAGTGCTTGACAGGGGTTTTAAGAACATGTCAGAATCGCTTTCTTCGCTGATGGCGCAAGTCGACGTCAGCAACGCCGCAAGGCGGGCTCTTTAAAAACTAACAGCCGATAAGCGTGGGCGCTTGAGCAGTAGGTGCCAAGGATCGCAAGATCCAAGGCCTCATGGCCTCAAGTGCTCACTGAAGTGAAGTTCACTTCAATTCTTTGAGCAACATTCAAGATCGAACTGAAGAGTTTGATCCTGGCTCAGATTGAACGCTGGCGGCATGCCTTACACATGCAAGTCGAACGGTAACGCGGGGCAACCTGGCGACGAGTGGCGAACGGGTGAGTAATGCATCGGAACGTGCCCAGTAGTGGGGGATAGCCCGGCGAAAGCCGGATTAATACCGCATACGACCTACGGGTGAAAGCGGGGGACCGCAAGGCCTCGCGCTATTGGAGCGGCCGATGTCAGATTAGCTAGTTGGTGGGGTAAAGGCCTACCAAGGCGACGATCTGTAGCTGGTCTGAGAGGACGACCAGCCACACTGGGACTGAGACACGGCCCAGACTCCTACGGGAGGCAGCAGTGGGGAATTTTGGACAATGGGGGCAACCCTGATCCAGCCATGCCGCGTGCGGGAAGAAGGCCTTCGGGTTGTAAACCGCTTTTGTCGGGGAAGAAACGGTCTGCGCTAATACCGCGGGCTAATGACGGTACCCGAAGAATAAGCACCGGCTAACTACGTGCCAGCAGCCGCGGTAATACGTAGGGTGCAAGCGTTAATCGGAATTACTGGGCGTAAAGCGTGCGCAGGCGGCTTTGCAAGACAGATGTGAAATCCCCGGGCTTAACCTGGGAACTGCATTTGTGACTGCATCGCTAGAGTGCGGCAGAGGGGGATGGAATTCCGCGTGTAGCAGTGAAATGCGTAGATATGCGGAGGAACACCGATGGCGAAGGCAATCCCCTGGGCCTGCACTGACGCTCATGCACGAAAGCGTGGGGAGCAAACAGGATTAGATACCCTGGTAGTCCACGCCCTAAACGATGTCAACTGGTTGTTGGACGGCTTGCTGTTCAGTAACGAAGCTAACGCGTGAAGTTGACCGCCTGGGGAGTACGGCCGCAAGGTTGAAACTCAAAGGAATTGACGGGGACCCGCACAAGCGGTGGATGATGTGGTTTAATTCGATGCAACGCGAAAAACCTTACCTACCCTTGACATGCCTGGAATCCTGCAGAGATGTGGGAGTGCTCGAAAGAGAACCAGGACACAGGTGCTGCATGGCCGTCGTCAGCTCGTGTCGTGAGATGTTGGGTTAAGTCCCGCAACGAGCGCAACCCTTATCATTAGTTGCTACGCAAGGGCACTCTAATGAGACTGCCGGTGACAAACCGGAGGAAGGTGGGGATGACGTCAGGTCATCATGGCCCTTATGGGTAGGGCTACACACGTCATACAATGGCCGGTACAGAGGGCTGCCAACCCGCGAGGGGGAGCTAATCTCAGAAAACCGGTCGTAGTCCGGATCGCAGTCTGCAACTCGACTGCGTGAAGTCGGAATCGCTAGTAATCGCGGATCAGCTTGCCGCGGTGAATACGTTCCCGGGTCTTGTACACACCGCCCGTCACACCATGGGAGCGGGTTCTGCCAGAAGTAGTTAGCCTAACCGCAAGGAGGGCGATTACCACGGCAGGGTTCGTGACTGGGGTGAAGTCGTAACAAGGTAGCCGTATCGGAAGGTGCGGCTGGATCACCTCCTTTCTGGAAAATGCACTGAAGTTCTCGCGCCCACACTTATCGGCTGTAGTTGACAACAGTGTGTGAGCGTGAGCCGGCTGGCTTGGTCAGCTGAGTGCTTCGGCACCTGGTTGACGCGACATGGACTTCCGCGCTTCGCAACGAACGTGAAGGGTCTGTAGCTCAGTTGGTTAGAGCACCGTCTTGATAAGGCGGGGGTCGTTGGTTCGAGCCCAACCAGACCCACCATATTCATGGGGGATTAGCTCAGCTGGGAGAGCACCTGCTTTGCAAGCAGGGGGTCGTCGGTTCGATCCCGTCATCCTCCACCACTATCGACATCAAAGCGCCAGTCGTTGACGCTAGCGGCCACTCTTAGAGTGGGCCGCTTGCTTCAGCGTCTCCCAAGAGTCGGCTGTTGTTCTTTAACAATTCGTAGAGTCGAATCAGCGTCGTCATCGATCACAGTCGATGACGATCAATGATTGCGTCACCAATAGATCAACTCGAAAGAGTTTGAAGACGGCGAACGCATACTCATCAGTCCTTGACGATGCCGAATTCAGCGCGGCGTCAAAGTTATAGGGTCAAGTGACTAAGTGCATGTGGTGGATGCCTTGGCGATTACAGGCGACGAAGGACGTGATAGCCTGCGATAAGCTTCGGGGAGCTGGCAAATTAGCTTTGATCCGGAGATTTCCGAATGGGGAAACCCACCGAAAGGTATCGCGCGGTGAATACATAGCCGCGCGAGGCGAACCGGGTGAACTGAAACATCTCAGTAGCTCGAGGAAAAGACATCAACCGAGATTCCGAAAGTAGTGGCGAGCGAAATCGGAACAGCCTGCGCGTTTTAGCTGTCGACATATCGGAACGGAATGGAAAGTCCGGCCATAGCGGGTGATAGCCCCGTACGAGAAATGTTGGCAGTGGAACTAGGCGCGCGACAAGTAGGGCGGGACACGTGTAATCCTGTCTGAAGATGGGGGGACCATCCTCCAAGGCTAAATACTCGTAATCGACCGATAGCGAACTAGTACCGTGAGGGAAAGGCGAAAAGAACCCCGGGAGGGGAGTGAAATAGATCCTGAAACCGCATGCATACAAACAGTCGGAGCCCGCAAGGGTGACGGCGTACCTTTTGTATAATGGGTCAGCGACTTACATTCAGTGGCAAGGTTAACCGAATAGGGAAGCCGTAGAGAAATCGAGTCCGAATAGGGCGATCAGTCGCTGGGTGTAGACCCGAAACCAAGTGATCTATCCATGGCCAGGATGAAGGTAGGGTAACACCTGCTGGAGGTCCGAACCGACTAGTGTTGCAAAACTAGCGGATGAGCTGTGGATAGGGGTGAAAGGCTAAACAAACTTGGAGATAGCTGGTTCTCTCCGAAAACTATTTAGGTAGTGCCTCGTGTATTACCGCCGGGGGTAGAGCACTGTTATGGCTAGGGGGTCATGGCGACTTACCAAACCATTGCAAACTCCGAATACCGGCGAGTACAGCACGGGAGACAGAGCACCGGGTGCTAACGTCCGGACTCAAGAGGGAAACAACCCAGACCGCCAGCTAAGGTCCCTAAAATTGGCTAAGTGGGAAACGAAGTGGGAAGGCTAAAACAGTCAGGATGTTGGCTTAGAAGCAGCCATCATTTAAAGAAAGCGTAATAGCTCACTGATCGAGTCGTCCTGCGCGGAAGATGTAACGGGGCTAAGCCAGTTACCGAAGCTGCGGATTTGCACGCAAGTGCAAGTGGTAGGAGAGCGTTCTGTACGCCTGTGAAGGTGGATCGTGAGATCTGCTGGAGGTATCAGAAGTGCGAATGCTGACATGAGTAGCGTTAAAGGGGGTGAAAAGCCCCCTCGCCGAAAGCGCAAGGTTTCCTACGCAACGTTCATCGGCGTAGGGTGAGTCGGCCCCTAAGGCGAGGCAGAGATGCGTAGCTGATGGGAAACAGGTCAATATTCCTGTACCGATGTGTAGTGCGATGTGGGGACGGAGAAGGTTAGCTCAGCCGGCTGTTGGAGTCCGGTTCAAGCCTGTAGTCGTGCCTGGTAGGAAAATCCGCCGGGCTTAGATGAGAGGTGATAACGAGGAAGCTTGCTTCCGAAGTGAGTGATACCCTGCTTCCAGGAAAAGCCACTAAGCTTCAGCTGCACACGACCGTACCGCAAACCGACACTGGTGCGCGAGATGAGTATTCTAAGGCGCTTGAGAGAACTCTGGAGAAGGAACTCGGCAAATTGACACCGTAACTTCGGAAGAAGGTGTGCCTTTAGTAGGTGAAGTCGTACAGACGGAGCCCAATGAGGCCGCAGAGAATCGGTGGCTGCGACTGTTTATTAAAAACACAGCACTCTGCAAAGACGAAAGTCGACGTATAGGGTGTGACGCCTGCCCGGTGCTGGAAGATTAAATGATGGGGTGCAAGCTCTTGACTGAAGTCCCAGTAAACGGCGGCCGTAACTATAACGGTCCTAAGGTAGCGAAATTCCTTGTCGGGTAAGTTCCGACCTGCACGAATGGCGTAACGATGGCCACACTGTCTCCTCCAGAGACTCAGCGAAGTTGAAATGTTTGTGATGATGCAATCTCCCCGCGGAAAGACGGAAAGACCCCATGAACCTTTACTGTAGCTTTACATTGGACTTTGAACAGATCTGTGTAGGATAGGTGGGAGGCTTTGAAGCGGTGCCGCTAGGTGCCGTGGAGCCAACGTTGAAATACCACCCTGGTGTGTTTGAGGTTCTAACCTTGGCCCGTGATCCGGGTTGGGGACAGTGTATGGTGGGCAGTTTGACTGGGGCGGTCTCCTCCCAAAGCGTAACGGAGGAGTTCGAAGGTACGCTAGGCACGGTCGGAAATCGTGCTGATAGTGCATAGGCATAAGCGTGCTTGACTGCGAGACTGACAAGTCGAGCAGGTACGAAAGTAGGACTAAGTGATCCGGTGGTTCTGTATGGAAGGGCCATCGCTCAACGGATAAAAGGTACTCTGGGGATAACAGGCTGATACCGCCCAAGAGTTCATATCGACGGCGGTGTTTGGCACCTCGATGTCGGCTCATCTCATCCTGGGGCTGTAGCCGGTCCCAAGGGTATGGCTGTTCGCCATTTAAAGAGGTACGTGAGCTGGGTTTAAAACGTCGTGAGACAGTTTGGTCCCTATCTTCCGTGGGCGCTGCAAGATTGAGAGAGCCTGCTCCTAGTACGAGAGGACCGGAGTGGACGCACCTCTGGTGTATCGGTTGTCACGCCAGTGGCATTGCCGAGTAGCTATGTGCGGAAGAGATAACCGCTGAAAGCATCTAAGCGGGAAACTCGTCTCAAGATGAGTCTTGCCGGGGCCTTGAGCCCCCTGAAGAGTCGTTCGAGACCAGGACGTTGATAGGCCGGGTGTGGAAGCGTAGTAATGCGTTAAGCTAACCGGTACTAATTGCTCGTGAGGCTTGACCCTATAACTTTGACGAAACGTCGTCAGAGTATGTCGAGTGTGTATCGCCGATCTTCAAGATTGATCGGTGCGCAATCAAGCTGATTTGACTCTATGAATTGGCCGCTACAGTCTTGCAGCGGTGACCGGTTAAGCCTGATGACCATAGCGAGGTGGTCCCACTCCTTCCCATCCCGAACAGGACAGTGAAACGCCTCAGCGCCGATGATAGTGCGGATTCCCGTGTGAAAGTAGGACATCGTCAGGCTATTAATGAAAAGGCCCCCGTCACAGACGGGGGCCTTTTTCCTTTGCGGCTCCTGACGATCACTGGACGGAAGGCGCCTCGAACCGGCGGCTCACAGCCGGATCACGCGCGCAGTTCTCGACGCAGGATCTTGCCGACGTTCGACTTGGGCAATTCGTCGCGGAACTCGATGTGCCGCGGCCGCTTGTAAGCGGTGAAGTTCTCCCGACAGTAATCGGCCAGATCGGATTCGGACAGCGCCGGATCGCGCCGCACCACGAAGAGCTTCACCACTTCGCCCGATCGTTCGTCCGGTACGCCGATGGCGGCGCACTCCAGCACCCCGGGGTGCTGGCTCACGACCTGTTCGATCTCGTTCGGATACACGTTGAACCCCGACACGAGAATCATGTCCTTCTTGCGGTCGACGATTCTGATGCGCCCGCTTGCGTCCATCACCCCCACATCGCCGGAGCGGAAGAACCCGTCCGGCGTCATGACTTTCTCCGTCTCGTCCGGCCGGTTCCAGTAGCCCGCCATCACCTGCGGCCCGCGAATGCAGATCTCGCCGGCACTGCCCAGCGGAAGATCGTTGCCCTCGTCGTCGCGGATGGCCACGTCCGTGTTCGGCATCGGCAGCCCGATCGTGCCCGAGAAGGCCGCGTCGTCGAACCGATTGATGGTGACGACCGGCGACGTCTCGGAGAGACCGTAGCCCTCGACCACCGGGCATCCCGTGACCTGCTTCCAGCGCTCGGCGGTGGACTGCTGCACCGCCATGCCGCCGCCTGTCGAAATCACGAGCTGGGAGAAGTCGAGCCTGGCGAAGTCCGGGTCGTTGGCCAGCGCGTTGAACAGCGTGTTGACGGCGGGAAACATGTTCACCGGCCACTGCGCCAACGTGCGCACGAGCCCAGGGATGTCACGCGGGTTCGGGATCAGCAGGTTGGTCATGCCCAGGCGCACGCCGAGCATGAAACAGGCCGTCAGCGCGAAGATGTGGTACAGGGGCAGCGCGCAGGCGACCGTGAGCGCGCGATCGGTGCCGAGCTTGACCAGCATGGGCTGGAACCAGGCCTCGCACTGAAGCACGTTCGCCACGACTTGGCGATGCAGCAAGGTCGCCCCCTTCGAGACGCCGGTGGTGCCGCCCGTGTACTGCAGGAAGGCCACGTCGTCCGGGCCGACGGCCACTCGCTTGAGGCTCATCCGAGTGCCTTCGGCCAGCGCCAGATTGAAGCGGGTCACGCTGACGCCCTCGCCGAGCGGGATCGAGAACTCAGGCACCATCTTGCGCACGTGGCGCACGGCAAAATTCACCAGCTGGCCCTTCCAGAAACCCAGCAGGTCGCCCATCGAGGCCAGCACGACGTGCCGGACCGGCGTCCGCTCCAGCACCTGCACCAGGGTGTGCGCGAAGTTCTCGAGCACGATGATCGCCTCGGCGCCGGAATCGCGCAGCTGGTGCTCGAGTTCACGCGCCGTGTACAGCGGGTTTACGTTGACCACCGTGCAGCCGGCACGCAGCACCGCCGCGATCGCCACCGGGTACTGCGGGAGGTTGGGCATCATGATCGCGACGCGGGCACCGCGGCCCAGCGCCTTGGACTGCAGCCACGCGCCGAGCGACTGGGACATCTCGTCCACCGCCGCATAGCTCTGCGTCGCGTTCATGCACACAGTCGCCGTCCGACGGGCATGGCGCTGGAACGACTCCTCCAGCAGCTCGACCAGCGAGCCATAGCGCCGCACGTCGATCTCCGCCGGCACGGAGGCGGGATAGCTCTTCAACCAGGGGCGTTTATCGAGGTCGGCGTTCACGGAACGGTCGGCTTGACGGCAAAGCCCGGATGCTCCGTGTTCGCCGTCGGCGGCGGCTACGGTAGTTCTCCTAGGACGGCCGCCTCCGTGGCGGCGGCGGGCTGGAACAACTGCGCGGCCAGGCGCCGTTCGCGTGTGTCGATGTGGCCGAGGAACTCGTGCGCCCCGTTCATCGCGCGAAACGTGTCGAACCCGCATTCCAGGAACTGCTGCAAGGCACCCAGGCCGGCGGCTCGCGCCGGGCCCCGCATCAGGTGCAGGCTGTGGCGCAGCAGGGCCTTGCGGGTCAATTGATCCAGCGTGCGCCCGATCGAGACGGTCAACACGATCTGCCGCTCGCGATCGGCGACGCGCCCGACGTGCTGCCACGCGCGCACGTAGGCCGAGGCATCCACCGCCGACGCATCGCGAAGCACGGTGCCCATTGCACTGTCCAGGCCCTCGGACAAGGCGTGCAGGTGGGCCAGCGTCTCCACCGTCGCGACAATCTCCGCCGGGAACAGCCGCACCAGAGCCGGCACCACGCGCGCGAACTGCGCGTCGCGCTGGCTGAAATCCTGCGGCCCGTACAGCTCCTCGAGGAAGAATCGCGAGGCGGCCGCGTAGCGCGGGCTGGCGAGCAGATCCGCATAGGTGCGTGCGAAGCGGTCGCGCTGGAAACGCTTCACCTTCACCACCGAGGCCGCCAGGCCCGCATCGCCGGCGCGCCGAGACCGTTCCTGCTCGACGCAGGCCAGCTGATCAAGAATCGTCCGGGCAGCAGGGTTCATGGGGCTTGGGAGGATCCGTCGCCGCACTGTACCGGCAGGGGCGGGTTTGCAAGGGCATGGGTTAGTCGACCCGCTCTAGGGAACGGAGCGTGCCTGGTGCAACACTCACGCCGACATGCAGCGACGAACCCTCCTGCGATTGGGCCTGGGCAGCGCCGTCGTGCTGGCGCTGGCCGGCGGCGGCCTGGCGCTGGTCGAGCCCGGCCTGACGCGCGACGGACACCTGGGCGTCGGGGCGCGCGAGGTGATGAGGCATGTCGCCAGGGCGGTGCTCGACGGCGCGCTGCCCGAGGAACCGCTGGCGCAACGGCTGGCGCTGGACGCGCAACTCGAGCGCCTGGATGCCGCCATCGCCCAATTCCCGCCGGCGACACGCGCCGAGCTGTCGCAGCTGCTGGCGCTGCTGGCCGCGCCGCCCGGGCGCTGGTCGCTGGCCGGCCTGCGACCGGCCTGGGAAGCGGCCACGGTCGGCGAGATCGCTGCAGCCCTGCAGTCGATGCGCCTGTCCGGGCTCGCCCTGAGGCAGCAGGCCTACCACGCACTGCGCGATCTGACCAACGCCGCCTGGTTCGCCGAACGCGGCCACTGGTCGGCGCTCGGCTACGACGGCCCGGTGGCCGTATGACGGGGCGACAACGGTGAGCCGTTTCCCAGACCCCATCCGTCTCGGCCTCGCGCGCGGCTGGCAGGTCCATGGCGGGCCGCATGGACCGTTGCCCGAGCGGCTGAGCTGCGACGTCGCCATCGTCGGCAGCGGGGCCGGCGGGGGCATCACGGCGGAACTGCTGGCGCGTGCCGGGCTGTCGGTGGTGATCGTCGAGGAAGGCCCGCTGAGGAGCAGCAGCGACTTCCACCAGCTCGAGTCCGAGGCCTACCCCGCGCTCTACCAGGAAAGCGCGGCCCGCAAGACCGCCGACAAGGCGATCACCATCCTGCAAGGGCGCTGCGTAGGCGGCTCGACCACCGTCAACTGGACCAGCTCGTTCCGCACCCCCGCCACGACGCTGGGCTACTGGCGCGAGCACTTCGGCCTCGACGGCATGGATCCCGATGCGCTCGCGCCCTGGTTCGAGCAGGTCGAACGGCGCCTGGGCATCGAACCCTGGCTGATGCCGCCCAACGAGAACAACGACCTGCTGCGCCGTGGGGCGGCCAAGCTCGGCATCCGCACCGGAGAGATCCGCCGCAACGTGCGCGGCTGCTGGAACCTCGGCTCCTGCGGCATGGGCTGCCCGACCAACGCCAAGCAGTCGATGCTGGTGACGACCATCCCCGCGGCGCTGGACGCCGGCGCGCGCCTGCTGGTGCAGACACGTGCCCAGCGCCTGCTGCTGCAGGCGGACCGGGTCGAGGCGCTGGAGTGCGTCGCGGTGCACCCGGAGGGCAGCGCGGCCGGCGGCGCGACGCGCATCACCGCGCGTCACTACGTGCTGGCCGGCGGAGCGATCAACTCGCCGGCGCTGCTGCTGCGCTCCGGCGCGCCCGACCCGCATCGCCGGGCCGGTCTGCGCACCTTCCTGCATCCTGTGGTGATCTCGGCCGCGGTGTTCGACGATCTGGTCGAAGGCTGGAAGGGGGCGCCGCAGACGATCTACTCGGACCACTTCCTCGAGACCCAGCCGATCGACGGACCGATTGGCTACAAGCTCGAGGCGCCGCCGCTGCATCCGATCATCTTCAGCACCACGTTGCCGGGCTTCGGCCGCGCGCAGGCGGAGTTGCTGGCCCGTTTCCCCAACACGCAGGCGTTGCTGGCCCTGCTGCGCGACGGCTTCCACGCCGAGTCCCCCGGCGGGCAGGTGCGCCTGCGCGACGACGGCAGCCCGCTGCTCGACTATCCGCTCAACTCCTTCGTGCTCGAGGGTGCCCGGCGCGCGCTGCTGAGCATGGCCGAGATCCAGTTCGCGGCCGGCGCGCGCTCGGTGCTGCCGGTGCACGAGCTGGCCGAGTCCTGCAGCACCTGGGCACAGGCGCGCGCCGTGATCGGCGCGCTGCCGATGCAGCCCCTGCTGACGCGCGTGGTCAGCGCACACGTGATGGGCGGCTGCGGCATGGCCGGCGATGCGCAGCGCGGCGTGGTCGGTCCGGACGGCGTGCACTGGCAGCTCGCCAACCTGTCGGTGCACGACGGCTCGCTGTTCCCCACCAGCATCGGCGCGAATCCGCAGCTGTCGATCTACGGCATCGTGAACCGGCTCGCTGCCGGCCTGCGCCAGCGCCTCGGTGCGCCGGCGACGGCGCTGGCCTGATGCTGGCCCGCCTGCAGCAGGCCACCACGCTCGGGTTGCTGGCCCTGGCGGCAGGCTGGTTCGCCTGGTTCGCCGCCCGCGGGCGCTGGGGCTGGGCGGTGCTCGGCGCCCTGCTGATCGTGCTCGGCTATGCGCTCTTCCTCGGCGTCGAGATGCTGCTGCTGGCCTGGCAGCATGGCGACGACCCCTCGCCGCGCGCCAGCGCCGCGCAGCTGCTGCGCGCCTGGTGGGGCGAGGTGCGTACCGCGCCGCAGGTGTTCTGCTGGCGCCAGCCGTTCCGCTCGCGGGCGCTGCCCGATCTGCTCGGGCCCGAGAGCGCCGGCCGCACCGGTGTGGTCCTGGTGCATGGCTTCGTCTGCAACCGCGGCCTGTGGAACCCGTGGATGCGCGAGCTGCGGCGGCGCGGCATCCCGCATGTCGCCGTGAACCTGGAGCCCGTGTTCGGCTCGATCGACGACTACCCGCCGCACATCGACGCCGCAGTCCGGCAGGTCGCCATGGCGACCGGGCGGCCCCCGCTGGTCGTCGCCCACAGCATGGGCGGCCTGGCGGTGCGCCGCTGGTGGGCGGGCCACGGCGCCGGCACGCCGCTGGCACGGGTGATCACCATCGGTTCGCCGCACGCCGGCACCTGGCTGGCGCGCTTCGGCGCGACGCACAACGGCCGGCAGATGCGGCGCGGCGGCGACTGGCTGGCCGAGCTGGCCTCGGCCGAACGGCTGGCGCGCGGCGCGCAGCCCTATGCGTCGTTCACCTGCTTCTACACCCACTGCGACAACATCGTCTTCCCGCCCTCGACCGCCACGCTGCCGGGTGCCGACAACCGGCACGTGCCGGGCTGCGCCCACGTCGACCTGGTGTTTCAGCCGGCGGTGTTCAGCGAGGCCTGCCGCTGGCTGTCCGGCGCGCCGCCCGAGGCGGCCTGCAACGCACGGTAGGCCAGCCAGCCACTGACGGCGGCCAGCAGCAGGTGCATCAACGCATGGCCGCCGAACCTGCCGGTGGCCGCCAGCAGCCGGGCATCGTGCAGGTCCGCCAGGCGCGCCAGGCCGTAGCCGAGCAGCATCACGATCCAGTCCGAGCTGCGTGTCCAGCGCCCCGGCAGGCTGATCGCCCCGGCCGGCAGCAGCAGCACCGGAAGCAGCTCGAACAGCATCAGCGGCCGGATGTCGGCGCCGCCGCTCGCCGCGATGGCGGCACCGCACAGCAGCACGCCGGCAAGCAGCAGCGCCGTCGGCCTGGCCTGGCCGAAACGCTCGTCGACCCGTTCCGCGAGCGCGCCCAGGGCGAGCATCGCGAACGCCCCGCACAAGGCGGTTTGCGCGGCGATCCAGCCCACGGGGCCCGGCTGCAAGTGGTACAGCAGCGCCAGCCCTCCCGCGGCCAGCGTGCACAGGTGGAAGGCCGCCCAGGGCCGGCGCACGGCGGCCGGCCACGGCGCGGCCCGCGTGACCTGCCAGCCCCACCAGCCCACCAGGATCTGCGGCAGGTTGGCCAGCACGTTCCCCGCATTCGGCAAGCCCAGCCACGGCCGCGTGTCGGCATGCCGCCATGCGGCGGGCTCGAGCGGCACCGGTCCCCAGGCGAGCAGCCCGGTGGCCAGCGCCAGCGCCATGGCCGCCAGCAGCACCAGCGTGCAGCGTCGAACGAGTGAGTCGTCCATCGTGGCGCGCAGTCTCGGCGCGCCGGCGGGGCGCCACAATCGCCCCGAAGAGGGCTTGCTCAGTACACGCGGTCGCCGGGCAGCAGGCTGTCGGGCGCGAGTTCCCCGCCCTCGGCGACCCGCCGGTAGACCGGCGTGAAGTCCGGTGCCGTGGCGTCGAACAGCTGATCGAACGAGTCGATCACGAAGTAGCTCGCCTGGTAGGTGTCGATCTTGTAGCGCGTGCGCATCATGCGTTCGAGGTTGAAGCCGATGCGACGCGGCTGCGGGCTGGTGACGCTGTAGCGCAGCTCGCCGGCCGACGACAGGATGCCGGCCCCGTAGGCGCGCAGCCCGGCCGGCGTGGCGATCAGGCCGAACTCCACCGTGTACCAGTACAGCCGCGCCAGGTACTCGCAGGCCTCGAGCCGGCTCGCCTTCAGCCCGCCGGCGCCATAGGCCTGCATGTAGTCGGCGAACACCGGGTTGAACAGCAGCGGCACATGGCCGAACAGGTCGTGGAACACGTCGGGCTCGACCACGTAGTCGAACTCCTCCGGCCGGCGCAGCCAGCCGGTGACCGGGAAGCGCCGGTTGGCGAGCAGGCGGAAGAAGGCCTCCTCGGGGATCAGCCCGGGCACCGCGACGACCTCCCAGCGCGTGGCGCGGTACAGCCGTTCGCTCAGCGCGTCGAAGCGGGGAATGCGGTCCGGCGCGCCGAGCTCGGCCACGGCGGCGATGAACTCCTCGCAGGCCAGTCCGGGCAACTGGGCCGACTGGCGCTCGTGCAGCCGACGGTACAGATCGTGGTCGGCCTCGGTGTAGGCGGCCCAGTTCTGCTCGCAGGTGTAGTCGGCGCGCGCGCTGCCGTAGTCGCCGCGCGGCGGCCGGTCACCCTGGCCGTAGGTCACCGGCGCCACGCCGTGGTTGATGCCGGAATGGAAATCGGGCGTCAGGTTCATCGCTGTCTCCTCGCGGGCCGCGTTGACCGGCCTCAAGTGGACATGAACTGTAGGGTGGCCGCTGCGCAGCTTTCCTGCAAGTTGATCGCGAGACTTGGTGATAGAAGCCGGAAAGCTGCACAATCGACGCCATGGAAGGTGTAATCCAGCTCGACCAGGTTGATCGGCGCATCCTGCGTGCGCTCCAGGCCGACGGGCGGACGACCTACGACGCGCTGGCCGAGCAGATCGGGCTGTCGGCCTCGGCGGCGCTGCGGCGCGTCAAGCGGCTCGAGGAGGCCGGCGTGATCGCGGCCTACGTGGCGCTGGTGCCGCCCGAGCGCATCGGCCTGTCGCTGACGGCCTACATCAACGTGCGGCTCGAGAAGCACGTCGAGGTGCACAAGCGTTCTCCCATGGACCTGTTCCGCGCCGCCGTGCAGGCCTGGCCCGAGGTGGTGGAATGTGCGGCGCTGACGGGCGAGACCGACTACCTGCTGCGCGCGGTCTTCGGCGACATGCAGCACTACTCGCGCTTCATCCTCGAGACGCTGCTGCGGCACCCGAGCGTGGCCGACTGCCGCACGAGCTTCGTGCTCGACCGCGTCAAGGCGACAACGTCGGTTCCGGTGTAGCCGCGGCGCGCAGCCGTTCGGCGATCGCGCCGGCCTCCAGCGGCGGGCTGAACAGGTAGCCCTGCAACTCGTCGCAGCGCAGTTCCTGGAGCGCCTCGAGCTGCTGCGCCGTCTCCACGCCCTCGGCCACGGTGCGCATGCCCAGCGAACTGGCCAGCGCGACGATGGCACGTGCCACTGCCAGCGCGCTGTGGTCGTGCCCGATGTCGCGCACGAAGGCGCGGTCGATCTTGAGCACGTCGATCGGCAGGCTGCGCAGGTACGACATCGACGAGTAGCCGGTGCCGAAGTCGTCCAGCGCGATCGTCAGGCCGAGTCGCCGCAGGGCGTGCAGCCGCTCCAGCGTCGAGTCGGTCTGCTCGACCAGCAGGCTCTCGGTGATCTCGACCTCCAGGTCCGCGCCGAGCAGGCCGTGCCGGGCCATCGCCGACCGGAGTTCGTGCAGCAGCAGGTCCGAGGCGATCTGGCGTGCCGACAGATTGATCGCCACACGCAGGCCGTCGATGCCGGCGTCGCGCCAGGCCCGGGCCTGGCTGCAGGCCTGCTCGATGACCCAGCGTCCGACATGCTCGATCAAGCTGCTCTGCTCGGCCACGGCAATGAACTCGCCGGGTGGGCACTCACCGTATTCCGGATGCCGCCAGCGCAGCAGCGCCTCGACCGACACGATCGTCCCGTCGCGCGCCACGCGAGGCTGGTAGACGAGCCGGAGTTCGCCGCGCTCGGCAGCCAACGGCAGGTCGGCCTCGATCCAGGCGCGCCGGCGTGCCTGCCGGTCGATCTGCGGGTCGAACAACGCATACCGGCCGCCGCCGGCACGCTTGGCCTGGTACATCGCCTGGTCGGCCTGGCGCAGCACCGCCTCGCCTGCGGCGCGGGCGTCGTCGCACAGCGCGACACCGATGCTGGCGCGCACGAAGAACAGGCTGTCTCCCAGCAGCATCGGCTGGGCCAGGCTGTCGTTGATGGCCTGCGCCAGCGCCGTGGCGGCCCGGCCGTCGCCGGCGCGCGGCAGCAGCACGACGAATTCGTCGCCCGCCGGGCGGGCCGCCTGGGCATGCTCGGGCAGGCAGTCGCGCAGCCGGTCGGCGGCCTGGCGCAGGGCCTGGTCGCCGACGGCGTGGCCACAGCTGTCGTTGATCGACTTGAAGCGGTCGAGGTCGACGAACAGCACCGCCAGCTGGGCCGCGCCGGGGCCGGTCGAGGCGAGCGCCTGTTGCAGCGTGTCGTCCAGGCCATGCCGGTTCAGCAGCCCGGTGACCGGGTCGTGCCGGGCGGCGTGGATCAGGCTGCGCTCGCGCTCGGCGGCGCCCGCGGCGATCGCCGCCCGGTTGCGCAGTTCGTGGATCTGGCGCTGGGCGTCTTCGTCGGGCGCCGGTCCGGCGCCGAGCGCCAGGAACCCGTGACAGCGATCGCGCCGGCGCAGCGGCAGCGCCGCGCCGCCGCCCAGCCCAGGCACCTCGAGCACGCCGTCCAGCGGCAGCCAGCCGGGCGCCGCGCCGATGCGCGCCAGCACCGCCGGCTCGGCCGCAATGCGGTACGAGCGCGTGTCCGGGAGCGTTGGCGCGGCCACGATGCCCACCAGGTGCCGGGCGTCGAGATTCGGCAGGTAGGCCAGCGCCACGGCACGCTGCGGCAGCACGCGCTGCAGCTGCTGGACGATCTGCGCGCCTATCGTCGCCAGGTCGGCGCCGTCGACGATCTCGCGGTCGATGGCCGCCAGCGTCTCCAGCTCGGCGAACTGCGCCTCGATACGCACGGCCATGTGATTGAAGGCGCCGGCGAGCTCGCCGAACTCGTCCTGGCTGGTGATCGCCAGGCGCGTGCCGGTACGCCGCTGGGCGATCTGCCGCGCGCCCTCGGTCAGCGCCAGCAGCGGGGTCATCGTGCGGCGCAGCTGCACCATCGTCAGCAGCAGGGCCAGCAGGAGCACCGCCGCCCCCGCCAGCGGCAATTGGCGTCGCAGGCTTTGCGCGGCGGCGTCCGCACGGTCGTCGTCGAAGCCGGCGACGAAGTGCCAGTCCGGCGCACCGAAGTCGGCTGCCAGGAACAGGCCGCGGGTGCCGTCCTGCGCGCCGTCGGCAGCGGTCTTTCCGGCGAGCTGGTGCGCGGCGCGCTCGGCCATGCCGGGATGCGAGCATTGCAGCGGGCGGCCCTGGTCGTCGAGCGCGCACATCCACAGGCCGGCGGGCAGCTCGTCGAAGCCGTCCCACAGGAAGTCGCGCGCGACCAGCCCGAGCCGGGCGCCCCCGTCCTCGAGCGGCTGGCGCAGAACGACATCGGGCGCGCCGGCGACGTCCGGCACGATCAGCAGCCGCGCCTGCGCGCCCGCCGCGACCCCCCGGGCCATGGCCAGCAGGCGGGCCGTGCCCGGGCCGTCCCGCTGCACCACGGGGCGGCCGCGCGCGTCCATGTCCACCGCGGCACTCAGCGGGTGCTCGTCGTCGGCGCCGATGGGTGCACCCGCCGTGGCGGCGAGCAGGCTCTGGCGTGCCAACCGCAGCCGGTCCAGGGTCTGCAGGCTGGAGGCCTTGGCGGTGGCCGCGAGGATCTCGGCGTTGCTGCGCGCCAGGGCCTCGTCGATGACCTGCTGTGCCAGCAGCGCCAGCGCGAGCAGCGGCGCGGCCGCGGCCAGCACGAACAGCCCGAGCACGCGCAGGCCGACCCGGCTGCCGCGGAGGCGCGCATGGCGGCTGCTCACGGCGCGCTCAGTAGTCCTTCGCCGGCCCGACGTACGAGCCGTTGCGGGCCCGCACGATGTCGTCGCGGCTCATCGATGCGGTCAGCGGCGTGGCGGTCTGGCCGTCCGGCCCGACGCTGTACAGGTCGTAGTCAGTGTTCAGCGGGTGCAGCGAGCGGTCCTTTCGCACCTGGCCGACCTTGGCGCCCTCCATGTTCAGGTAGCGGTAGGGCTGGCCCCAGGGATCGGTGACGGTGATGCCGGCCTCGGCCAGGTTGGCCGGGTAGCGTCCGCGTGCCGTCATGTACCGCTCCAGGCCCATCTCGATCGACTTGATGTCAGCGATCGCTTTCGCCGTGCGCCCGCGATTCAGGTGCGTGCTGTAGGCGGGCAAGGCAATCGCTGCGATCACCCCGGCCAACACCAGGGCGATCAGCATCTCGATCAGCGTGAAGCCGGTTCCGCGGCAGGTTCGTCCGAGCGTAGCCACGACAGTATGTCGGCCGCGCCCGCGCCGGCTTGAGCCCGGCGCGCCTCACCCATTCACGATCCGCGTGACTTGTGTCGGCGTCGGCGCGGGCCAGCCGGCCTCCTTGCAGACCCGCACGATCGCCGCGTTGGTGTCGAAGTAGACCTGCCAGTAGTGGGCGGTGTGGGTGTAGGGGCGCACCGAGATCACCGGCCCGTTCAGGTTCATGTCCAGCAGGTTGACTTCCGGGGCGGGGTCGGTGGCGACGTTGGGGATGGTCGCCAGCGCCGCCTTGAAGCGCTCGATCGCCTCGAGCGGGTCGACGCTGCCGGCCAGCTGCGCGGTGCGTTCGACGCGCCGCGTCGGCAGGGCAGAGAAGTTCTGGATCGTGTCGCCGAAGATCTTGCCGTTGCCCAGCAGGGTCAGCACGTTGTCCGGCGTGACGATGGTGGTGCCGAACAGGCCCAGCTCGTGCACGGTGCCGGTGATGCCGCCGACGCTGACGAAGTCACCCACCTTGAACGGGCGCAGGATCAGCATGAAGGCCCCGGCCGCGAAGTTGCCGAGCATGCCGCTCCAGGCCGCGCCGATCGCGACGCCGGCGCCGGCGAGCATCGCGGCGAACGAGGTGGTCTGGATGCCGAAGTAGCCGAGGATGCCCAGCACCAACGCGATGTTCAGCGCGATGGCGACGATCGAGCCGATGTACTTGGTCAGCGTCGGGTCGACGTTGTTGCGGTCCATGCCGGCGCGCATCAGCGCGATCACGCGGCCGATCAGCCAACGGCCGATGACCCAGAACGCGATGGCGGCCAGGACCTTGAGGCCCAGGTCGAGCGCGGTGGTCGACAGGAAGTTCTGGATCGATGCCATGTCCATGGGGAGCCCTCCGGGGCGAGTGATGGGATGCGGCGCGAACTCTGTCGCGCGCGGCGCACATCATCCACCCCTGCGGGGGTCGCCGTGTGAAAAGCTGGCGCGCGCAGCGCGGCCGCGCCACGCGCCGCGGGCTCAGTTCTCGATGCTGCGCAGCAACTGCAGCGCGGCCGGCGGCGCGAGGTTCAGCAGCGCGGCGATGTCGGCCACGTCGTCGGGCAGCGCGGCGTTGTCCCAGCCGCGTGCGGTGTGGCGCGCCAGGCGCACCGCCAGCAGCACGTTGCGCACGCTGGCCTGCTCGGCATGCCGGTCGTCGCTGATGCGCACCAGCAGCTCGGGCAGGTGCCAGGCCTTCATCAGCGCCTGCTGCAGGTCGGGCAGCTCGATGTTCAGCAGGCGGCGCTGGATCTCGCTCGAGCGCAGGCCGGGGTCGGCCAGCTGAGCTTCCCGGATGCGCAGCGCCAGGGCCGGCGCGTGGCACCACAGCAGCATCTCGGCGAAGTCGTGCAGCAGCGCGGCCTCGTGGATCACTGCCGCGTCCGGATCCATGCGGTGCACCGCGAAGGCAAGCCCGAAGGTGGCGCCGCGGTGCGCGCGGCGGATCACCTCGTCGAGCCCCTGCAGGGCCTCGGGGCGGCCGGCCAGGTGCTCGTCGATCGAACGCTGCGGCCCGAAGGCGCGGAAGAACGGCCCGATGCCCATCATCACCAGCGCGGCGGTGACGGTCTCGGTGTCGGTCACCACCCGCGCCGGGCGGTGTGCGGCCGCATAGGCCAGCACCTTCAGCGTCATCAGCGGGTCGGCCGCGACCATCTCGCCGATCTGGTTGGCGTCCACCGCGTCCTCGTTGGCGCGCATCGCCTCCAGGGCTTCGGCGCTCTGCGCCAGCACCGGGATCTCGGCGCCGCGAAAGCGCGCCACCCAGGCGCCCAGGTCGGGCAGCGGGGCGGTCAGGTCGAGCATGGCATCCGGCATCGTGAACCTCGCGGGGAGGTTGGCGTGACCGGTTTATCGGCGCGCACGCTGCTGACTTGAGCCGTGGCTTACTTCCCGCCCAGCTTGGCCTTCACGTCCAGCCCCACCTTCTTGTTGACGAACTGGTAGGTGGCGACCTTGGCGAGGTCGACCTCGCCCGGCTTGTACAGGCCGGCCTTGACCATCTGTTCGTAGAAATCCTTGACCCGGCCGGCGTTCATCGCGCCGATGCCGTTGGCCAGCGATTCGCCCGAGTCGACGATGCCCTGCTGCTTCATCAGCGCCGTCGAAGCCTCGAGCTCGGCCTCGGTCATCTCGGGGTTGTCCTTGATCATCAGCGCGTTGGCCGCCTGGCGGTTGCCGTACAGGTAGTTGACCCAGCCGAGGATGGAGGCGTCGACGAAGCGCTGCACCAGGTCCGGGTTGTTCTTCACCGTCTCCGTGCGCGCCTCGATCACGGTGGAATAGGTCGAGAAGCCGTGGTCGGCCAGCAGGTGCACCACCGGCTTGAACTTGCCCTGGTTCTCGACGTAGATCGGCTCGGCCACCGAGTAACCCTGCTGGATCGCCTTCGGGTTGGCCAGGAAGGGGCCGAGGTTGTAGTTGTAGGGCTTGAGCGCCTCGTCCTTGAAGCCGTGCGTCACCTTCAGCCATTGCCACCAGGAGAACTGGCCGTCCTTGGCGATCAGCGCCGTCGGGGCGTTCTTCAGCGCCTCGAACTTCTCGTAGCCCTGGCCGGGGTGGGCGATCAGCGCCTGCGGGTCCTTCTGGAACATCGCCGCGACGACGATCGTCGGCACGCCGTTCTTGGCGTTGTCGAAGTTGTGCAGCAGGTTGCCCGTCATCAGGAAGTGAATGCGGCCGGCCGGCAGCAGCGGCCGGTTGTTGACCTGCGGCCCGCCGGGCTGGATGGTCACGTCCAGGCCGTACTTCCTGTACGTGCCGTCGGCCACCGCCTGGTAGAAGCCGCCGTGCGCGGCCTGCGCCTTCCAGTTGGTGGCGAACACCACCTTGTCCTCGGCCTGGGCCGAGGCGGCGCACAGCAGGGCCGCGAGCAGGGTGAGGGTGCGCTGGGTCATGGCCGGCTCCTAGTCGTGAAGGGTCTGCTCCGAAGCATGCCACCGCCCGAGCAAGGCATGCGAGAGCGCGTTGAAGCCCCAGAAGATCAGCACCCCGGTGGCCACCAGCAGCAGCAGCGCGGCGAACATCTTCGGCGTCTCGGTGCGGAAGCTGGCCTCGAGGATGCGCGAGGCCAGGCCCGTCTCGCGGCCCGCAGCGCCGGCCACCATCTCGGCCGTCACCGCGCCGATCAGGCTCAGCCCGCCGGAGATCTTCAGCCCGGCCACGAAGTAAGGCAGCGCGCTGGGCACCAGCAGCAGGCGCAGGCGCTGCCACGGCGTGGCGCGGTAGAGGCGGTACAGGTCGCGCAGGTTCGGGTCGGCCGCGCGCAGCCCGATCACGGTGTTCGACAGGATCGGGAAGAACGCGACGATCCAGGTGCACAGCAGCAGCGCGGCCGTGGTGCTCTCGACGTAGATCAGGATCAGCGGCGCGATCGCGACGATCGGCGTGACCTGCAGGATCACCGCGATCGGGAACAGCGCCGTCTCGACCGGCCGCGAGAGCGCGAACACGGCCGCGATCGCCACGCCGCCGGCACAGGCCAGCGCGAGCGCGCCGAAGGTGATCTTGAGCGTGAACCACCAGCTGCCGGCCAGCGAGCCGAAGTTCGCGGCCAGCGTCTGCAGCACCAGCGTCGGGGCGGGCAGCGTGTAGTGCGGGATCTTGGCCAGTCGCACCAGCGCCTCCCAGGCGAGCAGCAGGCCGAGCAGCGTCAGCAGCGGCAGCGCGCCGCGCTTCATGCGGCCTGCGGCGCATGGGCCGCCTCGAGCGCGTGGGTCAGCGCGGTGCAGTGGCGCAGGTAGTTCTCCGAGGTGCGGAAGGCCGGCGTGCGCGGGTAGGGCTCGTCGATCGCCACCTCGGCAACGATGCGCCCGGGCCGCGCGCTCATCACCAGCACGCGCTGGCTCAGGAACACCGACTCGTACACGCTGTGGGTGACGAACAGCGTGGCCAGGTCCTTCGACTGCCAGGAGGCGAGCAGGTCGGCGTTGAGCTTCTGGCGCGTGATCTCGTCCAGCGCGGCGAAGGGCTCGTCCATCAGCAGCAGCTGCGGCTCGGTCACCAGCGCGCGGGCGATCGACACGCGCATCTTCATGCCGCCCGACAGTTCGCCCGGGAAGGCGGCGGCGAAGTCCAGCAGCCCGACCGAGTTCAGCGCTCGCTCGATGCGGTCGTGCGCCGCGTCGCGGCCCATGCCGCCCAGGCGCAGCGGCAGCCAGACGTTGTCGAACACGCTGGCCCAGGGCATCAGCGTCGGCTCCTGGAACACGTAGGCGGTCTGGGCGCTGTGCCGGTCGCGCAGTGCGGGCGCGTCGAGGCGGCCCGCGCTGAGCGGCTCCAGGCCCGCGGCGAGCTTGAGCACCGTGCTCTTGCCGCAGCCCGACGGGCCGAGGATGGTGACGAACTCGCCCGCCGCGACCGACAGCGTCGCGCCCTGCAACGCGAGCAGGCCGTTGCCGAAGCGCTTCTCGACCCCCTCCAGCACCAGCACCGACATCGAGTTCCTCTCCCGGGTGACTACCATGCAGTATCGCGGCAGAAGCAAGCGCCATGCAGCACCTGACCTTCCCCGACGGATCGAAGCGCCCGGCCCTCGGCCTGGGCACGTGGCGCATGGGCGAATCCGCGCGCACGGGCGGCGCCGAGATCGCCGCCGTGCGGCTCGCGCTCGAGCTCGGCTACCGCGTCATCGACACGGCCGAGATGTACGGCGAGGGCGGCGCGGAGCGCGTGGTCGGCGTGGCGCTGGCCGACGCGCTGCGCGTCGGCGCGGTGACGCGCGAGCAGGTGTTCGTGGTCAGCAAGGTCTACCCGCACAACGCCAGCCGCGCCGGCGTGCCGGCGGCCTGCGAGCGCAGCCGCAAGCGCCTGGGGCTGGACCGCATCGACCTCTACCTGCTGCACTGGCGCGGCGCCCATCCGCTGGCCGAGACGGTCGAGGCCTTCGAGCAGCTGCGTGCGCGCGGCCACATCGGCGCCTGGGGCGTGAGCAACTTCGACCTCGAGGACATGGAGGAGCTGGCCGGCGTGCCGGGCGGGGGTGCCTGCGCGGCCAACCAGGTGTACTTCTCGCTCGGCGAGCGCGGCGCGGGCGTGGCGCTGCTGCCCTGGCTGCGCGCGCGCGCCATGCCGCTGATGGCCTACTGCCCGATCGACCAGGGCCGGCTCGCGGCCGACGCGCGGCTCGCGGCGCTGGCGCAGCGGCTCGGCGTCAGCGCGGCCCAGCTCGGGCTGGCCTGGGTGCTGCACCAGCCCGGCGTGATGGCGATTCCGAAGGCGGTGCGCGAGGTGCACCTGCGCGAGAACCTGGCGGCCGCCGAGCTCGTGCTGGACGCGGGGGTCCGGCACGAGCTCGACACGCTGTTCCCGCCACCGCGAACGCGCGGGCCGCTCGCGATGGTGTGAGGCGGCCGGAGGATCACAGGCGCTGCACGCCGCTCAGCCAACCGACGAGTTCGCCGTCCAGGTACAGCGCGCCCTCGGGTGCGCCGGCCTCGGCGTAGAACTCCAGCTGCGCCGGGCCGCGGGCGGGCCGGCGCGGGGCGGCCAGCCGACGGGCCAGGCGGGCCAGTGCGGCGCTC